>CAZFXM010000074.1:0-3153 GCA_964523125.1 uncultured Clostridium sp. | reverse complement strand
TCCCGGCCACCAAAAAATAATTAAAAAAACTTACACACTTCTCTTGACAAACCCTTTTTTGCGCAGAAAAGGAGCTGCGCACTAACTACTTTAGTGCGACAGCCCCATTTTCTGGTCTTATTCTTCTTCCGCCCGCATCACGACTTTACACTTCTTTTTATAGCATGCAATTCCGTATTTTAAAATTGTATGGATTCCTTCCTGTTCCAGCTCTTCTGCATATCTTAGATCAACGACCTGCCGAAGCGCTTTCTCACATTCCTCTTCCAGCTTTCCATCTTCCGCATACTTCACTTCGATTACAATTCCAACATCTTCATCTTCAATCCGAATCAAAATATCACTGAATCCATCCCCCGATTCCCGGTTCGACATTACAGACCAGTTTTCTTTGAATCCAAGAATCCCAAGTAACATTCCGTGATAGAAATTTTCTTTTGCCGGTTTCCTTACAAAAGTATCTCTGATGCTGATGGTTTTCTTCATGTATTCTGTAAAAAGCTGCTCTACTTCATCCGCTCTTCGATTCAATAACGCATTACAGAATCCATTCAACATTTTCCCATCGTTTTTTATGTTGTCCTTAAACATTTTCAGAACATGATTCGTAATGATATTGCGAATTTCGCGATTCGGAATTACCAGATTATACCTGTTTCCATCCGGTGCTCCTCTCTGAGTCAGGTATCCGGTCATAAAAAGCGTACTCCACAAGTTATCAATTGATGAATACAGCTCTTTGCAGGTAAGTTCCTCATTAATTTCCTTCTGAACTATCCCGCCATTCACCAGTTTCTCCAATTCCATTCTGGTTAATTTCCGCGGCTCATTCATGCTGTCAATAAAGTGGCTGATCACACTGTTTCCACTTGTGTTTGCCCAGTAATTCTTCGGCAGAAGTTTTGGATCCGCCCGGTGATCACTGCAAAAATTGATCACATCCCACGGACAATATACATCTGTATCTCCGAATCGACAGCCATCATACCATTCTTTTACTGTCTCATAATATTCGTCCTGTCCATAATAATGAAGTAATTCTCTTACTTCCGCATCTGTAAATCCAAACATCTCATCAAAACTTTTGTCTGTGATGGAATAGGTCTTAAAATTATTCAGTCCGGTAAAAATACTTTCTTTTGCAACTCGAAGACAGCCTGTCAAAACCGCAAATTTCAGGCTGCTATTAGTCTTTAATCCATTTTCAAACAGATTGCGGATTAATAATACCATTTCATCATAGCAGCCATTCTCATTCGCCTTCGCCAGAGGAACGTCATATTCATCGATCAGAACGATAACCTTCTTATCATAATGCTTTTCTAGTAATTCTGTCAGTTCTCGGATACTATACACCAGCGTATCGTTTGTCATTTCTTTTTTCTTTAACTGATTGAACAACTCCAGATCCGTTTCATTGAGCTTCGTACTATTACAAAGAAACGAAAGCCTACGCGCTTCTTCATTGATCGTTTTGATAAGAAATCCCCGCGCCTCTTCATACGTCGCACCATTAATTCCTTTTAGACTGATGGATACTACAGGAAATTTCCCCTGATATTCTTCACACAATTTCTGATTTTTAGAAATTTCCAAACCATCAAAGAGGGCTTTTTCTTTCCCTGTCTCAAAAAAACTCTGAAACATGCTTATATTCAAGGATTTCCCAAAACGTCTCGGGCGGGTGAAAAGATTTACTTCCCCCCATTGTGAAAGCAGTTGTTCGATTAGTTTGGTCTTATCCACATAGTAAAAATCTTCCTGTCTTATCTTTTCAAAATATTCAATTCCGATTGGAAGTTTTTTCAGTTCTGCCATATTCTTATACTCTCTCTTATTTAACCATCGATTTTTCTATTTTCACATAGCTGTTTTGTTTATGATAGCACAATTAGCCACAAAAGTATATTAGTAACTGTTCAGTCAGGATAGCGCATTTACTGCGCTATCCGTGCAAAAACATATAGATTGCAATGAGCAATCCCCATTGCCGTAGGCAATTTTCATGGGATTGTGGGCGTAACTGTAAGGGGACTGAACAGTTACGTATATTACGATCAGGGGAGACAGCTTTGACGCTTAATGTTCCTATTTTCTGTTGCTTGCTTTTTACTTTATTACCGCCTTCCAGCCCACCTCATTCATTCAAAAATTCACCTAATGTAATGTTTCAGCATCGGCAAAAACATCAGACAGCTTTTTCTTGTATATCAGCGGCGGCATCCCATAATACTTTTTGAAAGTCTCGCAATAATAGCTTGTACCGCCAAACCCATGCCCGTAGGCTATGTCGGCAATGCTGCTGTTTGAATTCAGCAGCATTGAAAGGCTTTTCTTCAACCGGAACTTTGTGACATAAGTAATGGGGGTATCGCACAGGTATTTTTTAAAGAGCAGGGAGCACTTACTTTTGCAGCAGGCACCGGATAAGGCGATGTCTGCCAGGGTAATGTGCTCCTTATAATGTTCTTCTATAAAAGTCACCATGTTTCTGAGGGAAGCCATATTTGGGGATTCCGGCCTCTGATTCTGAATATCAATATCAAGATTTTCATACAGTATTTCCATGACCGCAAGATAATTTTCCATTAATTTGAAATAGGCCGAAGGTTCGGCAGGAACTTTTCCATAGGCATCATAAATCCTCTCCAGTTTTTCCATAATGGAAGCCATCCAGCCATTTGGTTCAAGGTACAGACAAGGGTAGGATGGATTTTCGGCGACAGGCTCAATGCAGTTCTGATAAAACCAACTATTTCCCCGCAGTATTTCCAAAGAAAGTACAAGACAGATAAATTCACATTCATTATGCTCCGCGGAAAACCCGTAATGGAACTGCCGGCTGTTTACCATGATGCCGCGGCCTTTGGTCAGTTCGATCAGCCTGCCATTTACATTATAAGTCATAGCTCCTTTTTTTATCAGAATAAACTCCATATCTTGATGCCAGTGGCTGACACAGGAATAGCCAGGATAAATAGACAGTATCTCGTAGGCTACAAAAGCGGGGAACAGGGGGTTATTATATGCGACTGTCTCAGAAAAATCCGGATTAAAAACAGAGTCGTGCCTGCCGGTGTATTTCATAAAAATCACCTCATAAATGAAATGACCTAATCCCCCAGCTATGCTGGGGCGAATAGAATAAGCCGT
>CAZFXM010000073.1:0-4665 GCA_964523125.1 uncultured Clostridium sp. | reverse complement strand
AATTAATTTGCGGTAAATCTACAGTAGTTGGGTATTTTAAAACGCCGTTTTACACGTAAACATGGGATCACGGAGGAAAGTTATTACTACTGGCACCGTATCCTGCGCAAAGAAGGGATGCTTCACAGTGAAGATGAACCAGAATTAAGGAACATTCCCCTGCCAGAACTTGTAGAAAAAACGACTGAGGCCGACCAGGGATTTGTGGAATATACGCCGCAAAGCTCCAGCCCGGAGCCTTTGACTGAAACCTCCCGGGTACCGGAGCGTTTTTCCAATCCCCAGCTTATGCTCCTGAAAAACGGCGTCCAGATCTATGTCGGCAATGGATTTCATGAAAATACACTGTCCCGGCTGTTGGAGGTGGTATCCCATGTTAAATGACGCAGGGCCGAACCAGTTTTCAAAGATTTATATACGTCCCGGAAAGACCGACTGCAGAATGGGAATCAACGGCTTATCAAACCTGATCCGCTTTGAACTGCGCCTGAATCCTTTCCAGAAAAATGTGCTGTTCCTCTTCAGCGGCGGCAGCCGAAAATGATTAAGGCCCTGGTCTGGGAAGGGGACGGATTCCTGGTCATGACGAAAAAGACATCTAACGGACATTTTATGTGGCCGAGGAACCGGGAAGAAGTGATGTCCCTCACCCCAGAGCAGTTCGGACGGCTGATGCATGGATTTACAATAAGCTCCGGGAAGCTGTCAGCATCCTGGCAGAACAGGATCGGATGATCACCTGCCTTCTGGAAGAGAACAATCTGAACCATGCTGAAAAATATGGGAGCAGCAGCGAAACTTCTGCCAGCCTAAAGGGGAGTGCCAATACGGGAAAAACATCCGGCCCATTTTCCGGCGGTGGCGGAGTAAGCCACAGGGAGAAAAAGCAGAAGGAAAAACCAAAACGCAGCGAGGGCTGCATTGATGCCATCATGAAAGACCTGCCGGTACACAGACGGGATATCCGCCTTACCCGGGAGGAACTGCTGGAAAAGTATGGAACAGACCAGGTTCAGGAAGGGCCGGAAAAAATATACCGTACCTGCCGTTTTATCCCCGGGATCTGGTATGTGGAGGAAATCCACGTCCACACGGTTAAGGATCCACACAGCGGTGATCTTTTCCAACCCCTAAAAGCCAGTGACCTCAAGTTCCGTCTAGGAAGTTATCTTTCTGCGGAATTGCTTGCGTATGTGCTGGACCAGAGGTTCACAATGGCCATCCCTTACTACCGGATGCAGAAGTGGATGGAACAAACCACTTCTATCTCAAGAGGGAAACCTTGGCAGCATGGGTACTCCATTATGACACGGAACTGTTTGCCCCGTTAGTTTGCCGGCTCTGGTACCATCTCCTGCAGGCGGACAGGATCCAGATCGATGAGACCCCGTCCATTGTCCAGGAGGTCAGACGCAGGGACAACGCCCCGTCTTCCCTTTGTTACATGTGGGATTTCCGGACAAGCGAGCTTCTTGTCTCCCTGCCAGAGGTGGTCCTCTTCCATTTCGATGAGTCAAGAGGGACAGAAGTCCTGGAGGAATGCCTACCGGGCTTCTCCGGGATCATCTCTTCCGATGGGCACAGCCCTTACCACGGATACGCGGAAAAAAGCGGCGGGGACATCCGTAACGCAGGATGCCTCAACCATGCAAGGAGCAGATTTGCGAAAGTGCTCCGGGCAAACCCGTCTTTTAAAAAACTTTCCGAAGAGGAGCGCAGAGAGATCCCGGCCTATCGGATCATAGAGATGTTCCGGAAAATATTTCAGGAGGACGCAAAGCTGAAAGAGGTATCCCCACAGGAACGTCTGGAACAGCGCCGGAAAACAGTCAGGCCGCTGTTTGAAAAGCTTTCCGGATATATCCACAGCTTCGGGCCGGACGACTTTGTGGGGGGCGGCCTGATGGAGAAAGCCCTGAATTATTTCAAGAACCAGCAGCCTTATCTGGAAGGCTTTCTTAGCGACCCATTTGTTCCGAACAATAACAGCGCTTGTGAACGGGACCACGCCGGTTATGCCATCCTGCGTAACAACATCAAGTTTATTGATTCCATAGACGGGGCGGCTGCCACGGCCGACCTGTACTCCCTGGCGGCGACCGCGAAAGCGCATGGGGCGGATTTTTATACCTATATCCTGTACATTTTGAAAAAACTGCCCGGCGTACTGGAAGAGCAGGAAGAAAAAGACTTCCGAAATATGGAAGCACTGGACGCGTTCATGCCCTGGTCTGCTGAGTACCGGGAATATGAACGGGAAGAATGGGAACTCCGGAAGAAGATCCTGGAAGAAGGAAAACTTTTCCCTACAGAAGATAACCAGGTATCAGCTTATCATCAATATACAGAGATTACAGATAAGAACAGACAAGATCCCGAATCCGTAACAACGGAACAGGATATTTCCTTTGCATCATAAATATGTAATTGTCAAAGAACCAGTGGAACTACTCAGTTGAGTAATTATACTGGATCTTATCATAATATATGGTAGCTTGTCTGTAACGCCGTTTTTCTACCGTTTACGAAGTATTTCTGATTGGGTTAAATATAGAACACAAGAGACTGTAATAGGGCATGATTATCTGGTAAAAAGTCCCAGGGTCAGAAAATTAGAAAAAAAGCCAATTTTGGTTTTTCTAAATAAAAATGATGTATAGTAATGCTTGTAAGAAACAGTACTGTTTATAAAAATAAAAAAGTAAAGGAGAAAAACATTATGTTCAAAAAACAGATTCTCAAATTAAAACATGGAAAAAGATTGATTGGCGCAGGACTGCTTGGCTTGATGCTGATGGGATCAATGACGGCATTTGCCGGAAATACCACAGATAGATATTATAGTGCAACTGTCGGTGCGAGCGGCTATTCTACGCCAGCTAGATCAAAGCTGGATTATACATCTTCATATATTTTACATGAAGGAGACAGAGCGGTATATGCAGGGGTTTACAGTGGAGGGGTGAATTACTCAGCCAATGGCAGTTCCTATTATGTGGCTGTGGGAACATCCTCATATCTTCCAAATTATGTAAGAGAAAATGGAAAGAGTAGCTGCTATCTGCGTTTGACTCCTGCGCCAGCAGGATCATGCTATTTGCATGGGTGGTGGAGTCCGGACAGTGTTTGATCTAAGAACTGTTTAAAAGTGACTTATGTCCTAAATTATACAAGAGGCAGTTATTGGGTAAACAGGTATATATAAGTATGTAAAGAAACAGATCACAGGGAATGTTTTGAATCGAAAGCATTTCCTGCTGTATTTTTTCCACTTGTGTTTGAATACTATGGGAGATGGTAAAATCTATGCGAAATCTGAGTTTCATTGTGTTAGATTGAGTTGCTGAAAATACACTTTGTAAAGAGAGGTAAGGTATGAAGAAAGCAGTTATTTCAGGAATAATGGTTGTCCTTGTGATTCTGGGGATTGGAATCAGTTATATGCAGTTCCAGGGAAAAGCCCTGCAAGGGAAGAACCCTTCAAAGGATGAGCAGAAGTCAATGGAAGAGAATGATAAAAGGATGGAAAATCTGATGCTGCCGGGGCAGGAGGGGGAGATTGACGAGAGGTCGGAAGCATTTGCAAAGGAATTACAGGAAAAAGCAGGGCTGACGGTAGACCCCAAAAACATAGCGTCCGTCGGCAGCCCGATCACGAGCGGGAACTATTCTTTTACAGTAGACAGCTGGCGGGTCTCAAAAGAATCTCCCGGCTACGCGCTGCCGGAGGGGATGGATTTTAATGCATACGGAGATTTTCTACAAGTGGATGCGAATGGAAACATTACGAATGAATTTACCTATGTGATCGCAAATATTACGGTGGAGAATCTGTCAGATGAGCCGATTACGGGGGATGGTCTGTGGGGTTACCTGACATTGCAGGCTTTTGATATGGGGGAATTTATCAGTGAGGTGCAATATCTGGGAGAAGAAACACCGAGAGAGCACGGCCATAATTATTTTAAGGAATCTTTTGCTGCAGGTGAGACGAAAAGCTATCCGGTGGTCTTTTTTATGCCGGATGACATATTGAACAGCCAGGAAATCTACCTGGAGATTGATACCAGCGGAGCTAATCCCCAGCCATCAGATCCAGAATATGCTGTGAAGCGTTTTATTATATTAAACTAACACGATAAATGTTATTGAAGATTAGAGCGTTTATATTATATTTTAAAATCCGTATAATGGTCGCTTGTTATCCAGAAATTGGCTAAAATTTTGCATTTTTAACGAGTGACTATAACTCGGATTTTGGGTTATACAATTCGGCTATGGAATAAAAAGCGTTGCTGTTATGGTTGTGTATGCAACTTGTGGTCTTGCATCAACCTGGGTGATTTTCAGAAAAAAGGATATATTCTGTTTTCGTAGAAAAGCGGCCGAATCATAACGAATAGAGATAATAGAAGAATTCAAAACATTTTTGTTGCGGTCAAAATTCTTAAGGTCAAAAAATTAGAAAAAAGCCGCTTTTATTCATTCACGCAAAAAGGCATGTAATATATACAGAGTAAACAATAGCAATTTTGATTCTATTTCAAATGGAAAGTCAGAAATATCAGAAGAAGGAGCGAAAGTAGATGTATTCGAATCTGAGGCAAACTATCTGTAGTGTAAAGGATGGGCTGGAAAAGGAGTATAAGCTTGTTCTGGTGTACT
>CAZFXM010000072.1:0-4670 GCA_964523125.1 uncultured Clostridium sp. | reverse complement strand
CCTGTATGCAGTCTATTATACTATGATTCCCGCCTAAGCACAATTATTTCAGCCCATCCGTATGAATATCTATGAATAAAAGAGGAACTGTCATACAGACCAAACGGAAATAACCATATCCCAAAAAAAGAAGACGCAGCTTCGGCTCCCGGATTTACCGCCCCTATCATTATTTCCTCCTGCCTTCCCCTATGGATACGGAGAAAGGCAGGAGAAAATTTTAGTCCTACTATGCGGATTTTTTATATAATTCCTGCATGGATCTGTAGACCTGCTTAAGCCGCAGGGAAAAATTAGTATTCCGTTTTGCCATATTGTTATTGCGGATCGCTTTTGCAATCGCCTGCTTACTTCCAACCAAAATGACTTGCTTCGTTGCGCGTGTAATCCCGGTATATAAAATATTTCTCTGGAGCATCCGCCAGAAGCACCCTAATACGGGAATGACCACCACCGGGCATTCATTGCCCTGGCTTTTATGTACGCTCATCGCGTATCCGAGAGTCAGCGGCCAGTAATCATCGTCTGTGAACTCTACCACGCGGTCATCGCCAAAATCCACCCGCATGGCCATCTTCTTATCTTTTCTGTAAATATCCAAGACTTCTCCCAGATCCCCGTTAGAGATCTCGTCTTTGTTCTCAGTCTGCATGACAATATCCCCTATACGGAACAGATTGTTTCCATTCCGGATTTCCGGACGGCCTCTCCTTTTCGGGTTTACCGCCTCCTGCAGCCTTTCATTTAGCGCATTGGATCCTGCAGCCGTATTTTTACGAAACGGGGAGAGCACCTGGATGTCCTCTGTCCTTTTTCCATGCTCACTCCAGTATTTTACATAGATTTTCTGGATGACCTCCGCCGCGTCTTCCGGTTTGGATGCCGCATAGAACTGGAATGTCTCATCGTAGATAAGCCGGGTCTGGTTCTGGTTGATACGCCTGGCGTTTTCCACGATCGTACTTCCTTCGTCCTGCCGGAAACAGGCGTCTAAGACTGTGACTGGGACCACGCAGGACTCAATCATTTCCTTAAATACATTGCCGGGTCCTACGCTCCCAAGCTGGTCTTTGTCCCCGATCATGACCAGGGTTGCTCCTTGCTTAATGCAACAGAAGAACCGATACGCCAGATACATGTCACACATGCCAAACTCATCCGCAATGATCAAATCATCCGGGAGTTTTTCCGGGTAGTTCCATCCTTCTTCCCCTTCAGCGCCTGTCATGCCCACCGCTTTTTGCATGGTCATTGCCGGAAAGCCTGTTTTTTCATACATACGCCGCCTCGCCCTTCCGGTAGGCGCGCACAGCATGATCATGGCATCCCCGTCCAGCATCTCCTGAAGCCTTAAAATAATGCGGATCAATGTAGTTTTTCCGGTTCCCGGGCCGCCTGTGATGATCGATACCGGATACGCAAACGCCTGAAAGACCGCTTTCTCCTGCATGTTGCTTAAGGTAATCTTTTCTTCCTGTACGATCTGTTTGAGCAGATTTGGGATATCTCTTTTTTCTTTCTTAGAGGACAATATGCGGATCAGTTCCCCGGCCGCTCCTACTTCTGCTTCAAATGCCTGCCGGGTATAGATGCCGCCCCCATTTCCGACCAGGGATTTATCCTTACGGATCATTGCATTTCCCGCATCCTTGATCGAGCGTTCGGACACTTGCCTGCCCTTTTTGTCATTGTTTAAGAGGAGGCTTGCTTTTTCTACGATTTCCTCGCCGGTAAAAAATAAATGCCCTTCTTCTTCCGCCTTTTGCATCACATGGGAGACCGCAGCCTTAATACGGAGCGGATCATCCGGTTGAAAGTGTTTCGCTTTCATGGCGATCGGATCTACCGTCAAAAAACCAAACCCTTTGATCTCACAGAGCCGGAATGGATTTTCACGGATGATATGGTAAGCCCCTGCCCCGAAATGCTCCTGTATCTTTTCCAGCTTTTTTGTCGTCACGCCAAAAGGCGCCAGGTAGATCATCAGTTCCCGTAGGGCAGTGCTTTTCTGGTATCCGTCCAAAATTTCTTCCAGCTTCGATTCTGAAATGCCGGGGATGTCAAGCAGCCTCTCCGGTGTATGGTCTAACACATAGAGAGAGCGTTTTCCAAACTTCTCTACAATACGGTGTGCGGTCACCGGCCCAATCCCCTTGATCATATCGGATGAAAGGTATGCTTCGATCCCGTCTGCGGTTTGGGGGATATCCACATGAAAATAGGAAACATCCAATTGGAACCCATATTTTCCTTTTTTCCATTCCCCATCCAACTCTGCCTCTAAGTTTTCACCGGTCGGAAGTTCGATCCCATAGGCTTGAAAAATTCCCGGAGCTTCCGGGTTCTGCCTGATTACTTCTGTAGGCAGCTCTTCCTTTGTATGATAGGATGCTACCGTATATCCGTTGGCTGGATTGTAAAACGTCCGGTCTACAAACTTACAGTGTATCATCGCCTATACTCCTTTCCCCAGGAAAGCTGCAGATATCTCCCTTTCTGCATTGTCTGGATATGGTCTTTACGGAATTCCTTTTTCAAAATCCTTACTTCCTTATATGGAAAGGAACGCAATACGCCGACTCTTCGGTACCTATCCTTTTCACGGACAGAACAGATCCCTTCCGGGCTGATAGAAAAACTATTTCGCCCTTCCTTCTCCAGTTTTTTCATGATACGCACAATCCGCTCGCGGCCTTCTAATTTGTACCACATCAGGGCTGTACAGGAATCCTCATTGATCTCCTGCCTGCCTTTTCCATTTCTCCCTATCGGTTCCGCTTTCGTTTCCTTGTTCCTTTCTGGTACAGGATCTGTCTTCGCGTCTTTCTTTCCGTCTGAAGCGCTTCTGTCTGATACAATTTTTTCAGTATAAAAGCCTACGTTCCCTGTGTCTGGCTCTTCCTGGTTTCTTTTCTGCCCATTCGTTTTCTCCTTCCGCGTTTTTTGAATGATCAATCTTATAATAAGGATTGGTATCACTACGATTAAGACCTGAAAAATGATCATCAGGAAAAAGGGCCACAAAAAAGGCGCCAGTACCATTATGACCACGCCCGCAAAAATAAGCTGCTCTTTATATCTCTCAATCCATTGTCTTGCATCTTCCATAAATTTTCCTCTTCTTTCTTCCAGGGGAAAGTTTCCCCTGGTATGTTTAATCAAAGTAGTTCTCCTCCTGGCCTTCAAACTCTTCATCTACCTGCCGGTTTGACGAACGGCTATTTCTGGAGCTGCCGCTATAATTCTGGTCATTGCCCCTGCCGGAAGAATATCCGGAATTCCGGCCGGAACGTCCGGAGCTGCTTCTGGACGAACGTGAATTTCCCCTGCTTCCGGAAGACCTGCGCCGGCTGCCGGAGTTACTTCTCCTGTTACCGCCATCATCATCCTCTTCATTTCCACGTGACTTTTTGCTCTCCGCGAATTCGATATCCTCCAGTCTTAAGCGCACACCATAGACCTTGTCACCGTCTTTATTGGTATAGTTGTTGTTTTCCATGCTTCCTCGCACAACCACCTTGATTCCCTGGAACAGATACTTTTCCGCGAATTCTGCCAGCCATCCAAAAGCCGCGCAAGGGAAAAAATCTGTATCATCACTGAATTTCCTGTCTACGGCCAGACGGAAGTTCGCGACCGCAATCTCATCGCCATCTTTATTTTCCACATAGTTAATCTCTGGATCCCGTACCAAACGTCCCATCATGATTGAATTGTTCATACATTCTCCTCCTCGTAATCCTGTATTACCGTTTCCTCTCCATTTAGTGGTGCGCCATCAAAACTCTGGCAAAAAAACATTCCTTCCGCCGGGTAATCTGCACAAAAAAAGCACTTAGAAATCCTCTCTAAATGCTTTCGTTACCGGCTCTTATTTCTTTTGAGCCCGCTCTTTTATTCGCTTCCTCCTAGTATAATAGTGTAACGCCCCCTCACATCCGTTCGAGGGCAAGTCGTCGGAAGGCATTAAAAAATGCTTCGCATTTGCCTTCCTCCTCTTTCCTGCTTCATATCAAGCCACCTCCTTCTTTCTCTATAGAATAAACTGATATTTGTATTTGCCCATCTCCTTAGACGTTTTCACAAAGAACCGTGAAATCTTGTCTTTCCATTCCAAACAATAAAGGGCACTTAGAAAAAACTCCTTCTAAATGCCCAAAGTCTTTGTTCCTTGTGAAAGACAGGAATCCCCTGACCCCTTATAGTTTTCTTCCGGTATCGTCCGAAACCAAAATACGCTATCCATCTTTTAAGATGAATACAAACACAAATTCCATTTTTATATTATCACAATATATAGTATTTGTCAATTAATCATTTTCTATATATTGTATTTATTTGTATCTTATATTCCAGTACGCAGTGCCTTTGGCAATCTCACGGAATAATCGAAAATAGTCATCCACCCTTCCATATTTCAGCAAATAATATAGTTTAAACAGTTATCCGCAAATCCGCAAAAATTTATGTTGTACATTTTTGTCGGATATGGTAGAATATGGATGTGGCGATAAGATTTCTAAGGTATTGGTTAATACTTTAGAGGGGTTTTATCGCCTTTTTACATATAGCGTCAAAGTCAAATAGTTGACTATAATAAAAATATAATATGCAGGATAATTGTTAGTTATCCATTAGATAATTCATTATTACAAATTATGTGGGATTCT
>CAZFXM010000071.1:0-4974 GCA_964523125.1 uncultured Clostridium sp. | reverse complement strand
AAGCCCGCTTTTTAGGGGATATTGCGCCCTAAAACCTTATGGGAAAGTTGAGTTAAATACATTAATGACGTTTATATCAGCGCAGTTTTTTCTCATTTGTTCCGCATGGAAAAAATTCTTCGTAACAGATGAAATTAAATTCTATTGTTGAAATCAATCATGTTTCCGTAAGCCATAAAGCGGCAGCCAGCGGGCTGCTGCATCAAATCTTTGATAAATTCCCGGAGATATGCGATCCGCGGGGCGCTCTCCCCTTTCAGTACGCCTCCTCTTGACCGCCACACATAAGGCAGTGCGGAAAACCTGTGGAGCAGGTAATCCAGATACGTCAGGTCCTCCCTCCTGCCCATGGACGCCCCCACCTGTCATATGAGTGGAATAAAATCACATCCGATTCAATCCCCAGCCCGGTTCATTGTGGGGCGGCAGATTTCTCTGGTACTCAGTATAACACGACCTGCATAATCTCCAACCCGTCGGCTTCTTCTGCTTTCAGCCGCAATTCGCACTCTCCCGCCGGTGCCGAAATTTTGGCAAACTCCGTCCGGATTTCCCCCGGTTCTCCTGTCACGGCAATCACTCCCGCCGATACATCACCCAGCAGAACCTGCAGCCTTCCGCTCCCGGCACAGGTACATTCGATTTCGGACCATCGGCCATCTTTTTTCACATAGCGGAAGATGATTTCGTCTCCCGGTGAGATGCAGGTCAGTTTTTCTGGATATATACTGCCTGTTCCGGCGTCGGAGACTGCTTCCGTTCCCGGCAAAATACCATTTTGCTTCCAATCATCCGTACCGTCCACCCCAATATATACCGTACCTTTCAGGCCGCATGCCTGATATCCGTATATCGGTTCCCCGGCGCAAACGGTTCGCCGGCTCTCCCGAGAGTGAGTCGGATGAGGTTACGGAAGAATTGTTCTCCATGTCCGGTGTGGATATTACGTGGTATTTTTCACTACAGAATACATCCTCCCGGTCGTCAAAGCTCCCGTAGATATAGAGCTTTCCGTCCGGCATCACGTGTGCCTCGCTGTCCGGCACATGGTATTCCAGCGGGAGTACAGGGTTCCTCTTGTTCTTAAAATGTTCCATATTTTCGCAGCCTCCTTATCATGATCATAGAGATAGTATAACATTCGCAACGGAAAAACCGCAGTACGAAATATGACATGACCTGGTATGAAATATGACATGAATCGTCTCAGAAATTGGAGCCTCGAAGAGGCAACGAATGCGCATGTGGATGGAGGACTGTGAATGGTAACCTATAATGAAAATTAGTGGTGAATTTCTATAATTTTTCAGAATATATGTTGATTTTTAAGATCTCTGATGATATAGTAAAAGAGGAAAGCACCTACTCTATAAGTGGATGCCTCCAGAGTTAGTACGAAATGTCCTTACGGACACCGCCTATCCTGTGTGCTGACAGGATAGGCATTTTTATTTCTTCTTGTTCCTCTTGTCGAGAAAGGCAAGAAACGCAACGGTCAAACTGCCAAAGGATATCAGTAATGCCAATATCCCCATAAAAATCGTAATGATCTCATAGGCTGTCATTGTTACGCACCTCCCTTCCTAACACCGGCGAACCGGCTTTATGTAAGCTCGGGAGGCTGCCACCCTGTCATAGGTACTTTCCTGCACAATAATGCTGTGCATACACAGAGTAGCATTTTTTGAGACATTTTTCAATGGTGAATTTCTATAATTTTTCAGAATATTTACTCTGCGAACCGGATTCGGTCGACCAGGCTCTGCTTTTTAAAGCCGCGGTTCACCAGATACGTGACCAGAAGCTGTACTGCCAGCACCGACACTGCCAGTACCAGCGCCGGAACCACAGGATACCGGTAATCCGTGATGGACCAGATCCCGGTCTTTTTTGACCACAGAAATGCCCCGTATCCAAGCAGGCTTCCGGCACCGAAGGACAGCACAAGTGTCCCCAGCGTATAGAACAGTCCTTCCATCTGCAGCATATTCACGGTCTGCCGTTCAGACATGCCGATGGCCTGCAGCATTCCCAGTTCCCTGCGCCTGACGTATACGCTGTTGATCATGGTATTGACCAGGTTCAGGATCCCGATCAGCCCGAAAATCAGCAGCATCCCGTAACAGGTATAGAGAAGCAGGCTGATGGTTCTTTCCGCCTCCTGAAAGACTTCCGCACGAGTCTTTATTTCCAGGTATTCCAGATCCGCCGTCAATTGCCGGATCTCCTCCGCGGCGTTCTCCTCCGTTCCGGGCTCTGCCGTGATCTCAAAGCAGTCTGTCAGGTCTGTTTCACAGAGGCCCTGAAGCGTGTCTGCTGGCATGGCAAGCCAGGTTCCGCCATAGCTTACGGGACCGCTTACGACTGCCGCGATCCGAAACGTCCCGGGCCGTATTTTCTCACCGTCTATCAGCTCCAGTCCTTCATCTCTTCGAATTGGTCCCGGAACTGCTCTCCCAGGATGATCCCGGTTCCGTCTGTCAGAGACGGATCATCCAGAGACCCCTCCGAGACATATCTTTTCAACGCTTCAAATGCCCGTGGGCTGACTCCTCTGATACCGCTGATCAGCGGACTGCCGTCATCCTCCGTGGGGCCTTCCAGCCTGACATTCACGTACGTGTCTTCATCTATGTCGGTGACTCCGCCGATCTGCAGGATCTGTTCCTTCAACTCCTCTGTCAGCGGGTTATTCTGCTGTATCTTATTCAGGGCACGCTCCGGATACATGGGATCCATCCAGGCATCCACAGATATCCGGATATCCTCCCGCAGTTCATTTTTTACCATATCCTCCGGATTCATACAGCTGCAGACGGTCGCAACAACCAGGAACAAAATTCCGGTTGCCCCCAGCGTAAAAATGGTTATGGCCGTACGCTTTTTATTTCGGCTCAGGTTGGTGAGGGTCAGCTTCCGTATATTGATCTCCTCGTAGCCCTTTCTGGTGTTCCCCGATATCTTTTTGTTTTTTTGCCGGAAATGTGGCAGCCCTCTCATTCTCCTTCGGGAAGCCGCGGCATTTTTTTCTTCCCCCTGATACCGGATCGCCTCTATGACAGAAATTCCGGCTGCCGTGCGCATGGGTTTCAGCAGTGAAATATAAACCGTGGCAAGACTGGTCAGGGCGGCAAACGCAATGATCCACGGCCGGATCAGATTCACCCCGCCGTTTTCCACGATCTGCTTTATCTGATCCGCGACGGCAATCTCGCTGTTCACACTGTATCTGGCTGCCGCCCGGATCAGCTGCACGCCTGCCAGAAGTCCCGGGAGTATCCCGATGGGAACCGCGATCGCCGCGACCGCAAGCCCTTCCCTGAAAACCAGCTGGCGGATCTGCCGTTTCGTGGCACCTATCGCACGCAGCCTTCCGTATTCCTGTACTTTATCCAGCATGGACACATAATAAATGCCGTAAATGGTGAGCGCGCCGGCCAGCGCGATCATTGCCAGCACCAGTCCGAGTCCGCTGTACACGGCCGGATCCACATAATTTGCCAGAAGGTATTCCCGGTTCAGGACCATATCTTTTTTCTCAATGCCGTATTCCCCGCCGAGCAGCTCGATCTGCTCCTGGATGGTATCGGTGAGCATCCCTTCCGTACCGGCCAGGCGGAGATAGATCCGGTATTTGTGCTGATCCTCCTCCAGGATTTCCCTGGCAAATGCATCTGAAACGAAGGTAAAGTACAGTCCGTCCCGAATGGAGTCCTCGGAGTCCGTGACCATTCCCGTAATGGTAAATTCCCGGCTCTCCCGGGCTTCGCTCCCGCCGTCCGGACGAAATGGGAGCTGAATCCGGTCTCCCACCGTCCCTTCCAGCCCCATAGCCTCCAGGACGCCTTTTGACACAACAATCTCATCGACCTTCTCCGGGAAATCCCCTTCCGCCAGCTCCTGTCTGGAAAGCTCCGCCGCTGCCCGGTCAATGGACAGCATCGTGATCCGGATATCCGGATTTTGATCGCAGTAAATGGCTGCCGCGTCCTCCCGGATGCCTGCCCTTTCGATCCTCTGATCTGTCAGAAGCTTTTCTGCGGTTCGGCTGTCCACATCCCGGAACATGGCGTGAAAGGTCGGGTAGAATTGATTCACCGCCTGATTCTGGATGTTGATAAAGCCAAAGATGACCGTGGGCGCCGCGGTGAGCAAAAACGCGGTCAGCGCGATCGCTACCCCGATCAATAGGTTCCTGCTTTTATTTTTTTTGAAATTGGAAAGTGCCGTCCTGCTGATCGTATTCATCTAGCCCACCACCTTCCCGTCTTCAATGATAAGAACACGGTCCGCCATCTGTGCGATGGTCTCATCGTGCGTGATCATGACCAGTGTCTGCCCGTATTTTACCACACAATTTTTCAGCATGGCGACTACTTCCATCTCCGTTTTAGAATCCAGATTTCCGGTCGGCTCGTCGGTAATCTGTACCCCATCCCCTTTATGCCTTGAAAATACAGGCTTTAACGGTATGCACATTTGTGTAATGTGTCACTTTTCCCAAAAGTCCCTAAAACTACCTAAAAAGCGGACACTCCCCTTCCCGGCAGTTCCCGCTTTCAACTCTTTATCTTCTACTAAACCACAGGCGTGCCACCGCATACCTCTTGATTCATGATTTCCTCTGTTCAGCGGCAATCCTCGTTCCGCTGTATTTTTCTTTTCGTCTGTCCGGGGCTGTTCTTTTTCTTCTGCCTTTCCCATTTTTTTATGGACAGCATCTCAGATATTTCATCTATATTTTCCCTTTCCTTTTTCCAGATCCGCACTTCTTCAAACAGCGAATAGATCATCCTCCGCATCCTTTGAAATGCTTTCTGCTCCGGTACCCCGACCGTAAGGTACACTGCCTCCGTTTTCTCAGCACCCCCGTCACAGCTGTAAAATTCGATACATTCACCCAAAATCTTGTATGCTCCCGTTTCTAAAGTTTACTGCCTTCAATAAACAATAATCAGATAATTGGTAAGATAA
>CAZFXM010000070.1:0-5661 GCA_964523125.1 uncultured Clostridium sp. | reverse complement strand
AGAGCGACAGACGGGGTTCGAACCCGCGACCCCGACCTTGGCAAGGTCGTACTCTACCAACTGAGCCACTGTCGCATTTCTTAACTTGTTATATTCTGTATCAGAACAATATTTACTATACTACACCAAAATAAGATTGTCAACATTTTTTGAAGAATAAATCGTTGGAATTTTCGCAAAAATTTCAGACAATTCCGGCAGGAGAAATTTGGCACCCGGGAGTTTAACACTTAAATTTTTCTTCTTCCACCTTCGGCGTATCTCGTGTCTCCATAAGAACCACCTCACCAATCGGAAAGGATATCTCCACCTCATCCTCCGCAAATTCGTTGCTGACACACAGGCTGTCATGGGGCGTAAGCAGATGATGGCAGAGAGGATACTTTGCCCCCTTGATATTAAAATCAGCCACCAGGCCAGACAATGGAAATACAGAAAAATAAGGTCCGTATGCCTCTTCTTTGCGCAGGATGATTCCTTGATCCAGCAGACGGATCTGATTATATCTGTCCAGGATCCGGGCATCTACGCCTGCGTCCAGAGCAATCTTTAATGACTGCACATTGGCCCAAAGATGGTCAACCCGATTGCCCATTGCCCCGAGTATCAGCACATGCTTCCTTCGAAGCTCCAGGCAGAGGCGCAGCGCGATCTCTGTGTCGGAAGCATCCTTCATCGGGTTAAATTTTCGGATCGGAATGTTCGTTTCTGTACGATAATAGGATACGATTTCCTCTGGGGTACTGTCAAAATCTCCCACAATATAATTCGGAAGGATCTGATGTTCATACAAGAAAGAGAGTCCATGATCCGCGGCAATAATAAATTCTGTCTCTTCATTTTTTAAAATATTTAAAACAAAAGCTTCCTCCAGCGTCCCTCCGCTGACGATTACCGTACGATTACTCATATTCTTTAAAAATCTCCATAAAGCCTGAAATATTTTCCGTAATGTTGCCATGAAAGACCGAGGATCCTGACACGATCACATTTGCCCCGGCATCCAGAACCTCCCGCGCGTTATTATGGTAAATACCACCGTCTACCTCTACGTCCGCCGTCAGCCCACGATCTTCCAGAAGCCCTCTGAGCCTACGGATCTTATCCAAAGAAGAGGGAATAAAAGCCTGTCCGCCCAGCCCCGGCTCTACCGACATAATCAGAAACAGTTCTGCCTGATCCAAAAACGGGGCCAGCACATCCACCGGCGTGTTTGGTTTGATAGTGATTCCTGCTTTCTTTCTATGGCTGTGGATCTTGTCCAATACGGCCTGCAAGTCTTCACAGGCTTCATAATGTACATTGACAATATCTGCCCCTGCGTCACAAAATTTATCTACATACCGAATAGGATCCTCAATCATAAGATGCACATCCATTACCATCCCTCCAAATCCCTTTACCGATTCCAACACTGGAATCCCAAAAGAAATATTGGGTACAAACATGCCGTCCATCACGTCAAAATGCAGATATTTGGCTCCGCCATCTGCGCAAAGCCTCATCTCGTCCCCTAATATCTTAAAATCTGCTGCCAATATAGATGGCGCCAATATCATACTCATATCCTGTTCCTCCCATCCTGGCCCGGATAACCCGGGAAAGTTATTTTGCATTTTCCCTCTATACTAATACCTTTTCTTATCTTTTAATTCACGATACATTTCCAGATAATTTTCATACCGGCTCCTGTGGATCTTCCCTTCCTCCACGGCCTTCTTCACTGCGCATTCAGGCTCATGCACATGGCTGCAGCCATTGAACCTGCAATCCCCTTCAAAAAGCGCAAATTCCCGAAAATAAAGCCTTAATTCCTCTTTCTCAAAATCATTCACATATAATGCGCTGAACCCCGGCGTATCCATGATATAAGAGCCTTCTTCAAGATAAATAAGCTCCGAATGCCGGGTAGTATGCTTTCCTCTGGCAATCTTCCGGCTGATACTGCCAGTCTCCATCCGCGCTTCCGGCTGCAGCAGATTGATCAAAGAAGATTTTCCCACTCCGGAAGGCCCGGCAACTACTGTCGTCTTTCCACGCAGCTTATTCCGGATTTCTTCTATATTCTCCTCTTTTAGTACACTTGCCAGAAGCAGAGGGTATCCACAGATACCATAGATTTCCTTCAATTCTCCGGCTTCCTCTGGTTCCGCGATATCCTTTTTGTTAAAACACAGCACAACAGGAATCCCTTTTCTTTCCATCATAACAAGAAAGCGGTCCAGCAGATTAAAATGAGGTTTTGGATCTGCCATGGCAAAAATAACCAGAGCCTGGTCTATATTTGCCACGGCAGGGCGGATCAGTTCGTTCCTTCTTGGCAGTATACGCTCAATATTCCCTGTCTTCTCCGCTTCATCCAGCACCTCAATTTCCACTTCATCGCCAACCAGAGGTTTTATCTTTTCTTTTCTGAATATTCCTTTGGCTTTGCATTCATAAAGACCGGATTCTACCACGTAAACGTAGTAGAATCCGGCAATGCCTTTTATGATCTTTCCCTTCATATAGCCCTTCCGTCAGTTAAACCATTTTAATCCGCTCCAGTGCTGACGATCAGTCCGACTGTTGTCCCTGCGGCGACATCACCCGTAACAGTCTGTGAGATCACATATCCTTCCGACAATCTGTTACTGGACTGATATTGTACGACACTTCCTGATAGTCCCGCGTCCGCAAGCATACTTAGCGCCCGCTCCAATGACCTGCTGCTTACGTCAGGAACTGTTACGGTATAACCAGCGGGATACTGACTTCCCGGAGTATTCCCCGGATCTTCCGGGTCTTCCGGCTCCGGCTCTTCTGGTTCTTCCTTTCCTTTACTCACCACATAAGTGACCGGAGTATTCTTAGGTACCTTCTCTCCGGCCGCGGGACTTTGTGAGATAATCCTGCCCTCTTCTATCTCATCACTGTACTCTTCTCCGGCTGCGCTTCCTGTCAGCTGCGCTGCCGCGAGCAGGTCAGATGCTTCTTCCCCTGTATATCCTCTCAAAGAAGGAACCGTCACCTTATCGGAACCTTTGCTGACATATAAGATGACCTTTGTACCTTCCACAACCTCTATTCCTCCTGCCGGAGCCGTAGTGATGACCTTACCGGCCGGCACGTTGTCATCCTCTCTCTGTTGTACCTCAACCACAAAACCGCTGTTGCTCATCACATTTTTAGCGGCCGCCTCATCCTGTCCCGTTACGTCAGGCACCTTTTTCTTCTCCACGGTCTTACCGGTGCTGACCACGACCTTGATCTCTGTATTGACATCCACTTTTTCATCTGCTTCCGGGTTCTGCTCTATGATCTCGCCCCTTGCGTACTCATCGGACTGCCTTCTTTCCGAAACGCCATATCCGAGGCCTTCTTTCGCAAGCTCCTTCTTCGCCTCGTCTTCCGTCAATCCGATCAGATAGGGCACGCTGACCTGCTTTGTCTCTTCCTCTTCCTTGATCGGGCTGTTAATAGAAATCTTTTCAAAAAATCCTCCTGACTTTGCCACCATAAAAATCACGACAGCCGCAATAACAATGATCGCCAATGCCACGACAACCTTCAGGACACCTTTTACTGCCGATCCGTCTCCATCTCCGTTTCCACGGCCACGTTCATAATCATCTTCATAGTCATCATATTCCTCGTCTCCGTAGTCATCGTCATATCTGTCATCATAACCTTCATCTTCGTAGTAGTCCTGCTTATAGCTGCTTCTGTTCTGAATCCGTCTCTGATCTTCATCTGACATCATGACTGTCTCATCACCTCCTGGGATATATTCCGGATTATTGACAAAATCACCGTCCGGATCTACCAGAGAACGCTTAAGATCCATGATCAGTTCCTGGCAGTTCTGGTACCGGCGTTCCGCGTTCTTTTGTGTACATTTTAAAATAATACATTCCAGGCTATAAGGAATCCCCGGCACTTCCTTTACCGGAGACGGGATCTCTTCCTGCAGGTGTTTAATCGCCACAGATACCGTAGAATCCCCATCAAAAGGCACATGTCCCGTGATCATCTCATACATTGTAATCCCGGCAGAATAAATATCGCTCTTCTCGTCCACCTTGCCGCCCCGGGCATGCTCCGGAGAAGTATAATGCACCGATCCCATCACATTAGTACTAATAGTCTGAGTAGAGGTAGTAGCGCGCGCGATACCGAAATCTGTCACCTTGACCTTGCCATCCCTGGAAATGATAATATTCTGTGGCTTGATATCCCGATGGATGATATGCTGGTCATGAGCCGCCTTGATACCGGTAGCCATCTGGATGGATATACTGATAGTCTCATTTGCGGAAAGCTGTCCTTTTTTCTCGATATAATCCTTCAGCGTGATTCCTTCCACCAGCTCCATGACCATATAGTACAATCCCCGGTCCTGGCCTACGTCATATACATTTACTACATTGGGATGCATCAGGCCTGCCGCCGCCTGGGCTTCGCTTAAGAACTTCTGGATAAATACTTCGTCCGAGCGATAATCGCTTTTAAGTACCTTTACCGCCACAAACCGGTTTAGCTTATGATCCTTTCCTTTATATACATCCGCCATGCCTCCCGAGCCTACACGTTCAAGGATCTCATAGCGTTTTCCTAAAAATATTCCTTCCTTTAACATAAACTCACCTCATCCGTAAACGGTTGTGTCAGCACGACTCCGATATTGTCTGTGCCCCCATTTTCTTTCGCCGCTGCTACAAGGGATGTACCTGCTTCTACAATATCCCGCCCCCCCTGCACAATATGGAACAGTTCCTCATCCTCTACCATATTGCTGAGTCCGTCCGTACACATTAAGATGATGTCGCCCTTTTTCAGACGATGTTCGTAAAAATCTACTTCTACCGTATCTTTCGCCCCGATCGCGCGGGTAATGATATTCTTATCCGGATGATGCTTGGCCTCCTCGGGTTTAATTCCTCCGAGACGTACCATCTCTTCTACAAGGGAATGGTCTTTGGTCAGCTGGGTGATGCCCTGATTGATCAGATACAGCCGGCTGTCACCTACATTTGCGAAATACATCATCTGCCTGACAATGGTCGCGATCACGATAGTGGTTCCCATTCCTTTCAGATGCGGATCCTCAGATGCTTTTTTGATGATTTCACAATTTGCTTTTTTGATGGCTGATACAATCGCCTTCTCCACATCCTCTTCGTCCGTCCGGCCCAGTTCTCTCTTCAAAACTTCTACCGTATATTTTGAGGCATAATCCCCGGCCTGATGCCCCCCCATCCCATCTGCCACAACGAACAGATTCGGAAGCGGTCCAAGTGGATTATCTGTTGTATAGACATAGTCCTGATTCACTTGTCTTACCATTCCTACGTCAGTGATTGAAAATGTCTTCATAACTCCGCCTCCTCTGTCTGTCTCTGCATAGCTTCGTCTGAGTTGGTTGATGGCCGCACCCATTTCCCTTCTTAGGGACTGTTAATAAATAATTATGCATTTTTTATAATGTTTATCATAAAAAGCGCGTATTTCCAAACAAATACCACACAATATCATATCAAACCTGAAAATCAAAGCATAAATATTTTATCACAATAATATTAAAAGAACAACCCATTTTCTGCCTTTTATTTAACCGAAAGTTTAAAGGTGAAGTGAAAAGTTAAATTCCACTCTGGAAGGGTGCGAGTTGAAAATAGTCTT
>CAZFXM010000069.1:0-7260 GCA_964523125.1 uncultured Clostridium sp. | reverse complement strand
TTTTTTATATGTACTAAAAAAATCATTGTAATTTCGACTTAATCAGCAGTCACTATATTAAATGTTAACCTTAATCAGGTTGTTGTCCATCATGCGCTTTCCATTGGCATTTGCTAAAACGATACCACATAGATTTTATAGCGGCAGAAATATCCATAGTACCCTCCTTCATAACTTCCATTCAATTTATTGTATAAAGTTCTTTTCCAAATTCATAAGCCTCTTTCAAATGTTCTGTTTTCTCTATCTGCGGCTTGCCATTTGTATCTCCACAACCTCCGGCAAGAAGCATACCTTTATCCTGAAATCCAATATAATTCACCAACGTAAACTTATAATAAGATACAGCCTGCTCGAATGTCCAGAAAAAATCATCTGCTGAAGTCATCAGCAACGCACAATCCTTGACAGGATATTTCTCATATCTGCCAAACGGCGGATTCGGGTCTTCTTCCGCAATACAGTAAAATCTTTCAATAAAAGCCTTGATCTTAGATGAAATCGTCCAGAAATATAAAGGAGACGCAAAAACTATGCAATCGGCACTTTTAATATTAGGAACCATATCATTGAATACGTCTTTCTGGATACAAGGCTTGCCATATCGACATGCATTACAGCCAAGACAGCCTTTGACTTCATTCTTTAAAAGTGAGATAAATTCTACACTATGTCCTGCATCTTCAGCGCCTTTTATAAAGCTGCCAACAAGCTGTGACGTATTTCCATTTGGCCGCCCTCCTCCTTGTATTACAAGTATGTTCTTCATAATTGAATCTCCTCTGTCTAGAATTTTATCGTTCAACGACAACCGTCAGTATAACCAAATCCTCTGTTCCAGTGTTCATGATAATAGTACAGCAGCGAGGATCCCAACCTGCACATACGTTAGCTGCTCCGTATCTTCTGCCGAATACATCCCATAATTATCTACTTCATATCCCATCGGTTCCACGACTTTACGCAGCGCTTTTTCAATCATATTGTTTTTTGCGGCCTGACTATTCTCATTAATTAAAGCAATTCTCATCTGCCATTTCCTCCTGACTTTTCTGTCTTTTCTGATTCATCCAATTCCATGCCATATACTTCTATCTGTGCCAGAGCCGGAAATGGGGAAGGCTCCTCCGATCTGACCATCTCACCCATCTCCAGCCAGCATACTTTTTAAGCGGAAATGCTATTTCATGCGCACACGCACTTTTCTCCATTTTCATCTCCAGCGTGCTTCCTTCTGAAAAGGAGAATTCCACACATTTCCACCAGTTGTCATGGGGAAAATCCGCCCTTGTATACAGTACGATTCTGTCAATCCCGGTCATTCTGCCAAAATCAACTTTGATTCTGGCATCCTCCTGCATATTAATTCCCCACGACTGGTATGGCCATTCCCCATGACAGCTATTGACCGTAATCCCATCAATCGCGTTCTGCGCGGCAAATATAGATTCCCCTCTGGTTTCCACATTCGCCGTCGCATGGGGATAGAGGTTTTCTACATGATGCTGGTCACATACATTTACCGCAAGGTTTCTGTATCCTTTTATCTCAAACTCCTTTGCCGCACGGGCACGTAAAAGATGTTTATTACCGTAAAAAGCCTTTGGGGACAGATTGATTCTTTTCTCGCCAAAAGGCACCATATAAGTAACATTTCCTGTAACATAGACCAGCGAACTTCCAAGTGCGTCATCCACCTGCAGCCACAAAAACGCCGCCCCGCCGGAAATCTCAAGAATAATCCTGTCCTCTGGTTCGTATTGCTGGCTATAAACAAGATTCACCTCATCCATGCCTCTGCTGACTGCTTTTGTCCTCATATCTGCATCTAATATTTTCAAACACAATTCCATATTCTTTTCCTTTTCTTATACAGATTTATTCCTGATTACGGCTGTTTTCCTATATAGGCAAGGATGCCTCCGTCCACATACAGAATATGTCCATTTACAAAGTTCGAAGCATCCGAAGCCAGGAATATAGCCGGCCCCATCATATCCTCCGGGGTTCCCCAGCGTGCCTGCGGAGTCTTTGCAATAATGAACTGGTCAAAAGGATGCCTGCTTCCATCCGCCTGCCGCTCACGCAATGGCGCCGTCTGCGGCGTTGCGATATATCCGGGTCCGATCCCATTGCACTGAATGTTATATTCCCCATATTCGGATGCGATATTTTTTGTCAGCATCTTTAATCCGCCTTTTGCAGCCGCATATGCAGATACCGTCTCGCGTCCCAGTTCACTCATCATAGAACAAATGTTGATGATCTTTCCGTGTCCTTTCTCTATCATCCCCGGCAGAACAGCTTTTGACACAATAAACGGCGCGACCAGATCAATATCCACCACCTGCCTGAATTCCGGAACCTCCATCTCTGTCATAGGAACCCTCTTGATGATTCCGGCATTATTTACCAGAATATCAATCACACCAAGCTCATGCTTAATCTGCCCGACCATATCAGCCACTTGTTTCTCATCAGTAACGTCGCAGTAATATCCCTTTGCGTCAATTCCTTTTTCCTGATAAGCTTTTAGCGCCTGCTCCATATGTTCCCGGCTTCTGCAGTTAAATACAATTTTTGCTCCCGCCTTCGCATATGCTTCTGCAATAGCAAAACCAATTCCATAAGCAGCGCCTGTTACCAGTGCGATTTTTCCTTCCAGCGAAAATATATTTTTCATATCCATTTTTTCCTTACCTCCTCTGCTTTTATAATAGTTCTTGATTCGCGATGCCGTCCATATCGTCAAAATCCTGATTTTCGCCCGCCATCCCCCAGATAAATGTGTAATTTCTGCTTCCGCTTCCTGCATGGATCGACCAGCTTGGCGAGATCACTGCCTGTTCATTTCTTACGACTATGTGCCTTGTCTGCGACGGTTCCCCCATGTAATGCATAACGAAAGCGTCTTCTGGAAGTTCAAAGTAAAGATAAACTTCCATCCTGCGGTCGTGGGTATGACAGGGCATCGTATTCCATACGCTTCCCGGCTCTAAATGTGTCATCCCCATTTCCAGCTGGCAGCTCTCTACCTGCCCGGGAAGAATGTATTTACAGATGGTCCGGTGATTTGATTCCTCTAAAGAGCCAAGGCAAACCTTATTCTCTTCCTTAATGATAACTACATCTTCTTTTGCTTCCCCTTCTTGCTTAATCAGAACAGTCGGATACGTGCAATGCGCCGGCGTGCTGTTCAGATAAAACTTCGCGGGATTTTTACTGTCCTTACTGGCAAAGGAGATGTCTTTTGCCCCCATGCCAATGTACATCCCGTCTTTTGCCTCCACGTCATATTCTTTTCCGTCCACAGATACCTTCCCTGCTCCGCCGATATTAATAACACCCATCTCACGTCTCTGGAGAAAATACTCCGCCCGAAGCTCTTCTCCTGCCGTCAATTCAAGTGTTTTCGTTACCGGCATCACTCCCCCGGTAATGATCCGGTCGATATGGCTATACACCAGCCTGATCCTGTCCTTTTCGAATACAGACGGAATCAAAAATTCCTCTCTTAACCTTTCTGTCGTATAATGCTTTACATCCTTTGGCGATGCTGCAGTCCTAATCTCCATGTCGATTCCTCCTTCATAATTTGATATTCGTTTTGTCAACACTTACTCCACTACCACAATAATGTACTTTCCCCCTTTATCTTATAAATTGCCTCTATAAAATAATAATCTGCATAGGACATCGTAATATGATGCGGTGAATTATGATATGCCCCGCTGCAGTTCCGCACAATTGCATCGCATTCTTCTGTCCAGTCCGCCCTGCACTTTTCAATCACTTTTAATATCTTTATTGCTGCTCTTTTGTAAATCTCACTCTCTGATTCCGGAACACACCCGGCAATTTCCAATAATCCGCCCGCGATCACACAAGCGCCGCAGGAATCCTCATAGGCAGGTGTAACCGGCTGACGAAAATCCAACGGAAGGATTCCGTTTTCCGGAATATTGGCGATACAATAATGAGCCACTCTTTTCGCCGTATCCAGGTACTCTTTTTTCCCGGTATGCAGATAACTGATCACAAACCCATAAACAGCCCAGCCCTCTCGACCATGAAGATTCTTTGTCATAGCCCTGACCGCCATAACTTCTTACCTCTTCACCGGTCTCCGGATTAAATTCTACGATATGTTTTACCGAACCGTCCGGCCGGATAAAGTGCTACATTACCGTATCTGCATGCATCATAGCTATCTGTTTAAATCTTGGATCCCTGGTTTCTCCAGATGCCCAGTAAAGAAGTGAAATATTAAACATACAATCAATAATTGCCCATCCTCTTGTATCTTTATTTTCGACTTCATTCCATGCACGAATGAAACGGCCTGCCGGATTAAATCTGCCCGCCAATAGATTTGCGGCATGCAGAGCCGTCTTTCTGGAACGGATATTACCTGTTAATTTATAATCTGCAACGGCTGTTGGCTGGAACATAAATCCGACGTCATGATGCAGCCCATAAAACATATCAAAGCACTGTTCCAACTGATATTCAGAATTTCGGGCAATCCTGGCATACTTTTCATCCTTCGTATCCTGATACAGAAGCCACATAATGCCTCCCCAGAACCCATTTGTCCACCAGTTCAGACCGTCATCCTCATTCCACGCCCTTTTCGGATCTGCCTTATTATCATAATTTCCATCCGGGCCTGTAGTATAGGGAATCTTTTCTTCGTTTTTATTGCTTACTCTACTGATCTTTGCTCTGATCTTCTCTACTGTCCTGTCTGTCCATATCCTGTCATCCTCTACCATATTTCTCTCCTTTAAGTTAATTTTTTATATACTGATATCATAAAAGGTTCTGTCCTTTTCCACAATAGGCAGAGTTGCTATTTACTGATTTATTCTGCTTTTTATCAGAATTCCACATTGACGATTCCGCTGATTCCTGTTACGATAAGAATATAGAATGAACAATAAACTGTGCCGATTATTTTTGCACAGTTCATAAGGAGATTCTGTATGATTAGTATAACAAGCTGCGGACATGACTCTCATCACCGTCGGCCATACTTCTCCTTTCTTCGCGCGTTTTCTGTAGGCAGCCGGTGTCTCATGGTATATCCGCTGAAAGTTTTCAGAAAATGCCCTTGCGTCGCTGAAGCCTACTTTCAATGCGATTTCATACGCCTTCAGGTCTGTCGAAACCAGAAGCGATAATGCATGTTGAATGCGGATCCTGCTTACATAATCCTTAAAATTTTCACCTGCATTTTTCTTGAAAAATGTATTGAAATAATAAGAGTTCATATGAACCTCGCCCGCTAAAACCTCAAGGGTAAGGTTTTCGTCATAATGATTATCAATATATGCCTTCGCTTTCAGAAAATCCCGGTTATTATTATTTACGATCAGGGTTTTTAGCTTCCCCACATATTCCATAATAATCTTATAAAATACACTCTGAAGTTCACTGTAATCTCTGCATACCCTGCCCTTTTCCATCATCCGTTCGCTGCCTTACAAAAACAAGGATACCCTCAATGCCATGGTACAGTATTATATTCTGCGTGACAAAGCAAATGACCATGCAGGCATATGGTATGATGGAAGCATAGCGCAGCTGCTTTTCCCAAAGGCAAACATGGCTTCCCAGCGCATATCGGATTTCCTGAAATCCATAGGCAGGCGCGACAGCGTGGAGCGGTTTTTCGAAGCCCATATAAAGTGGATCATGGAAAATGTATGTTCAGATCCGGCAATCCTTATAGACAGCACCGGAATGCCGAACAGCATACATTTTCCTTTGACAGCAATAAGCAGCCATAATGGAAAGATATCCAGAGAAGCCCGTATGACTACCATTATACAGCGGGATACCGGATACCCTCTCATGTTCCGCATCACTCCCGGGAACATAAATGACATCTCTACCATAACAAGGTCCATAAGCGATCTTGATGTACATGGCATAGATACCGACTTTGTCCTGATGGATGCAGGATATTTCACCGATGATAATGTGGATGCCCTTTATGCTGCCGGGATCGACTTTATCACAAGGATTCCGGAACGCAACAGGATCTTATACAGCACCATCCTTTCCGAAGGTCTGAGTAAGCTTATAAAGCGAGAAAATCCAACCCGGTATAACGACAGGGCGGTATATATCATGCACTTGGACTGTAAGCTTGGCAAACAAAAACAGGAAGGGTTTGCATATCTGGGGTATGATGTCGACCGTGCATCTGACGAAGCGCATAAAGCTGTAAAGCGTCCCGCCAATAAAAAGCTCAGCGATGAACAGTTCCAGAAGATATTGGACAATGCAGGGCTGTTCGTCATTGTATCATCACTGCCATACCAGTCGGATGAGATACTTCCGGTTTATTATATACGGCAGACCATAGAGCAATATTTTGACATAAGCAAAGGAACATCCAAACTTACACCACTGAGAATCCACAGCGAAGAAGCTTTGTATGGACACCTTATATTATCTATGATAGCGGCTACGGTCAACATACGCATTATGGATACAATCAAGCAGTACCATAATGACCGCGAGAGTTTATTCATGTCTCTCAGCAACCAGAAATGTCTGGTCTATCGTACACAGATAAATACATGTGAACCACAGGCGATGGCCAATGAGTTTTATAAAAAGTTCCATATCAAATGTCCGCTCTATTTGAAGCGAACCGATAATGGACTCACCCCACAGTATGAACTGCCGAAGCACAATGGCTATCAGATGTAGTGACAACATATACCCGGGAATTTAAGGTTATTAGCAACTGTTCGAATCCTTAAATTAGTAGTTCGTCCACCAATTAGCATGTCATTCATTAAATATGCAATTTAATTTTTGAAGATTGAAATATGCAGATAAATTTTAGAGGAAAGAAAAAGTGCCGGAAATCCTTGATTTCCAGCACCCTTAGCGTCCCTGAGACGATTTGAACGTCCGACCCTTCGCTTAGGAGGCGAATGCTCTATCCCCTGAGCTACAGAGACACTTTGTATATTATAACAGTTTATTCAACTGATATAACCATTTTATTCAATTTTGGTGGACGACCTCCGACTACTTAGGAGGCGGTCGCTCTATCCAACTGAGTTATAGCGACATTTACATAAATATATATTTTCCCTCTCAGTTAATCCAACACAACTTATCTTAACATCAATCCCCTATAAAATCAACCTCTTTTTTTGTTAATCATTGTCCGAATAATATTCAGGTGAAGTGAAAAGTTAAATTCCACTCTGGAAGGGTGCGAGTTGAAAATAGTCT
>CAZFXM010000068.1:0-7747 GCA_964523125.1 uncultured Clostridium sp. | reverse complement strand
CAAAGTTAAGAAAGAACCTGGTTTTCTAACTTACACACTTTATTTTACACTCCCGAACTGGAAGCTTCTAAAAAGAGAAAATGATTCTCTGCTGGCTTCCAATGCTTTTGTGTTAATGACATCAGATTATTTTCCGTTTTCAAAAACTCAATGTGCTGTATTTAAGGGGACGGATCGGACTGTATTTCTGGACAAGCGGGAATATTCAGGTCCAATTTATGAACAGATTGTAGAGGCAACAGATTTTGTGCTGCGAAATATCCGCCTTGGTTCAACGATTGACGGGCTGGTTAGGAAAGAGTCTTATGAACTGCCTTTAGAGGCAATCCGTGAAATGATCATAAACGCCCATTGTCATCGTAATCTGACAGATGATTCCTGTGTTCAGGTGGCAATTTATGATGACAGATTGGAAGTGACCTCACCAGGCGGACTTTATAACGGACTTACTTTTGAAGAACTCATGAATGGACATTCTAAAATTAGGAACAGAGCAATTGCCAGTATATTTAACAAGATGGGGTTTGTGGAATCCTGGGGAACTGGTGTGAAAAGGATTTTTGGTGCCGCCAAAAGTTATGGACTTCCCGCGCCGAGGTTTCAGGTGTTTGACGATATGTTCCGCGTGGATCTTTTCCGAAGCGTTTTTCCAATAGATGAGCCAGGAAGTATCGGAGAAGCATCGGAGAAACATCGGAGAAATATGGAAAAAACATCGGAGAAATATGGAAAAAACATCGGAGAAGCATCGGAGAAACATCGGAGAAGCATTCGAATAATTTCAGAGATGATTTGAACGATACACAGAAGCGGATACTTGAATTGTTATCGCAGGATGCACAGCTTTCAGCAAAGAAAATCGCAGATGTAATCGGTATTTCGAGCAGAAATATTGAATCTAATATTAAAAAACTGAAAAAATGCGGTATACTGATTCGTCATGGTTCTCCAAAGAATGGGTATTGGGAGATAACAGGATATACGGACACCCCTAAGTTAGGATCTGTCATGAAATAAAACAGTACGCGGAGGAACTTCGCAGGGAAAATCCAAAGGTCGCGGACATTATGTCGGACTTGGGCCGCTTATGGAGCATTAAGAGGGAGATGAAGATGGAAAAAGAGAGACGAATGAGGAAAACATTGCTTTTGGCAGCTAAAATTGCCATCGGAAGCAGTATGGCGATCTATATCGCGGAGAAGCTTGGTCTGGAATATGCCATATCCGCGGGAACTATCACACTACTGACCTTGATGACCACAAAATGGGAGACGGTAAAGCTGTCCGCGTTCCGTCTGGTCACATTTGCGGTCACGATTTTGATGGCCTGGATTGCGCTGGGACATATCAACAGTATATGGATCGGGTATGGAATCTTTATTTTCTGTGTGGCTCTTTTTTCTGAGCTTCTGGGCTGGAGGGCGACTCTTTCCGTCAATTCCGTGATCGGCGCCCATCTGCTGACCAGCCATGATTTTAGTATAGCTTCCGTAAAGAATGAATTTCTCCTTGTACTGATCGGGATCGTAATCGCGTTGATCTTGAATCTCTTTTATAACAACCATCAGCATAAGCAGGATATCATTTCCAACATGCGCTATACGGAAACGCAATTGCAGAGGATCTTGTGCCGACTTGCGGAGTATCTGTCTCATGAGGAGACTCATGCAGACGGCAATGTATGGGATGATATCATCAAACTGGAGAAGGAACTGCAGAATTTTATCAAGGAAGCGTATGAATACCAGGACAATACATTCCATTCGCATCCCGTGTATTACATAGATTATTTTGAAATGCGTTCCGACCAGTGCCACGTACTTCACAACCTGCATTACGAGGTGAAAAAAATCCGCTATATACCGAAGCAGGCCAAGGTAATATCGGAATATATCCTGTATCTTACGGATTATGTGGTGGAAAGGAATATTCCGTCCGCGCAGATGGAGAAGCTGGATGGAATCTTCCAGGATATGAAAAAAGAAGAACTGCCGAAGAGCAGGGAAGAATTTGAAAACAGGGCGATCCTGTACCATATTTTGATGGATATAGAGGACTTCCTGAAATATAAACAACGTTTTGTACAATCGTTGGATGAACGGCAGAAAGAAATGTATTGGGAACGATAACGGAATGGGTTGTATACTCTTTAGAGTATCCAACCGCACAACTGGAATATTTTATCGCGGAAAAAATAATTTTAGGCATTGACTTTAAAATTTATATCTGATAATATCAAATAAGCTTGTCAGAGGACTTGTAATCATCTGATTATTGAAGTGGGATAAGACACATTGCGTGTTTTGTCCCTTTTTTGTTTTTAAGGAGGAATTTACCATGGACGCAAGAATGAAAACACTAAGCCGTTATGTACTGCCGGCTGTTGGGGGGTTATGTATTACCTATCTGTACAATATCGTGGATGGAATCTTTGTAGGCCAGGGCGTTGGCTATGCGGCATTGGGGGCGGTCAATATCGGCGTTCCTTTTATTACCTTTGTTGTGGCTGTTGCCGCCATGTTCCCCATGGGCGGAGCAACGATCGTAGCGATCCGCATGGGGCGCAGAGATCAGGCAGGAGCGAACCATGCGTTTATGACCGCGTTTTCTATGACCGCGTTATCAGCCGTTGCCCTAATGGCTGTGGGAATGATATTTTCCGAAGAAATCGTTATGTTGAGCGGCGCGGATAAGCTGAGTCCGGAAATGGCGCGGATGGCGGCAGAGTATCTGTTTTATTATTCCGCTTTTTCAATCCCTATGCTGATGAGTACGTGTCTTTCCGTATTCGTAAGAAATGATGGCTCACCGGCATTAGCATTTGCGGGCATGTGTGTCGGCGCGTTGTCGAATATTTTTCTGGACTGGCTTTTCATTTTTCCCTTGCAGAAAGGAATCATAGGTGCCGCAGTCGCGTCCGGATTGGGACAGGTGTTTTCCGTACTCATTTTACTGTCTCATTTTATTCTAAAAAGGGGAAAATTAAGAATCAAAGCATTCTCCCTGGATATTGCTTTGATGGGTAAAGTCTGCAAACGCGGACTGCCGGAGGCGGCTTCCCAACTGGCGACGCCGGTCACGGCGCTTTGCTATAACATCATGCTCGCTAACCTGATCGGGGATATCGGAGTCTCGACCTTTAGTGTACTGAGTTTTATTTTTTCGCTGGCAAATGCCGTTTTTTCCGGTGTGGCACAGGGAATACAGCCGCTATGGGGCAGATGCTTTGGCAGGCAGGACGAAAAAGAAATGAAGTTCTATTTCAAAGCCGGTATGATAATTAATTTTATTTTGTCGGCCATGATCTACATTGTATTATCTGTATTTGCGCCATCGGCGATCCGGATATTTAACAAAGATCCCCTGCTTGTTGAAACCGGAGCGAAGGCACTGCCGGTTTTTGCGTTATCGTTCGTACCGATGGCGTTGAATCTGATCTTTACAGGATATTTCTTTTCGACAAAATGTACCAGGCAGGCAAACAGGATTGCCCTTAGCAGGGGCGTTGTCATAAAGGCGGCCGCGATATTCCTGATGCCGGCGCTATTCGGGGAGAAAGCGATATGGACGGCTCCTGCAGTGGCTGAGATATTTACCTTGCTGATGGCAGTGCTCATCTTGTATAAAAAAACATTACAGACTAAATGATGATTACAACAGGACACGTCCGGTCAGGGCGCGTCCTGCCGCATGGCTCTGGTATCATGCCATGTTATGGATTTTATTTTTCAGCCACATATCCGTTTTTTCTTTTGGAAGCTGCCCCGTATATTTTATCATCTTCGTTATGACATACACCGCAACGATCAGCTCCGTAAGCGGCATGGCGAACCAGATTGCGTCTGCGCCTGCCACAGCGGGAAGAAGAAAGATCAGGATACCGCTGATCACCGCCCCTCTGGATACGGAAACGAGGAAGGAAGCGGAGGGCTTCATCAATGCCTGAAAATAATAGGTAGAGAAGATATTCAGCGGCAGCAGCAGGAAGGAAATTCCATAGCTGCGGATGATATTTGGCGCGATGGAAAGGATTTCCTCTGTTGGCGTCATAAAAATATGAACAAAAAGGTTTGGTACGGCTACTGCCAGCGCGGTCCAGAGCAGTCCAAATACGGCGGCGGTTTCCAATGCATACTTCAGGATCTGGCCGATCCGTTCGCCCTTGCCTGCCCCGAAGTTCGTGGAAATGATAGGCTGGGATGCCTGCCCGATACTATACGCGCAGCATTGGACAAAGGTGCTGACGTTGATGATGATGCCGTAAACGGATAAAGCATCGGTGCCGGAGTATTTCAAAATCTGACGGTTGAACAGCATTGTCAGGATCCCCATGGCCACGTCAATAAAAAATGTGGAGAACCCGGTCACGCAGATGCTTTTCAGCATGGAGAAAAGTGCTGCTGGTTTTTCCAGCCGGAGCGTATTCTTTTTGCCACGGAAATGGGTCAGCATCATGAGAAGAGAGAATACGGATCCCATGGCAGTCGCGATTCCTGCTCCCATGATTCCCAGGTCTAAAACAAATACGAAAAAGTAATCACCGAATATATTGAAGATCCCGCCGAATAATACCGATCTTGTGGCCAGGCCAGGATTCCCGTCGTTGCGCAGAAAAGCGGACATCAATTGGGTGAACAGGAAGCTGGGAACCGCGAATTTGACGGGGAGCATATAACTTTGGGCCAATGGAAGCAAGGTCTCTTCCGCACCGAACAATAGCAGCAGTTGACGGTCAAAAAAGATGACTATGATCCAGGTTATGAGGGCCAGAGCCGCAACACCGATGAGAGCGGCCGTAAAATATTCATTTGATTTTTTTCGGTTTGTCTCTGATTTTCCACGCAATGTGCTGAAAAGTACAGAGCCGCCGATGCCCATAAGCAGCCCCAGACTGTAAATGATGTTCCATATGGGGCTCACAACGGCAAGGGCCGCCGTACCGCTGGGACCCTGGTACTGTCCGACCATGGCCATATCTACAACGCCATAAATAGACGAGATCAGCGCGCTGCCGAACGCGGCGCTCAGATACTTAAAATACATTGTTTTGATGTTGCTTGTAAGAAAATCCATGTTAGCATCCTCCTTTAGATTTGTTTCCGCGCGATAAAAGAGTTTTGTCCGCGAAACTTGCGCCTGCGGCGGTCAAATAAAAAAGAGCCGGACAGGTGACAGGCATTCCAGCCTGTTGCCTTATCCGGCTCATCATTTCCAACGAATGATTTGCCCTCCGTGCAAGCACTACATATTCTATAAAAATCATGATACTTTGTCAAGAGAGGAAACAAAAAAATTATTTACGAAGCCCTCACATCCTTCTTTTTCAGATACCAGATACTACTTCCGGTGAATACCAGGAAGAAAATACTCAGGCTAACCAAAAACGGGATCAGATCCTGCCGGGCAATCCGCACAATTTCCCGCACAGGAAATACAGGATACCCAGCCAGAGCTGTGTAAGCAGTGTCACTCGGAAAACAACGGCTAATTTTGCCAGAAATACATTCCGGACAGGAACAGGTGTGGTCATCAGTACATTCCAGTTATTGTTCAGATGCTCCAGCCGCCAGAGATAGGAGCAATAAAGCCCGATCAAAGGAGCATAGAACAAGCTGGAATAAAACAATGTGACCTGCGTCCAAAGAGAGTACCATTCTTTGGTCAACATTCCCAGATTATTCCGGTAGTTCATGGTTCCCATAATGGCCGGAATGACAGGGATCAGCAGGCAGGCCGCCCAGATGTAGGAGTGCCGGAGCTTGAGATTTTCGGCCCGGATACATTTTAACAGCAAGGTTCACACTTCCTTTCTTTTAAATACTTTTTTCCCCATCAGATAGAATCCCTACGGCCAAAAACAGCAGGAATCCGGCTATCGGGAAGCTGCGGTATTCCATATGATCAAAATAATCAGCTCCGTCCGCTACATCTGCCCAGTTGATGCCGACTACCGAAAAGAGAGAAAAGTAGCCCCATATGATGAATATGCTGACGGCTTTTGGAAGGAACATGGAAAGCAGCCCCAGAAAGCTTCCTGCCAGCCCCACGCAAAGGGAAAGGATCTGATTGTCGGACATCAGGGATAATAAATGCTGGAAGCTTAACAGTACCGCTCCGATACAGGAAATAGCAAAAAAATGCTCCATAAAAGGAAGAAGACGTATCGGCTCTGTGACGCGAAACAGCTTTCCGAGCAGAAGGATGACCAGGATTTCACCAAAGGAAAAGCAGAGCAGGTATTTGACTTCTGCTAAGAATTTAAAATCAAAAAATCGTCCCGGTTGTTCCAGGGTATACAAACTGCCGGTCAGGTTTAGAAAGATTTCTTCCAGGCTCATCTGTATTTCTTCCAGCCGGAGAATCCCGATGGATTTTTCCATGAGAAGCTGTCCGCATTGCAGGACGAGGGAATCTTCTGTGGAATGCAGGCAGAGCCCGGAGCCATTTTTACCTGCCGCGACTGGCAGCCGTGATTTTTTCAGTATACGGAAAGCCAGCCCGTCATCGGTGGTGCGCAGGCGGATCCTGGCCCGGCTGTGGTGATGGAGGCTTGCAAGATCATCCTGGAAAATGAGGGAGCCACGGTCAATGATCCCGACGTGGGTCGCCATCTGATCAATTTCCGTGAGCAGATGGCTGGAAACCAGGATGGTCATTCCATATTTTCCAGGAAGAGAGCAGATCAGTTCCCGCATTTCCTGGATCCCGGCAGGATCCAGGCCGTTGGTAGGCTCATCCAGCAAAAGCAGCCTGGGATGTCCTAAGAGGGAAGCAGCCAGGCCCAGACGCTGTTTCATGCCAAGAGAATAGTTTTCCATAGTAGGAAGGGGACTCGATCAGGGAGCCTGTATTTTTTAAAATTTCCAGGCGGTTTTCTTCGACCACAGGCTTGCCCAGGATGAAGATCGAACCGGCGGAAGGCTTTACCAGGCCCAGCAGCATCTTCATGGTAGTGGATTTCCCGGCACCGTTGGGATCAAGGAAGCCATAGATACTTCCCAGAGGAACCTTGAGGGCCAGGTCATGCACGACAGGCTTTGTGCCATACAGCTTTGTCAGTGAATTCGTAATGATCATATTTTCCATAATAGGATTCTCCTTTCAGAAATACGATGATATCTAGGCGGGAACATAAAGTTCAGGAACGATCCGCTGATATCATGTGAGTCTTATCATAAAACAGCCGGCTTATGTGGCGATGAAATGTTCCTTATTTTTACCTTAATTCTGAAATAAAAAAACCCCGTAAATACGAGGTTTTTGGACAAGTCTGTCGCTAAGATCTTTGATATGCTGCCGGATTGTTGCAGAAATTTCCATAATCAATTCCTGATGGATACGGTTTGGCGGTGCCATGGCATACAGCTTCCCATCGATCAGCTCCGCACGTAATATAAATTTTATAAGGTTAAATTTAATTCTTTAAGCATATCTTCCTGAGATACAAATTCATGGCAATCGGGGTTTTTATCTATTTCGTCAAGCATTTTTAAATCCCATTCATCCGGGGAAACCTCTTCAATATCGTCCCATGATTTTGGAGAGAGATTTGTGATTACAAAATTCCACACTTTTTCTGCGTCAGAATCATTCATCATAGTCACTGCACCTAGAATTCTTTCTTTTATTGCGCTCATAATAGATCCTCCTATTTATAGATTTGTCCACGGTTATCAATTTCTTCGATGTATAAAATACTCAACTTTCCCATAAGGACTTCAACCTGAAGTCCCCATAAACATTGAAA
>CAZFXM010000067.1:0-8388 GCA_964523125.1 uncultured Clostridium sp. | reverse complement strand
GCATTAAATGGAAACCCAAATATCATTTTCAATAAGGGGTTCTGAATAGTTACATATCTTCATGGTATATGATCATATGATGTATTTTGGAGATAAGGAACTGCTTCGGGAACATCTGCCGCATATTGACCGTGTGCTTGGATTTTTTCACAAGCATTTGACGGGTCAGGGATATGTGGAAAAAGTCGGCGGACTGAATGGCCGCGCGAGGTTCTGGTCCTTCATTGACTGGGCTCCGGAATGGAATCAGACATCAGGGATTCCGCCTGCTACGCTGCAGGGACCAATTACGATGGAGAGCCTCCTGTACATTTACGGACTAAACGCTGCGGCGGAAATTGCGTCATATCTTGGTTTTACAGATCTGGCTGACAGCTATCATCTGGAAGCAGGGAAAGTACAGGACGCGGTACGGAAGTTCATGATGGGAAAGAAAGGCATGCTGACAGACGGTCCCGGAATTGAAGATTATTCCCAGCATGTGCAAGTATTTGCCATCCTGACGGGCACCATCAGCCGGGAGGAAGGAAGAAAGGCGCTCCTCGAAACAATAGATAAAAAAGAAGAGTATCCACAGTGTTCCGTTGCTATGGCATTTTATCTATACCGCGCGCTTGAAGAGACAGGGCTGTATGAATATACCCAGGAATATTGGGGAATCTGGAGGCGGATGCTTGCAAAGCACAGTACCACCTGTATTGAAGATGAGGTTCAGGAACGCTCGGACTGTCATGCGTGGGGAGCTTTGATCCTGTATGAACTGCCAACAGCCATTCTGGGAGTCAGGCCGGGAGAGCCGGGATATCGTTCGGTCATGATCCATCCGCAGCCGGGATATCTGAAAGAGGCGGAAGGAGACGTGGCCACACCGGTGGGAATGGTGCATGTACGGTGGACAAAAGATGCGAACGGTAAGCTTCAACTTGAATATAACGCGCCGGAAGATGTGACGGTCATAGTAAAAGAAGCATAACTGTTCAGGATAGGTTTCAGGTATTCAAATGAGGATGAGAAACGGAGGTTACAAAATGAAAGAAGCAATAAAAAAGAAAATGTCCATGCTGCAGATCGTCGGTTATGGAAGCGGCTGTCTTGGGGCAAACCTGATGAACAATACGGTATCATCATTTATCAGTTTTTATTACACAGAGGTAGCGGGACTTCCCATCGCGGCAGTCGGAATCATTCTTCTGGCATGCCGTCTGTTGGATGGAGTGTCTGATCTGGTTATGGGCGCGGTCGTGGAACGTACCTATACCAAAGAGGGAAAAGCGCGGCCATGGGTGAAGCGTATGGCAATCCCCTTTGGTTTATCCATATTCTTGATGTTTATGTCACCATCCTTTGGCATGACAGGAAAAATCATATGGGCGGTCTGCACTTATATCGCAGGTATTGCGATTATTTATACGGCAGTGATGGTTCCGTATAATACATTGTCCGCAGTTTCTACGGAGGATGTAGACGAGAGAACAAAGCTTGTTACCGCGAGAAATATGTTCGGCTTTGTAGGCCCGCTGATGATCGGCGCGATCTCTATGCCGATCGTAAACTTCTTAGGCGCCGGACAGTTCGCGTGGTCAGTGCTGACCGGAATATACGGTGTGCTCGGGGCGCTCTGCTATCTGTGGGTATATTTCAGCGTAAAGGAAGTCGGCGCTGAGGAAAGATATGAGGAGTATCTGGCGAACAAGGACAGACAGCATACTGTGGCAGAGAAAAAAAGACAAAGAAATCTGCTGGATGACCTTAAGGCGCTTATCCAGAATAAATACTGGCTTATCGTGCTGTTCATACAGCTGGTTATCTTCTTCAATTACGGTGTAAAAGCCGGATATCAGACTTACTATACAAAATATGCACTTGGAGATACGAACTTTTATTCCTTCCTTTCCTCCTGCGGCATGATTCCGAATATCGCGATCTGCTTTATGATTCCATGGCTTTCTAAAAAGTTTGGAAAGAGAAGAATCTCTGTTATCGGTTGTTTCCTTGCTATCTTAGGCGGCATTGTTATGGCAGTCAATCCGGTAAACCGTACACTGATCCTGGTATCCACTCTTCTGAACTGTGCCGGTATGGCTCCAATTTGCAACTGTGCGTTTGCAATGCTTGGCGACACTGCTATTTACAGTGAGTGGAAGTCAGGTGTCAGAAATGAAGGCCTTCTGTTTTCGGCAGAATCTTTCGCGGAAAAAGTGGGCGGAGCACTTGGAGGCGCCGCGGTAGCCTTTGCTTTGAGCCTCGGTGGATTTGTCGGAAACGCGGTAGTACAGACGGATTCAGCTATGGCCGTTATGACAGGTCTTATGGTATGGTTCCCGGTAGCCGTAGCTGTAATCTGCATCATAGCACTTATTTTCTATGACCTGGACGGAAAATATGATACGCTTTTTGCGGAGGTTATGGAAAGACGCAATAAATCCGAAAAATAAAGAGTATTGGCCTATGGTATGGAATGACTATGCTGATTGCGGTAATCAATCGGTGTTGTCCCATAATATTTTCGGAAAGTCCGGATAAAGTGTTCCTGATTTTGATATCCGCAGGCGCTGGAGATATCTTTTATTTTAAGCGTTGTGTTGATAAGATAATCCTCAGCCGCCTGCATTCTTTTTTCCAAAATATACCCACTAAAATTAAAGCCGGTCAGTTCCTTTAAAAGCGAAGACATATGCTGGGGCGTATAGTGGAACTTCTCTGCCAGCTCCTGAAGGGAGAGATGCTGATAGTTTTCTTCTATATACCGCAGGATGCCATAATTGATACCGTCCTGCTTTCTGTGTATCTGCGGCAGTTCGCAGGTGCTTTCATAATTGCGGATCAGAACACCGAGCAGGAGGAGAAGCTCCGCGTCCATCATATAGACATAATGAGGCTTTTTCTCCAGTGATTCCTGGCAGATGCCAAGTACAATATCCATGATGGCAGGATTTCCGTTGGTATGGAAGATCACATAGTCATTTACACTGTTATAATATACATTTCCCATAAAAATCTTCGACAATACATTATCACCGTGAAGCTGGGAGAGGCAGATGTTCTTGAAATGCTTTTCCGGAATCAGCAGATTCACCAGTACGGTATAATTCTGTACATCTACAAGGTGGCTGACCATGGGCGGAATCAGACAGAAGTCGCCGCTGTGCATCTGAAGGCGTTTGGAATTGATCTGCTGCATAAATTCTCCTTCCACACATATCTGCAGTTCAAAAAAGTCGTGCCGGTGCATGGAACCGGGGGTATACCGGTCATGCTGAACGATCATATAATTTTGCCCCGGCGCGTGTTGAAAATAGATGTCGGATGAAAACGTATTGCCATCCAGGTCCGGTATCCGAGGCAAGTGGAGCCCTGTGTTTTTCTCGGCATCGGTTACCGGGACTTCCAGCGTCTGATTGACAGGTTCCATATCCCAGACATCCTGCCTCCGGTTACGGTGGAGAAGTTCCCAGGGAGTATAATCATGCAGGGTTTTCATAAGTTCATCTCTGGTCATAAGCTTGTTCCTTTTCTTAATGATTTACACCGTACAACTCTCTGTACTGACGCAAGGTCATACCGGTCATATTCTTAAATTGTTTGCCGAGATGGCTCTGGGAGGCATACCCCAGGTAAGACGCGATCTCGCTGTAGGAATAATCCGAATACATCAGAAGATTCTGCACCAGATTGATCTTATTCTTTTTGATGAACTCAGTGATGGTGATTCCTTCGCAGCGGCGGAAAAGGTCTGAGAGATAACTGGCATTTAAGGAAAGTCCATCCGCAACCTGGGTCAGTGACAGTTTTCCGTGTAAATGTGTAGTGATATAGTCTTTACATCTTTTAACATGGTAATTTTCTTTCTGGAGAGCTTCGTTGTCCAACGAATTTTTGATTTCGGAAACCATATAAGCATACTGATACTTCAGAGCGGACATTAACTCAGAAACGATGTGGACCTGATCGCATTCTTCTACCTTCTGGATCAACGTGTCGCTGAGTGAAAAAGCGATCTCAGGCATAATACCGCCACGGATCGCGGCCCGGCAGGATAAAGTGATATTTACGATGGCCAGGTTTTTGGCATTGCGCAGGTCATACTTTGCCAACCGTCCGACTTTTCCGGGATAATCCTCGTTGAGGCTCTCCCGCAGAGCGTCCGGATTGCCATGTTCAATGCTTGCCATCTCGCGGAGCTCCTGGCCATAGGGATTGTGGGAGATCCCAGATTCACGGTTTGTAAAAACCAGATCGGAAAACTGCTTTAATATGTCTTCGGATATGGCTGGACGTGTACTTTTTTTCATGATCCACACTTCTTTCTGTAACATCTGACAAGAGTGTACCACAAAAATATACAAAAGAAAATGATAAAACACCAAAAAATATTATATAAATTTGTAACATCGGTCTTTATAATAGAGAGCATCAATAACAAAGAGAAAAGGAGTGTACAATTATGATACTGAAATATTATACGGATATGGAAGGCGCGGGATATGATAATAAATTCTGCCAGACCGTGCAGATGCATGATGATATAAATGAAGCGGAGAGTCAGGTGATCAACCTGTATCCGGAATTGACTTATGAAACCTTTGAGGGATTCGGCGGCGCCGTGACAGAAGCGGCGGGGTATGTGTATTCACTGATGGACAGAAATCAGAAAAAGCAGGTGGTCGAGACTTATTTTTCCAAAGAGGAAATGAATTACCGGCTCGTCCGTATTCATATGGATAGCTGTGATTTTTGTCTGGATACTTATGAAGCAATGTCAGATCCGCTGGATACGGAGCTGAAAAGCTTTACATTTGAAAGAACGGAGAAATATATCATTCCGATGCTGGAGGATATTAAAAAAGCGGCCGGAGAAGAATTAAAGCTTATGCTGACACCATGGTCTCCGCCGGCTTTTATGAAAACCAACGGCAGCCGTAAGGAAGGCGGAAGATTAAAACCGGAATACCGCCAAATGTGGGCGGAATATATCTGCAGATATATTCAGGAATTTAAAGACAGGGGATATATGGTTCAAAGGATTTCCATTCAAAATGAGCCCAAAGCAATACAGACATGGGATTCCTGCCTGTTCAGCGCACAAGAGGAAAAAGAATTTTTGAGGGATTTTATGTATCCGGCGATGCAGGCCCACGGTTATGAAGATATCGAAATCTTTATATGGGACCACAATAAGGAGAGGATTTATGAACGCGTCCGGGATGTGGTAGACGACAGTACCAGACATATGGTGGCCGGAGCGGCGTTCCACTGGTACAGCGGAGATCATTTTGAGGCAATGGAGCTTGTACGCCGGCATTATCCGGATGTAAAAATGATCATGTCGGAGAGCTGCCTGGAATATAGGCTGTTTGATGAAAAAAATATTGAGAACATTACAAATAAATTGTGTCATGAGATCATTGGGGATCTGAATCATGGGATGTGTGCATTCTATGACTGGAACCTTCTTTTAGATGAACAGAGGGGTCCAAACCATGTTGGGAATTATTGCCATGCCCCGTTCCTGTATAATACGAAAACAGGTCAACTGATGCCTCAGAAGACACAAAAACAGTATTATCATTTTACACACAATATTGTTCCGGGCTCTGTCAGGATCGCGTTTACAAAATACACGGAAGAGATTGACGCGACAGCGTACCGGACACCGGAGGATAAGATCGTTGTTATCCTTTTGAATAAAAGTGACAGGCCGCTTCCGGTTAATTTTAGAATGGACGGGAAAGCTGCGGAAGTGATCCTTTTAAGAAAAACTATGGCAACATGTGTTATTGAAAAATAGTATGGAATTTTTCATTCGTTCTGGTGCGTGAGGTAGAAAACCTGTTGACAACAAAAATATACGTGTTATAATAGTTTAAAAATAAACAGTTTAAAATTAAATCACTTTTACGAATGACAGATTTTATTTTTTAACAGGAAATCAAACCGTTCAAAAGAAAGGAAGGGAAACGTATGAATGAAGTGAAAACACCAAAGAAACCGCTTATTTTTTACTATTGTGCCGCGATGCTGATCTTATTGCTGTTCAATTTTCTGGCGATGCCATATATCGCCGAAAGGCAGATCAAGGAGGTCGATTATGGAACCTTTATGTCCATGATCGAGGACAAGAATGTGGGCAAGGTCGAGGTGCAGGACCGGATGATCCTCTTTACGGATAAAGAGGAAAAAAATATTTACAAGACAGGCATGATGGAGGATCCCGGACTTACGGAGCGGCTCTATGATTCCGGCGCAGTCTTTTCCAGTGAGATCGTGGAACAGGCATCGCCTGTCTTAAGCTTCCTTTTGTCCTGGGTACTTCCTTTTGTCATCTTTATCGGACTGGGACAGCTCCTTACCAGGCGCATGATGAAAAATGCCGGCGGCGGGCCCAATTCCATGATGTTCAATATGGGAAAAAGCAACGCCAAGGTCTATGTGAAGTCCTCTGACGGAATCCGTTTCAACGATGTGGCCGGTGAAGACGAGGCGAAGGAGAATCTGACGGAGATCGTGGAATATCTGCATAATCCGGAAAAGTATAAAGAGATCGGAGCCTCCATGCCCAAGGGAATTCTTCTGGTAGGCCCTCCCGGAACCGGCAAGACCATGCTGGCAAAGGCAGTGGCAGGCGAGGCAAATGTCCCCTTCTTCTCCATGTCTGGTTCAGAATTCGTAGAGATGTTCGTCGGCATGGGCGCCTCCAAGGTACGGGACCTGTTCCGGCAGGCCAAGGAAAAAGCCCCCTGTATCGTATTTATCGATGAGATCGACGCGATCGGTAAGAAGCGGGACGGACAGATGGGCGGCAATGACGAGAGAGAACAGACCTTAAACCAGCTCCTGACGGAAATGGACGGTTTCGAAGGAAACAACGGCGTGATCATTCTGGCGGCTACCAACCGTCCGGAATCTCTGGATCCGGCCCTGCTGCGACCGGGAAGGTTCGACAGAAGGGTGCCTGTGGAGCTGCCGGATCTGAAGGGACGGGAGGAAATCCTAAAAGTCCATGCGAAAAAGATCAAGATCAGCGATGATGTGGATTTTACCAAGATTGCCCGTATGGCCTCCGGCGCGTCGGGAGCCGAGCTTTCCAATATTGTCAATGAAGCGGCCCTCCGCGCGGTGCGTGACGGCAGAAGCTTTGCGGAACAGGCGGATCTGGAGGAGAGTATTGAGGTCGTGATCGCCGGTTATCAGAAGAAAAATGCCATTCTGACCGACCAGGAGAAGCTGGTGGTCTCTTATCATGAGATCGGTCACGCGCTTGTGGCGGCCAGACAATCCAATTCCGCGCCGGTGCAGAAGATCACGATCGTTCCCCGGACCTCCGGCGCGCTGGGCTATACGATGCAGGTAGATGAGGGCAACCATTATCTGATGACGAAGGAAGAGATTGAAAATAAGATCGCCACTTATACCGGAGGCCGGGCGGCGGAGGAGCTTATCTTTGGAACAATTACGACCGGTGCTTCCAATGATATCGAACAGGCGACCAAGCTGGCCCGGGCCATGATCAGCCGGTATGGAATGAGCGGCGAATTCGATATGGTAGCCATGGAAACCGTGAATAACCAGTATCTTGGCGGGGACACCTCGCTTGCGTGTTCGGCCGAGCTGCAGGGGGAGATCGACCGGCAGGTGATCGCCCTTGTGAAGAAGCAGCATGAGAAAGCATGCGGAATCCTTCAGGAGAACAAAGAAAAGCTGGACGAGCTGGCGAAGTTCCTGTATGAGAGAGAAACGATCACCGGTGAAGAATTTATGAAAATTCTGGACGGGCAGACCTCAGGAAAAGAGTGACAGAATGGACGGACGTATTGAAAGAATCCTAAGAGGCGCGCGGTTCATGAGGCTTTATGAGGAACAGCTCATGGAGCTGCGCCAGAAATACGATATGAAAAAAGCAGAGCTGGAGATTTTATATTTCCTGTCAAGGTGTGGAGGAAAAAATACATCGACAGATATCCATCACCAGCTATCGATGAACCGCGGGCACATTTCTCAGGCAGTAGACGGTCTCTGCCGGAAAAAATACCTGACCGCGGTTCCGGACGCAGAGGACCGCCGCTATGTACATTATGAATTGACGGACGCGGCTCTTGAGATCGCGGGGGAGGTCAGCAGAAGGTACGAGGAGGTTTCGAAAGAAATTCTGAAAGGAGTGACGGAAGAGGAGATGCGGGTATTGGAACGCGTCTCGGACAAGATCTGGAACAATATGCAGCATCTGATATAGGGAGAGGCAGAGCGTATCATACAGAAAACCTGCCGCTGGCAGCCTTTTTGCATACTATAAATTCTGTCGGGCGGACTCTGTAAACAAACGAGTCCGCCCGACGGGAGGGTGTAAATTTTTCTGTGTCTATGGCGGAAAAATCCTTCCGATAAAAATTA
>CAZFXM010000066.1:0-8462 GCA_964523125.1 uncultured Clostridium sp. | reverse complement strand
AGCATTAAATGGAAACCCAAATATCATTTTCAATAAGGGGTTCTGAATAGTTACCTATTTTGTAGTATTTCCCTTTTCCTGTATTTTATAAAAACGAGCCGCCTGGTCATAGCATGCCCTGAGCTGAAACTGGTTGCGGAGATTCTTTACCACATCCGTGCGGCTGATAATAAAATGGCTCAGCTTCTGCATGTATTCCTCCGGCGTGATCTCACCGTCCGCCACATAAGACAGCCCCTTTTCCCAGCTTGCGGTCAGTTCCGGATTCAAAAGAGACCGAATAGAGTGATCCACAACATCATATACCATCTCTCCCTGCAAAGTCGGGGTGATGATCTGGGTCTTTTTATTCAAAGCCAGATATCGGATATTCATCAGCTTTTTCAGGATCTCAGCACGGGTCGCGCTGGTTCCGATCCCGCTTCCCTTGATCTGCGCCCGAAGCTCTTCGTCTTCGATGAGCTGTCCGGCGTTCTCCATCGCCAGGATCATAGAGCCGGAATTATACCGCTTCGGCGGTGTTGTTTCCCCTTCCTTGATCTCCAGCGAGTCTACGGGAAGTATGGTTCCTTTACGAAGTCCCTGGACAGCCTGGAACAGGGCGGTGTCTATGTTTTGCTGTTCTCCATCCCCTTCCGGCTCCGCGTCCCCTTTTCCCGCTTTTTTCGCCTGAGGCACACCTGCCACTTTCAAATAGCCTTCCTCCGCCAATACCTTAAAGCTGGAAAAAAAGCTTTCTTCTTTGATCTTTGTTACAATAGATACCCTCTGATATACTGCGGGCGGATAAAAAATGCTTAGGAACCGCCGCACGATACAGTCATAAATCTTCCGTGACAGATCGGAGACAGACGCCAGATTTTGCAGTCCCTGTCCGGTAGGAACGATCGCGTAATGGTCTGTGATCTGCTTGTCATTGACATACCTTGTTTTCTCCAGACCCTTGTGGCTTTTGAACTGTAGGATATCCTGCAGGTAAGGCTCTGCCATTGGATATTTGGAAAGCCCGTTCAGGTTACGGTGGATCTCCTTGGCCGCGGCGGTTGAAAGCACACGGGCATCGGTACGTGGATAAGTCACCAGCTTCTTTTCATAAAGCTCCTGTATGATCCGCAGCGTTTCATCCGGACTGATTTTAAATCGTTTGGAACAGTCATTCTGCAGTTCTGCCAGATTATAAAGCAGAGGTGGATTCTTTTTTTCTTTTTTCTTTTCTATGGAAACGATCTGGCAGGTGATAGGCTGCCGGCTTCCCATAAAATCTCCGCCGGTTCCCTTGTTGTCTGTCAGATACGCGATCAGCTCTTGTGCTTTTTCCCGCTCCTTAAATCCATTTTCTTTATACAGGTCAAAAGATTCAAACCACCGGGAACCCTGTACCGCTTTCCATTCTCCCTCGAAGGTCTGCCCCTGCACCCGAATGGTACTTAAGACCCGGTAAAAAGGCGTTTTCACAAACTCCCTGATCTCCCTCTCCCTGCGCACCACCATTCCAAGCACGCAAGTCATCACACGGCCCACGGAGATCGCGGACCGGTCCTTGGAACGCAGATAATTGGAAATGCTGTCGCCATATTTCAAAGTCAGAAGGCGTGAAAAATTAATTCCCATCAGGTAATCTTCCTTTGCCCGCAGATAGGCGGAAGCACTTAAATTGTCATATTCCGACAGGTCTTTGGCTTCCCGGATCCCACGCAGGATCTCCTCTTCTGTCTGGGAATCAATCCACACCCGCCTTCGCTCCTTCCCCTGCACATGTGCTTCCTGTTCCACCAGCCGGTAAATGTATTCCCCTTCCCGGCCGGAGTCCGTACACACATAGATCCGTTCCACATCTTCCCGGTTCAAGATCCCGCTGACAATACGGAACTGCTTTTCCACCGCCGGGATCACTTCATAACGGAACTCCCGCGGCAGAAAAGGCAGGGTATCTAAGCTCCACCTTTTCAATGCCGGATCATATTCCCCCGGGTAGCTCATTGTCACCAGATGTCCGACGCACCAGGTTACAATGGCGTTTTCCGCCTCCAGATACCCGTCCCCACGCCGTACATTTAATTTTAAAGCCTTGGCAAATTCCTGCGCGACACTTGGTTTCTCCGCTATATATACTACCTTCCCCATAAATTTATGCTGCCCGCTCCTTTTCTATACCGCCTTACGGAAACGATATGCGGTCACCGTATGGTAAGCCTGCCCGGCCTTGCATACCGGTCCCGAAAAATTTTCATGATGGACCGCGTCCGGAAAATACTGTGTCTCAAAGCAGACCGCGGCACGATATGGATACACAGCCCCATCCTTTCCTGGTTCCTGATCCAGGAAATTGCCTGTATAGATCTGAATGCCCGGAAGATCCGTATATACCTCCATCACAATGCCGCTCGCGTCTCCCGCCGCCTCCGCTATTTTAGCAAACTTTCCATCATTTTTCAATACCCAGTTGTGGTCGTATCCCTTTCCAAACTGAAGCGCCTGATAGGGGGCATCAATCTCCGCTCCAATGACACGCCCCTTTCGGAAATCCATCGGTGTGCCTGCCACGTCTACGATCTCCCCAGTCGGAATAGACTGCTCATCCGCCATGGTAAACGCGTCTGCATCCAATACAATCTTGTGGGAAAGGATATCTCCGCTGTCATGTCCGTTCAGATTAAAATAACTATGGTTTGTCATATTGATGATCGTATCCTGATCCGGCACCGCGTCATAGGTAAAACGTATTTCATTCTCCTCTGTCAGCTCACAGGTCAGCTTCATATCCAATGTCCCCGGATATCCCTGGTCTTTGTCCGGGCTGTGCAGGAGAAATGTGATATGGCCGTCTTGTGCCTCCTGGACTTTCCAGAAACGCTTATTGTATACGTCAAATCCGCTGTGCAGGTTGTTCCCATTCTGATTGGCATCCAGTTTATAGGTTCTACCGTTCAGTTCAAAGGAGGCTCCCGCGATCCGGTTCGCGTTACGGCCTACCGTAGCGCCGATGGACTCTGTCCCTGCCTCATATCCTGCCGCGTCCTTATAACCCAATACTACATCCCGAAGTTTCCCATCCTGATCCGGCACAAGCAATTTTACCAGTGTCGCACCGTAGTCCGTAAATCCCGCGGACATTCCGGCATCATTTGTCAAGGTGTACAATTTTGCTTCCGTACCGTCTTTTACCGTACCAAATGTAGTTACTTTCATTGGTTTCATATGTTCATTCCTCCGTTTTTTATGATCTCTTTTTGAATCCTGTAAATACTTCCGGCCGCGGCTTATTTTCTCTTTCTGATCTGGACCATGGGAACCGCTTCACGCAACCTGGAAAAAAGAGTCTTTTTTTCTTTGATCTGTTCCGGACGTTTCGCGTGGAGCGCTTCTTTCATAAAAATTTCCTGCGCGCAGATCTTCCGGTCTCCGCCCTTCTTTTTCTGATAAGTACCATCGCTGGTCATGATCCGTGCCTTTACATTGTCCGCAAGCATAATACTTAAGTAGCGCACCAACTGCTTTTTAATAGCAGGATCATAGATCGGACAAGCAACCTCCACACGTTTCTCCGTATTTCTGGTCATCATATCCGCAGAACCAATATAGATCTTCTTATCATCTCCGGAACCAAACACAAATACTCTTGGATGCTCCAGATACCGTCCCACGATGCTGGTCACCGTCAGATTCTCCGTTTCTCCCGGAATCCCCGGCAGTACACAGCAGATTCCCCGCACGATCAGGTCAATCTTGACCCCGGCCCGGGATGCTTCTGCCACCTTCCGGATAAAATCTATATCCGTGACCGAATTCATTTTCATCAGGATTCTTCCGGAAGTTCCTTTCTTGATCTCCTCATCCATCAGCATCAAAACCTTCGCCTTTAAGCTGGTTGGTGAAACGATCAGATGCTGGTATGCCCCGTGCAGATTGCTGATCGCCATGTTTTTAAAGAAGACCGCCGCGTCCTCACCGATCGCCTGGTTCGCTGTCATAAAAGAAAAGTCTGTATACATTTTCGCTGTCTTTTCATTATAATTTCCCGTTCCGATCTGCGTGATATAACGGATCTCATTCCGGCTGCGGTATGTGATCAGGCAGATCTTGGAATGTACCTTGTATCCCTCAAACCCGTAGATTACGCGGCATCCTGCCTCTTCCATACGCTCCGCCCAGTCGATATTGTTTTGCTCGTCAAACCGCGCCCGCAGCTCGATCAGGGCAGTGACTTCTTTTCCATTTTCCGCTGCGGCACACAGATACTCCACCAGCCTGGTCTTCTTTGCCAGACGGTAGATGGTGATCTTGATGGTCATAACATCCGGATCCACCGATGCCTCACGGATGAGCTGAAGAAATGGCTCCATGCTCTCATATGGATAGGAAAGGAGGATATCCCTTCTTTTCACCTGAGCCATCACGCTTCCCTCCGCAACCGACGCGGACGGCTGGGGGACAAAAGTCACGTCCGTCAGAGAGCGCTTCATGGAATCCGGCACCTTATCGATCACAGAAAAAATAAAGTCCAGGCACATCGGCATCTTTGTCCGGAAAATGCATTCCTGCGTAATGTTGAATTTCTCACAGAAAAACTTCTCCATCTCTTTCCCAAGAGGGCTTGCCACCTCCAGGCGGACTACCGCCATTCTTCTTCTTTTATGAATCGTCTTCTGCATAACGAACCGGAAATCATCATTATCCGCATAGGCTTCGTCATCCGGCGAAACATCCGCGTTCCGTGTCACACAGATATAATTTTTATCGTTCACCTGATACTGTCCGAAAATCATTTCCATATATTCCATAATAACTTTTTCCATCGGAATATAACGCACGTCATGCCCTGGCAGATACACGATCTTGGACACAAATTCCGGAATCGGGACGATTCCCATCATGGTACGGTCATCCATTTTCAGATTTGCTACAATATACACTTCCTTATTCAGAAGATGCGGGAATGGATGGTTCACATCCACGATCTGCGGGGAAAGGACTGGCAGAACCTGCTCTTTGAAATATTTTTTGACATATTTCTTTTCCTGTGGTTCCAGCTCCTTAAAACCCATACTGCTGATTCCATAGGTAGAAAGCTGTTTATTAATCTCTGCGTAGGTCTTATCTCTTTCCTTATAAAGAGGCGCCACCGCGCCATAGATTGCCCGCAGCTGTTCTCCCGGCGTCATACCGGACTTCAGATCTACCTTTTTGTTGTCCACAGCCTCCATATTCAGCAGGTTCCCGACCCGGATCATGAAAAATTCATCCAGGTTGCTGGTGAATATCGAGACAAACTTCATCCGCTCCAGAAGCGGCACGCTCTCATCCCTCGCTTCCTCCAGGACACGCTGGTTAAAACGCAGCCAGGATAGTTCCCTGTTTTGTGTGTAACTCATTTTTTCTTTTCCCATTTTTCTCTTCCTCCTAGTACACTATGACTCCAGATAGTCCATCAGCCTCTCGTACTCCTGTTCCATCAGTTGATAGCCATGTTCATAAAAACCCGTCAGTATCTCCGTATTCCGCTCCAGCCGCGATACGGTCTTTACCTGCGGCCGAAAGACGAAAATGCTGCCTTCCCGTTCCATCTGTTCGATCTGGCTCATCGTGCGGTTGTAATGTAAGCTTCTGGTCAGTATCGCCCTGAGCAGATTGGGGTAAGACCGGTAGGCTTCCCGGTATACCCTTGCCATCCCTTTGGATATCCGCTTTTTCCTATATCCAGGATTCCTGGTCAAAATGACGACCATCTTCTGATTTCCATAGGTCTTTGCCCGTTCCATGGGTACTGAATCAGCCAGCCCGCCATCCAGATAAGGGATACCATCCACATTGACGATCGGCGTGACCAAAGGCATACTGCAGGATGCCCTGCACAGCTTCATCAGCCTGGCCTTGTCCTGCCGTTCATCCAGATATTCTGCTTTGCCGGTCATACAGTTCGTTGCCACGATCTCGCACTTCATCTCTGACTGAAAATAGGTATCAAAGTCAAAAGGATGTGTTTTATTTGGATAGGTATCAAAAATCAGATCCATATTCATCAAGCTTTTTTCTTTGACCAACTTTCGTACCCCATAGACATAACCGTCTTTTTTATCCGTAGGGATCATGCAGTCTTTTGTCCTGCCCGGCTGCCTGGACACATAGTCCACCGCATTGCAGGAACCTGCGGAAACGCCAATAACATGTGACGTATACAGCTCCCGCTCCATCAGATAATCCAGAACTCCAGAGGTAAAGACCCCTCTTGTAGCTCCGCCTTCCAGTACCATTGTTGCTTTCTGCATATTCAAATCCTCACTTCTTATTCTCTATTCTATCGTTTCGCATCTATTGTTCTTCTCATTACCCCTTTTCGCTTTCGCACCTGAAATTTCTATTGAATTATATCACACATTTTGGACTTAAAGTAGCCCTTTTTCCTGAAATTGTAAATGCCGCGTTTATTTTCCTTGAAAAAGAGATGGTTTTATGTATAATAGTAGGAAGTGACCGTACCATTATCCCCTTCGGGGCGGGCGTGTTTCGTCCGGTAAAGATTAAGAGAAAACAGAGGGTTTATTTATGATCAGTGCAAATAACATTACTTTGAGAGTCGGAAAAAAAGCTTTGTTTGAAGATGTGAATATCAAATTCACGGAAGGGAACTGTTATGGCATCATCGGCGCCAACGGCGCGGGAAAATCTACCTTTTTGAAGATTCTTTCCGGTCAGTTGGAACCAACCAACGGTGAGATCGCTATCTCTCCGGGTGAACGTCTCTCCTTCCTGCAGCAGGACCAGTCCAAATACGATGAGTTCCCCGTATTGGACACGGTCATTATGGGAAATGCCCGCCTTTATGAGATCATGAAGGAAAAGGACGCCATCTATGCCAAAGAGGATTTTACGGATGAAGATGGAATCAAGGCCAGTGAATTAGAGGGCGAATTCGCCACCATGAACGGCTGGGAAGCGGAATCTGATGCGGCCGCTCTGTTAAATGGACTGGGAATCGATACGGAGCTCCATTACAAATATGTGAAGGAACTGACCGGTCCGGAGAAGGTGAAAGTCCTTCTGGCCCAGGCATTGTTCGGCAATCCGGACATCCTGCTCCTGGACGAGCCGACCAACCATTTAGACCTGGATGCCATTGCCTGGCTGGAGGAATTTCTGATCAATTTTGAAAATATCGTCATCGTGGTATCTCATGACCGTTATTTCCTTAATAAGGTCTGCACCCAGATCGCGGATATTGATTACGGCAAGATCCAGCTCTATGCCGGTAACTATGATTTCTGGTACGAATCCAGCCAATTGCTGATCCGTCAGATGAAGGAAGCCAACAAGAAGAAGGAAGAAAAGATCAAAGAGCTGCAGGAATTTATTTCCCGCTTCAGCGCCAACGCTTCCAAATCCAAGCAGGCGACCTCCAGAAAGCGCGCCCTCGAAAAAATCCAGTTGGATGAAATCAAGCCTTCCAGCCGGAAATATCCTTACATTGATTTCCGCCCGAACCGTGAGATCGGCAATGAAGTGCTGGCAGTAGAAGGGCTTTCCAAAACCATTGACGGAGAAAAGATTCTGGATAACCTTACCTTTACGCTGGGCCACGATGATAAGGTTGCCTTTGTAGGCAGCAATGAGCTTGCCAAGACGGTCCTGTTTAAGATCCTGATCGGGGAGATGGAGCCTGACGAAGGAACCTATAAATGGGGAATCACCACCTCCCAGGCGTATTTTCCAAAGGATTTTGGCGAAGAATTTGACAGCGATTACACCATCACGGAATGGCTGACCCAGTATTCGGAAATCAAGGATGTGACTTATGTCCGCGGCTTCCTGGGACGGATGCTGTTCGGCGGCGAAGACGGCGTGAAGCGTCTGAAGGTACTCTCCGGAGGGGAAAAGGTAAGATGCCTCTTATCAAAAATGATGATCTCCGGCGCCAATGTCCTGTTGTTTGACGAGCCTACCAACCATCTGGATATGGAGGCAATTACGTCCTTGAACAACGGCATGATCAAGTTCCCGGGAGTCCTGCTCTTCACCTCCCGCGACCATCAGATCGTCCAGACCACGGCAAACCGGATCATGGAGATCGTACCTGGCGGAAAGCTGATCGATAAGATCACCACCTATGACGAATATCTGGCAAATGACGAGATGGCAAGAAAACGACATACCTATACCGTACAGACGGAAGATGATGATTAAAATCCAGCAAAAGCCGGGAAACTATTTCCAGCTGTGCGGTTGCAATCCGCCAGGTCGTTTACATGTAATTTATTGCAATGGAAATGACCTGGCGGATTAGCAACCCATTTATTAGTGAGCAAAATGTGGCTGCGCCAGCAGACACAAGAGTGCGTCAGCACGGATTTTGCGAATTGTTGAATGGGTTGGATACTCTTTAAAGTATCCAACCGTACAGCTGGAACTATTTTTCGGGAGTGTAAAATAAAGTGTGTAAGTTAGAAAACCAGGTTCTTTCTTAACTT
>CAZFXM010000065.1:0-9101 GCA_964523125.1 uncultured Clostridium sp. | reverse complement strand
GATGCAGTTAAGAAAATAAGGAAATTCAAGGGAATCGAGTTTCCGAGAACACACAAGAAATATGGGAGGTTACGACCCGTTCACTTCCTGACCTGCTGTATAGCAGAAATTCGGCAATAAAAATAATAAATACATCGAATACATATGTCAAAAAAATACAGCTTCCATATAAGTAAATCTTCCGGCGGGACCTGTGATAAAATATAGCGCTGATAACGATCGTAATAGTATAAAGAAAAATCAATGCCGTATTGTAGATAAATAAAAAAACATCCATTTGTATTTGCCCTTCTCGTATCGTACAACTGCTATCGAATAATGATTTATTTTATACTAATGTAAAGTTAAAGTAAATAGTTTTATGATTTTTCCGTATCAAATTTCTGATAAAGGTCAAAGAGCTGCTGCCTTTTCCGTATTTCGAGTTTTTGGAATATATTGTGTATATGCGCCTTTGTAGTCCCGATAGAGATCATAAGTGTATCGCTGATTTCCTGGTTGTTTTTATTTTCCAGCAATAATAATAATATTTCCTCTTCTCTGGCTGTGAACTGATATTTCTTTACAAAAAAATATAGCTTGGAATGCGGTTCTATAGGAATCTCGGAAGCTGTATTGCCGGCATGATCCGCTGTAGAATCCAGAGGCTGTTCCGGTATATTTTCAGAAATATGCCAATCCGGATTTTCAATGGGAACAGAGAGTGCGGAAACATCATTTGCCGGATGGTTTGCAGCTGTAAGGGCATTTGACAGTTTCGCATAAAAAAGGCGTATGGCATATACGGTTAATCCAATATTCATGATATCCTGCGTAAGACTGCGTTTCCGGATCTCAATTTCCAGAGGAGTATAGATGTCGAAGTGAAAAATGACAATACTGTCTTCAATAGTAATGGCAACTGCCATGATCGTATAAAAAATCAGTACTTTATAAAAACAATTGCCTGGGTCTGACGGGGAAGAAGCTGGCTCTTGTTTTTTTACATATATACCATATGATCCGATACAGAACATAAAAAACTGTGCCGGAAAATAGTAGATCCAGACTTTCCATGGCCCGTTCGGGATCAATGGAGTATAAAGCTGGAAAAGAATGATGAAGATCAGACAGCACCAAAGAGAATAGCTTTGCTTTTTATTCAATAAAGCGGTCAGGATCAGTTGTGTACATCCAAGGGTAAAGGCATAAAGTATAGTTTTTATTGTAGGTACGGTTAACAATAGATGGTCATACAGTTGGGAAAACCAGGGCAGGAATTCGGTCATATAAATGGTCACATTATCTACGATAAAGGCAATAAATAAAATACAGGTATACAGGTAAACCGGTTTTTTGCTCTGAAAATAAAGCACAAAACCAAGCGTAAACGGTATGGAATAAAATAGCAGTAGCAGTATGTTATAGAGAAAATTTAGAAGTTCCATATAGCTTTCACCTCATCGTAATATGAAAAAGCTCTCGCTGACAATTTTTGTATACTATGTTATACAGAAAATCCCCCCGCAGCAGCTCCCGCGGGGGTAAAAATATCTCTGAGTGAAATTACTTTGTGCGTCCTTTTGGCTGCTGCTGTGTGATACAGTGTACATTTCCACCGCCCAGGATGATCTCGCGGGTAAGTACGCCTACGACCTCACGGTCCGGATGGATGGCCTTTAATTCTTCGATCACTTTGGCATCATTTTCATCACCGAACTGAGGCACGATGATACCGCCGTTTACATAGAGATAGTTCAGATAAGACGCGGCGGTCATCTCACCGGCGATACGGGGGATCGTTCCATCTACGATATCAATACCTGCCGCTTCTTCCTCTGTAAAATATACCGGGACCTTTGGCATGGAAATCGTATGTACCTTCAGTTTTCTTCCCCTGGCATCGGTTTCGTTTTCCAACTGTTCTTTATTCGCTTTCAGAATCTCATACCAGGGATCATTTTTATCTTCCGTATAAGGAACTACGACCTCACCGGGCCTTGCAAAGCAGCATACGTCGTCTACGTGTCCATTGGTTTCATCCGGATCCATGCCGTCTTTGAGCCAGATGACCTTTTCCACTCCAAGATACTGCTTCAGGTTTTCTTCGATCTGTTCCTTGTTCAGATGCGGATTCCGTCCCGGAGACAGCAGGCACTGTTCGGTAACGACCAGAGTCCCTTCCCCGTCAACCGTAATGGAACCGCCCTCCAGTACAAAGTTCTCTGCCTTGTACATGTCAACCTCTTCCATGGAAGAAATCTTGCTTGCGACACGGTCATCCTTGTCCCATGGGAAATATAGTCCGTCATACAAGCCGCCCCATGCGTTAAAATCCCAGTTCACGGTACGGACACCGCCTTTGTCATTTACTACAAAGGTAGGGCCGCAGTCACGGATCCAGGAATCATTGCTGGACAGCTCTACGACACGGATGTCATCCGGCAGGACAGACCTGGCATGGCTGTACTGTTCATCACTCACGCCGATGGTGATCGGTTCGAACTTACGGATTGCCTTTGCTACTTCTGTGAATACCTTCTGGGCAGGCTTCGCGCCGTTGCGCCAGTTGTCCGTACGCTCCGGCCAGAGCATCCAGGCTCTTTCGTGGGTTTCAAATTCAGCGGGCATATAATAGCCGTCGGCCTTTGGTGTAGATTTGATGGTTTTCATGTGATATGTCCTCCTTTTAATGCCAATATCTTGATTTTAGTATACCCGTATGAAAACAGAAAAGAAATTGTACAAAGGTGGAATTTTGTGATATACTACTAAAGTATAATATATATGTCAGAAAAACGGCTATTTTTTGTAATGTGAGAAAGGAGAAAAAATGGCGGAACTATCCAATACCAGGTGGGAAAATTTTCAGGAATTTCTGCTGAAGCTGTATCAGCAGAACAGACTTGGGAAGATTCAGAAAGTAGTGATGGGCTATCTGGAAAATGAAATAGTCCATCAGTGTTCGATGTTTGACTATGGCAAGGCCAGAGATGAGAAAATCATATTTTTCTGTCCATATTCAGGCAATCTGGAAGAACAGGCGTTGAAGGATTATTATGAAAATTATCAATATAAAGATTATACGGTCTGGAACTTTTCACAGACGGCTCCGTTGGTATACCGGGATTCCGATCTGATGCCGGATCATATAAGGGAGAAAAGCGGTATTTATCAACAATGGATGAAACCATTAGGAGTTTATTACGGTCTGGGCTGCACGATCGTAAAGCAGCATTTCTACGGTTCAATCACCATGTTCCGGAAAAAGCAGCTCGGAGATTTTACGCGGGAAGATCTATATCTTCTGGAACTGTTAAATACGCATCTGGCATCACACATACAGATGCTCTATCCGAATGGGGTTAAAGAAAGTGATATTCGGGACATGAATAAAAGTCTGCTCGCTAAATATCATCTGACAGACCGTGAGACGGAGATCGTGCGCCAGCTACAATACGGGCTAACCAACCAGGAGATCGGCAGGAAGCTGTGTATCTCCGAGGTGACGGTGAAAAAGCATATGAGCCATATATTTGAAAAAATGCAGGTGAGGAACCGAAATCAGCTTATCATAAAATTGCAGAAGTAACAAAAAAATCAGCCTGAGGAAGGGCTGATTTTTGGTTTACAGATTTTCTGTCCGCATATCCGATGGAATATAATGCTCATATACATCTAACAACTGCTGTCGTTTCTTAACGTCTACCTTGGCAAAAATATTATGTACGTGCGCCTTTGCGGTACCAATGGAAATGCACAGGTCATCCCCGATCTCAACATTCGTCTTATTCTCCAGCAGCAGCTCCAGGATATGCTGCTCCCTTGGCGTAAGCTGATAATCTCTGCTGAACAGATAAAATTTGGAATAATCCGCCTGGTCGGAGCTATTGTCAGCTTCAGGGAACCGCTCATTGAAAGTATCCGGATTCATATCTGCGGTATCCGAAGGCAGCTCCTGTATATCTGTAAGGCTTCTGTCAGAAGGAATATCAGCCTGCGGTTCTAAAGGGGTGTCTGTGGTCCGAACAGACAGTAACTCCGGATCCGCAGCGGAAGAGAGAACCGCGTCCGAAGCCCCCAGTAATGACTGCACATATGGCGCGAGAATACGCAATGTGGCAAACACAAAATAGATACTCATCAGGTTTTCAGTATAGCTTCGGTTTGTAATGTGAATATTTTGTTCTCCATAATTGTCAAAGTGAAAAATAACGATCCAGTCTTCGATAATGATCAGGACTGAGAATATAGCGGTCCACAGAAAAGCTTTATAAAACCGGATCCTAAGAACCTCATTGTCATTATAATACTCCGGATGAGCTTTCAGACGATTTATTCCATATAAACCAACCAAAAGTGAGAAAAGCTGACAAGGCGTATAATAGACAAATACCTTCATAGCACTGTCTTTCATCATCGGTACAAACAACATGAAGAGCGTAATGATTCCTAACAGCGATAGCAGGGTATAATTTGTCTTTTCTTGTAATATAGAGGTCGTGATCTGCAGTATGAACAATAGGACGGCAACAAAAATAATCGTCCGGGATGTGGGGACGGACATAAATGTCGTATCATAAAATTTCGCGAACGCAGTATCAAATTCTGTAATGAAAATAATAATATTTTCAATGGAATAAAAGAAAAATAAACCTGTAATATACAGGTATAAGTGCTTCCTGGTATGCTGAAAAAGAATCCATGCATAAACAACGGGAATACAATATAAAATCTGCAACAACAGGTTGTAGATCAATAGTAGGACTTCCATAATGAAATGCACCCTTCTTTCCTTTTTTATGGGCATGTCTTAAGTATAACAGAAAAGAAAAAGAGAGTAAATCATTTTTTAAACAGAATAGACTTACAATTTTTTTATGAAAATAATAATTTTTTTGCGACTGAAAATATTATAAAAGGAAATTAAAAATGTGCAATATGCACAAAAGTTTAGAAGAGTTTATATATAAAACTTACAAAATAAATAAAAAAACTAGCCCTTAAGGTCTATTTTAAACCTCATATCGGCATGCTAGAATACACCCATAACAACCACTTGCATATTTCTTTTCAGATGATGTGGAAGTGGTACGGCACATTTACAACTAAATAAGGAATGAGGAACAACTTCCTTCTTTAAAAGAGAAAGAGCATTAAAAAAATGGAAAATGAGCATTATGTTTTTTCATTATAAGGAATTGTTCCTAGAGAAAGGAGCTTGGCGAATGGGCGAAAAGAAAAAATTTAGTATGCTGAGCTGCATACTCACAGTTATCTGTGTTGTATTCGTAGCAGAAGCGGCTGCTCCTGTAGCGGCAATCGGTAACTCGCAGTATTTCTGGTGGATCTTTATGATCATCCTGTTCCTGCTTCCCTATGGATTGATCTCATCTGAGATGGGAACTACCTATGATAACGGAAGTGGCCTTTATGACTGGGTATCCGCGGCATATGGACACAAAATGGGTGCCAGGGTATCCTGGTATTATTGGATCAATTTCCCACTTTGGATGGCTTCCCTTGCGGTCATGTTTCCGGATCTGTATACAATTGTTACAGGGAAAGAGCTGAATACCATTTTTTCAATCATTATTCAGCTGGCGTTTATCTGGATCGTTACGGTAATAGCATGTACCCCTACCGCGGACGCAGTCTGGATCCTGAATGGCTCAGCGGCGATCAAGGTGATCCTTGCGCTTGGCGTTGGTATCTTTGGAGTGATGGGGATCGCGAAGAATGGAATGGCAAACCCGGTCACATTATCCAGCCTGCTTCCATCCTTTGATCTGGATAGTTTATCTTTTATCTCCGTCATTATCTTTAACATGCTTGGATTTGAGATAATCTGTACGATGTCAGATGATATGGAAGATCCAAAGAAACAGATCCCGCAGGCAATTGTAGTAGGCGGTATCGTGATCGCGGCCATCTATATGTTCTCTGCGTTTGGGATCGGAGCAGCAATTCCGACATCCGAGGTTAGCACGGATAGCGGCCTGATCGATGCGTTTATCCTTCTGACAGGCAAGGAAGGCGGTATCTTCATTTCCGCAGTAGCGATCCTGTTTGGACTGACCTTATTCGGCAACATGATCTCCTGGTCAACAGGGGTTCACGAGGGAGCGGCCGCGGCAGCGGAAAATGGAGACATGCCTGCGATATTCGCGAAAAGAAATCCGAAAAACAATATGCCGGTAGGCGGGATCATGGCAACTGCGGTTGTTGCTTCAATCGTAGTGATCGCGGCACCGTTTATTCCGAACCAGGATCTGTTCTGGAGTTTCTTCGCGTTGAATCTGGTAATGTTCCTGATGTCATACATTCCGGTATTCCCGGCGTTTTTGAAGCTGCGTAAGACAGATCCGGATACGGAAAGACCGTTCCGTGTCCCGGGAAGCGGAATCGTACTGAATTTACTGGCATATATCCCGATGATCCTGATCATTGTATCTATTATCTTTACGGCGGTTCCGTTATCCTTTGATCCGGATACGCTGGCAGGTACACTTCCGATCACAATCGGAGCGATCATCTTCATCATACTTGGAGAAATTATTATCCGCATGAAGAATAAGGAATAAAACTTTCTCAATTATTGTTAGTCCCGTGCCGTGTCATGTGCCGCGCGGCGCGGGAAATCAGAAAATATGTGAATAAGTCTATTAGACTTAAATATAAAAGAAAAGAAAGGATGATACGAAAATGGCAAAGAGAATTGAAGGGACGACCCCGAAGCAGGACGGCTACAGGATGCCGGGAGAATTTGAAGAGCAAGAGTGCATATGGATGCTTTGGCCATGGAGAAATGACAACTGGAGACTGGGCGCAAAGCCGGCACAGGTGGCTTATTGTAATGTGGCAAAAGCAATCGCGGAGTTTGAACCTGTGAAGATGTGTGTACCGCCTGCCCAGTATGAGAACGCGATCGCGCGTCTCGGTGGAACCGATAATATCAGTATTATCGAGATGACTAACGATGATTCCTGGATCCGTGATACAGGCGCTACCTTCCTGATCAATGACAAGGGCGGCTTAAGAGCGGTTGACTGGGATTTTAACGCTTATGGCGGATTGCTTGACGGACTTTACTTCCCATGGGATCAGGATGCGATGATCGCACGCAAGATGTGTGAGATCGCAGGGGCTGACAGCTACAAACCGGGAATCGTCCTGGAAGGCGGATCTATCCATACGGACGGTGAAGGAACGGTTCTTACGACAGAGATGTGCCTGCTTCATGAGAGCAGAAACCCAGACAAGAGCAAGGATGAATTAGAGCAGATACTCAAAGACTATCTGAACGCGGAGAAAGTAATCTGGGTAAAAGACGGTATTGATCCATATGAAACCAACGGACATATTGATGACGTAGCTTGCTTTGTCGCTCCGGGTGAAGTCGTTTGTATTTATACGGACGATGAAAAGCATCCATTCTATCAGCAGGCACAGGATGCTTATAAGTTCTTGTGTGAGCAGACCGATGCGAAGGGACGTAAACTCAAAGTGCATAAGCTGTGCATGACAAAAGAGCCATGCTACTTAAAGGACGCGGACACGATTGATTATTCGGAAGGCGCGATCCCGCGTGAGGAAGGTGAGATTTCCATCGCTTCTTATCTGAATTACCTGATCGTAAACGGAGCGATCATCCTGCCACAGTACGGCGATGAGAATGATGAACTTGCGGTAAAACAGATGCAGGAGATTTATCCGGACCGTAAGATCGTAGGCGTTCAGACAACAGAAGTTGCTTATGGCGGCGGAAATATCCACTGCATCACACAGCAGCAGCCGAAGGCAAAATAGATCACAGGCAGAAAAATATATGACATTTTCCCGTAGGCGCTATGCCTGCGGGACAGAAAATAAACATGAAATCCTCTAAAGTTTAAAATTAAAAAAATATAAATAAAAAGGAGATTACTATTATGTATGCAAATGGCGTAAGACACTTTATCGACACAATGGATTTTACAAAGGAAGAACTGCTTGACATCATCCACCTGTCTCTTGAGATCAAGAAGAGCATCAAAGCAGGATACAATCCGCCGCTCATGAAGGGCAAGACACTTGGAATGATCTTCCAGCAGTCTTCTACAAGAACCCGTGTATCCTTTGAGACAGCAATGGAGCAGCTGGGCGGACATGCACAGTACCTTGGACCTGGCATGATCCAGTTAGGCGGACACGAGACCATTGGTGATACAGGTAAAGTCCTGTCTCAGTTGATTGATGTTGTTATGGCTCGTGTAATTGAGCATAAGACAGTAGTAGATCTGGCAAACGCATGCTCCATCCCGGTACTGAACGGAATGTCTGATTATAATCATCCGACTCAGGAGATCGGTGACCTTTGCACCATCGTTGAGAATCTTCCAAGAGGAAAGAAACTTGAGGATTGCAAGGTAGTATTCGTAGGAGACGCTACACAGGTATGTGCTTCCCTGGCTATGATCACAACAAAGCTTGGTATGAAGTTCGTACATTATGGACCGAAGGGACATCAGCTTCAGGACAGCCCGAGCGCGGCCTGCCTTGCAAAGATCGAAGCGAACTGCAAGGAAAGTGGGGCAACCTTCCTGACCTCCGACAACAGAGAAGACGTAAAGGGTGCTGACTTCATTTATACCGATGTATGGTATGGACTGTATGAGAACGAGATGCCGAAGGAAGAGCGTGTACGTGTATTTGGCGATTACCAGGTAAACAGAGACCTGATGAGCCTTGGAAATATCGGATGCAAATTTATGCACTGCCTGCCGGCAACAAGAGGCGAGGATGTAACGGATGAAGTTGCGGATTCTGATTCTTCCCTTTGCTGGGATGAGGCTGGAAACCGTCTGACCGCAATGAGAGGACTTTTAGTATATCTGACACAATATCAGAGAGAAGCAGCACCGTCAGAGCTTCAGGTTGCGGCAGCAAAAGAGCGTCTTGAGAAATTCATGGCTGAAAGAGGAATCAAATAATTTTAGATCATAGTATGCGGAAAAGCTGCCGGCGGCATGCTTTCCGCATCAGAACATAGAAAGAAAAGCGTGAGGTAAACAGAATGTCTAAGATTGTAATCGCATTGGGCGGAAATGCCCTTCAATCAAAGAACAGCGCGCCGACAGCAG
>CAZFXM010000064.1:0-9113 GCA_964523125.1 uncultured Clostridium sp. | reverse complement strand
TATTGAGCTGCCGACTATTTTACTCCCAATTATACCCAAACTTAAGAAAGAACCTTTAAGTGTTTATCGGGAAACTATCCGCAGGCGTATGGAAACATCGCAACACCGAAATTGATACAATGGAAAACCGCAGAAATGCGTGGAAATAAGCCTTTCCACGGATTCTGCGGTTTTATTTTTTTGCTTTTTAGGTCTTTTTTTGGCTGTGGGAGCTGTTCCGTTTTCCGTTTTTGCACCTCCTTTTAACGATAGCAGGAATCGTTAAATAGGGGATTGTGACCGAAAGTCTTTATTATTTTGTGACAGTTCGTATTTATGGAGGAAACATGACTTAAAAATGCCCCTCCACAAATGTTGAAACCACTTTGTTTCTATATTTGCCTCCTCAAGGCAAAATCAAAAGGTTTCCTAACTGTTTGGACAGGAACATTTTTCAGGCTATAAAGTCGAAAATAAAGATATAAACTCTTTTTTATTCTCTGTTTTACAGACAAGATAATAAGTTACGGTTGCTTCCTCATCTGAAATCGGCACATTGATGCGTCCGGGAGCCACTTCGATATATTTTTCAGCCAGATCAGAAGTAAAAGAAGCCAGAGAGGATGCCTGCACCAGCTCATTAAAGTCGAAACGGTCGCTTTGTGTCAAAAAACGTGAATCAGGCATCTTTTTGGTCTGTACAAAGTTCCAAAAGCCGATATCAGACATTAAGAGAACGTTTTCACCATTCATTTCTGCGAAAGACAGGCTTTTTCGTCTGGAATATTTATGGCCTTTTGGCAGGGCAAACATCAGGGATTCTTTTTCGCATTCTTTGCAATAATACTGTTTTCCCTCTGGTTTTTCATTTACAGCGATAAGCTGGTATATATTGCTTTCAAGCCCCGCCAAAAGCCGCCTGCATTCATCCGTTTCAGTCTGCAATGCCATGTGTGGGTATAGGTTGGATATCAATGGCGCAAGCCGCCAGACAGGAGCAGGAGCGCAGACACCAAGAACAATAGTACGGTTTCGCCTGTCAAACTCCCTTGCTTTTACTGTAAGGGAATCTGCATCTTCAAGGAGTTTCTGTGTCAGTCCCAGTACATATTCCCCGTTCCCATTTAGTTCAAGCCTGTTCTTTTTTCTAACGAAAAGAGTAACTCCCAGATCATCTTCCAGTTTTTTCATATTTCGGCTTAATGCAGGCTGTGAAAGATGCAGGATTTCAGCAGCTTCTGATAGTGTTCCGGCGTTTGCAAATGCCGCAAATTGGCGAAGTTCATACAGCTCAATCATGATTATCACCTTTCAGTATCAATAACATTTATAGAAGTATTCGCTATCCGCATTGTACTTTTTCGATAAAACATCATATAATTCAAACAGAAACACGGAAATGCGGTGGATTTGTGTTTCTTATAATATCAATATTTATTATAACAGAAAAATATTTTTTTTCAATCTGACTCAAGAAAATCGGTGCAATGAATAGTAGAGGAGTTGGAAAACCATTATTTAGAACGATCAAGAGAAGGAGGATTTTATCAAATGGAATATTTAACTTTATCGAATGGAGTGGAAATGCCGTTGGAAGGCTTTGGCGTATTTCAGGTGCCTGATCCGGCGGAGTGCAGGCAGGCGGTTTTAGACGCGATTAAAACCGGATATCGTTTGATCGATACGGCTGCGCTTTACATGAATGAGGAGGCGGTCGGAGCGGCAGTCAAAGAGGCTATTGATACAGGGCTTGTTACAAGGGAAGAACTGTTCATCACAACAAAACTCTGGTGCAGCGATGCAAGCTATGATGGGGCAAAGAAAGCATTTGAACGGTCTATGAAGAAACTTGGCCTTGACTATCTTGACCTCTACCTGATCCACCAGCCTTATGGGGACGTTTATGGCGCATGGAGAGCGATGACAGAACTCTACAATGAGAAAAAAATACACGCGGTCGGTGTTTCTAATTTCTATGTAGGAAAGTTCACTGAGTTTGCAGAGATCGTGGATTTAAAACCGATGGTCAACCAGATAGAATTCCATCCGTTTTATGCACAGTATAATGCCATTGAGAATATGAAGCAGTACGGATGCCAGCCGCAGGCGTGGGGACCGCTTGCCGAGGGCAAGCATGGTATTTTCACACATCCCGTTCTGACAGAGGTTGGAAAGAAATATGGAAAATCTGCGGCACAGATTGCGCTCAAATGGAATGTGCAGAGGGGTGTGTCAGTTTTACCGAAATCCGTCCATAAAGAGAGGATGGAGCAAAACTTTGATATTTGGGATTTCACGCTTTTTGATGAAGATATGAAAAAAGTGGATGGCCTTGACCTTGGCCATAGCGAGATCATTGACCATAATGATCCTGGCGTTGTAAAATATATTCTTTCCGCAACAACGGATTAAAAGTGCTGAGGCTACGAGGAGGAGCTTTTATGATTTATAAGCAGTTTCAGGATATAAAACTTTCCCGGCTGGGCATGGGCAATATGCGTCTGCCAATGAACCGGGGGCGGATTGACAGACAGAAGGCACAGGAAATTATTGATTATGCCATGGCGCAGGGGATTAACTATTACGACACAGCCTATGTTTATCATCAGGGGGAATCAGAGTCTTTTTTGGGTGAAGCATTGAGGAAATTCCGGCGTGAGGACTATTATCTGGCAACCAAGTTTTATGTGATGGCAAACCCTGATATTGAGCAGGTATTTGAGGAGCAGCTTGGCAAACTGCAAACAGATTATATTGATTTTTATCTGTTCCATTGTGTCAATGAGGAAACCAGTGGCGCATACCGGAATAAAAACCGCCACTATATGGATTATCTGCTGGAACAGAAAGCAAAAGGGCGTATCCGCCATATTGGATTTTCCTCGCATGGGAATCTGAACACTCTGGAAACTTTTCTGGACTGGTCTGACAGTTTTGAGTTTGTCCAGATCCAGTTGAATTACCTTGACTGGACGCTCCAAAACGCCAGACGGCAATATGAGATCATTACCGAGCATGGACTGCCTGTGTGGGTTATGGAACCGGTAAGGGGCGGAAAACTGGCCTCTCTTGGACAGAAGTATGATGCCATGCTGAAGCAGGCCAGACCTGAATGGTCGGTTCCTGCATGGGCATTTCATTGGCTGATGGGACTTGATAATGTGACTATGATCTTAAGCGGAATGAGTACCATTGGGCAGATAAAGGACAATGTGGCAACCTTCCGGGAAGATGAACCGCTGACAAAAGAACAGGGAATGCTTTTGATGAATATAGCGGCAGGGTATCAGTCAAGGTTGGCAGTTCCATGTACAGCCTGCCGGTATTGTTGTGATGGCTGTCCGGTAAATATTGATATTCCCGCATGGATGAACCTTTATAATGAACTGTCGCTCACCAAAGACAGAAAAAGGTGGGAAGATGCATTGCAGAAAGGAATTGGCCCTTCCGCCTGCATTGCCTGCGGACAGTGTATGTCGCATTGCCCACAGAACATCAATGTCCCCGGATATTTAAAGAAATTGACCGCATGGCCGGTGTGAATAAGAAAATAAATTTTTAAGGAGGCAGCTATGGGAAGTAAAAAGATATTTGCGGTTGTCAGCAGTCCGCGCAGGGGCGGAAATTCAGAACTGCTGGTTGATGAATTTATCAGAGGCGCACGGGAGAGCGGGCATATGGTCGATAAGGTCTGTCTGCGGGAAAAGAAGATTGCCCCATGCATTGCCTGTGAAGCCTGTCTGCGTAACGGTGGGACGTGTGTGCAGAAAGATGATATGGCGGAAATCCTGCCCCAGATTATTGCGGCAGATGTGATCGTTCTTTCTACTCCGGTGTATTACTATTCAATCTGTGCGCAGTTGAAAATGATGATCGACCGGACGCTGGCGGGCGGGGGAAAAATGAAAAATAAGGAGTTTTATTTTATTGCCACTGCCGCAGACGGAGATCATGCGATGGAGTGCACCATGAATGACCTGCAGGGATTTGTGAACTGTGTTCCCGGTTCAACTGTGAAAGGAAAAGTGTATGGCTCCGCTTTTGGCGTTGGTGAGATTAAAGGAAAACCGGCTATGGAGCAGGCGTATACATACGGGAAAAACTGTTAATATCCGGGTGAGGTTTATGACGAAAAAGAACGCAGAAAATATATAAGTGAAAGGAATGAAAGGCATGGAAAAAGTATTAGAGGTTTCAAGAAAGATTTGGGATGCGTTTCAGACACAGGATATGGATGTGATCAAGGAGTGTGTCCATGAGGATGCAATGTTTGTCCATATGGGCGTCACGCTGACGAGGGCAGGAGAGATCGACTATATGGAGCAGGGGATCATCATAACGAAAAAGGTGGATTTTGAGGAATCGACCGTTAAGGAAATGGAATCGACCGTAATTCTGCTGAACAAACTTAAACTGACGGCTGTTGTATATGGGAATGAGGTTACCAATCCTTTTGTGGTTACAGAGGTTTACACAAAGAATGGGGATACACTAAAGCTGGCATCCTTATCTTATACAAGGATCAACTATTAAATCATTTCAGGGAAAGAATGGAGGATTATCATGGAATTTACAACATTAAACAATGGAATCAAAATGCCAATGGAAGGATTTGGAGTGTTTCAGGTGCCTGATCCTGCGCAGTGTGAGCAGGCCGTTCTGGATGCTATATCATCCGGATACCGCCTGATTGATACAGCGGCAGCCTATATGAACGAGGAGGCGGTCGGGAGTGCGGTCGCAAAATGCAACGTTCCCCGCAGTGAGCTGTTCATCACCACGAAGCTGTGGGTGCAGGATGCCAGCTATGAAGGGGCTAAAGGGGCAATCCAGGCATCTTTAGATAAGCTGGGGCTTGATTATCTTGACCTTTATCTGATACACCAGCCGATTGGTGATTACGTTGGCGCTTACCGTGCGATGGAAGAAGCGTATAAGGAGGGAAAACTCAAGGCTATCGGTGTGTGCAACTGTTATCCCCATGTACTTGCGGATATCTGCGAGACAGTCGAGGTGATTCCGGCAGTCAACCAGATAGAACTGCATCCGTTCTTCCAACAGGAAGATGCGCTTGCTCTGATGAAAGAGTATGGCGTACAGCCGGAGGCATGGGGACCGTTTGCGGAAGGGAAGCATGGTATTTTCACAAATCCTGTGCTGACAGAGATCGGAGAAAAATACGGCAAAAGCGCGGCACAGGTTGTACTGCGCTGGAATACACAGAGGGGTGTCGTAGTCATTCCGAAATCTGTGCATAAGAACCGGATGGAACAGAACATTGATATATGGGACTTCAGCCTGACAGAAGAAGAAATGCAGAGGATTGCTGTACTTGATATGGGGCATAGCGAGATTGTCAACCATTACGACCCGGCTTTTGTAAAATTGCTGCATGGAATGAAGATACATGATTAATTTCAGGTTATTCTACAAGTAACTTAAAACGTGCCGCTTCCCAGCAGTGAAGAGGCACGTTTTATTTATACTGGCGGTGTCTTTTCTGCACAGAAAGAAGGAGTGTGTGATGAGAAAAAGGGCAGCTATGGCTATGGGCGTCACGATATTATTTCTGGTTATAATTGCCGGAGGTCTTTTCCTGCAGCAACAAAATAAAGATGGAACAACAAATATAAAAGAGCTGAAAACAGCGGAAAGCACAGATGGAACCGATAACCTGGAGGAAACAGAAAATACTGATAAAAGCGGAGAGGGGAAAATACAGGCTGTATACACCAGTGCTGTACCAGAGCAGTATTTTAGGATGGCAAGCCAGCAGGGACAGATCATTCAGATTGAATATGAAACCCATGACTACACAACAACATCAAATGGGATCATTACGAAACCGGCATATGTTTATCTGCCATATGGTTATGATGAAAAAGATGGTGATACAAGGTATGATATTTTGTACTTAATGCATGGATGGGGAATGACTGCAGACAATTTTTTTAACAGTGGGATGTCCCAGATTGTTAATATGCTTGATAACCTGATCGAACAGGAGGAGATCCCGCCGGTCATCGTAGTTAGTGCGACTTTTGATACAGAAAACCAACCGCAGGATTTTTCAAGATCGGTCAATGAAATTGCAGTATTTCATAATGATTTCCGGGATGACCTGATGCCTTACATTGAAAGCCGTTTCCATACTTATGCGGAAGGGACAACGGAGGATGATTTCCAAAACTCAAGGGAACACCGTGCGTTTGCGGGATTTTCACTTGGGGCGGTCACGACGTGGTATCAATTTGTTTACAATCTGGACTGTATCAAGTATTTTGCACCTATGAGTGGAGACTGCTGGATTTTGGGAACTTACGGGGGCCGGGACAGGCCTGCGGAAACAACGGAATATTTGGAAGATATAGTGCGGGACAGCGGACTGAAAAATGATGATTTCTATATTTATTCAGGGATTGGTACAAATGATCCCATTTGGGAACAGGTGGATAACCAGATGCAGGAGATGTCATTGAGTGACATTTTTACATCAGAAAATCTCTGCTATGCCATCAAACAGGACGGCAGGCATGATATGGATGCCTGTGAGGAATATCTTTACCATGCGCTGCCGATCTTCTTTTGCCAAAATTAATATCAGTTCAGAAAAATTTGTGAGGTGAATGAAATGGTTTTTTATTTTACGGGTACGGGAAACAGCTTATATGTGGCAAAACAGTTAGATCCGGAACAGGTCAGTATCCCGCAGGCAATACATTACGATGAACTTAGATTCGAATCGGAGACAATAGGAGTGGTCTGCCCTGTATATGGCCATGAGATGCCGGATATGGTAAAAGAGTTTTTGAGGAAGGCCGCTTTTAAAACAGAGTATTTTTACCTGATTCTGACATATGGAAATATCCATGGTGGTGCAGCAGAACTGGCAGAGAATGCGCTGTCGGCCATTGGCAAGAAGGCTGATTACATTAATACCATTAAGATGGTTGATAATTTCCTGCCCGGTTTTGACATGAATGAGCAGATTGCTACAGAACCGGAGAAGAAGGTAGATGAACATATCGAGGCAATTAAGGCTGATATTGATTCACGCAAATGCTGGAAACAGCCGGTCACGCAGGAGGACAGGGACTGGCATCAGCAGTTTCTTGCAAGGCAGACTGGCGGATCAGATGATTTCCTGAAAAAAATGTACCGGGTGACGGATGATTGTATCGGGTGCGGAATCTGTACAAGAGTATGTCCGGCGGGCTGTATCCATCTGGAACGTCAGAAGGCAGTTCATACGATGGAAGACTGCCAGTTATGTATGGCTTGCATCCATCACTGCCCGAAAAATGCCATCCGGCTGAATATGCCGGAAAAGAATCCTGACGCCCGATATCATAATGAAAATATCAGATTGACAGAAATCGTGGAAGCGAACAATCAACATCAGTGAATTGCAAAATGGAAAGACGAGGTGTTTGATAATGAAAAAAATCATAGGGACATTTTTATGTTTTTTATTAATTGGGACATTTACCGCCTGTGGAAATATGGGAACAGCAGATTCGCAGACGCAGCAAACGGAAATGACTGACAGCGCAGAAGATACTGAGACTTCAGACAAAGATGCGCCAGCAGAAACGGAAAAGAAAGAAGAAATGGGAGAAAAAGTGCTTGTTGCTTATTTTGCGTACAGTGAAAATATGGGTGATACCAGTGGTATGGAAGTGGATGCTATTACGTCTGCGAGTTTGAATCAGGATACCAATAATACAGATGGAAATCTACAGGTAATGGCGCAGGTTTTGCAAGAAAAAACAAGTGCAGATATTTTTCACATCTTAATGGCAGAGCCATATGATCCTGATTATTCTACCATGTTACCGGTGGCAACGGAGCAGATAGAAAATGAGGAATGGCCAGCTTTGCAGGAGAAAATTGAAAATCTGGATGAATACGATGTGGTTTATTTGGGAACGCCGGTCTGGAACGCAGAACTGCCGCCTGCTATGCACACCTTTTTTGCAGAAAATGATCTATCTGGAAAAACTATTATTCCATTCGGCATTCATCTTGGCAGCCGTTTTGGGCGGATTATTGACCAGATGGAGGAACTTGCTCCAGGGGCTACAATTATGGATGGATTTACAATCAGCGCAAGCACAGAGAATGATAAAGTAAAGTCTGAGTTTAGTGCGTGGTTGGATGGAAACCGATGAGTCAGATTATAAACAGATCATTAGATATGCTGAAATTTTGCATATATTTACATGGCAATAGTTAACATTAATTTAAGTAATGAGATTGCTTGAACAGAAAAGGCTCAAGTGTAAGAAGGTGGTGATAACATCAAACGTATATTGATGCTTGAATTTAGCGAATGGGAGTCTATTACCATTGATAAAATAAAGGAAGCGTTAATGTACCATTTTAATATAGAAAATACACAGATAAATGACGACATGGTGTTATCATCTCCGGGATTAGAGATTTACCCTGATCGCCGAAAAGTATACTGCAATTGCCAAGAAATTAGCCTGACAACAAAAGAATATAATCTTCTCTGTTTGCTAGTGGAAAATAAAGGAAAAGTTCTTACATACGACCAAATTTATCAAAGAGTTTGGGGCGAGGAAGCCATTGGAAATGAGAATAATGCCATTGCCTGCCACATTCACAACTTACGAGAGAAAATTTATAAGGTGTTGCAAGAAGCCCTCTTTTCTATCTGTTGTGTTAGAGAGGTTGGGTATTGCTTTGATGTAATTTGTGAATAAATAAGGTTACATAACAGCGGCTTGATAGAACAGCCGCTGTTATTTTTATCTGTCCGTTATTCCAGTATTTTCATTATAGTTCCCTATAATCAGATTTTATGCGATATTTTCTATTTTACCGTGTCGTAACTTGCGATATTCTACAGCGTTTCTACAGTTTCACTAAAGCAGTCCTACAAAATCATTTTTTATAATTTCCCCATTGACAAGCTGTCAGGGGAAAGCGGAAGTGTATACTGTGTATCCCCGGAAAGGGGACGCCATGAACATATCGTGGGCAGGGACAGGCTTCATGCCTCCCAGAGCAAAACAATATATGCTTTCTGTACATACCGTAGTCCTTAAGGGGGTTGCGGTATTTTTTCATTCGACATATTCCCTGCCAATTCCTATAAGTCCTCCAAT
>CAZFXM010000063.1:0-9401 GCA_964523125.1 uncultured Clostridium sp. | reverse complement strand
TAGTGACTGCTGATTAAGTCGAAATTACAATGATTTTTTTAGTACATATAAAAAATTCTTTGCTCGACTCAATAAAATTTAACAGATGTATTTTCAAATTACTATCCTTTTTACAGTTCTCTAAAAACAGCAAAAAGGCGCAGAGAATCTTCCTCTGCATTTTAAAAAGATTCGCAGTCAATACAGACAGCGCAATAGAGGTCAGCTGGGTTGTTTCCAATCGGGTTACGATCAGCCCCAATCCGTAACTATGCTTTTCGACACTGAATTCACGCTCGATTTCGATTCGATCCGTATTGTCCTGATATTCCTGCTTTTTGTCTGCTTTTGCCTGTTCGCTTTTACTTGGTCTTCCAAGCTTTGGTCCTGAAATCCGGATCCCATGATCTTTACAAAAGTTCCGGTTTGCTCTGGTCCTGTAAATCTGGTCCACCAATACACGCTCAGGATAACTTCCTGTGCGTTCATAATACCTGATGACTGCCTCCTGGAGATGGGTACTTTCGTTATACGCATCGAATGAGATCGTTTCAATCCGGGCATAACCCTTTTCATCTATGCTTAAATCCAGCTTTGCGCCAAACTCAACCGGTGTTTTCACTTTTCCCCTTATGATTGGGCGAAGCCATGGCTGGCTGATACTGACAATACGGTTTTCTACTACATGTGTTTTGTTTTCATACATGTACTTCTGCTGTTCATAAAGTTTCCCAATTGTCAACAGAAGAGGGATCTCTTTCCGGGTGGGCGCATAACCTTCACTCATATATTGCTCCAGGTAGCCAAGGTCTCTGTGTACAAAGGAAAGCTGTTTTTTGATTGCCTTTCGTATCTGCTTTGTTGTATGCTTCTTGCTCTTTGCAAAAGCCAGATACTCTTTCCTTGCTTTCCTGCTATACCGCCTTGGCAGTTTCAGATTATAAGCTTTACAAAACCGGTAGATGATCACTTCCAGTTTCTCGCGGGCTTCATTCAGCAGGGAGACATCCTGGGGATAGCGGATATTCACCGGGGCACAGGTGGCATCTACAATCAATGTCCCCTGATTCTCAGGTTTGTCCGGGTTGTTTCCTGATGACTCCACCTCCCCCGCTCCTGAGGTGGGCGGCGTATTTTCATCATCATGATCCAGAATGTACTCATTTGCTTCCATGATGATCTCAGGGGTCAGACGCTTACGGAACAGGGTCAATGTACTTGCATCAAAAGGAGGCTCTTCCTGATATCCGGGAAGGCCAATAAAGTACTGCAGATAGGGGTTTTCCGTAATCTGTTCCACAAGTTCACGGTCAGGAAACAGAAGCTTCTTTTGTATGATCAAAGAACCCAGGGCCATACGCAAAGGCTTTGCAACATTTCCTGTATTACTGGGGAAAAGCTCCGCGTATTTTTCTTCGAAGACATCCCAGGGGATCCGATCAGCAAGACGGATCCATCTGTTTTTGGGATTCATATGCATCCCAAGAGGCTGATTAAAATCAAAAAAGGAATGTTGCAATTTATCAAGCGATCTGTACATGGCATTTTAACTCCTCTGCAAGTATATTTTATAAGGTTATCTGCATGAAAAACGAATCCTAATGGTTCATTACCTTGCATTTATTATACGCCTGATTGAAAGAAAAATCAGTAAAATCAAGCATTTAAGACTTAATCAGCAGTCACTATATTACGAATATCAATAACGCTTCATGGGCGCAAAAACCATACCATATCTCCAGAACATCCGTTTTAGGGCAACAGGATCTTGGATGGGTAAACCTTGACCAATTGAAGGGGTATCGTACTGGAGCAAAGTTTATTGACAGGGATATGCTTGCCTGGACACAGGAAGAAGGTGGAGAACTGATTCTTGGTCGTTATGATGGAGCTATGCTGATGCCAAATAAAAAAGGTGCGCTTACGGACGTAAGACGTGGTGATGCTGTCATTAATGCCAAAGGAACGGATACTCTGCTTAGTTTCTCTGAGAATCCAGGTGGATTTTTGCAGCAAAAGATCAGTAATCTAAAAATGGAAAGCATGGCTGAACGTGGAGAACTTGTTGGCGGTGGTCAGACGATGAATGAATATAATGTTACGGTCAATATGAGTAATGTTACTGATTACGAAGATATTCTCACAAAATTACAATATGATCCTAGAACTGAAAGATTTGTGCAGGAAGTAACATTTGGACAGGCTCTTGGAAAAAGTAAACTGAGGAAATATTTGATATAAGATTTTGGATGGTGCTGATTTAGTGCCATCCTTATAAATAAAAGTATAAAGGAGACAAATAATGAATAAAACAGAATTTAGAAAGAAAATTGCTACAATCAATCAAGAAATCACAGAGGAATATTCATATGAAGAAATGGTTGAACAGTTGAAGAATGATGAATCATTTAATAAAGCTTTAGAATATGTTACAACAAAAAGACTTTAAAATTTATGTTAAAATAGAAATCATGGATAGGGCAGGAGAAGTACTCTTGCTCTTTTCATATACTAAAAAATGAGATATAAAAGGAGTTATATACATTATGTGCAAACTTATAGAAGCAATTAAATTTAACGATGAATGTTTTGAAAATGGACAAGTTGTAATTGTAACAAAAGAAAATGGGGAAGTAATTATTGGTGCTATTTTACTTCAGGATCATACTGGTGGTTCTGTTACATCAAATTATAGCTTAGTTCTGGATACTAGCGAAAAATTTCATCATGAAAGTACTTATATTAATTTTAAGCAAATCACGAATATTCAAAGAGTAAATGAATAAGGAGAAATTACCAACATGGCAAACTCAAAAAATGAAAAAAACATGGACACTCTGCGTAAACGGAACGAGCAACTTCAAGAAGAACTCGACAGGCTGAAAACTTTATACAAAGATTATGAACAGATTAAGCACTTGAATGAAGAATATGAAAAGCACGATCCTAACTTTGGTGAACGGAGGATTGCTGACTTGATTGGTGAGCTTGAAGGGATCAGAAAAGAGTGGCTTGATGTCCTGGAAGATTTGAAGAGGGAAAGGGACGAGTATAGAGCGTTGAATGAGGATATGAGGGGAATACAGGCAGCGTTTAAGCTGTAATGATGCAAGTGTTATTTAACCAGATAGTAACTTTATTGATTGGATTCCAAATATAGTGATAAAAATAATGTAGAAAATTGCATACTGAATTATACAGGCGGTGGAGTGATCTGCCGTCTTTTTAATATATTTTTGGAGGTACAGAACTATTAATAGCAATGATAATGTAATTCAGAGTTGTCCGATTTGGGAAAAATTGAATTTGACTATAAAGGAAGCGGCAGAGTATTCGAATATTGGTGAAAATAGATTGAGGAACTTAGTGGAAAGTCCTGAATGCACATTTGCCTTATCAATCGGCAATAATAAGAAGTTGATTAAACGAAGACTATTTGAAAAATATATAGAAAATCAGGAATGGATTTGAATTTGAAAATTACAGGATTACAAAATAGATGTAACAGATTGAAGTAGAGCCTAAAATGTGGTAGTATTCTACCATATTAAGGCTCTTTTTTAGAAAGGAGCTAAAAAATATGTCAGACATAAAAAGAAAAGACAATAGAGGTAGAACCTTAAAAGGGGGAGAGAGTCAGCGGAGTGATGGAAGATATCAATATCAGTATATTGGGCTAGACAAGAAAAGACATTCTGTTTATAGCTGGAGTCTGTTACCATCTGATAATGTGCCGGTAGGAAAAAAATCTGATAAATCATTGAGGGAGAAAGAAAAGGAGATTCAGAAAAGCTTACTTGAAAATGAAAATAGAGTGTATGGTAATGTGACATTGAATAATATGTTTGACACATATATTAAGAAGAAAAAGCGAAAAGGAAAGCCATTAACACTTAATACTATCAACAATTACACGAAGATGTATAATAAGCATGTGCGTGAATCTTTCTTAGGCGAAATGAATATTCAAGATATCAAGAAAGCTCATATTGTAGATTTTTACCTTCAGCTACAGGATAAAGACATGGCATATGGCACGATTACATTTTATCAGAAAGTATTATCAGCAATTTTCAATATGGCAATTGATGATGAGTTTATAGAAAGAAATCCAACAATAAGGGCATTGGATCAAATAGAAGGTAGCCAGGTTCAAAGAGAAGCGTTAACAGTAGATCAAGAAAAAGCTTTCTTAGATTATGCGAAAAAGAACAATTTTGATATGTATCGGAAGCTAATCTTTTTGATTGATACCATGTGCAGAGTAGGCGAATTTTCCGGGATTACATGGAATGATATTGATATGAAAGAAAAAATCATAACAATTAATCATCAACTTCAATATAAAAAATATCTTAATGAGGAACATTTCAAATTTCATATTGCAATGACAAAAGGGAAAGAAGTTCGATACATTCCAATGACAGATCGCCTTTACAAAGTGCTGAAAGAAATGAAGGCATATTACTTTATAACCAGAAAAGATATAGAAATTGATGGTGTGAAAGATTTTGTATTCTTTTCTACCAGTGGGAATCTTATCTATGCCGAACAATTCCGTTGTGAGCTTTTAAGATTGTTAGATTCTTACAATGAAAATGCAGAATACAAGATAGATTATTTGACTCCCCATATGCTCCGTCATACAGGATGTACAAGAAACGCTGAAAATGGTATGGACTTGAAGGTGTTACAATACCTCATGGGACATAAATCTTCCAAGATAACGAATGAAGTTTACAACCATGTGACTCAGAAAAGATTGAAGCAAGAAGTGCTGAAAACCGCTAAAAATCAACTAAAACAGGCATAGCATTTTACAACACATCGTCTTACATAAAATTGGATTTTACAACACTTTTTACAACACATTTCTGTAAAATTATAAAAAGATATAAGAAGATATGTGAAATAAAACAACGAAAATACGCCGTTTATCACGATATAATAACTTATAAAAGGTTACATAAGATAGATCCATCTTACAGTTTTGTAAGATGAAAAGGAGAAATGTAAGCTGATTCGATGGCAATACATTTCTCTTTTTTGCTATCATTAAGGAAGAAACAAAGATACAGTTTTTAAAAGATAGATGGAGGAATTGCAATGAGTATATTGGAAGTCAATGGACTGAAAAAGGTATATGCAACACGCTTTGGCGGAAATAAAGTGGAGGCGCTGAAAAAGGTATCCTTTAGTGTGGAGGAAGGGGAATATGTGGCGATCATGGGAGAGAGCGGCTCCGGAAAGACAACGCTTCTGAATATCCTTGCCGCCCTGGACAAACCGACCGGCGGCGTGGTCAGGCTGGACGGATGGGATTTTTCCAAGATCAAGGAATCTGCGGTCGCCGCGTTCCGCAGGGATAATCTGGGGTTTGTATTTCAGGATTTTAACCTGCTGGATACCTTTTCTCTGGAGGATAACATTTACCTTCCGTTGGTATTAGCGGGAAAGCATTATAAGGAAATGAGCCAGAGGCTTGCGCCTATTGCGGTACAGCTTGGGATTACGGGGATTCTGAAGAAATATCCTTATGAGGTGTCCGGCGGGCAGAAGCAGCGGGCGGCAGTGGCAAGGGCGCTGATCACAAATCCGCGGCTGGTGTTGGCGGATGAGCCGACAGGGGCCCTTGACTCCAACGCGACAGAAGAACTGCTGCGGCTTTTCAGTGAGATCAACCGGAACGGGCAGACGATCCTGATGGTGACCCATTCCGTTAAGGCAGCGAGCCATGCGGGAAGAGTACTGTTCATCAAAGACGGAGAGGTATTCCATCAGATCTACCGGGGGAACAGTACAAACGAACAGCTCTATCAAAAGATTTCCGATACATTGACAATGCTGGCAACAGGAGGTGGCAGATCATGAAAAGTACTTTTTATCCAAGACTGGCTTGGATGGGAATCCGGAAAAACAGCCGGCTGTATGTGCCTTATATTTTGGCTTCTATGGGGATGGCTGCGATGTATTACATTGTAGCGTATCTAAGTACCAGCAGTCTGCTGGAATCCACTCCGGGTGGAAACGTGATGCAGGGTATGCTGGGATTAGGAATGTACGTGATCATCGCGTTTTCTCTGTTATTTTTGTTTTATACGAATTCTTTTCTTACCCGGAGGAGAAAAAAGGAGTTCGGCTTGTATAATATTCTGGGTATGGGGAAATGGAACCTTGCAAAGCTTCTTGTCTGGGAAAGTCTGATGAGCGCGGCGATTTCCCTGGGCGGCGGCCTGATCGTGGGGATTACATTTTCGAAATTCGCGGAACTGGGTATGGTGAACATTCTTATGGGAGAAGCTACATTTACATTTAATCTGGGGGGAAAGGCAATTGCTGAAACTCTAAAATGGTTTTCCATTATTTTTCTGCTGATTTTACTCCACACCTTGTGGGAGATCCGGGGGGCCAGCGCGATAGAGCTGCTGCGCAGTGAAAACGCGGGGGAAAGACCTCCCAGGGCAAACTGGCTTCTTGCGCTTGCGGGAGTCATGATCCTGGGAGCGGCATACTATATGGCGGTTACGATCCAGGATCCGATTGACGCGCTTTTGTGGTTTTTTGTGGCAGTGATCATGGTGATCCTTGCGACCTATCTGCTGTTTATCGCGGGTTCAGTGACGATATGCAGGCTTCTGCAAAAAAACAAAAGATATTATTATAAGACCAGCCACTTTGTATCGGTTTCATCTATGGTATATCGTATGAAACGAAATGGAGCGGGGCTGGCTTCCATCTGTATCCTGTGTACCATGGTATTGGTGATGCTTTCCGGCACTGTATGTCTGTATGTAGGAACGGAAGACGGACTGCGGAACCGCTATCCGAGAAACATTATCCTGGATACAGATTTTGCAGGCATAGAGGACATGGAAGACGGCGAAATGGACCGGATTCGGGATGTTGCCGGGCAGGCTGTGGAAAAAGCGGGGGACGGGGGGCTCAAAGAAGAAAATATACTGGATTACCGGCTGGCGGAATTTTCCGGTATGGTCGCTGACGGGCGGATCCATACTTACGATGATGGTACAAATACTTTTCAGATGAATTCCTATGGAAAAGTATGGCAGATTTTTATGATACCGTTAGAGGATTATAACCGGGTAATGAATCAGAATGAAACGCTGGAGCCGGATGAAGTGATGATCTATACGAAGAAATCAGATTATACGGAAGACAGGATTGCTGTCAATCATGGAGAAACAAAACGGATCAAAAAGATGGTTCCGGATTTTGTGGACAATGGGGTTGACGCGGCACAGATCATCCCGTCGATGTATCTTTTCGTGCCTGATCTGGCAGCGGCGGCAGAACCTCTCGAAGAACTCCGGAATGAAAGGGGAAATCCAATCATGAGCCTGCATTGGAATTACGGGTTTGACCTGGACTGCAAGGATGAGATACAGACCCAGATCCTGGAACAGATCGAAGCGGCTCTGCGGCCAGAAGAAATGACTCAGGCTTCGGGGCAGGAGAATGCAGAGGATACGGGAGAAGCGGCAGACAGAAAAGAAATTTCCATGGTTTCGGTTTCCTGCGAAGGTGTGGCAAAGGAGAGGGCAAACTTTTACGGGATATATGGAAGCTTATTCTTTTTGGGAATTCTGTTGGGAGTCGTCTTCGTCTTTGCGGCGGTGCTGATCATTTATTATAAACAGATTTCCGAGGGATATGAGGATCAGTCACGGTTCGAGATCATGCAGAAGGTCGGAATGACAGAAAAAGATATTAAGAGAAGTGTCAATTCCCAGGTCCTGACGGTGTTCTTTTTGCCTTTGGCCATGGCAGGAGTCCATCTGTCATTTGCTTTTCCGATGGTCCATAAGCTGCTGATTCTCTTCAGCCTGACAAATCTGAAGCTGCTGCTGTTCGTGACAGCCGGCTGCTATCTGATATTTGCATTGTTCTATATGCTGGTATACCGGATTACATCAAGAGGATATTATAAGGTCGTAAGCGTCTGGACGTCGGAGAAATGAAAGCCAAAGATTGACAAATAAGGTGTTGTGGGATAGTATAATTAGTGTCTAGTGATGATAGGACAGACGACCATCACTCTAATAAAAATTCGGCTGGAGATAAAGGCCGCGTACGCGGCGGAAGGAGAGAAAAAATGAGTAGCGAAATCAGAGATATCAGCCTGGCAGAGTCGGGCGGACAGAAGATCGAATGGGTGAAAAGAAACTGTGACCTGCTGCGCATGCTGGAAGAAGAGTTCAGCCGGACGAAACCATTTACAGGAAAAAAGATCACCCTTTCCGTACATCTGGAGGCAAAGACGGCCTACCTGTGCAAGGTACTGGCAGCAGGTGGCGCCAAGATGTATGTGACAGGCTCCAATCCGCTTTCCACCCAGGATGATGTGGCGGCAGCTTTGGTAAAAGCAGGGCTGGAGGTTCATGCATGGTATGGGGCTACAGAGGAAGAATACAACAGGCATATCCGTGCCGTACTTTCCGCAGGACCCAATATCATCATTGATGACGGCGGCGATCTGGTGCATATGGTCCATACAGAGATGCAGGAGCTGATCCCGGCTATCCTGGGCGGCTGTGAGGAGACTACCACAGGGATCATCCGCCTGGAGGCGATGAACCGCGCGGGGGATCTGAAGTTCCCGATGATCCGTGTAAATAACGCACAGTGCAAGCATTTCTTTGATAACCGGTATGGAACCGGACAGTCTGTGTGGGATGGTATTATGCGTACGACGAACCTGATCGTGGCAGGCAAGATCGTGGTAGTGGCCGGTTACGGATGGTGTGGAAAAGGCGTGTCTATGCGGGCAAAAGGATTGGGCGCGAGAGTCATTGTGACAGAGATCGATCCGGTCAAAGCCATCGAAGCAGTCATGGACGGCTTTGATGTAATGCCGATGAAGGAGGCAGCGAAGCTGGGGGACTTCTTTGTAACGGTAACGGGATGTGACAAGGTCATTGATGAAGAAGATTTTGTGGAAATGAAAGAAGGCGCGATCCTTTGCAACGCGGGACATTTTGACTGTGAGATCAATATGGCGGGACTCCGTGCAATGGCAGTTGAATCCAAGGAAATGCGCAAGAATATCCAAGGCTACAAGCTGCCGAACGGACGGTGGATCTTCGTGCTGGCGGAAGGGCGGCTTGTCAACCTGGCGGCAGGGGACGGCCATCCGGCGGAGATCATGGATATGAGTTTTGCGATCCAGGCGCTTTCCGCGAAATATCTGGTAGAGCATGGAAAAGAAATGACAGAGAAGCTGATCGATGTTCCGGCGGAAATCGATGCGGATGTAGCAGTGAGAAAACTTCGGTTCCTGGGGAAGGAAATTGATACGCTGACTCCGGAACAGGAAGCTTATCTAAATAAGTCCCTGGTTTAAAATGATTGGTGAAGTGAAAAGTTAAATTCCACTCTGAAAAGCACCCAGGAATGAGTGGAAA
>CAZFXM010000062.1:0-9683 GCA_964523125.1 uncultured Clostridium sp. | reverse complement strand
AGGCCATAAATTCCGCTGCCCCCTGGCCTGTGGCCGGATCAAGGAATGCCCTCACACCTCAGAATGTTCAAAAAGCACCTATGGGCGCACCATCTATATGCACAATTATTCGGAGCCTGAATTTAGACCAAGGGATTCGTGCGCCCTTTTTTAGGACAGCAATATTACATTCCTTATGCTCAGCATCTGCCGACTCATCTTTTTTTCCGAATACTTTCATATTTTTCTCGGATTTTCAATTTATGTTATTAGTTTCCGAGACCACACATCCAAAACTACTTTTAAACAAATATAATCTTCCTTTAAGCTTTCATATGTTTCTAAAGCGTTTTCCTTTTTCGCTATTTTCATATGCCGCTGAATCCTTTGGAAGTCCTTTACAGCTCTTTCCAGTATTTCCGCACTGTTTGGCATATAATCACCTTCCTTATTTGAAAACATCGTTTCTGAGGTATTTTCATTATATCAAAAGGATTTTGGGGTGTAAAGCCTTTATGCCAGAAAGAAACTCCTATAAAATTTCTTTTCACAAATGAAATTTTTTTGCCATTTAAAAGATATATATAGTAGAGTATAAAAAACAGTAACACACGCATATCCAGATAACGCAAAAAGTTTTATACGATATAAAGTAAAATCTGTTAAGCCCCGCTCTAAGGAGACCTCGATATGTTACCCAGGGAACATTTTACCGAAACCGCGGAAAAATATATGGACACCATCTTTCGGATCGCGTTCAATTATCTGAAAAGCCAGACGGAAGCCGATGATGTTACTCAGGAAGTGCTTTTAAAACTATATAATACGGATAAAATTTTTGAAAATGAGACGCACATCAGGAATTGGCTGATCCGTGTCACGGTCAACTGCTGCAAAAAAGCATTCTTGTCCCCCTGGCGCAGGCATGAACCGCTGGAAAACTATGCGGACAAGCTTTTCTTTCTGACACCTGAACATAGCGACCTGTTCTATAAAGTAATGAAATTACCCCGAAAGTACCGGGTCGCGATCTATCTTTACTATTATGAGGGCTACCATACGGAAGAAATCGCCGGAATCCTGCATATTCCCAAAGCAACCGTAGCCACCCATCTGCACCGGGGCAGGGAATTGCTCAAAAGAAAACTAACGGAGGTAAATGACCATGTTTGATCAAAAGCGATATGTAGAAACCTTTTCCACCCTTCATGCTTCCCAGGATACTCTGGCCGAGATCCAAAGGATCACGGAACAACGTCCGCAAAAAGCAAAGCCGTTTCTGCGCCCTGCCTTCCTGCTTTCCGTCATGCTGGTGCTGATGATCTCATCGATTGCCCTGGCCGCCGGAAGAGAGCTCCTGTATGGAGGATGGGTGCATCACGCCTCGCTGAGAGATGTTGAAAAAATGGGATTACATTATCCGGAGCAGATCGGGGAATATCATCTTGTAAAAACCTCGCCCGTCCGCATCCAGGCGGCACCCTCGGAATCCAACTGGCTGACTGCCTGGCTGAAGCCGGATTATACATGGATGAGTCTGGACTATGAAAATGAGAGAGCACAGTCTCTTTCCGTCAGCTTCGGGAAAATGGATGACCCGCTTTGGGCCTATTGCTTCAGCTATAATGAAAAAACCGGAGTATGGCTTGGCGCGGAAGATAAGGAGTTCACCCCGGCCTCCGAAAAAAACTGCTCTTATATTGAGAATGTAAACGAATATGAATATGAGGAGCGGATCATTTATCTGGCGGACCGCGTCACAGAATATGTTTTTGAAAATGATGTTTCTTTAGAGAATCTTGATATAGAGAATGCTGATTCGCTGCGGACCGCGTCCTGGCAGAGAACAGAGGTAGAAGCACATTGGACTGACCCGGAAAACGGACTTTGCTTCTCCATTTCTTTCGGAATAGGCCAGATCCGGGATGAAAAAGATACTTCCAACGCTGCCGGACAAAATATGACACAAAGCGAAATGTTAAAATATGTAAAGGCTGTTATTGATTGCCAATCAGATTAAAAATGGGGCTGTCGGGAAATAGGATTTGCACATAATACATTGCCGCATCTTCAATGATTCGCAATATATATTGTGGATATCCTGCCATTTTCCGACAGCCCCATCCATGCCTTCCGCTCGAGTACGATCGTCTTATTTTACAGCGATCAATTCATATTCCTTCGTTCCCAGGCCGATCTTCTCCGCATGGGCAAGACAGGTTTTGTACTCTGAATTCGGGGTGGTATTTTCAAAATGGTCATGATGGTCATGAAAATGACAGTCTGCCATCTGCTCGGTCAGCTGCGTATTCGGAAGCGGTTCCTGCCGCAGACAGGCGTCCACACAGGCCTGGTCCAGAGCCAGAGGATCGAGAGACGCGAACATCCCTACATCCGGAAGGATCGGCGCGTCATTTCCGGAATGGCAGTCGCAGTTCGGAGATACATCACATACAATAGAAATATGGAAACATTCTCTGCCTGTGACAACCGCTTTCGTGTACTCTGCCATACGGCAGTTCAGCTCTTTGACCGCTGTATCCTGGCCGAAATGAATGGCGTCAAAATTACATCCTCCGATACATCGCCCACATCCGACACAATTTTCTTCGTTCAATGTCATGACCTTTCTTTCCGCGTCAAATACCAGTCCGTTATTCGCACATTCCCGCATACACTGCCTGCAGCCGCGGCAGATCTCCGCGTCAATGACCGGTTTACCGTCATGATGCTGATCCTTCTTTCCGGCCCTGGAACCACAGCCCATGCCGATATTCTTGATGGCGCCTCCGAAGCCGGTCATCTCATGCCCTTTAAAATGGGTCAGAGAGATAAACACATCCGCATCCATGATCGCTGTGCCGATCTTTGCTTCTTTGATATATTCGCCGCCTTCCACCGGAACGGCGGTCTCATCCGTTCCTTTCAGCCCATCGCCGATAATGACCGGGCATCCCACCGTCAGGGGTGTGAATCCATTTTCCCACGCACAGTACAAATGCTCGATGGCATTTTTCCTGCTGCCGGGATAAAGGGTATTGCAGTCCGTCAGAAACGGTTTGCCGCCGCATTCCTTCACCAGGTCCGCCACAGCTTTCGCGTAATTGGGACGGAGATAGCTCATATTTCCCAGCTCACCGAAATGCATTTTTATAGCAACAAATTTTCCGTCCAGATCCAGTTTGTCCATTCCGGCTGTTTTCAGAAGACGCCGCAGCTTGTCGGCCGGCCCTTCGTCCATCACACACCGGAAATCTGTAAAATATACTTTTGATTTTTTTGTTTCGCTCATTCTTTTTCCCTCCAATTAATATAGTGCCGCCTCAAAGGAATTTTCCAAATTCAATCTTTTCTTCATTGGGACCTTTGATCGTAAAAAATTTCACACCGTCATCCCAGAACGGCAGAAAATGAATCTCGTCCTGCAGGTTATTGAGTCCCAGATCACAGATTTCTTTATAAGTCTGTTCAATGTCCTTTACATCAATAGCTACATGGTCTACTGATCCGACCTTCATCGCCACATCGTCTGATTCATATACCTCCATGATCAGATTGCCCATTTTGAAAAACTTCACCTGGTTGCCATCGTTGAGCGTCTCATAGGCAATTTCAAAACCAAGCTTCTCATAAAATTGCTTCGAAGCTTCCATGTCCTTTGTAGGAATCCCGATATGCTGTATTCCTGTTGCGTAATCCTTCATATGTACGTCCTCCTTTTTCATTGTCTGTTCCCGCGGCCAATGGCCGCGAAGCAACAGATTTATCTGACGCTCAGTATAACACATCCGCAAAAGAGTTGCCACAAAATTTTCCACCTGTACGGTTGCAATCCGAACTCTCGCTTTTATTCCATTTATGGCAATGAAAATAAGAGTTTGGATTAGCAGCCCGCCTCTTTAAATAGTATTTATAACTATATAAAATAGTTTTTATGACTTTTATTTGGAATATTTCAAGTTAAAACAATTGCATTTTATATCCAAACGTAGTATTCTATATATCAAGTTGAACAGCGGACTTCAGAAAATAAACTTAAACTTTGTCATGAAAGATTATTTCATGACAGATCCTTACTTCGTCTTTTTATGTTACTGCTATTCTGAAGAGCTACTACAAAATTATGTAAAGAAGGTGTCTGAATATGAGCGAAGCATTTCATATTATCAGTGACGGTTCCTGTGACTTGCCTACACAGCTGGCAGAAGAAAACAATATCACGGTAGTTCCCTTTTATGTATCTTTTGATGATGAGCATTACTTGAAAGAAAATGTAGAGATCGACATCCGGGATTTTTATCAGCAGATGGTGGATCGAAAAGGGGTATATCCGAAATCCTCCATGCCTTCCATCCATGATTATGAAGAGGCTTTCCTTCCCTTTGCCGAAGCCAGGATCCCGGTGGTCTGCATCTGTATCACCACCAAGTTCAGCGGCTCCATGCAGTCCGCCCTCAACGCCCGGGCACTTGTTCTGGAAAAATATCCCCAGGCAGAGATCACCGTCATTGACGCCACCATCAATACCGTCCTCCAGGGGCAGTATGTATTAGAGGCCGTATCCTTGCGTGACAGCGGTACCAGCTATCAGGATACGGTAGCACGGCTGGAAGAGATCAAGAGCACCGGAAGGATTTTCTTCACGGTAGGAAATATGGAATATTTAAAGCACGGGGGGCGGATCGGAAAGGTGGCGGCGATCGCGGGAAGTGTCCTGGATATCCGCCCGGTGATCACGCTGAAGCAGGGCGAGATCTTCCCATCGGGCATGGATCGGGGACGGAAACGGACTACACGGAAAGCACTGGATCTTCTGCTGGAATATTTAGAAGAAAGCAGCCTCGGGATCGAATGCTACAGCCTGGCTGTGGGATATGGATATGACCGAAAAGAAGGGGAAAGCTTTCGTGACCATGCGCTGGCCGTTTTGCAGGAGAAGGGGTATAAGATAACGGAACTGCCTATTTATCAGATCGGTGCAACCATCGGCGTACACACCGGTCCCTATCCCCTGGGGTTTGGAATCATTGAAAAAGGGATCCATTCGTAAATGGATCCCTTTTTAGGTTCTTAATATTCCAGCTTTTCTACTCATGTCTTTAAAGAACTCTCTGTTTCCCATCCGTTCAAAAGCTTACCAGGAAGCAGTTTCGCGCCCTTACAGCTTGGCAGGAGCATCTCATTTGTCCTGCCCATTCCGCTTCCGCCGGAGGTTGCGAATGGAACGATTACTTTGCCCGTAAGGTCATAGTATTCCAAAAACGTATTAATGATCGTAGGCGCCATATGCCACCATATTGCGTGTCCAGATTGATACAATTTTTGAGTGGGGGCAATCGTTTTCACATTTACCGCAAATGCCCTGAAATCAACACTTCTCAGAAAGGCAGATGCACCCATGCATGGGCGGCTATCGTTTTCTTAATTGAAATTGCCGCACTTTCGATATTCCATAGTGTAAAAAATAACGATAACCCATTTTTCAGGGTTCTTTCTCATGTTTGGATATGCTGTTAGATTCAATTTTGCCGGAACATTATATTTCTAGTAAAATATGAATTACTGGAAGATACAAAATATCCAAAGTTAAGAAAGAACCTTTTTCAGAGGGGCTATCGTTATTTTTTGCACCCATACAAAATTATTGCCATTACTTTTACAAGTTGCAATATTAATCTGTCGGTTTCTGACTATTATATCCACTCGAAGTTTTCTTTGCCTGCACCTACTTCAAAGTGATATTTTCCAATGCCAAGGTCAATGCCTGAAAAATGTCCATTACCCGCTGAGATAGACACTTTATTCCCATCGCCGGATACAACATAAGGCTGTTTATTCAACGCTGTTGGAGCATAAAGCAACGCATCAACACCATCAACAAACCATTGCGGTGTTTTACCGTTATATCGGCTGATTTCGGCTGCAGTTTTAGATCTATGCGGGACTCCCTGTGTCTTACCATATCCAATCGCAATAACACCGTTTACACGCACATTCTTATTATTAAGGTTTTTTAATGCACCCTTGCCATTAAACATACCTCCAACCCACCATGTGTTAAGCCCAAGTGTCTGTGCATAAAGAATCAAGTCAGCACCGCAATAGCCCAGCTTTTCATCAAGGTTGGGAGCATCTACTCCTGCAAGAACAATATAATTGTTTACTGTCTTTGAAAGCAGTAATTTTGCCATACTGCCGATACCGTCAGAATTACCAACCACTAAAGCAAGATGAAGATTATATTTTTTATTATTTTCAGTAATCCGTGCATTCAACGATTCCACGATATCTGTGGGGATTGTCTTATCGGTATATTGTCTTACCATGTGCCTTTCTTTGATTGCTTCTTTAATTGTCATATTTGTCCTCCATAAATTCGACTATTTGCAGCTCCCCTGCAAATCCGTGCAAAATTAGTTTCTATGTTTAACCGAAGCCTTTTTCCCATGTGCCAGTATGTGTAATATAGTCAGGATCAAAAACAAAATTGCCGTTACCCTATGCAGATCTGCAGCATATGTGATTCCACTTATCATCACTATCAAAAAATCAAAGAGCAGGAATACATTCAATACAGTCCGCTCCCACCTTGTACGACTGTATGTTCCTTTACCAATACCTGCCCACCACAGCAAGTTCAAAATATTGTGCAAAACTAATAGGATAAACAGAACTGCCCCAAGGGACATATGCAGGACAATTCCTGTTTTCCCTAAATTCATAAGCAGAACCATAATAGCCAGCATCCCTATATCAATACATAACTTGCAAATTTTTTTGATACGCATAAATTCTCCCTTACTGTGCCAGACCAGCTTTTGTCAGGAAATCTTTCACCTCATCCCTGCTCCTGGCAGAAAGTCCATCCGCCACTACTGCGTCCGGACAGGCTGCAGCAATCTGCTCCGGGCCGGAACCCAATCCCAATGCCTGGCTGGTGGCGATTGGTATGATCGTTTTTCCTGAAAAGTCATATTCTTCCAAAAATGAAAAGACAGGCACCGGCATACTGCTCAGCCAGTTTGGATAAATAATGATTACTGTATCGTAAATTTCTACGCTTTCAAGATGTTCTGTTAATTCCAGCCGCATCGATGTTCCCATTTCACTATGATGACGGTCAAATGCCCCGCCGTAGGTTTCCGGGTATAGAGCATTTACCTTGATCGGGAAAATATCCCCTCCGGTTACTTCCTGTGCCGTAATCGCCAAAAGCTCTGCATGTCCGTAACCGATTCCATCTTCAACCTTCAGGCTTGCAGAAGCCACCGCATCCATTTCATCCGCTGTATATACCCGGTTATTTGTAAGTGAGAAATATGCCACAAGCACATTGCTCCCGCCTGTCACGGACATGACTCCTGCAGATATATCACTGACCGGAATTTTCTTTGCAAATGGATTAGGGAAAAAAGTACAATAAAAGATTCCCCCGCCTATTATAGCGGTCAGACCTGCTATTATAATGACAGCTATTACAACTTTTTTACGTCTGCTCATTTTTCTTTTTACTGTTGAATTTTCCATAATACAATATACTTATCCTTCCTCCAGATTCTAATTGATCTTTCTGACCGAGCTGACCATCAATGAAACGGTATCCTCTATCTCCCGCTGTTTCTGCCCGTCCAGCCGATCTCCTGCGGCATTGATGTATTTCTGGCAGCTCATCCTACATAATGCCGTCATTTTGATACAGCTACCCGATATATATAAATTCTGTAGCATTAAGCCCCGCACCTGCAAGCTCACGGCTCAAAAAAAAGTTAAACTGACGGTTCAGTATCCCTATGTTTTTTCCGATTGAATACATACGCTCTTTCCTGTTACAAATTATCTGCTATCCAGTCACCGATGAATTCCGAGCCAACCTGGTACCCACCCATCTGTGCATGATGTTGTGCCGTAGATTCAGTATCAAAACACTTATATTCCTTTTCACAATTTGTCAGGGTGTCAAAGAATATTTTGGCACTTCCCTTATTAATCTCTGCAGTTCCATCTAAAACTAGCGTTTTACAGGTAATAAGATTCATAATACCTGTATTGTCATACTTCTTAAGCTCTTCTATTATTTCATCCCGTTGCACACCATGTTTCCATGCATAATCATCCATCAGGCTATATACCATCCTGGGTCTGACCATTGCAGGAAGTTTCATTACCTTATCAAATATTCCCGCGAAATGTGTTCCCCAGGCAATATTTCCTGTGTCTGTAATACAAACCTTTATTCTCTTTTCATATGCACAAGCCCTGGGTAATAAAAATGCTCCAAAACTGAATCCAATAGCCCCAATTCTATTTTCGTCAATACAGTCAAACTGCCCTAAAGCATAATTGATAACCGGAGTCATTACGTTTTCAAAGTCTGGTCTAAATGGCATATGATTTACCCGCAGTGGTACACCCTGTCCCGGTCCATCGAAACAAAGGCAGTGAATACCTCTTTTTAACAGCCCGTCATAAAGCCACCTTGTATCCTCTGCCCATGTATCCCGTCCTGGGACAAGGATAACAACCGGTGCCTTATCTTTGGCAGCCGGCGATTGATAAAAATGCCCCGGAAGGGTTGCATCCTCATACGGGATGTCAATTGCAACACCAGGATAACCGGATATCCTCAAATAATCCTCATAACATTTTGCCGCAATTCCAGCATACTTCTCTATTCTTTCATCCTTTGGCTGATTAAAGCAAATAAGAGAAGTTCTCCAGTAAGTAGATGCCCGCAGATATAATTCGGCTGCAGAAATCAAATGTCCCTTCTGTTCTTTTTCTCCTGCCTGCTCCTGCAGCCTTTTTGCTAAGCCAGACCACTTATCAATCCATGATTCTTCACTGGAATCCGTAAGCTGGCAATATATTTCCATTACTTCTCCAATATCGGTCATCCCAAAAGGTGCACATCCAAGCAGATGCTTTGCCAGTGCATCCATCATAACATGTGAATGAAAATGTACATCCTGCCAATGTGTCCCCGGTTTCAAATTCGATTTTACTTTTGGCATTATTGTCCCTCCCTGTCATCAATTCCATTTATTAACTTAACATGTTCTGTGATGATCTCCAGATTTTTCTCAAACTGAATCACTTCCTCGTCATTCATTGGAGTATTGCATATTTTCATCCACTTTTTCTGAATTGATTCCATAAGCGTCTTATATTTATATGCTTTATCAGTCAGATAAACCCTCTTAGCCCTACGGTCCGATTCATCCGGTTTGCGAATAATGATACCCTTTTTTTCCAGATTCTGCATTGATCTTGCTGTTGCTGCTTTATCAACACAAAAATCCTTCGCTAAATCATCCTGTGTAACACCATCTTCTATAAACAGAGTTCCAAGATACATTAAATCCGTTGAATTTAATTCAACTCCTGATAACTCATGATTTAGGAAAAGATTAAATTGTCTGTACAAAATATTTATGTTTTTTCCAATCGTGTTCATGTTAGCCTCCGTATAGTTGATGTGTCAACTATAACACAGTTTTGTTGATGTGTCAACTGTATGGAGAATGGCTTATCAGCAAATTTCCATACACAAAAACAGCGGACAGGATATCCGAAAGTCCCCGGAACCTGCCCGCTGCTGCTTTCTTTAAATCTCCGTGCTGACTTCCGCACCGTTGCGGAAGGTGAACACCACCCTGCCGTCCGGATAGACCGTTGCGTAATCCACAAGCCTGTGGAACAGCTTC
>CAZFXM010000061.1:0-11844 GCA_964523125.1 uncultured Clostridium sp. | reverse complement strand
TAATTTGCGGTAAATCTACAGTAGTTGGGTATTTTAAAACGCCGTTTTACACCAGCAATCTAAGTACAAACGGCGCACTTATGGTGCAGAGAGGATTGGCGTATTCGATTGCTATTGAAGGCTCTGTGCCTTTCTGGGATAAAGAAAAGATTACTTACCGGCCATTGCATCCGGAGTTGAAGGCAAACAGTGCTTTGGCATGGAAAAAGCAGCAGCCTTTCACTTTGGCGGCAGCCAAATTTATAGAATATATAAAATGCTTTTTAGGCATAAGTAACATATAAAAACTAAGCATTTGATATGGCTTAAAATCTATTTTATACTGTAGGTGTAGAGAAAAGTATAGATTACTTTTCTTCTGCACCTATATTTTTTTGAATAAAGGAAAATTTGTGCAGTGTTCTTTTTTTGCATATGGAGGCTTGGGATGACATTAACGGACAGGGACGCTTGACCGGGTTTTGAAAGAGTTGACACAGGCAAAGGGAAATCCATTACAGAGAAAGCACTTCCGGTTATCTGTATCACAACAACGGCAGGAACCGGTTCCGAAGCAGACCAGTGGGGTGTTATTACCAATGATGAAACGAATTTATATCCCATGAGGAATGTGTAGCGATTTATCAGAAAAAAATAAGGCAGGAGAAAGAGTATCTGGTACAGAGAATACAACAGAAAATGATTCTGTGGAAAATACGCTGCCGGAAGTTACATCTGAACCGAAAAGTAACGAAGGCATATCTGAAGTTATCCCCGAAGATGGGCAGGCAGGTGAAGGGGCAGAAAGTGAGCCTGTGAATGAAACGGAAGGAACAAAAATTCTTGTTGCATATTTTTCTGCTACGAATATAACGGAAGGTGTGGCGGAACAGATTGCTGACAGCCTGTCCGCTGATATTTACGAAATTATACCGGAGCAGCCTTATACGGATGCTGATCTGGATTATCATGATGATAACAGCCGTTCCACCATTGAGATGAATGATCCTTCCGCGCGTCCGGCTATCTCCGGTACTGTGGAAGATATGGAGCAGTACAGCATTGTATTTATCGGGTTCCCAATCTGGTGGGGTGAAGCACCGAGGATCGTCAGCACCTTTATGGAAAGCTATGATTTTTCCGGTAAAACAATTGTGCCCTTCTGTACTTCAGGAGGCAGCGGGGTGGGTTCCAGTGCAACAAATCTGGAAGCACTGACAGATGGCGCCACATGGCTTTCCGGTACACGTCTGAATGGCGGAAGCTCCCATGAGACAATCGTGGAATGGGTGAATGGCCTTGGTCTTACTATTACGGCGCAATAAAAACGGTAACCGGCATCAGCATATGTGGAACAAATTTCCGCAAACGACATGAAATAGTTGGAGGTATCAGATGGATCGAATAAAAAAATGTAACGAGGTATATACGGAATTGTTCGGTGGGGAACCGTCGGTGGAATAAAAAGAAATTTCAGGTCAGGAGGAAGCGCTTGTGGGATTCAAAATGAAAATGAAACTGATTACGGATATCCTGATGACAGCAGTGCTGCTCCTGCTGATGTCATATCAGGTAACGGGAGAGAGATATCATGAATGGCTTGGTGTATCTATGTTCCTGCTGTTTCTGGTACACAATGTTCTGAATATCCGGTGGTATGGGAATCTGTTTAAGGGGAAATACCGGTTTTTGCGTATGGTTCGGATGTTGAGCAATTTTGCTGTTTTTATTGCGATGATATGTCTTATGTACAGCGGCATTGTTATGTCACGCTATGTATTTGCTGCTCTGCCGATTCACAGTGGGATGGCGCTGGCAAGGGTGATGCACCTTTCCGGTTCCTATTGGGGATTTGTACTGATGAGCATCCATTTGGGGCTTCATTGGGGCATGATCGTTGGTAGGTTCCGTAAATTAGGAGAAGGAAGAAATTTCACTGGGATTTTATGGGTGATGCGGCTGACTGCCGTACTCATTGCCGGATACGGAGCCTTTTGTTTCTGGAAGGCGGATATCGTTTCTTATCTGCTGTTAAAAGTGGAGTTTGCATTTATTGATTATGAGAAAAATGCTGTGCTGGTTCTTTTCCAGTATATGTCAATGATGGGACTGTGGGTCTTTATCGCATATTATGCAGCAAAAGGGATAGGTAAATTTTCCGCAGGCAGCGGGAATCGGAAGGAGAAAAAGCAATGAAGGAGGGTAAGGTATTCCTGAAAAGTAGATTGTTTCAAAAAGTTAGTGTTTTTCTTATGGTGGTGATTATGATTTTTACATTAGGGGCTTGTGGGAACAATCCGCAGGAAACAGAGAATATGGAAGTTGAAAATAAGAAAGATGAAAATGCAACGATTGCCAGTGGAACTGACGAAAACGTAGAAATAGCGAACGCAGTGACAGCGCCGCCAGAAAATTTTGTTCTAATCACGGGTGGGACTTTTGAGATGGGAAGCCCGGACACAGAGGCCTGGCGGTCAGAGGATGAAGTGAGGCATACGGTAACAGTCAGTGATTTTTATATGGGCATTTATGAAGTAACACAGGCGGAGTATGCAGAAGTAACCGGGGAGAATCCCAGCAGTTTTTCGGGAGATGATCTTCCCGTTGAAATGGTTTCATGGATGGATGCGGTCAGGTACTGTAATGCACGGAGTGAAAAAGAAGGATTAACGCCGGCATATACTGTGGAAGGACAGACGGTAACGTGGAACTGTGCTGCGGATGGATACCGGCTTCTTTTCTTGAGGAATATGACTTTTCAGGAAAAACTATTATTCCTTTCTGTTCCCATGGCGGCGGGCGCTTCGGGCAGAGCCTGACGGCGATCAGTAAGCTGGTGACGGATGCAGTAATGGGAGAGGCATTATCGGTACATTACTCCGGAGGAAACAGCCTGCCGGAAGATGTGTCTGCGTGGTTAGAAGAGAATGGAATCATAGAATAGGTGTCGGAGGAGGTGAGGGCATGGCAGAAAAACAGATGCCGTTTTCAGGAAAAGACCTGCAGAAAATGATTGTCCCGTTGTTTCTGGAGCAGCTTTTGGTGATGCTTGTGGGGATTGCGGATACGCTCATTGTCAGCTATGCAGGGGAAGCGGCGGTATCGGGTGTTTCACTGGTGAATCAGTTTAATACGATCTTTATCTACCTGTTCACGGCGCTGGCATCCGGCGGAGCTGTTGTGATCAGCCAGTATATCGGCAGGAAAGATTCCGAAAATGCAGGAAAGTCTGCCAGCCAGCTTCTGATGTTTGGGATGGCCTTTTCTCTGCTGATTGCGGTATTGGTATTGGTTGGAAACCAAGGGATGCTCCGCCTGCTTTTCGGCAGGGTAGAGGATTCGGTTATGGAATCCTGCATCATTTATCTGAAGATTTCAGCCTATTCCTATCCGGCACTGGCAGTCTATAATTCCGGTGCGGCAGTTTACCGGAGCCTTGGGAAGACAAATGTGACCATGTACATTTCTGTGCTGTCAAATATCATTAATATGGTCGGTAATGTGATCGGTGTGTTTGTGTTTCATGCGGGTGTGGCAGGTGTGGCATGGCCGTCCCTGATTGCGAGGACATTTTCTGCGGTTGTTATTACGGTTCTGTGTTTTCAGAAAAAGAACGAGGTGGTCTATGCAGCCGACTGGATTTTCAAATGGGATACCGATTGTTTGAAACGAATATGGAATGTTGCCATACCCAATGGGGTGGAAAATGGGATTTTCCAGTTAGTGAAAGTAGCACTCAGCAGTATTGTGGCACTTTTTGGCACTTATCAGATTGCGGCAAACGGCGTGGCGCAGAGCATCTGGTCACTGGCGGCACTGGCAGGTGTGGCAATGGGGCCTGCCTTTATCACTGTGATAGGACAGTGCATGGGGAAAAAGGACATAGAGGCGGCAGAGTATTATCTGACGAAATTATCAAAGATAACACTTTTGCTGTCCTCTGCGTGGAATTTTCTGGTATTTCTGTTTACGCCGCTGTTCCTGCGGTTCTATGCGTTGGAACCGCAGACAAAACAGCTTGTGATTTGGCTGGTGCTGATCCATAACTTATTCAATGCAGTTGCTTTTCCTTTTTCCGGGGCGCTCAGCAATGGGCTTCGGGCGGCAGGGGATGTGAAATTCACTATGTATGTTTCAGTTCTGTCCACGATTGCAGGACGGTTGTTTTTATCATATCTGTTAGGGATTGCTCTTCATATGGGCGTGACCGGGATTGCCGTTGCAATGGTCTGCGACTGGGTGATACGTGCAGTTATTTTTATATGGCGTCAGAAATCGGGAAAATGGAAAGAATTTCAAGTGATATGATGGAAAGAAGGAGGATAATTTATGCACAGAAAAATTTTGGTAGCTTATTTTTCAGCAAGTGGCGTGACTGCTAAAGTGGCAGAGAAACTGGCGGGAGCTGCTCCGTTTTCCGATTTTGCACAGGTATAATTTTCTGTACCCTCTTGACTTATTCTGGCTGAGAGAATATAATGAAAAAGTCCAATAACGGACTGTCTAATATTTTAACAAGGAGCCAAGCAATTATGGACAGAGAAGAAGTGAGGTCATATGTGAACCAATATTGCCATCTCAGGGATGTACAGACAGCAGCTTATGAACTGTATGCAAGGAAGCACGGCCTGACATCAAAGGAATTATTTGTTCTGGATATTATCTGGTTTGCGCCGGACGGCTGCCTGCAGTCAGAACTGTGTGAGAGGCTGTCTGCTACCAAACAGACGATAAGTGCTATTATCAAGAAATTTTGGAAGCTCGGCTATTTGTCATTAACCGAATCGGAAACAGACAGGCGCAACAAAATTGTGCGGTTTACAGAGACTGGTATAGAATACACAAAGAAAATCATACCGCCCGCTGCCAGTGCTGAAATTGATGCTATGGCTGAACTGTCCGGAGAGGATATTGCCGAGTTGGTGCGGCTTACCACATTATTTTCAAATTACATGAAAAAACACTTTGATGAAATCAGGGGGGAAAAATAACTATGGAATTTTATCAGGTCATAAATAACCGCAGAACCGTAAGAGAGTTAAGAGCAGAACCTGTTCCCACTGATGTATTGCAACGCATCATTGCCGCCGGGATACAAGCCCCTACTTATAACCACGGGCGGGAATTTGCGGCAGCTGCGGAGGGGTTAGCCTGCTCCATGCGTATTCCCGTGGGAGATGAGGGATTAAAGGTTGCGGAAGCCGTTCATGCGCAGGAGGGTTATATGCTGCCCTGTTACATTGGCCTTGGCTATCCGGTAGAAAACGCCGCTGTCGTGGAGCAGGTGGAACGTCCGGTAAAAAGCACTTTGCATTTTGGTACATGGTAAAGCGGAGGTAGAAAATGATCATTAACACAGGAGGGCGGACAGATATCGTCCAATATTATACAGAGTGGCTGTTGAACCGCTTTTCAGAGGGGTACGCACTTTCACGCAACCCATTGTTTCCAAACAAAGTAACACGTTATGAGCTGACCCCGGACACGGTGGACTGCGTTGTTTTCTGTTCTAAGAATTACAAACCCATACTGCCACGCCTGCATGAGATCACAGACCGTTTCCATACCTATTTCCACTACACGATCACCGCTTATGGAAAGGATATTGAGCCGGGCGTTCCGGGCATAGAGGAAAGCATGGAAACTTTGATAAAGCTGTCTGAACTGGTGGGAAAGCAACGTATTGCATGGAGATATGACCCCGTACTTCTGACAAAAGAATATACGATTAAACGCCATTTGGAAACCTTTGAACATATGGCAAAAGTGCTTTCTCCTTACATTGACCGCTGTATTTTCAGCTTTGTAGAAATGTATAAAAAGCTGGAGGTCAATATGCCTGAACTGATTCCGCTGACTGGACAGGATATGGAAACGCTGGCACAGGGACTTGGTGCAACCGCTAAAAAATACGGTATCTATATTCAAACCTGCGGAACAAACGGAGATTACACCCGTTATGGCATTCATTCTTCCGGCTGTATGACGCTGGATATTCTCGGCGGTGCGAATGGGATCATATTCAGGAACTTAAAACATAAAGGTATGCGGCAGGGCTGCCATTGTATTGAAAGCCGGGACATCGGTGCTTATGATACCTGCATGAACGGGTGTAAATACTGCTATGCCAACAAGACGCCCCGGAAAGCCTTTGAAAATTATAAACTACATGACCCAATGTCGCCTTTGCTGCTCGGTGACCTGAAATCCGATGATACCGTGATACAGGGCGCACAGAAAAGTTTTTTGGCAAAGGAATAACCACCGTTTGCGTTTTTAGGAGGAATAGAAAGGTAATGATGGATTCTCTGGTGATTCGGGAAATTGAAGTAAAAAGTATTTTATCAAAATCCAATCTGCCTGTCTGTGAATATTCAGTGAATCCGTATGTAGGCTGCACCCATGGGTGCAAATACTGTTATGCGTCTTTTATGAAGCGTTTTACAAACCACCCCGAACCGTGGGGGGAATTTCTTGACGTAAAGCACTGGAAGGAAATGAAAAACCCTGAAAAATACGCAGGGAAAGAGTTGTTCATCGGCTCGGTTACAGACCCTTACAATCCGCAGGAAGAACAGTTTGGACGCACAAAAGCGCTTCTGGAGCAGTTGAAAGGCAGCAGCGCAAAATTGAGCATTGCCACAAAATCGGATCTGGTCCTGCGTGATCTGGAGCTGATAAAGACATTTCCTAATGCCCGTGTTTCGTGGTCAATCAACACACTTGACGAAAATTTCCAAAAAGATATGGACAGGGCTGTTTCAGTTGAACGCCGGTTAAAAGCAATGGAGATCTTCCATCAGGCGGGTATACGAACGACTTGTTTTATATCGCCGATCTTCCCTGAAATTACGGATGTTCAGGCAATCATCAACCGTGCAAAGAAGCATTGCAATCTTATCTGGCTTGAAAACCTTAATCTGCGCGGCAGCTATAAGCCCGTGATTTTGGATTATATACAAAGAAAATATCCGCCCCTGTTTCCACTGTATCAGGATATTTATAACCGGAACGACCGCAGTTATTGGGAAATGCTCGATGCACAGTTAAAAGAGTACGCTGCAGAAAACGGACTTGATTATGTGGCCAATAATGACAGTATGAGCCGTCCATTTGATGCACCGCCTGTTATCGTCAACTATTTTTATCATGAACAGATCAAGAAATCGGCACAAAAGGAGGGAACATCAAATGCCTGAACTGCCCGAAGTTGAAACAATAAAAAGAGTCCTTGAGCCGCAGGTAAAGAGCCTGGAGATTTCAGATATTACTGCGAACCGCACAGATATCATAGCATATCCGTCAGCAGAAATTTTTTGTCAGAAAATAAAGAATCAGACGATTTCGGCTATGGACAGGCGGGGGAAGTTTCTGATCATTGTGCTTGAAAGCGGCGATAAAATCATCCTGCACCTGCGGATGACGGGCTGCCTTCTCGTAACGATGCATGATTATCCGCAGGAAAAACATACGCATATCATTTTTCATTTAAGCAATGGAAGCGAACTGCGTTTTTCCGATACACGCCGTTTCGGACGGTTCTGGTACATCCAGAGTCATGAGGCGGATACATACAGCGGAATTTCAAGATTAGGGTTAGAGCCGTTTGACAAAAACCTCAGTGCCGGATATTTGGAAAAGAAATTCAGCAGGCGTAAGAAAACAGTGAAGGAATGCCTGCTCGACCAAAGCGTGGTTGCAGGGATAGGAAATATTTATTCCGATGAAATTTTGTTCCGGGCGAAGGTATGCCCCTCCCGTCCGGCAAACAGTTTAACAGGATGCGAATGGGAGCGGCTTTCAGCGGTGATTCCCGAATGCATGGCTTTCTTTATTGAAAAAAATGCGATAACTCCGGAAGAATATTTGAAAACAAAGAGCCAGGATTACCGCAATACACCGTTTTTGCAGGTGTATGGGCATGACGGCGAGGTCTGCCCGGTTTGCGGAGAAATACTTTGCCGTACTGTCATCGGCGGCAGGAGCAGTGTCTATTGCCCAGGATGCCAGGGGAATCTGCCATGATGACCGCAAGAGAGATTTATAGCATTCTGCTGGATTCCCGCTATTCTGTAATTTTTAATGCTTTTCCGGCCTTGTTTTTTCTGTCCATTTTTCCGGATTACTGTCATCGGGAATCAAGCCGGACAAAATCTGTTCATAGTGCTGCACTTTTGCATCCATATAAGCTGCCGTTGCTTTGGCTTCTTCCATACGTTTATATGCCTGTTCCCGTTGCCGGAGAATATTATTCCTATAAAATTGATATTATTCCGAAAATGAAGTATAATGTTTTGGAAAGCGAGGTGTACTCTTTATGTATATGACAGTAAAACAAGCCGCAGAGAAATGGGGAATTTCAGATAGACGTGTGCGCATATTGTGCGCAGAAGGGAAGGTTTCAGGTGTTATTCGTGAAGGACGCCGCTGGATGATTCCGGTAGATACAAGAAAACCGGCGGATGGACGGTTTAAGGCAGCAGAAAGTTTACTGGCAGCTATAGACAGGAAGAAAAGTGAACTGGATACCAGACGCCCGCTGACAAAGGGGGAAGTGGAACGTCTGACAGAGGAATTCATTATTGAGTATACCTATAATTCAAATGCAATTGAAGGAAATACACTGACCCTGCGTGAGACGGATATGGTTTTGCGTGGCCTGACGATTGACAGGAAACCGTTAAAAGACCATATGGAGGCAGTCGGGCATAAAGAGGCATTTGATTTTGTGCGGGATTTGGTAAAAGAACAGGCGCCTTTATCGGAAAGCGTCATCAAGCAGATCCATTATCTTGTATTGGCAGATAAACGGGAAGACCGCGGTGTTTACAGAAGAGTTCCGGTTAAGATCATGGGTGCGAAACATGAACCAGTACAGCCGTATTTAATCCAGCCTAAAATGGAACAGTTGTTGGAGGATTACAGGAATAATACAGATCATATTATTCCCCGGCTTGCACGGTTCCATATTGAATTCGAGGGAATTCATCCTTTTATTGACGGAAATGGCAGGACCGGAAGGCTGCTTGTAAATCTGGAATTGATGAAAGCTGGATATCCGCCGATTGACATTAAATTTGCAGACCGGATTTCTTATTATAATGCGTTTGATGAATATCATGTAAAACATGATCTTGGTGCAATGCAAAAGTTGTTTGCGGGTTATGTGAATGCAAGGCTGGACAACTACTTGATGATGCTGGAAAAATAACTATATGAGGGAGAAACTTGTATATTTGTTTCAGAATACTTTGGATTAGGTGATGAACTTGATAAAAATGTAAAAACGATAGCGCCCATACAAAAATTGTATCAATCTGGACACGCAATATGGCTTGCGTACCACAATTTGATACAATGCACCCAAGCATGACTTTGGGTGCAAATTTTAACGATAGGAATTTTAGGCGGGTTCTTTCTCATGTTTGGATATGCTGTTAGATTCAATTTTGCCGGAACATTATATTTCTAGTAAAATATGAATTACTGGAAGATACAAAATATCCAAAGTTAAGAAAGAACCTTTAGGCGTTTATCGGGAAACTATCCATAGGTGTAAGGGAATATCTCAGTCAACAGAGAGTACAATTTCTCGTATGGACGGCTCTATGCATTTAAACTGCTGAAAGATGCGTAATGATTTGCTCAGACGGCCGATATGCGGGTCAGTTTATAAAAAATACACAAAAGTCTTACAGACGGACTATTGACAAAAAGTGTATAGTGTGTTAGTGTAGTCTTGCTATCGGACGATACGATAAAAGGAGTTATAGAAATGCCAGATAAAACTATTGAAGAACAAGTGCAGTTATTCTGCAGCCGCTGGCAGGGCATGAATATGGTCTATGAGGACTACGCCAGAACCGTGGATATTCCCTATACAACGCTGCAAATCCTGAACTATATTGTAACAGTAACAGATTGTACGCAGAAAGTCATCTGCGACCTTACATTTCTGCCAAAGCAAACAGTCAATTCAGTGATCACCAGCTTTTACAAAAAAGGATTGGTCGTGCTGAAAGAACTGCCTGCAGACCGCAGAACAAAAACCATTCACCTGACCGAAGCCGGACAGCAATTTGCCGACCGGGTGATCCCTAAAATCCGCAAAGCGGAATATGAAGCAATGGAACGGCTGAACCCGGAGCAACGCAAAAATCTTCTGGAGGGGATGCGGATTTACTGCGAAGTGTTCCGTGCGGCGATGCTGTCCGATAAAGACGCGACCTGACCGTTTCTTTTGGAACGGACAGGGAACGTCATCTTTTATACCACAATAGTCTGATAATAGTACAATACTTTGAAAATACGATACGAAAAATTTACAAATCAAATTATTAATAAAATCGGAGGATATGAACATGAAAAGAGTGCTTCTTTTGGGCGCAACCGGCGCAACCGGAAAATACATTATGGCGGAATTTCAAAAGCGGAGCGATGCGGTTTTGACCGCTTATGTCCGTAATCCCGCAAAAATGGCGGAGCTGGACAGCACTGGCATCAACGTTGTTTACGGAGATGTGACCGACACCGAAAAACTGAAAGGGGTTATGCAGGAACAGGATGTTGTTCTGGCATCATTGGAGGGAGATACACTTTCAATGGCAAAGAGCATTATTGATGCAATGAAAGGCTCACCGGTTTCCCGCATTATCTGGATGACGGGAATGGGAATCCACCATGAAATCAAGGGTATGCGCGGCAAAATGCTGGATTTGTTTGCGAAGTCCAGGCCTGATTACATACAGGCGGCCGATCTGATCGCAGCCTGTGGCGTGACTTACACCTTGCTGCGCGGCCCCGGTCTGAAGAATGGCAGCAACGAGGTGTATTACCTGACGACTGAGGACGAACAGCCGCGGCGGAAAGACGTAGACCGCGTGGCCGTGGCAAAGTGCATGGCGGATATGGTGTTCAGCGAAACAGGGTTGGGAGAAAACCAGAGCCTTGGCATCACGAATTAAGGAGGGCAACGCTTTGGAACAAGAGCAGGCATTGGACCGGGAGATCTCCTTTGGGATGATGAAAATCCGGAATGTTTATCATTATGCTTAGACAGGAGGTTAATTATTGTGAAAAAAATAGTGATCTTGCAGGGCAGTCCCCGAAAGGGAGGCAATACGGATCTGCTTGCGGACGAATTTGCCCGCGGTGCTAAAACGAGTGGGCATCAGGTAGAGAAAATCTATCTGGCAGATAAAAATATCCATCCGTGCATTGCATGTAATATCTGCCAAAAAAATAGCGGGAATTGTGTATTCCAGAAGAAAGACGATTTTGAAGGTATCGCGCAGGCGGTCATTGAAGCGGATGTGTTGGTGCTATCATCGCCGGTTTACTTCTACAGCCTGACGGCGCAGATGAAAACAGCGATTGACCGATTCTATGCCAGAGGAAATGAGGTGAAGAATAAGAGCGCTTATTTCATTACCGCCAGCGCAGCGCCTACGGAGGAATATATCCAGACAGCGGTTGCCTGCTATCAGGGTTTCATTTCCTGCTTTGAAAATATTCATGATGGCGGTGTGATTGCAGGATGCGGAGCCTCTGAAAAAGGCGACGTAACCGCACTTGCAGTATTTCAGCGTGCCTATGAACTTGGTATGGACGCATAAACCAATTGTTATGGGTATGGGTTGCAGGAAGTATTATCATAACCCCCAAAAACTTTTGTATGAAGCGGCCGGGGCATCGGGTTTTCGCCAGATGCCTCCAGCCGTTTTTTCTGCGCGTGGAAATAGAATGTTCTGTGTATGGAAATTTGTAAAGAATTTTTTCAAATTATAGGGATGAGTAAAAATTGCAATAATGTGTAGTCTCGGAAACTAATAACGCAAATTGAAAATCCTGGAAATTATTCAAAAA
>CAZFXM010000060.1:0-11918 GCA_964523125.1 uncultured Clostridium sp. | reverse complement strand
TGTAACTTTTAACTTAGTAGTCGTTCTTGGCTACACCATTATTATACTAGGAGGATAAAAGGATGTGTAAATGGAAGAAGCATAGAAAAACCAATTTCGGAACCGCCGGCGTGAAAGATGTACATATCGGAAGTAATATATGGGAGACTCCGTTTATCCCAAAGGCGGCTGTAAAGGTTGCCGGAGTAAAAAAGCCGGAGATCAGTCTGAATGATCCATCCGGAAGCGGTGCGTGGAGGTTTCTGTATGAGATTCCGGACTATACCATGGAAGGTGGTGTTCCAGCGCCGGAAGCTTCGGTTCAGGATTATGATTTTACAGCATGGAATGATAAAAACTGGCAAAATATAAAAGTTCCCGGAGAGCCGGCCATGCAAGGCTTTGATATTTCGACGAACCAGGAATATTACTATCAGCGTGAGATCACGATTCCACAAGATTTCACGGGAAACAGGATATTGGTACGTTTTGATGGGGTATACTGCAATGCCAGAGTCTGGATCAACGGAACCTATATCCGGACTCATATCGGCGGGTTTACTACATGGGACTGTGATATCACGGAATATGCATTGCCCGGACATACGGTGACCATGACCGTAGGGGTAGCGGATCTATTTTCTTCAGAAAAGGGTATCTGGAATCCGGAAGGAAAATCCGTGAACAATCCCGCCAATGCCACACAGTACGCACACCATAATATCGGCGGCATTAACCGGGATGTCTCTCTTCTGGCATTGCCCTTCGATTGTATTATGCGTACTTATGTGGAAACGGAATTTGATGAAAGCTTTATTGACGCGGAACTGCATATCACGGCACAGCTGGCCATGGTATCACAGGCAGCATCCTTGTATATAGAGCTTCTGGACGGAGAACGCAGGGAGGCTGACGCGACGCTGGAGATTGAAAATATCGGAACAATGTCTGCGGCAAAAAGGATCACGATTCCGGTCGCGGCACCAAAGAAGTGGGACGCGGAACATCCGAACCTGTATACACTCCGCGAGACACTTCTCATAAATGGAAAAGAAATCCAGGTAAATGAGGAACGAATTGGTTTTCGGGAAATCCATTACGGTGGAAGAGACGGAAGCGATGTAAATAAAATCTATGTAAATGGAAAAGAAGTTAAATTGCGCGGCACATGCAGGCATGACGTATCCGTTGAATCCGGCCGCAGTGTCACAAGAGAAGAATGCTACGCGGAAATAAGAGCGTATAAGAACGCGAACATCAATCACATCCGAACCTCTCATTATCCCGGATCCGAAGACCTGCTGGATGCCTGCGATGAGCTGGGAATGTATGTGGAACAGGAGACTGCCGTATGCTTCCAGGGTCCCTGGGAAAATTTAAAGGTACGTAGTCAATATAAGGATTTTCTGCCACAATTTACGGAGATGATCGAGCGTGACCGTAACCGGCCGTCTATTCTGATCTGGTCTTTGGGAAATGAATCGAATTACGCCAGAGTGGCAGAGCAGTCCGGCGGAAACGCGTTTGAGGATGAAAAAACATATCTAAAAGACGTGGAACCTTCCAGACCTTGTATTTTCAGCTTCCCGGAGACAGGAGAGCCGGAAGGGTTCACTGATATTTACAGTATTCATTATGTAAATGTGACGGGAGATACGGGAAGAAAGGATCGGCCGGTCCTGCATGAGGAGTACGCGCATATTCCATGCTATAACCTGGATGAGCTGCAGAGAGACGTAAATGTACGTAATTTCTGGGGAGAAAGTGTAAAAAAAGCCTGGGAAAATGTATTTATGACAGATGGTGCCCTGGGCGGCGACCTGTGGGGCGGTATTGATGATGTATTTTATCTTCCGGAAGGAATTACCCATATCTGGCAATCCCATTCCCCGGGACAGGCCACAGGATATGGAGAGTGGGGAAGCGTTCTGGACGCTTATTTCCGGGAGAAGCCGGAGGCATGGCTGACAAAGAAAGCATATTCCCCGATCCGTGTAGATGAAGCGTCATGCCATGTGACTGACGGAACATTATATATTCCGGTGAAAAACTGGTTTGACCATACGAATCTGAATGAAATCGTACTTCGATATACATATGGAGATACGGAAAAGCAGATTCAGATCAAAGAAAGTGTAGCTCCCCACACGGAAGGAATTTTTACGATCAGTGGCATTTCCGGGGATACGAAGGAAGTGAACCTGAAATTCTTTACGGCAGATGGCATCATGGCGGATGAATATAATGTGACGTTATCTGACATAGAATATCCATTTACGGAAGCAATTGATACACCTCCGGTAATTCAAGATACGACAGAGGAAATTTTTATAAGCGGCACCGGATTTTCGATTGCGTTCAGTAAAAAGACAGGGCTGGTTTCCCGCGGAACCTGTGGAGAAGAAAAGACGGTATTGCTCACAGGAGGCCCGTACCTGCATGTGACAGGTATGGTTCCCGGTGAGTGGGTACCGGAGGAAAGCAATGGAATTTCCGCGGTTACAGAGGGAAAATATGCGGTTGTTACTTTAAACGGGGCCTATACCGGCGGCCAGGGCGTGAGATTTATCCTGCATATTTCCGGCAATGGAATCATAACAACAGAATATACTCTGACAACAAAACCCAAAAGAGCGTCCGGACTCAGTGAAGTTGGGATCAGCTATGATATTCCGGCAGGGGCCGAGAGTGTAAGCTGGCTTAGAAACGGGATCTACAGTGCATATCCGGAGGACCACATCGGAAGAAATAAGGGTACGGCATTGAAAATCCGCGAAAATGCGGGACAGATACCGGATCAATATGGGGTGAAGCCTGCATGGCCATGGAAAGATGATATGAAGAATTATTTTGTATATTCATCGAAGGATCCGAATAATGGTCTGGCAACGAATGATTTTAAGACTATGCGTGAAAATATATACTGTTATGATGTAAACTATGGAGAAAACGCGCCGCATATCCAGGTAGAATCAAAGGATGCCGCCGTAGCGGCAAGGGTACATGTGGCATACGATACAGGCCGTATCGATCCCCGGGATCCCCGCATCCAATATTTCGGTGACTGGCAGACTCTTGAGGAAGGCGTGGACTATCTGGGCGAGGAAATGCACAGTACAAAAACAGGAGACTGGTGCGAACTGACATTTACAGGCACAGGAGTAAGCTATATTGGTGCCAGACAAAAAAATGTAGGAAATGTGAAAGTGTATATTGATGGTGAATTCAAAGAAGAGATAGACACATATTCAGATCTGGGAAATGAACTGAAACAGTCGGTCATTTATTGTGTTGACGGTCTGAAGCCCGGAGAACATAAGATCCGTCTGGAAGCCACCGGCGGAAATTCGGAGCGTATCATTATTGATTCTTTCCGGGTCGTGGATACGGAAGATGAAAACAGAACCGAAAGCGCAAGGCTGATCATTGACAACCAGTGGTATTATCCAAATCTTGGCTGGGGAAACTATCGAGGCATTCCGGGAGAAATGTCCGAAGGGATGACGGATTCCGTAACTATGCTTTTGACGGACAAATGAGTAAGATGGAGGCTCTTTAGAGCCTCCATCCGTATAGTTGGCGATTTTATTTCTGCAAAGAAGTGAACCAAGTGAACATGCTTGCATATACATTTGCCTGCATGTATTGATTCGGAAAAGGTATTATCTGAGTTGTAAGAAGTAAATAGATATGGTAGAATTTTATTATGAAAGGAAGGATGACTTATGAATTATTCGGAAAAGGAAGGAAAACAGTATCATATCCAGGTAGGACAAGGAGATGTGGGAAAATATGTGATCCTGCCGGGAGATCCGAAGCGCTGCGCGAAGATCGCGAAATATTTTGACCGGCCGGAGCTGATGGCGGACAGTAGGGAATATATTACCTACACCGGATATCTGGACGGCGAGAAAGTCAGCGTGACCTCGACGGGAATCGGCGGGCCGTCCGCGTCGATCGCCATGGAAGAGCTTGTCATGTCGGGGGCGGATACCTTTATCCGGATCGGAACCTGTGGCGGCATGCAGACGGACGTGAGGAGCGGGGATGTAGTGATCGCGAGCGGGGCGATACGGATGGAAGGGACGAGCAGAGAGTACGCGCCCATTGAATTCCCTGCCGTCGCGGATATCCAGGTTACGAATTCTTTGATCGGAGCGGCGAAAAAACTGGGACAGGATTATCACGTAGGGGTGGTGCAGTGTAAGGACTCTTTTTACGGTCAGCATTCCCCGGAGACAAAGCCGGTGGGTTATGAACTGCTGGATAAATGGGAAGCGTGGAAGCGGCTGGGATGTCTTGCATCGGAAATGGAATCCGCCGCCCTATTTGTCGTGGCCAGCAGTCTTCATGTCCGGATCGGATCTTGTTTTCTCGTAATGGCAAATCAGGAAAGAGAAAAGGCAGGTCTGGATAATCCGGTTGTCCATGATACGGACATGGCAGTACAGATCGCGGTGGAGGCGATCCGGAATCTGATCAGGGAGGATCGGAAATGATCCGGAAATCCGGATGAAAATTTGAGGAAGAGAGGAGAACGGAAGATGAAAGAGGAGACAATTTATGAACTGATAGAGACGGCAATTGCCCAGCTTGCGTATTCCTATGTGCCGTATTCCGGATTCAGAGTCGGCGCGGCCCTCCTTGCGCAGAATGGTACGATATATACGGGATGTAACATTGAAAACGCGGCTTATTCTCCCACGAACTGCGCGGAGCGGACGGCATTTTTCAAAGCTGTCAGTGAAGGGGTCAGAAAGTTTCAGGCCATCTGTATCGTAGGCGGTCCGGATGGAAAGTTGAATGCTTATACACCGCCCTGCGGAGTCTGCCGTCAGGTCATGATGGAATTCTGTGATCCGGAAGAATTTGAGATCATTTTAGCCACAGGGAAAGAGGATTATAAAGTATATAAATTAAAAGAGCTTATGCCGATGGGGTTTGGACCGGGGAATCTGGCATAGGTGAAAGTGGGCATGTGTCAGATAGATGAAAAATAAAAAGCAGGCTTTCAATCCGGATAAGCGGATAAAAAGCGCCATAGGAAGACAGAGTTCATCCTGTGGCGCTTTTTTGCGTCTGCGGAAATGCGTCTTCTGTCATATATTCTTCCAGGATGGAACAAAAATGTAAGCAATTACAAATTGAAATGAATATAGTGAAAAATAGTGAGAAATGCACAAAAATAGAGTTTTATTCATGAAAAAACAAGGGATAAATTGTACAAAGTCATGAAAAACATTTTCGGTATTGACTTTTGATTGTGTTATATTTACAATAAAAATGTAAGCGTTTACATCATAAGGAATGGTTCACCTGATGATGTGGAAAAGGAACACGTAGAAGAAACGAAAAAAGAAAGGAAAGAGAAACATGAGACGTATGAAAAGATGGTTATCGGCAGCCTTATGCATTTGTATGGCAGCAGGGCTGGCAGGGTGCGCTTCATCTGGTACCGGCGGTACATCGGGCCGAAAGAGGATTGTCCGGATTTCCCATGCACAGTCGGAAACTCATCCGGAGCATTTGGGACTGCTCGCGTTTAAAGAGTATGTGGAAGAAAATCTGGGAGACAAATATGAGGTACAGATTTTTCCAAATGAGATCCTGGGGGCGGCTCAGAGGGCGATCGAATTAACCCAGACAGGGGCAATTGATTTTGTCGTGGCAGGTACGGCCAATCTGGAGACTTTTGCAAGTGTCTATGAGATTTTTAGTATGCCATATTTATTTGACTCCGTGGAAGCTTATCATGAGACCATGATGGATACGGATTATATGGAGCAGATCTACGAATCTACGGACGAAGCGGGATTCCGGGTAATGACCTGGTATAACGCGGGAACAAGAAGCTTTTACGCCAAAACACCAATCGAAACACCGGATGACTTAAAGGGCAAAAAAATCCGTGTGCAGCAGTCTCCTGCCAGTGTAGCTATGACACAGGCATTTGGAGCGGCAGCATCCCCTATGAGTTTTGGGGAGGTCTATACGGCAATTCAGCAGGGCGTGATCGACGGGGCGGAGAACAATGAACTTGCTTTGACCAACAACAAGCATGGTGAGGTTGCCAAATATTACGCGTACAACAACCATCAGATGGTTCCGGATATGCTGATCGCGAACCTGAAGTTTCTGGAAGGCCTGTCCGATGAAGACAGGGAAGTTTTTACAGAGGCAGCAAGGCTTTCCACAGAGGTGGAGATGGAGAACTGGGATGAGCAGATCGCCGAGGCGAAGCGGATCGCGGAGGAAGATATGGGAGTACAGTTCTCAGAGGTAGATATTGAGGCGTTCAAGGAGAAAGTCTTACCTCTGCATGAACAGATGCTGGAGGAAAATCCTAAGATCCGAGAGGTCTATGACCACATTCAGGAAGTCAACAAAGAAGTAGGTTCAAAAAAGGAGGCAGATGAATCATGAAAGGATTAAAAACACTCCGGAAAGGAATGGACTGGATATTAAGTTCAGCATGCTTTGTTATATTTGCGCTTATGGTATGCATCGGGACATATCAGATTGTTGTAAGGTACTTTTTCAATAGCCCCAGCACGGTTTCAGAGGAGCTGCTGACCTATAGCTTTACCTGGATGGCGCTGCTTTCTTCTGCCTATGTATTCGGGAAAAGGGATCATATGCGGATGGGTTTTCTGGCAGATAAGATGACCGGGAAAAAACGACTGATCCTGGAAGTGGCGATCGAGGCGCTGATATTGGCATTTGCCGTGATCGTGCTGATCTTCGGCGGGATCCGTATCATGAACCTGACTATGACGCAGGTGACGGCATCTTTAGGGATCCCGATGGGAACGGTGTATACGGTAGTGCCTTTGAGCGGGGTCTTGATCGTAGTCTATACGGTGCTCAACATCATTGATCTGTGTACGGGAAATATAGACCTCAGCGGAGCAGAAGAGGGTTCGGACAGTGTTGAAAAGAAGGAATAGACGATCAGTTTGCCATACAAATTGATCGCGGTTGAGGAGGACATTTTATGGATATTGCAATTTTATCTGGATTGATTATTTTAGTGATGCTGGTCATCATGCTTATTGCCGGTATGCCGATCGCGGTTGCCCTGGGGGTATCTTCGATCTGCGCGATCCTGCCGGTGCTGAATTTTGAAGCAACTGTCGTAACAGGGGCACAGAGGATTTTTTCGGGAATTTCGGTATTTTCCCTGCTTGCCATCCCCTTCTTTATCCTTGCCGGAAATATTATGAATAAAGGCGGAATCGCGGTCCGTCTGATCAATCTGGCAAAGCTGGTGACCGGACGTACGCCGGGAGCGCTTGCCCAGACAAATGTAGTGGCAAATATGCTGTTTGGTTCCATTTCTGGTTCCGGTACGGCGGCGGCTTCGGCAATGGGGTCTATCATTGGGCCGATTGAGAAGGAAGAAGGATATGACCCAAATTTTTCCGCGGCGGCAAATATTGCTACGGCGCCGACCGGACTTTTGATCCCGCCCAGCAATGTCATGATCACATTTTCACTGGTCAGCGGGGGAACTTCTGTTGCCGCGCTCTTTATGGCAGGATATGTACCGGGATTTTTATGGGGGCTTGCCTGCATGCTTGTGATCTATGTTCTTGCCAAGAAAAACGGATATCAAAGTACCAATAGATTTACGGGAAAAGAAGCCCTGCAGGTATTGTTTCAGGCGATTCCCTGCCTGCTGCTGATCGTGATCGTGATCGGAGGAATCATTTTCGGTATATTCACGGCAACAGAAGGTTCTGTCGTGGCGGTCGTGTATAGCCTGATCCTGTCCTTGTTTTTCTATAAATCTATTAAGCTGAAGGATCTGCCGCAGCTTTTTAAGGACAGCGCGGAGATGACAGGGATCATCATTTTCCTGATCGGTGTGTCCAGTATCATGTCATGGGTAATGGCATTTACCGGAATACCGACAGCTATCTCCAATGGTCTTTTGGGCTTGACAAATAATAAGTTTATCATCCTGCTGATCATCAATATACTGTTGCTGGTAGTAGGGACATTCATGGATATGACGCCGGCATGCCTGATTTTTACCCCTATATTTTTGCCGGTATGTACGGCATTGGGAATGAATACGATTCATTTTGGAATTATGATGATCTTTAATCTTTGTATCGGAACGATCACGCCTCCGGTTGGTACAACACTGTTTGTAGGTGTGCGCGTGGGCAATGTAAAGATTGAAACGGTATTTAAGCAGCTTCTGATCTACTTTGCGGCTATTTTCATCGTGTTACTGTTAGTAACATACATTCCACAGATCTCACTGTGGCTGCCAAGCCTGATGGGATATGTATAAAATTTCAGGACAGCAGACGGGTCTGAGGCCTGCTGCCCTGAACAATTGCTAAAATTTAGAATGAAGAAAGGAGATAATCAGAATGAAACAATTTATGGATCAGGATTTTTTATTGAGCACGGAAACAGCAAAGGAGCTATTTCATGAACATGCAAAAAAAATGCCCATTATAGACTACCACTGCCATATTAATCCGGAGGAGATCGCAAAGGACAGGAAGTTTGAGAATATTACTCAGGTATGGCTTGGCGGCGACCACTATAAATGGCGGCAGATGCGTTCGAATGGGGTAGAGGAGAGATATATCACCGGGGACGCTTCTGACCGGGAGAAATTCCAGAAGTGGGCGGAGACGCTGGAAAAAGCGATTGGAAATCCATTATATCATTGGAGCCATCTGGAATTGCAGAGATATTTTGGGTATCATGGACATCTGAACGGGAAGACGGCGGAAGAGGTATGGAACCTTTGCAACGCAAAGCTCCGGGAAGATGGTATGAGTGTGCGCAACCTGATCAGGCAGTCTAATGTTACACTTTTGTGTACCACAGATGATCCGGCTGATTCCCTGGAATGGCATAAGGCCATCGCGGAGGATGAAAGCTTTGATGTACAGGTGCTGCCTGCGTGGAGGCCGGATAAAGCGATGAATATCGAAAAGCCGGATTACGCGGAATATCTTGAAAAATTAGGTAAAGCAGCAGAAATGGAGATCAAGTGTTACGCGGATCTGAAGGCTGCGCTGAAAAAAAGAATGGAGTTTTTTGACAGCTGTGGCTGCAAGGTCTCTGATCATGCACTGGAATATGTGATGTACGCGCCTGCCCCGGAAGACAGAATCGAAGAATTGTTTGCCAAACGGCTGCAGGGTGACACTCTGACGAAGGAGGAAGTGCTTCAGTTCAAGACAGCGTATATGATTTTTGTTGGAAAGGAATATCACCGGCTGGGATGGGCGATGCAGCTTCATTATGGATGCAAGCGGGATAATAATGTGTTCCGTTATGACCAGCTTGGACCGGATACCGGTTATGATTGTATTGATAATTATGCTCCGTCAGCCCAAATGGCAGATTTCCTGAATGCATTGAATGCAACGGACGAGCTTCCAAAGACCATCATTTACAGTCTGAATCCTAATGACAACGCGGCCATCGGGACAATTCTTGGATGCTTCCAGGATGCCGGAGTGGCAGGAAAGATACAGCAGGGTTCCGCATGGTGGTTCAACGACCATAAGGCCGGAATGACGGAGCAGATGACCTCACTGGCAAACTTAGGACTGCTGGGGAACTTTATCGGGATGCTTACGGATTCCAGAAGCTTTTTGTCTTATACCAGACATGAATATTTCCGTCGGATCCTCTGTGAATTGATCGGCGGATGGGTTGAGAACGGAGAATATCCGGCGGACATGGAAGTGTTGGGTAAGATGGTGGAAGACATCTCTTATCGTAACGCGGTGAGGTATTTTGGATTTCAAATATAAAAACACCTATTCATAATGAGATAACAAGGGACTTAGATTAGGAGCTGCCATGGCAGCTCCTTAATATTGTCGGGGTTCGGATAGGTTCCTATGGGTAGCACCCAGGAAAATCGGCGGGATTTTACATTGTTTTCATAATATGTGTTTATCTTGCATGAGATTTGGGGTTCGCAAAGTCCCTCATAATTTCAATAAATTTCAAAACAATCTCAGATGGCTGTTCCGCATAAACAATCCCATAGGGAACCGTAAAATCCCATTCACAGGGAATGGTAACGAGGGAAGGATGCAGCTCTGCCCATGTTGCAATGGTGATCATCGCACTGTTGGAACTGTCACATTGGTTGAAGATTTCTGTGTCATAGGATGGAACATCCTGTATAAAGATCTGCGGATGGTCTGTTTTTCAGCCTGTTTAATCTGTCTCGCCCGCTGCATGGCCTGATTGGAAAAGGCAATCATCCGCTTCGCATCATGGTAGATACTGGTTCCGGCATCGGTCAATTTTGCTCCGTGGTTTGTCCGGGTAAACAGAGTAATGCCAAGATCGGATTCCAGCAGATTGATCTGCTGAATAACAGCGTTGGGGGAAATAAATGCTTTTTCTGCTGCTTTTGAGAAGCTGCCACAGTCAGCAGCCAGTAAAAAATAGTCTAAGTGTTTATCGTACATCGACCTGTACCGCCTTTCTGCGTGAAGTTTTTCTTTAATGCCATTATAGTAAATCCAGACTTCCGATTCAATAGGAATGTTTTTATAATTAGAGTCAGGAAAAGATGGTGTATCAAAGATGGCGTTAAAAATGAGGAACAGCATATTATCTAAAAGCGGTTTAGAAGTTTCAGAAATAGGATACGGATGTATGGGATTGTCCCACGGCTATGGCGCAGTGCCGGAGCATGATGAAGCTGTCCGGTTGATTGGCAAGGCGTATGAACTGGGCTGCACCTTTTTTGATACTGCGGAAGGCTATGGCGCAGGCCATAACGAAACAGTGGTGGGGGATGGTATCAGACCTTTCCGCGACAAGATTGTGTTGGCGACAAAGCTGCATCTGAACAGCTCTGAAGGCGATATGGAAACGGTGATCCGCACCCATCTGGAAGGTTCCATGAAACGCCTTGGCACGGATTATATCGACCTGTATTACCAGCACCGTATTGAGGAGGATGACAGGATTGAAGAAGTTGCAGAGGTTATGGGGAAACTGATCAAAGAAGGAAAAATTCGTGGATGGGGCCAGTCTCAGGCAGCACCCGACCAAATTCGCCGCGCCCATGCGGTCACGCCGTTGGCTACAATTCAGAGTGAGTATTCCATGATGGAGCGGATGTTTGAAAAGGAGGTCATTCCTACCTGTGAGGAATTGGGTATCGGCTTCGTTCCGTTTTCACCGCTGGCCAGTGGTTTCCTGTCCGGAAAATATACGGCTGAAAACACTTATTCCGGTGATGATGTACGGCGCGTGATCACTCGTTTTGACAAAGAAAATATAGCAGCAAATCAGCCGCTTCTGGATTTGCGTCACCGTTTTGCGGGCGCAAAAGGCGCAACCCCGGCACAGATTTCGCTGGCCTGGATGCTGCACAAGAAGCCGTTCATTGTACCGATTCCCGGTATGCGCCGTGACGAGCGTATCATGGAGAACCTTGGAGCAGCAGATGTGGAACTGACAGATGACGAGTATAACCAGATTGAAGCAGAACTGGCGAAGATTGAAATCCACGGGAACCGCACGGACGCGGATATTTCGAAATTAAAAAACATGGATTAAGGAGGGTTGAAAATGCAGACAGTCAAATATCATGCAAAAATATTACAAACGGATTATGAGGTGACCGATAATGTTGATTGATTTTAATGAAATGCCAGAAAGGACTTCGCCGGGAATGAACGGCGGGACTGTCCAAAAGGTTCAGAGCATAGCATAATCAATACGGGCGATGATGATCTGGTTCTGATAACGATTGTTGTAGAACGATAATTTCCGGTTAAGCAGAATACTGATAAAAATAGGCAAGCGTACCACAATTTGATACAATGCACCCAAGCATGACTTTGGGTGCAAATTTTAACGATAGGAATTTTAAGTGGGTTCTTTCTTAAGTTTGGGTATGATTGATAAAAGCAGGTATGAAAAACCTGCTT
>CAZFXM010000059.1:0-12175 GCA_964523125.1 uncultured Clostridium sp. | reverse complement strand
GAATATCGCGGGGTGGAGCAGTCTGGAAGCTCGTCGGGCTCATAACCCGAAGGTCGCAGGTTCAAATCCTGCCCCCGCAACTCATGGCCATATAGGTCATTTGCCCAGATAGCTCAGTTGGTAGAGCAGAGGACTGAAAATCCTCGTGTCACTGGTTCGATTCCGGTTCTGGGCATTTTTTATGTGAAAATACCGATAAAACGGTATTTTTTTTATAATGAGAGAGGATAAAAATGGGAGAATATGTGGATAATTTATATGAAAAGTTGAGTTCTTATGCAGTTTCTGATTATTATGGGTTTCATATGCCTGGTCATAAGAGGAATAAAACAATAACAGGAGCAGGGCTTCCTTACGAGATTGATATTACGGAAATAGAGGGATTTGACGATCTTCATCATGCAAACGGGATATTGAAACGGGCTCAAGAGAGGGCGGCTAAGATTTTTCATGGAGAAGAGAGCTACTTTTTGATTAATGGAAGTACGGTGGGGATATTAAGTGCAATCTTAGGATGTACACAGCGTGGGGATAAAATTCTTATGGCAAGAAATTGCCATAAATCGGTCTATCATGCGGTGTATATGAATGAACTGGAAGCGGTATATGTATATCCACAGGCTTATTCATTACCAGTGAATTGTGATGAACAATTTGAATATAAAGAATATGATATAAATGGAGAAATTAAACCGGAGGAAGTGGAGGATATTTTAAAAAAAGATGAAGTTTCCTCCGGAAATAATAAAATAAAAGCGATTGTGATTACATCCCCTACATATGACGGAGTAGTTTCTGATGTAAAAGAAATTGCGAAGCTTGCACATTCTTATGGAATTCCATTGATTGTGGATGAAGCACATGGAGCTCATTTTGGTTTTCATCCGTATTTTCCGGAAAATTCGAATAAAAAGGGGGCAGATGTAGTTATTCACAGTATTCATAAGACGCTTCCTTCTTTGACACAGACAGCCTTGATCCATATGAATGGCGTCATTGCAGACAGAGAAAGGATTAAGAAATATTTGCATATTCTTCAGACGAGTAGTCCTTCGTATGTCTTGATGGCAGGAATAGATACATGTATTGATTTGCTTGACAGCGAAGAGAAGGATTATTTATTTGAAAATTATGTCGCAATGTTGAAGGAATGTAGAGAAAAATTAAAGAAAATGCGGTATTTACAGCTTGTTGGGACAGAGAATTTTGATGGTTCTAAAATTGTAATTTCCGTAAAGGGAACAAAATATTCCGGAAGAGAATTATATAAAAAGCTTTTGGAAACCTATCATTTGCAAATGGAGATGGCGGCAGGTTCTTATGTATTGGCAATGACTTCGGTAGGAGATACAAAGGAAGGATTTGAAAGGCTTGTACAGGCATTATACGAAATTGATAAGGAAATAGGAGAAGATTCTATGTATTCGACGAGAGCTTTGAAAAAGCAGTCTGTGTCGGGTTTGCCAAGACTGGAGCAGATTTATTCCTGCGCTGAGATCGATCGAATAGAAAAAATGGATGCCAAAAATGTCAATGAGTTATCATGGGGTCGTGCAATTGGAAAGATTTCTACGGAATATGCGTATATCTATCCTCCAGGGATACCGCTTATAGTTCCTGGTGAAAGGATTTCTGAGGAAGTTATTTTATTGATTCAGAAATATAGAAAAATGGGATTTGAGATTGAAGGTTTGAAAAAGGATGGATCTATAAGAACTGTTGAAAGAACCTCTTAGGAAGAGAAGAAATAGGACCAGGAATTTATTGTAAATGTTTATTACGGACTAAGGACAAGTAAAAATGGGAAAAATTTATTATATTATGGGGAAAAGTGCTTCCGGAAAGGATTCCATTTTTAAGGAGTTAAAAAAAAGAATCCCGGAATTGCATGAAATTGTATTATATACGACAAGGCTCATTCGGGAGGATGAGACGGAAGGCGTGGAATATCATTTTGTGGGGGAAGAATTTCTGCAGATGATGCAGGAAAAGAAGCGTGTGATAGAGCTGCGGGCTTATGATACGAAATGTGGCATCTGGAAATATTTTACCGCAGATGATGGACAGATAAATCTGGATTCATTTCATTATATTGCTATTGGAACATTGGAATCTTATGCAGCGATGACAGCATATTATGGAACAGAAAATGTGGTTCCTGTTTATGTGGAAGTGGAAGACGGACTGAGACTTTTCCGGGCAGTCGAACGGGAACGAAAGCAAATTTTTCCAAAATATGCGGAAATGTGTAGAAGATTCCTTGCAGATTCGGAAGACTTTTCAGAAGAAAAATTAAAAAGCACGGGAATAAAAAAGAGATTTGAAAATGTGAATTTTGAAAAGTGTGTGGAAGAAATCTACGATTATATAAATTATTTTTTGAGGGAAAATTCATAAAAAAGTATGTTAAAAAGGAATTATATGTTATACTTATAAAGCAAAAAAAATTCCGGCTGTGTGGCTGGATATTCTAAAGAATATTAATAATAAACAGAGTAGGGTGTTATGTGGCATAATGAATAAGACAGCAGGTGATAAAATGGGTGGGTTTAAAGAAATTATCGGACATAATAATATTATTCAGTATATAGAAAATGTATCTTCCTCAGATATGGTTTCTCACGCATATATTTTGAACGGGGAGCGTGGATCAGGAAAAAGGCTTCTGGCAGATTTTTTTGCTATGGACCTGCAGTGTGAGAATAGGGAAGAGGATGGGGATTCTTGTGGAAGATGCCATTCCTGCAGACAGGCGATGAGTGGGAATCACCCGGATATTATTTATGTGAGCCATGAAAAGCCGGCTACAATCAGTGTAGAAGAAATCCGGACGCAGTTGAATAATGATATCGTGATCAGGCCTTATTCCAGCAAGTACAAAATTTATATCGTCCCGGAAGCGGACAAGATGACCGTACAGGCGCAGAACGCGCTTTTGAAGACAATTGAAGAGCCGCCGGAGTATGCGGTGATCATACTTCTGACGGAGAACGCGCAAATTTTGCTTCCTACGATCCGGTCCAGATGTGTGATACTGAAGCTGCGCAATATTAAGGATCAGCTTATTAAAAAATATCTGATGGAGCAGATGGAGGTCCCGGATTATAAGGCTGATGTTTGTGTCGCGTTTGCGCAGGGAAATATGGGAAAAGCAATTTCGCTTGCTACTTCCGAGCATTTTAATGAGATCAAGGAAGAAATCGTACATCTTCTGCGGGAAATCAATGATATGGAAACAAAAGGCCTGATAGAGGCAGTGAAAAAATGTTCTGAATTTAAACTGGATATCAATGATTATCTGGATATGATCGCTATCTGGTATCGGGACGTATTGATCTATAAGGCAACGCGCAGCGTTGACAGGGTCGTTTTTTCAGATCAGCTGAAATATATCAAGCAGCGGGCAAGGACGAGTTCTTATGAGGGGATCGGAATTATCATCAGCGCGATCGATACGGCAAAGACCAGGTTGAAAGCGAATGTAAATTTTGAATTGACAATGGAATTGCTGTTGCTGACGATCAAGGAGAATTGAAATAAGGATCATATGAGGTTACACCGCTACCAGGTTCGAAAGAACCTCACCAGGTGGACGGGTAACCATAACTCGCACGTAAGTGCCTAAAGGACAGACACTAAGTGCTCGTAATAAGGAGAATATAAAATATGGTAAAAGTAATTGGCGTGCGCTTCCGGACAGCGGGAAAGGTGTATTTCTTTTCACCTGGAAAGTTTCATATAGAGAAGGGAAGCAATGTGATCGTTGAGACTGCCCGGGGCGTTGAATATGGATGGGTGGTCACTGGTCCGAAGGAGGTAAAGGAGGAGGAAGTGATCCAGCCGCTGAAATCCGTGATCCGAATCGCGACGGAACAGGACAGGCGTACCGTGGAGAAGAATAAAGAAAAAGAGAAAGAAGCATTTCAGATCTGCCAGGAAAAAATACAAAAGCATGGGCTTGATATGAAGCTGATCGACGCGGAATATACATTTGACAATAATAAAGTATTGTTTTATTTTACGGCGGACGGCCGGATTGATTTCCGGGATCTGGTGAAGGATCTGGCATCTGTGTTCCGTACCAGGATCGAGCTGAGACAGATCGGGGTGCGGGATGAAACGAAGATCCGTGGTGGTATTGGAATCTGCGGGAGGTCATTGTGCTGCAGTACTTATTTGTCGGAATTTTCCGCAGTTTCGATCCGGATGGCAAAGGAACAGAATCTGTCTCTGAATCCGACAAAGATTTCCGGCGTGTGTGGAAGGCTGATGTGCTGTCTGACCAATGAGCAGGAAATTTATGAGGAATTGAACGCACATCTCCCGTCCGTGGGGGATTCTGTGATTACTTCAGACGGATTGAAGGGGACGGTACATTCGCTGAGTGTTCTTCGAAAATTGGTAAAAGTCATTGTAAATCTGGAAAATGATGAAAAGGAAATCAGGGAATATCATGTGGATGAGCTTCGTTTTAAGCCAAGGCGCAAGAAGCAGAAAGTATCGAAGGAAGAAATGAAAAAACTGGGAGAACTGGAAAAAGAATGACGGATACATTTTTAAAACCAGGGGAACGTCTGGATGATCTGCAGCTAAGTGGATATGAGATCATACAAGACCCGGAGAGATTCTGTTTTGGAGTGGATGCGGTGCTTTTGACGGATTTTGTGAAGGTGAAGCCGGGAGAACGTGTACTGGACCTGGGGACGGGGACCGGCGTGATTCCCATTTTGCTGGAGGCAAAAACAAAGGGAGAACATTTTACCGGGCTGGAGATTCAGGAAGAAAGTGCGGATATGGCAAGACGCAGTGTGCTGCACAATCGGATTTCGGAAAAAGTAGATATAGTTACAGGGGATATCAAAGAGGCGGCGGAGATTTTCAAAACGGCCTCTTTTGATGTCATTACGGCAAATCCTCCATATATGCGGGGGCAGCATGGGCTGGAAAATATAAACGACGCCAGGACCATTGCAAGACATGAGGTGTTGTGTACATTGGAGGATATTTTGCGGGAGAGCGCAAAAATATTGCCGGAAAGTAAAGGGAGATTTTACATGATACATAAACCATTCCGGCTGGTGGAAATTTTGAACATGATGTGCCAGTATAAAATTGAACCGAAACGGCTTAAGTTTGTGCATCCTTATGTGGATAAAGAGCCGACGATGGTTTTGATTGAAGGAATGAAGGGCGGAAAATCGAGAGTTACGATTGAGCCGCCATTGATCATGTATGAGAAAAAAGAGGGAGCCAGGGCGGAAACATTCGCATATATTTGACTCAGAATTATTTTGCGAGGGGCTTTGAGAGGGACGATGATGCCAGGAACATTATATTTGTGTGCCACACCGATCGGGAATTTGGAAGATATCACTTTTCGGGTTGTCCGTACATTGAAGGAAGTAGACTTGATCGCGGCGGAGGATACCCGAAACAGTATCAGGCTTTTGAATCATTTTGAAATACAGACGCCTATGACCAGTTATCATGAGTATAACAAGTTTGAAAAGGGGAGGAAGCTGGTGGAGAGGCTTCAAAGCGGGGAAAATATCGCGTTGGTGACGGACGCGGGAACACCGGGAATCTCGGACCCCGGGGAGGAACTGGTGAAAATGTGTTATGAAGCAGGAATCACCGTTACCTCGCTTCCTGGCCCGGCTGCATGTATCACGGCTTTGACCATATCAGGGCTGGAGACAAGAAGATTTGCTTTTGAAGCATTTCTTCCGGCGGATAAAAAAGAACGGCTGCAAATTTTAAAAGAGCTGGAACAGGAGACACGGACGATTATCTTGTATGAGGCTCCCCACCGTTTGGTGAAAACGCTGAAGATGCTGGAAGAGCATCTGGGAGAGGGGCGCCGGGCAACGGTGTGCCGGGAGTTGACGAAACGGTATGAGACTGCGTTTCTTACCACGTTGGGAGAGGCAGCGTCTTTTTATGAGGCAAATGAGCCGAAAGGGGAATGTGTCCTGGTGATCGCCGGAAAGAGCCGGGAGGAGTTGGATGCGGAGGAAAAATCCCGTTGGGAAGAAATGAGCGTTCCGGAGCATATGCAGATGTATCTGGATCAGGGGATGGAGCAAAAAGAGGCCATGAAAAAAGTGGCAAAGGACCGGGGAGTGCCTAAACGGGAGATTTATAAAGTTCTGGTAAAGGATTAAAAGAGGCCGTCGGGAAATAGGATTTCCAGACAGCCCCTTCTTCAGTCGATGATTTCCCCGTCCTTCATAAGTACGATTTTTTTCTTTAGGTTTATGGCTTCCTGATATTCGTTGGTGATATATAGGACCGTAATTTTGAGTTCCTTGTTGATACGGAGGATGTCTTTTAGCATCTCAGCGCGGCGCCGGGGATTTCCTCTTGAGAAATCTTCATCCACAAGAAGGACGTTTGGATGACATACGATTGCCCGGGCAAGAGCCGTTTTTTGCTTTTCCGCTTCAGAAATGGAGCGGATTTTTTTGTCTAATATAGAGGGAATTCCTAAAAATTCTACGGCTGTTTTTACACGGCTGTCAATGATATTGTGCGGAAAATCCCGGAGGATGAGTCCAAGGCCGATATTGTCATAGACATTTAATCCGGGGTAAAGCGCGTAATTCTGAAATGCCATGGCCAGACGGCGGTCACGGGGCAGGACTTCATTGAGCAGGGTATCTCCGAGATAGATTTCGCCGGAGGTAATCTCTTCGAGTCCGCCGATCATCCGAAGTATCGTAGATTTTCCACATCCGCTGGGACCATGGAATACGACAAAATCACCATCCTCTACAAAAAGAGAAACATTTTTTACAGAAATAAATCCATTTGGATAGGTTTTGTTGAGATTTTTTAATGTAACGCTGGACATAGTGGAAGTCCTCCTTTTGTTTTTAGAGGGATATCTTTTTTATCTGCTCAGTACAGTTACATTGTATCATATTAACCATACCTGTACAAGATGATCAGCCGGTGAAATGTAAAGCAAGTATCACGCTTGCTGCCAGGCCGGCCAGGGTAGAGATCAGGGCGCCGGGAAGAGTGTACCTGGTTTTTGTTACTTTTGCGGTCATAAAATAGACGCTCATCGTATAAAAAATGGTTTCGGTGCAGGACATGGAAATTGAGGCAATCCGGCCGCACAGAGAGTCGGTTCCGGAGTCCTTGTAAATGTCCAGCAGAAGGCCGGTGGCGGCGGAGGAAGAAAACATTTTTACGATGGAGAGTGGGACCAGTTCTCCGGGAAATCCGATGGGGGTGGTGAAATGTCCGATGATGGAGGAAATGAAATCTAAAAATCCGGAGGCACGCAGGATTCCTACGGCGACCATCAGGCCAATGAGCGTGGGCATGATCCGGATGACTGTCAGAAAACCACTGCGGGCCCCTTTGATGAAATTGTCATATACATTGGTATCCTGCAGGATGCCGTAGGTCACGATCGCAAGGATCAAAAAAGGAACAATAAAATCAGATATGTATAAAAATAACTGCATGGGAAACCTCTTTTTGGGAAAGTTGTTCTTTTATTATTATGACGGAAGATTGTCCGGCTATTCCATGATCATGAAAAGTGCCATAAGGAACTGTGAGAAAATAGCATGTACAGTTTGTCTATACGGAATAACCATTTTGACAGGGGCATAAATATAAAGTAAAGTAAAATATCGGAGTTTTTATGTCTAAATTTCAAAAGTACATATGCATCTTTTGTTTCAGCGTCCTGCTTCCATTTTCTCTGTCAGGGTGTCAGAGACATACATCGGAAAATGAGGATCAGTCATTTCAAAAATTTACCCATGAATTGTTTTGTGAGGAAACAGCATCGAATACGATCAATCTGCATTATACCTTGCGGGAACCGGAGAAATTTGGTATTAAAGAAATGCCGGTTACATTTGGGGCATTTGAAAGTGATCAAAAGGGAGTCATGGCTTCCGCGGAAAATATAGAACAAGTCCTGGAAGCATTTGACTATGATCAATTATCTGTCTCAAACCAGCTTACTTATGATGTATTGGATTATTATATGAAGCAGCTGAAGAAAGAGGCAGGTTTTGCTTTGTATGAGGAACCTTTGGGGGCAGTCAGCGGGATTCATACGCAGCTTCCGGTGCTGTTGTCGGAATATCAATTTTACGAAATTGAGGATGTGGATGTATATCTGAATCTGATGAAGATCACTACGGATTATTTCCAGTCTTTGATTGAATTTGAGCAGGCGAAATCAGATGCGGGGTTGTTTATGCCGGATCAAGCAGCGAGCCAGGTGATCGGGCAGTGTAAGGCATTTATGGATATGGGGGAGAGTAATTATCTGATCTCCAGCTTTGTGGACAGGATCGAACGGCTGCAGGGGCTGACTGAGGAAGAGAAGAGCCGATATATTCAAAAAAACGCATTGATGCTTAACAGCTATGTGCTTCCGGCGTACAGCAGTCTTTCCGCGGCGGTGCAGAGGCTGATGGGGACCGGAAAGAATGAGCAGGGACTTTGTTATTTTCCGGAAGGGAAGGAATATTATGAACAGGTGGTAAGATTTTCTACAGGGTCCGGGCGGTCCGTGTTGGAAATGAAAGATTTGACACAAAGGCAGATCGTGGAGGATCTGGAGGCAATGGAGCGGATTTTGGGAGTTACGGAGGAGGGAAAGGTATCGCAGGAAGCGGCGGCTTTGATAGGGAATCCGGAGCAGGCGCATGAGGCGGCAGCTATGGATACGGCAAACCCGATCAGTATTTTAAATGGCTTGAAAAAGGAAATCGCGAAAGCATTTCCTGCGGCGCCGGAGACTACGGTCAGCGTGAAATATGTGCCGGAGGCTTTGCAGGGAAATTTGAGTCCGGCATTTTATATGATTCCGGCCATCGATAGTTATGAGGAAAATGTGATCTATGTCAATCAGGCGCATATGGGGAATCCTTTGATATTGTTTACAACCCTTGCCCATGAGGGATTTCCGGGGCATTTGTACCAGAATGTGTATTATGCCGGAACGAATCCGGATCCATTGCGCAGTATGTTCAATATTGGCGGGTATGTGGAAGGCTGGGCAACCTATGCGGAAATGTGCAGTTATTATTTGGCGCCGATCACGAAGGAGCAGTCGGTCATTTTGCAGAAGAATAGTTCGATCATTCTGGGATTGTATACGCTGGCGGATATCGGAATTCATTATGAAGGATGGAGCCGGACGGATACGATGGCATTTTTTTCGAATTATGGAATTCAGGATGGAGATACCGTGGATCGGATTTATGATTTGATCATTGGTTCTCCTGGGAATTATGTGAAATATTATATCGGATATGTGGAATTTCTGGAACTGAAAAAGAAGTATGCGGCGGAGGAAGGGACGGAATTTTCCCAGAAGGAATTTCATGAGGATGTGTTGATGACAGGGCCGGCGCCCTTTGAACTGGTGGAGAAGTATATGGGAAAGCTGGGGGATTTATGAATTATCTTTGGGCAGGTATGATTATAGTAGGGATTATTTTCGGCGCGTTTAATGGAAAGATGCCGGAGGTTACCAATGAGGCACTGGATGCCGCGAAAGAGGCGGTGACGCTTTGTATTACGATGATGGGAGTTATGTCCTTTTGGGTGGGGATCATGGAAATCGCGACGAAGGCGGGAGTGATCGAATTGGCTTCTAAAAAGATGGGGCCGCTGCTGAAGTTTTTATTCCCGGAGATCCCGGAGGGGCATCCGGCGAAGGAACATATCGCGGTGAATTTTATATCTAACTTTCTGGGGCTGGGGTGGGCGGCTACCCCGGCGGGGCATTGAGTTATAATAGTGACAGGTTGAAGAAATCATTGAAAAATCAAGGGTTTCCACCGATTTAGTCCTAATGAAAAATGTAGATTTACTACAAAATTGATTCATTTTTTATCTGGACGGCGCCGATTTTAAGAAAAAAATGGAAAACTTGTCACTAATGAAACGCAGAAAGTTAGTCCTATTTTTGTTTTGTTAGATATTCATATCATTGTAAATATCGGCATTGTACAGGAAGCAAATTCGGGTTGCCAGTTAGCCGCTTTTTGGGTAACTGACAGCACGAATCCACAAGGGTTTGGGAGTGTAGCTCCCAAGTAGTAACAAAGATATAACAGTGAATTGGGAAGTAATGAAGTATGAATGAGTATGAGAAAGATTTAATGAAGCTGTTTGATACACACCAAAAGGCAGATAAAGGTGAATTGATTAAACGGATCAATTTGGAAATGCAAATTGGTGGTATTAAACGGCATGGAAAAAATGAATGGGTGTGCAAGGTCACTGGCTCGCCAATGGGTACGGTATGTACCTAGTTCAGTAATGCCAAGTGCAGAGCCGTAAATAAGATCCCATTGTATGCCCTGTGTCAGATTGCGGTTGCATTGGAAATATCTGTATGGGAGTTTTACAAGACTACAAATATTACGAAAGAAGAAACGAAACCGGAGCCGAAGATTAACAGGAAAGATAAGCTGTACTGGCATCTTAGGAGGAATGAGGCGGGAAAGTTATGGAACAGCAGGCAGGAAAATCCATAGGATGATCCAATGCCAGAGCATATTTAAAGAAAAAATAATTAAAGAAGATTACAAGGAGGACAGGCTATGGCCACAATCACAGGATTTATCAGGAGAACTTCTTCCGGAGCATTGGTTTCCTTTGAAACGAAAAACTTCCACATTGAAGGGAAGGAGGGGAGCTGGGTTGCTTTTGACAGCACCATAGTAGATGGAAAAGAGTTTTTCTTGATGGAGCATGAAACTTATGGGAAGGAAGCTGCCTGGGTAGTGGTAGGTGAAACAGGAAAAGTGATTGTAGACCAGGTATATCATGGCTTTGAGCCGGACGTCCTGCAGCGAATCAGGGATTTTTTCAATCCACGGCAGACTACCGTGGAGCCGATGGGACAGGGAAAACCGAACCTTGAGAGCTGGCAGAAATATATGGAGCGGAAAAGAAAGTGAAAAAAGGAAGAGCATATAGATTATTAGTAGGATTTATGATAAGATAAAAATTGAAAGCAGGCAGATGGGAGGATAAGATACGATAGATGGTAGTTGAAAATACACTTGCAAAAAATATTACCGCTGCCGGAGATAAAGCAGCTTATGATGCGGCATGTAAACGGCTGCTTGCGAACAAAGTTATACTTGCATGGATTATGAAGGGCTGTCTGGAGGAATACAGGGATTTTGATGTGGATGTGATTGCGGAAAAATATATAGAAGGTGATCCACAGATTGCTAAAGTTGCAGTAAATCCAGATGAAGAAGCGGAAAGCAGCGGCGAACAGATCAAAGGTGCAAAAAACGAGGATAGTACGATAAAAGAAGGAACTGTTACTTATGACATTCGGTTCTATGGAGTTGCCCCACGATCAGGGGAAATTGTAAGCTTGATTATTAACGTAGAAGCACAAAACGATTTTTATCCTGGATATCCAATTATCAAGCGTGGAATCTATTACTGTAGCCGGATGATTTCCGCACAGTATGGAGTAGAATTTACGGATTCTCATTATGAAAAAATTAAGAAGGTATATTCCATATTTATTTGTGCCAACCCACCAAAATATAGAGAAAATACGATTAACAGATATGTAATCCACGAAGAAAATCTGATTGGGGATGTGACAGAGAAAAAAGAAAACTATGATCTGCTTGCAGCAATTACGATTTGCCTTGGACATTCCGGGGATGATAAATATACAGGCTTATTAAAATTATTGGATGTTTTGCTTTCAACGGAAAAGAAACCAGAAGAAAAAAAGAAGATTTTGCAGGAAGATTTTCACATAGAGATGACAAAGAAATTGGAAAGTGAGGTGTCAGAATTGTGTAACTTAAGTCAAGGGGTTTTTGAAAAAGGAGAAGCAAGAGGAGAAGCTAAAATTATAAAAAATATGTATGAGAAGGGCTTTTCATTAGAGCAGATTGCATTTGCCGCAGATAAAAGTATTGAAGAGGTAAGAGCTATCATTGAAGAAAAAGAGCCGGTATTGGTATAACTAAAGGGAATGAATTGCGGTTTATTTGGAGGATTACAAGAAATAAACCCGGATATGGAATTTAAAAACCTGAAGCCAGAAGGATTCCGGATATTGTAGAATCCTTCTGGCTATAATATTGGTTTCAGGAAGGTAGTGTAAAAAAGTTTGTGTCTTTGGAAAAAAATGGCTCCTTTTTGGTAA
>CAZFXM010000058.1:0-13350 GCA_964523125.1 uncultured Clostridium sp. | reverse complement strand
ATATTGAGCTGCCGACTATTTTACTCCCAATTATACCCAAACTTAAGAAAGAACCCTTTTTGACCTCTCTTCCAGTCATTGTTTTTTCTCCTTTCTTAAATGAAATATTGTGTAAGCTTTTTGCCTTACATAGTATTATATACGGGTGTCATTGTTGGCACTGTCGTTGCTATCGCAAAAAAAATGAAAAAAATTTAAGAAAAGAGAAAATGATATTGGATATATACAAATCTGCACAGGAAAAATTCGTATATTATTTAAAGATTTTAGCTATAAATCTGCGGATATTTTCTTTATTTAAAGCATAAAAAAAGACTAGGAACAATGGAGTAAATAAGGCTTGGAGCATTAAGCGACAAGCCGGACGCAATCACAAAAACTGGAGATACCCTTTTGAGTATCTCCTTTGATATGTAATGTTACATTTTCGGGTAGGATGTCCATTAAATCATGGATATAAGTAGGACACCCCAGAGCGTATTATTATTAGTTACAACTATGAAGAAATAAACAATATACAATAATTCTTATCTAAAAACCAATTTTTTCTAAAATAGTATTTGTCATGATGGCGTATTCATGCCATAAATAAAAATATCCTGCTTGTCCGTTTTTTAATTCGTTCATGGAATGTAGCTGTTCTTTTTTCTGAAACCGCTCGATAAAGATGGGATATGTACCGTTCCATGGTTTAAAGGCTGTTCCCGCAAAATGAAGAATTGCAGGAGAATAATTCGGTTTTTCATTCATTCTGTCATAATACCAGAGACAAAAGTTATAAGGCATGTACCATAAATTCCGTATCTCGGGGAATCCATAGTATCGGACATCGCCTACAAATGTTGCGGATAGAAGGCCTTGGTCTCCCCAATAGATATTATGGTTATCATCTCCAAAAAGCTCTCGGAGTTTTAGAGATAAATATTGATAATCTGCTAAAGTTCTTTCATCTTTTCTCATTTTGTCCAAATTCATCATGTATGAACCTGAATTGAAAATTCCTCTTAGGATTCCAGGAAGCCCTTCTTTCCAATCTCCTAAATCTTCCGCACTAAATAGTTCCAGCTTTCCATTATATGGCTTATATCTTGAACCCGTCACCACAAGGCTTTTTCCTTGAAAATCATAATGATAATATGGAGCGATATCACCGACTATCAGAGTGTCGCCAGCGTCAAGATATAAAACTCTGTCAATTTCATCAGGCAGAAGCAAATGAGCACATAAAGAGTAATATGCTTCGCCAGTCCAACCAGTTCCATATTCAGCCAATTCTGAATAGACTTCTGCATATGGAACTAAAATCTCATAGAAATGAATCTTACCATTTTCTAGTTCCTCGCATAGAGCTTTTAACATTTCTATGTTATTCTGACTGACATGGCTGTGGAGAAAAAAGAAATCAATGTCTGCATCTTTTAAATTATATGCCATTGCTGTAAGTCCTACCGCTACATAAGGTACTAAATTGTCATCACAAGATGTCATGATATTGTATCGTGTCCCCATGTTTGTATTCCTCTCTTTCTTTAGAATATAGATATCATGTGTTTTTGGTCGAAAATTTGTTCTGTTCTCGTTTACACACATTTATCTTTTATACATAAATGTAACAATATGCGACATTTAGTATTCTACAACATAATTCTTATTTTGTTAATACTAAACACATACTTTTTTATAATTGATACAATATGAAAAATAAAACGAGGTGAACATATGCCCCAAAATAGAATCAGCTTAAAACTATTGGAACTTCGACAAGAGCATAATTTGACGCAAAAACAATTATGTGAGAATTTAAATATCAGTAGGTCAGTTTATTCATATTTTGAATGTGGTCGCAGGATACCCGATATAGATACCCTCTTAATGTTTGCAGAATACTATCAGGTTTCCTTAGATGAACTGGTGATTGGTTCTTCTACAGAAATAGATACATCTATTAAAGATACATCTGCCTATGATTCAGGGATTGCCCTTGTGCGCCACCTTCAATCAAAACACATTCCAATAGAGAATGTTATGCAGTTGTCAAAATCAGATTTTGATTTTTTAATTGATTACAAGAAGTTGACAACGGAAAATCAGGCAGAACTGACCTATCTAATGAATTATAAAATAAGAAAGCAATCTGAATAGCAGACCTCTTACCAGAAGAAAACAAGAGGCCTGCGCTCTTTTATGAGCAAAATTCAGCAAGTAATTTTGCAAAATATTTCATGCCTAATTTGAATCCTTCATGCTGTGAAGTCAGGGCAACTGAAAACATAGCGTCTTGAAGAGTCTCCAATTCGTTGGCATTTAATTTATCCTTAAAAGGTTCAGAAAGTCGAATCACTTCTTCTGTAATTTGTTCCTCCATATGTACAACCTCTTTCTTATGTCTAACGACATTTTCATAGATTTTTATTAGTTCACTCATGCATTTGTCCTCTCTCTCTTTGTTTGATAATTCCAAAATGTCAGCACATGAATTAGCTCGTACATTTGTTCGTAGTTTAGTTGTTTCCAGTCCTTTAATTCAAATAAGGATTCTAACAGAAAATTGAAAAACTGCTCTGTGACTTTTTTCTGCTGAATCAAGCGGCAGAGAATACCATACTGCGTCTTGGTATAGGTCTGCGGCTTCTTTTGTGCTTTTTGAACATCCGTACGCATATTCTGGTAAATTAAATCTTTTTTGTCATAATTCATTAGCTTCATAAGTCTACCGCCTTTCCCCATATTTCCTCACAATCCGAATAGCAAGGGCAATAACTATTGCAAAAGTCGAAATCACATTCGCCAACTGCATAGCCGCCATAAACAACGATAGGGACACAGGTTGATAGATAATCACTGCAACTCTGACAGCAGGAGCAATACTCCCCAACTGCCCGACCTTGAAAATAACACATAAATTGCACCATCCTTTCTAAAAATAAACAAAAAAATAAGCCTAATGGCTTAACAATAGGTTTTGTCAATGGTTTCCCAAGGAAAGCAATTTCCATAATACCGCCATCGACCGTCACATTTGGCAAAAGTCAAATAGATTCCTCTAAGTCGGTGGTCGATATCGTAAACGTGACTGTATGGTTCTCCCATTTGCAAATATCCATATGACATTGCTCTTGGTGGGAGTACGTTCATAAAATTATCTACTAAATCCTCGGACACAACATCCCCTTTGCGGAGATACTCATAAATGCTTGTCCTGCCTGTTTGGTCAGCAAATTTTATCCATCCGTTTAAAGTTTTGATTTCTGTGTTCATGATAGAATCCTCCCTTTCTTAATTAAAATGCATGCTTTCGCGCTCCTTTAATTCAATGAATATTGCTTTGATTGGCGTGTTACCTTCTGTGAGCCGTATTTGGCTCTTATATCATCAATGGATGTCTCTCCCTTGCGATAACGTGAATATTCTCCATAGTGCCACGTCCACGCCTTTTTCTTGGGCGCAAATTTGAATCCTAATTCTTTTAACCTGTCTTTGTAACCGAAGCAATTAAAGCACCATATCCACCGCCCGATTAGCTCAATCTCCATTTTGTATCCGATAATCTGGTTCAATATCTCTTTAAACGCTTGATTCTCGGCGTTTTGGTCGTAGGTGTCAGTCTGGTCGTCCGACTTGCTTTCTTTGTTTAGAATGTCAAATAACTTGTCGTATTCAATGTTAATTGCTTTCATTGTTTCTTCATCACCGCCGTTATCTGGATGAAACTGCTTCAAAAGCTCTCTGTATCTTTTCCGTAGTTCCTCAATCGTTGTTACTCCTGCAAACCATTTGTTCATTTTCTCCTGCTCCTTTCATCTGTGTAAAAATGGGTAATAAAAAAAGACAGTTTAGCGACGTGTCTGGGTCGTGCTATCGCCCGATATTAAATAATAAAATATGATTGTACCGTGACTAGATGTCTGTCAAAACTATCCGTAAAATTAGCCTTTCAAATTCATGAAACCCTTGCTATATAAGCGTTTGCGCACCCTTCACGGTAACACACCCCCTCCTTTCTCTCCCTTTGTAACAATGCTGTCAATGCTTCTTCTGAATGCGGCTTATACTGTATGGAGACAAGTTTTCCATACTCGATATCAGGATAACCGACAATCCTTTCATCTGCCTTTCTGATACGAAAACCATGCTCATACTGCATTAAGACGGTTTCTGGATAGAGAGATACAGAACGTACATGATTACAATGTGCCGCATAATCTAAAGTGTACACGTTGCCTGTAATATAATCCTGTGAGTTACTTGTAATCTCAATCACAAATGCAAGAACTGATTCTGTAATCTGCTCTGCATAATAATTGAATGTGATGTGTTCCCTTGTATCTTTCAAAAACACATTCCTTTCAAGTAAGCACCATGTTCCATGTGTGCGACATAACCAGATAAAAGTCTTATCCTGCTGTTCCTGCCTAACTGCCGCCCTCCATAAAGTCTCTTTATCAATCTCAAAATCAGACTGATAATAAAGTGTGTGTTTCTCTACAACCTTTTTCATGAAATCCAGAATGTCCACGTTGCTAAATTTTGTTTTACTTTTGATTCTTTCTGCCATAATGAATAGCTCCTTTCTTCTTTTGATTTGTTTTCGGGCAAAAAAATAGAGCCTGTTTTCCGACTGGCTCTAAAGTCGTTGGAGATTGACCGCAGCATAGAGAGACCACTGGGGTTTAGATCTTCGTTTTGTTTGTAAAAGGCATTGTCTAGGTATGCAAAAAAAATTTATATAGAAAATCCCTCTATACTGGCGGCTTTATAGAAAAAATTGGTGTAAAATTGGTGTAGTAGTTGCTTTTTTCTCCTTTCTGTGCTACACTCACATAGTCGCAAACCCTTGTAAACACTGGCTTTGCGGCAAATCAATCCGAGTGTTCGAGACCTTCCACTCGTAAAACAAAACTAAAGGAGAACAAAAAAATGAAAAAAAGTAAAACCCTCAATGCGCGGTTCCTTGCGCAGGCGGCTATGATCGCTGCCATCTATGTGGCGCTGACGCTTGTCTTCGCGCCTTTTGGCTACGGAGAAGTCCAGGTACGTATCTCAGAAGCATTGACGATCCTTCCGGTATTCACCCCGGCAGCGGTTCCCGGATTGTTCATCGGATGCCTGCTCAGCAACATCCTCGGCGGATGCATTGTACCGGATATCATCTTCGGAAGCCTCGCGACTCTGCTCGGCGCTATATTTACTTACCTGCTGCGCAGCCAGATCCGGTTCCTCGCGCCAGTTCCGCCGATCCTTGCCAATGCCCTGATCGTACCTTTCGTTCTGCGATTTGGCTATCAGGTTCCGCTTCCGATTCCATTTATGATGCTGACAGTCGGCATCGGAGAAATCATTTCCTGTGGGATACTCGGTATGGTTCTCTACTCGGCATTGTCCAGATATAAAAATATGATCTTTAAACCTATACCATAATGATCGGCAAACGGGACAAGGCGCCTTACCGCCTGTCCCGCTTTTTTCATTTTACATATCCGATAAATGTATTTCCGCCGCCTTCCACGATCGCGTTCATCTGGTCAGCAGCCACCGTGAATTCCTGCCCGTTGTCCGGATCCACATAGGTCACGGTATCATAATCGTATCCTGTCAGCAAGACCGCATGGCCCGGGTCAGTCATGGTGATGACCGGCAGCCCTTTGTTGATGATATAAAGCACCTGATCCAACGAACATCCTGTCAGATCAATTCTTTTAGCGCCATACTGCTCCATGTACTGCGTACATGCCTCCATGGAGGACTGGCCTTCTGCCTTCAGAAATGCCTCTGTCTCCGTATAATATACCAGATCCCGGTTCCCTTTCTCCCATATGTAGGACTGTTCCGATGAGATTACTACGCCGGAAATCTGTTCCGCCTTCTGGATCGCGTAAGCCGCCTTGTCATAGATTTCCAAAAGCTTTCCAACACCATAGACATAAAACTTCTCCGTCTTCACCTTATCGTCAAATGAAATCGTGATAGGCTGGTTTTCCATGACCTTTTTGGGCCGTAGGATTTTTGGTGACAGATCTTCCAGCTCGTCCGCAAATGTAAGGCGCATTTGCTTTTCTTTTAAAACAGTGGTAAATTCTTCCGCGGTTACTTTTGTATCTTTGTGTTCCTCATTATTCGTCACATAGTCCTGTGGGATGCCGGTGTAAACAGCCCCTTCTTTTGACAGGCGGTTCACTGTCATAAATCCCTTATCGATCAAGACATCGGAAATGTAAACCCCGTCCTGCCTGTAACTTTTTTTCACCTTGTTGGAGGTGTCCCGGATTTCCAGCTCATACATCGGTAAAATGGCGTCGCCTGCTACGGTTGTCCCCTGATCTTCTGCCTTCAAAAATCCACAGACAAAATCATTATACACAAATCCCAGCGGCCGGACCGCCATGCCGGTATCCTCTTCCTGGCCTTCTCCGAAGCCTGCGAAATGCCATCCTTCGCTTTTCTCTTCTTCCTCAGCCTCACGGTCTGCGTTCACCGTATAGGATTCCCCGCTTTCCAGGTTTAACACCTGCACTTTGGCAGCCGTATTCAGATCGCCATCCGGCTGAAACGCCATCAAATGCCCATCATCGGATACCACATACTGGCCTTCTTCCAGATTTTCCGCGAGGATCTCCTGCTTGTCATTCTCTAAGTTGACCTGATACAATACACCACCCGCAAGAACATAAAGAAGCTGCTGCTCCTCGTTAAAATACACCATCTTGCCGAGTTCCTCCTCGGCAATGGCAAATGCCTTCGTACTTGGGATAAATGCTTTCTCCTCCACCGCATTCTTTTCAATATCAAAGTAGTATACATCCACACCGACCCGGCCCTCATGTTCGCCGCGGTTCATGTACCCGTATACCGCAAATGTTGTATTTCCCTGGCTATCCACACTGATGATCCGGATCTGATGTTCATCATTCCGGCTGCGTGCGTCATATCCTTCCATATTCGCAAAGCTAAATACAAGCGACAGTTCATTGGTCTTCCGATTGTATGTCCACAGATCCCGGTCCTGCACAAAGGATACTACCGTACCTTTCGCGTTTGCCTCATACGCGGCTTCCGGCTCCGAAAGCCCCAGCACAATCCCATTCTGATCCAAGACCTGTAAATCTCCGTTAAACACTTCGTTCATCGTCCTGTTATAATCCAACAGATACATCTCACCGCCGCTGCATCTGACCCGGAAAAATTCCCGGACATCGTAGGTTTCCTCTTCTCCCCGGTCACCCTCGGCTGTCACCTGGTATTTTGCCAAAAGGGAGGTATACACAGTATTGCTTTCCTTGATACTCCATTCTACCTCTGTGGATACCTCCGGCTTCAGGTCGCCCCATAGCACATGGGCCAGATTGGAATGGATATTGACGGTCTGTAAAGTTGTATTATCGCCGGTTTCGTCCGGCTCCAGATACAATGCGATATCATCCGCCGCGGTATTGGTAAATGTTTTTTCATGAAAGTCTTCTGCGAAATCCATACATTCCTTTATGGATAGTCCGTCCTGCTTTTCAATTCTTGTATAATAAAAAATCTCTTTTTCCTCATCTGACTCTGCACGAAGCGCGATTCGCAGAACCCCCTCCTGAACTCCCTCCGGCAGTGCATTACCCAGTTCCAGCCGCACCTCTTCATCGGATATATCTTTCACCGCGTTTTGCAGGTAGACTTCCTCTCCATTCAGAGAATATACCTCATACCGGATTCCGGTGATCTCCCGTCCGCCGTCCTCCAGATACATATCCAGTTGTCCATTGTCCGCGATTGGCGTAATGGTATCCCGCATGGCGGTGATGTCCATCTCACCCACATATCCTTCCAGGGCGTTCACTCTCTGCCCTCTTACGTCAAACGCTACTCTGGGAAGGTCCGGATCGCTTAAGCCCACCGTAATGTCACTGGTCCCCCTGTTCAAAACCAGGCTGCTTATGATAACCGCCAGAAAAAACACCAGCATGAAAATCATTATCTTTTTCCATTTGTCTTTTCTCGGGTCATCTATGCTCAATTTGCGAAGAGTACGTTCATCTTTTGTTGGTTTGTTTTTTACCGGCTTTTCTTTTGCTTGTCTATCTTTTACCGTTCTTTCCTTTGTCAGTTTTCTTTTTACCGATTTCTCTTTTTTCAATCTATCTTTTTCCTGGCTGTTATGATTCACCCTATATCTATCCCCTTATCCATAATCAAAATTATACTCACGGCAGATTTATCTGGCGTTCAATATACCTGTTCCCAGGCGGATATGGGACAAGTATAACACAGTCCGGGGAAAAATACATCTAAAATAATCCTGAAAAATCCTATCATACTGTTTACTAAATATCAGCCAACGAATGAACTATCACTTCAAAAATCCAAAACTTTCCTCATCCTGGAAACATTTCTTCAGGTACTCCTTCATCTCTTCCAGAAATTCCCCCCGCGCTTCCTTAAGGGTCATATGCTCATAAAGCCGAGATTTCAACGCGCCTTCCATTGTCTCCACATGAAGCATTTCTTCCATAATCTTTTTCGCAGCTTCTTTGTCTTTTTCCGCAACAGCCAGTTCCAGTCCACAGGAAACCTCGTAATATTTTCCCATCTCAAAAAGCCTTGCCAGTTCCTGCTGCTTTTCCACCAGCAAATGTGCCTTTTCCAGATCCTGTTCCTGCATGGCCAGCGAAAACATTCCCTGAAAGACGCTGCTTAGAATGATATAATCCGCATAAAGGATCTCTTCATAGGTTTGATAAGCTTCCTGAACCCGCCCGGTTTTCGCGTAGACCAACGCCTGTTTTCTTTTTCTCTCCGGATTCTGTATGGAAAAATATTGCAGATATTCTTCCGCTTTCTCATATTGTTCTTTCCTCAGATAAAATCCAAACAGAAGATCCGCCGCCTGGTTCCTGATTCCTTCTTCCCGGCTGTCCAGCCCCCGGTTGTAGCAGTCCAGTATAAACTCTTCGTATGGCCCCTGATCCGGAATCTCCTTGATGATACGCCGTGCGTCCAACATACACGCAAGCTGCCAAATTAATTGCTCACAGTTCGGATAGGTTTCGATCTTTTGCTTTGCCCATTGGAATGCCTTTTCGAAGTTCTCTTTTTTCAGCATGGTATCCATTTCATATATGATATTCCTGATCTCGTCTGCCGTAAGCTCTTCATGAAAGGATAGCAGCGTATCCACCGTGATATCCAGCAGTCTGGCAATGGGAGCCAGAAGCATGATATCCGGACAGGAGTTTCCGTTTTCCCACTTGTTCACCGCCGGCGCAGTCACGCCAAGGCGTGCCGCCATTTCTTCCTGTGTCAGATTTTTTAGTTTCCTATGTCTGCGTATGGTTTCTCCTATCTGCATATGAAACCCTCCTATTATGAGCACTTAGCGCCTGTCTTTTAGGCGCTTACGTGCGAATTATAGTTACCCGGCTCTTGGCGATGCCTTTGCTGTTTTTATCATACCAGACATTATACGACTTCACAATTGAGCCGTCTTTCTTTTTTATTCAAAAAAATTAACCAGCGTTCATATCATCTTACAGACCCTGAAAAGGGAACAGATTTTTACGTCTGTTCCCTTTTACTATTATTGCTGTTGTAAATTCGTCTCAAATGTTATCGTCACCTTAAACAAATCCCCATCCAGGTACAGCTCGAACTTTCCGCCCTGCATCTCTGTCAGGCTTTTCGCGATAGACAGACCCAGGCCGCTGCCCTCGGTGCTCCGTGACACATCCCCCCGTATAAAGCGCTCCGTCAGTTCATCGGAGGAAAAATTCAACGGCTGCTCGGAAACATTTTTCAGGGAAAAACAAATCCTTTTTTCTTCTGATTTCAGATCCGCGTAGATCCTGGTGCCGGGCATGGCGTATTTCGCCGCGTTATTAAAAATATTTTCCAGTACCCGCCACATCCTTCTCCCATCTACATGGATAACGGCCGGTTCTTCCGGAAGAGACGTGATCACCTTGAGCTGCCTTGCCTCCATCTTTTCCGAAAATTCCCCGATGGTCTGGTTCAGCATTTCTACCAGGTCTACATCCATAAACTCCAGTGTAATATTGCCGCTGCTCACCTTAGAGGCTTCCACCACATCTTCCGTCAAGGTCTTGAGGCGCTGGGATTTCATTTCCAGAATATCCAGATACCCCTGGATCTTCGGGTCTTCAAAATTTTCGCGTTTCAGCAGATCCACGTAATTGATGATGGATGTCAGGGGCGTCTTGATATCATGGGAAACATTGGTGATCAGATCGGTTTTCAGCCGCTCGTCACGCATACTTTTTTCTACTGCCTTCTGGAGGCCGCCCCCAATATTACTGAGATTCTCTGCCATATCCTGATAATCCCCCCCCTGAAATCTTTTGAAGGGAAACTGGTAATCCAGGTTGCCGGAAGCGATTTCCCGTATTCCGCCCTTGATCCGTTCCTTCTCAAGGGCATTCCGGATCAGGAATGCCGCCGCCACAAGATCTACTGCCAGCATCAGGAATACAGGTCCTTCTGACACCCCGTAGGAGGCCATGACCGGAAACCACTGAAACAGGAGGAATATGCCATATACCACGATGGTTTTTGACAATACCCGGCGGTGCCGCCAGAATGTCCGCATGCAGTCATAGCAGGTCACAACCGCTTTCCAGCTCCATTTCAGAAGCATTTTTAATAAACTGTCCTTCCATAAGGTACGGGCCTTGATCCGGCGTACCAGGGACAGGTAACCGATCAGGAAGAGGATCGCTGTCACTGTCGAATAAGCAGCGATCACACTTGCGTCTTCTAATGTCATGGAAAACGCGTAATAGTATAAAGAGTCATTGTCGCTGCCACTGGCGTAGTATATTCCGATGCCGGCCCAGGACGCGGATAACAGCATCGTGGCCAATATCCACGGTACCACCACCGCGGCTGCCGACAGCTCTGTTTTCCATCGGTCAAATGGATGAAGATACAGTTCATTTCCCTCATCTGGTTTACGGCCGGCAACCGCGGTGAGCCAGACAATGGAAACAAGGAACAGGAGCACGGACAATATCAACTCCTTTGCCGAGGGAGCCATGTAAGGAATGTATTGATTATAATCATCCGCCGCCTGATAAAAAACATCCTGGACCGGATAGCTGGTATCTACCGCTGCCATAACCGTATAGTTTTCACCCAGGAAATGATATTGGTTCACATGATCCTGCCAGTATGCGGAGGTCACGTCCAGGTTGCTATCGAATTCATTTAATGTCGGTTTCACAAGAACATAGCGGATATTTCCGTCCTGCATAAGAGCTGTTATATTTTTTGCCACGTCTTCATAATTCTGGAAGGCCCTATGATTCGTATAGACTTTTTCCTGATCTTCATTTACGAACAGGTAAATAAAATTCGTATTCCCTTCCGTATAAATATCTGATTCCTTATAGCTGCCTGCCTGGGACGCGATGCTCCTCAGCGCATAGTTCAGGTTTTCATATACTTCGGAAAGCCTCCCATTGAGCTGCGGCGAATTGTTCACGATCTCCAGAAGGTCCTTTGCTCCATCCGGCGCGAAGTGTTCCTGGATCTCCGCTCCGTCGTAGGTCCAGAGATCCGTATAGGTATCCTCGCCTTCCACATCCCGTACGATCAGATTTCTGTCCTCCCGGAATATATAACCATCCTCCAGTTCGCTCAGCAATTGATCCCGCTCATCGCTGCTGACCTCCAGCCGGAGGCTGCCATCGGACAACAACTTTTTAAATTCATACGTCCAATAGTAATGATAGGTCCCGTCCTCTTTCTGGCACACAATAATGTCTCTGGTTTCCGAATAGAATTCGTCATATGACTCATACGAACCATCTGCACTGCCAAACGAAAAACTCTCGCCATATTTTTCCACCCATTCCACGAGGTCTCCTACCCGGTATGCCACACCGGAGGTATTCTTTCCCGTGATCTCCTGTGTCTTGGCATATTCCATGATATCGACCAGTTTGTCAGGGTCATACTTTCCATCCGTCTCCAGCTTCTCCGACAGCTCTGTTCTTTCCAGTGTTTGTGTCATGGCTGAAAGCATCATATTTTCAAAGGAATCTGTTGCTTCATAGGAGTTTTCCTCTGCCTGGAATAACCGTTCCCATGAATCGGAATCCAGAAAGCCTGTCAGCAGTACCAGGCTGACTGCCGCAATGGCCGGAGTCAAGATGGCAATTAAAACCAGAATTATTTTTGTAAGCGGCTGCTTATACCATTTTTTCATTTTATCACCTCTTCCTATGGCAAATACGCATGACAAAACAACGATGTATTGGCCGGCAGCCGTACAGCAAGCGCACGGCACCGCACGGGCAATAAAAGCTGGCTGTCTGCTCAATGCCTCCCAAGCTTTTCAATCTTATATCCCACACCCCATACCACTTTAAGATACCTGGGGTCTCTGGGGTTGATTTCAATCTTTTCCCGGATATGACGGATATGTACCGCCACCGTATTATCCGCTCCGATCGCTTCCTCATTCCAGATCGACTCGTAGATCTGTCCGATGGAGAATACCCTTCCCTGGTTACGCATCAAAAGCCTCAGAATATTGTACTCGATGGGGGTCAGCTTTACAGCCTCCCCATCAACCGTCACTTCCTTCAGATCATCATTCATCCGCAGCCCGCCGGTCTCATATACGGTCTCGGATTCTTCCTTTGCCGTACCTCCAAGCTGGGTATAGCGCCTGAGCTGTGATTTTGCCCGCGCCACCAGTTCCAGAGGGTTGAAAGGCTTTGTTACATAATCGTCCGCGCCCACGTTCAGCCCCAGGATCTTGTCTACATCCTCGGACTTTGCCGACAGGATAATGATCGGGATACTGTGTTTCTCCCGGATCTTTAAAGTCGCGTGGATCCCGTCCAGCCGGGGCATCATCACATCCAGTATCAGCAGGTGGACTTCTTCAGATTCCAGGATCTTCAAAGCCTGCATACCATCGTAAGCCTTCAGAATATGGTATCCTTCCTGTGTCAGATATATTTCGATTGCTTCTACAATTTCCTTGTCATCGTCGCATACTAATATATTATACATTCCTCATCACCTCCCTTATAGTATACATGATAATCCGGAAAATTTAATAAGGATGAGGGAAAATTCTTAGGAAATTATTAAATTTATTGTTTTTCTCTTTATATTTGTAGTGCCAATAGTTTTACTGCAATCAGGTGATTCAGGAGTTTCACTGCTTTTCATAGAACCGGCAAGGCGGACACCATGGAGCGTGGAAAAATAGTAGTTTTCTCATAGACTGATCTCCTTAAAAATGAGCATAAGAAAACCACCGGCCATAATGCGACTGGTGGTCTCAAAAAGTCACAAACCACCACTTCAAGTGGTGGTTTGAAAAAGCCCTGTAAGGGCGAC
>CAZFXM010000057.1:0-13633 GCA_964523125.1 uncultured Clostridium sp. | reverse complement strand
GTAATCGCATTGGGCGGAAATGCCCTTCAATCAAAGAACAGCGCGCCGACAGCAGAGGGACAGCTGGAGGTTGTGAAGAATACATGTGAAAGAATTGCGGATATCTGTTCCCAGGGGTACGAGGTAGCCATCGTACACGGCAACGGACCCCAGGTAGGAAGGATCCTGCTTGCGTCAGAGACCGCAAAGGACGTAACTCCGGCGATGCCTTTTGATGTATGCGGCGCCATGAGCCAGGGATATATCGGATATCATATCCAGCAGGCATTGCGTTATGCCTTGAATATCCGTAATATAAATTATCCGGTACTGACAGTTGCGACACAGATGGTAGTGGATGAGAAAGATCCTGGATTTACAAATCCGACAAAACCGATCGGGCCATTTTATACGGAAGAAGAAGCAAAGGCCCTTCAGGAAGAAAAGGGCTACACCATGAAAGAGGACGCAGGAAGAGGCTGGAGAAGAGTAGTCGCTTCTCCGATCCCGAAAAAGATCGTAGAGATCGAGGCCATCAAAAACCTGTGGGATTCCTCTATCGTGATCTCCTGCGGCGGTGGCGGGATCCCGGTTGTTGAAAAAATGAACGGAACGCTGGAAGGGGTTGCGGCCGTGATCGACAAGGATTTCGCGGCAGAACTGCTGGCAGAGCAGGTAGACGCGGATATTTTGATGATCCTGACAGAGGTGGAGAAGGTTGCCATCAACTGGGGCAAGCCGGATCAGAAGAATCTGGACCATATGAGCCTTGCAGAAGCCGCACAGTATGTAGAGGAAGGACAGTTCGCGCCTGGAAGTATGCTTCCAAAGGTAGAGGCTGCTATGAAGTTTGCCCGGACCTATCCAAATAAGAAAGCGATCATTACCAGCCTTGATAAGGCGATCGACGCGCTGGAAGGAAAGACCGGAACCGTGATCACATTTGCTTAAAATACTCATAGCTTAACAACCTGATACTACCCATAATTCCTTTATAAATATGTTTGTGCAAAAAGGGCGTTTGGAAAAAAGAAAAAGCTTTTCCGATACGCCCTTTTATGCTTTTTACTGAAAGATTGGAGAAGCTTATGGACCAAGGACTAATCGCGATCATTATAACAGTCTGTATTATTATAGGGGCGATCAAAACGAGAAGATCGGTAGAGTGTATGCTGCTGGGATCTCTTGTTGCGGCATTTTTTGCATTTAAAGGAAATTTCCTGGCTCAGTGGTGTGTGGTATTACAGGAAATGTTGGCGGAGGAGGTCTGGGTATTTCTGGTGTGTCTGTTGTTTGGCGCGTTGATCGCACAGCTTACCGCCTCCAGAGGAAGCTTCGGTTTCTCCAAATATCTCGCGAAAATATGTAACAGTGACAAAAAGACCTTTCTTATGACCTATATCATGGGAATACTGATCTTTGTAGATGATTACCTGAATGTATTATCCATCGGGGCGTGTATGAAGAAGATCTATGATGACAGAAAGCTTCCGCGGGAATCACTGGCATATGTATTGAATTCAACAGGCGCGCCGGTATGTGTACTTCTGCCGATATCTACATGGGCGGTATTCTATTCCAACCTCTTTTTTGAACAGGAAAGTGTGAAGGCGATCGGGGTCACATCACCTATGGCAGCCTATCTGAAAGCGGTTCCATTCTGCTTTTATCCGATCATTACGCTGGTATTTGTATTCCTGTTCGCGATCGGAGTGATGCCAAAGCTTGGCCCTATGAAAAAGGCATTCCGCCGTGTGGAAGAGACCGGAAAGGTTTACTCTGATTTCAGCAGGAAATATAACCACGCGACAGTCTATGACCAGGACGCGGACGGCAATATCTGGTACTTTTTGATCCCTATGGGGATCCTGGTAGCGTTGGCGGTCATTACCGGAGATATTTTGGTTTCCGTTGTGGTGGCGCTGCTGGTCTGCTTCGTGATCTATATTCCACGTAAGGTCCTTACGGTAGATGAGTTTATGAACAACACCATTCAGGGCTTTAGTGATATGCTGCCTGTACTGACCTTATTGCTGGTGACTTTTGTGCTGAAGGATATCTGCGGACAGATGGGAATGACAGAATATATCGTGGAGAAGACGGAGCCGCTTCTGTTTCCCGCCATTTTCCCGGCAATGGTATTCGTATTGGGCGCGATACTCGCGTTTACTACCGGCTCGGACTGGGGGATGAGCTCGATTATCACGCCGATTGTGTTTCCTCTGGGAGCCGTGATCGGGGCAAATCCGGTTCTGATTATGGCGGCAGTCATTTCCGGGGGAACCTTTGGAAGCCATGCCTGTTTCTATTCGGACGCTACACTTTTGGCGGCACAGAGTGCCGGGATAGACAGCATGGAGCACGCGCTGTCACAACTGCCTTATAATATCATCGCCTGTGTACTGGCAATCGTAGGATTCATAATCATGGGAGCGGTTTTATAAACGATCTGGCTTCTGTTTCTTGCAGAAGCCAGTTTTTACTTGTGATTTTTTTTATAGTGGTGTAGAATATACACCGAGGTTTCAAAAAGAGTATATGAAGCGAAAGTAACCAAACAGGTATGAGTGAGAATGGAGGAATATATATGGAGCGATTTGTGATTACCGTGAACAGACAGTTTGCCAGCCATGGACGCGAGATTGCAAAGCGTCTGAGTGAGATCCTGGGGGTTCCCTGCTATGATGGAGAGATGATCCAGGAGGCGGCGGAAGAGTTGTCGATCCCGGAGGATGTGGTAGAGCGGGAAGAGGAAACGGCAGTACGGCAGCCTCAGCCTGCCACAAGGATTCCATTTGCCATGGGAAAGAACAGCAGCAGTACACAGGATGAAATTTTTGAGGTCCAGTCGGAATTTATGAAGCGGGTCGTAAAAAAAGGGAGTTGTGTTATTGTAGGACGATGCTCGGACTATATTCTTGCAGATGAAGAAAATGCACTGCATATCTATATTTTCGCGGAGTATAAGGCAAGATTGAAGTATTGTATGGAAGTGCTGGGACGGACAGAGGAAGACAGCCGCAAGGCCCTGCGTGAGATTGATGAGATGCGGGATTCTTATTCTATGGAGTATTCCGGATACCTGGCAGAAGATAAGGAATACAAGGATATTCTGATCGATAGTAATACTATGGGGGTAGAGGCTACCGCGCAATATCTGGCAGTCGCGGCCAGGATGAAGTTCGGGTTATAAAACGGAAGAATAAGCTATAGGAAGAGGATGGTGCGGCATATGATAAAATTAATCGCAAGCGATTTGGATGGGACATTGCTTCAAAATGGCGCGCAGGAACTCACGCCCCGTGCTATGGAACTGATCCGGAAGTTATCGGAAAAGGGCATCCGCTTTGTTGCGGCAAGCGGCCGCCAGTACGACAATGAAGTACACCTTTTTGAGCCGATTAAGGATAAGATCTCTTATATTGCGGAAAATGGCTCCGTATGTATCCATGAAGGAAAAGTGATCTCACGCACGATTATTAAGCCTGACCTGATCCGGAGGATCATAGATGAGGTAAAGAAAGACGGATCGTTTGAACTTCTGATATCCAGAGAGGATGCCTGCTTTATCGAAAATAATAATCCGGATTTTGTGAACCATATCGTAAATGTAATGAAAAATACGACGAAGATCGTGGAGGATGTGAGAAATGTAGAAGGCCCCATCCTGAAGATTGCCATCTGCAATATGAAGGACGGTCCGCATATCGTCGACAAATATCTTCATTATCTGCAGGAGAAATTTGGAGCAGAGATTAAAGTGGTGACATCCGGAAATATCTGGATTGATTTTATCGCGCCGGGGACCAACAAGGGAACTGCCCTTTTAAAGCTCCTGGATGAGCTTAAGATCAGCCCGCGGGAGTGTATGGCTTTTGGGGATCAGTACAATGACGTGGAAATGCTGCAGGCAGCAGGAACAAGCTATGCCATGGCCAACTGTGCGCCGGGGATCTCTTATTATTCTACATATGTGACGGATTCTGTGGAGGATGTGCTCGAGGATGTGCTTGCCTCGTGTGAAAATAACTGAGAATTTTTGGAGACGATCATTCGGAATGGAAACAATGGAGTAAGGCTGTTCTGCTTTTTTCAATATACAATGGTATAAGAAACAGGCCATGTAAGTAAAAAGCAACTTGCATGGCCTGTTTTTATCATTATATACGGAAATACAATCAACGACAGAACCTACCCTCTTTTTCGCTCAAAATAACTATCTATATTTTTCTTGATATCTGCGGACTTCAGATATTTTGACAAATATCCTTCTGGTTTTAAGGATATAACCTTTTGTACGCTTTCCTGGTCTACCCGGCCGGTCAGGAAAAATACCGGGAGATTGGATAATTCATCTTCGGCGCGGATCATTTCCAATATCTGTCTGCCATCGCAGACCGGCATTTCATAATCCAGAAGCACCAGATCCGGACGTTCCAGAGTAATGCAGCGGAGCGCGGAGGCGCCGGATTTTGCCAGAAGGACTTCATAATCCTCTTCCAGCAACTCCTTCATGCCCTGGCGGATCGTCATGGAGTCGTCAACCACCAGTATTTTCAATTTTTTGCTTTCTTCAACGGCCTCTTCTTCTCTTTTCGCAAGGTACTCCGTAACTTCAGATATTGCGTTATTTGCGTTGATTGCAGTCCCGATTCCGCCTTGAAGCAGATGGGGGGCAATCACACAATAGGAAAAATATCCCTCGCCGGTGTCGAACAACAGGCTGAATTGCGGCTTTTCCTGTTCAAATATTTTCTGGAACTGTTCATACGTAAGAAGATTTTCTTCCAGCATTTTATTCAGATCTACGGTCGGAAGATGTTCATGAATGCGTCCTACAAACTGCTGCGCCGTATACCTTGCGGCATTGACCAGCATGGTGTCCAGTTTATTTGTATGGATACCCATGACTTTTCCTACCGTATTGATCAGAAGCTTTTCTTCAAAGACCAGAATAATCTCCCACTTTTTCTCTTGCTTTGTGCCATAGACCAGACGATAATATACACCTTTCCCAAACTTTTCTCCACTGTAGCTTTCGCTGACAACATGGGATTCCAGCTGGAACATATCATACAAAAGCTGAACAATCGTCTGCTTCATAGCCTTGTGTGCCTCTTCCGGCAGAAGATTTTCCCATTTACTGGTGCTTTTGCCTATGATCGCCCGGTCTTCCGTCAGGGTATGTCCAATCAGCCATCCGGTACAAACGCCAAGGAAATGATCTACCGAATCTTTGGAATAATTGGTATTCTCCAGTTCCTGTTCAAGAGCGGGAAGGGTACTGTTACGAAAATCTTTATGTATATGCCTGTGTGTTTCAAGGCCTTCATAACCGATGGATGCCATATATTCTTCTTCTTCGGCAAAATGCTTTAACGCATGTTCTTTAAAAAACTTAATTCCTTCCTGGCATGCCCATTGGCTTTTCTCTTCTTTCTCACTGAAGGAGAAAAGCTTGTTTATGATCTTAAAAAGCCTCTTGTGTTCCTTATCAATAATATCCACGCCGAGATTGTACTCGGCCTTCCACACCAATTGGTTATTCATTTGAAATCCTCCTTTGCCACAGAAAAGACGAAAATATTATCCTCATTGGCAGATGATTCTGTCCCTTGATATATACTATACCATATATTGATTAAAAATGGACATTTATTTTTCAAAATATGAAAAATATGTGATGCTTCCATCAATGAGGTAATCATAAGAAACATGGAAGATCTGAGAAAGGGCCACAAAAACGTGGTTGCAAAAATGAGACGAACAGGTTTGAATATAATTCAAACAGAGTGCGCTCTTGAATTTTGCTATGGATGGTATTATAATGAACCTTATTACAGTGGAATGGAGGAAATACTGATGGAGAAAAAGAATATTGACTGGGAGAATCTGGGGTTTGGTTATATTAAGACAGACAAACGCTATGTTTCGAATTATAAGGAAGGCGCGTGGGACGCGGGGGCTCTTATTGAGGATGCGGATATCACCATGAATGAATGTGCCGGTGTCCTGCAGTATGCCCAGACAATTTTCGAAGGGTTGAAGGCATATACGACGGAGGATGGAAGGATTGTGACCTTCCGGCCGGATCTGAATGCGCAGCGTATGAAGGATTCCGCAGCTAGAATGGAGATGCCGCCATTTGATGTGGATCGTTTTGTGGACGCGGTAACGCAGACAGTAAAGGCGAATGACGGATATGTACCTCCCTATGGAACTGGGGCTACCCTGTATATTCGTCCGTATATGTTCGGAATCAACCCTGTCATCGGTGTAAAGCCTGCGGATGAGTACCAGTTCCGTATCTTCACAACACCGGTGGGACCTTATTTTAAAGGCGGTGTAAAGCCATTGACTATCTGTGTGTCTGATTTTGACCGTGCCGCGCCGCATGGAACCGGACATATCAAGGCGGGGCTGAATTATGCCATGAGCCTTCATGCGATCGTGACTGCCCATGCCAATGGATATGATGAAAATCTGTACCCGGATTCCGCGACAAGGACAAAGGTAGAAGAGACGGGCGGAGCGAACTTCCTCTTTGTAACAAAAGAGAATAAGATCGTGACACCGCACTCTACAACCATCCTTCCTTCTATCACCAGACGTTCCCTGATGTATGTGGCAGAGCATTATCTGGGATTAGAAGTGGAAGAAAGAGATGTATATCTGGATGAACTGAAAGATTTTGCGGAATGCGGCCTGTGCGGAACCGCGGCCGTGATTTCTCCGGTAGGCAGGATTGTAGATCATGGAAAAGAAATCTGCTTCCCAAGCGGTATGGAGAAAATGGGTGAGACAACGCAGAAGCTGTACGATACACTGACAGGAATCCAGATGGGACACTTAGAAGCTCCGGAAGGCTGGATTCATGTAATCGAATAAATATAGATACAGATGCCGACTGATAAAAGTTGGCATCTTTTTTTCTATAATTTTGTTTACAATAATTTAACAGAATGCTATGATAAGTGGCAGGGAAATATAATTAAGGGAGTTTGGTAAATGAAGCGGGGAGTGTACTTCATCGCTCTCCTTAGTGTTGTGATATTTTGGTGCATATGGAACGGGAGCCTGCTGGAGGTTCAGGCGGAGATTGCATCAGACGATGCTTTTGTGGGAGTAACATGGGAAAAAATTTTTGAAGATGATATTGAAAGCCCGAAAGGCGTGGTTCAGTCTATATGTGCAACGGAGAACTATATTATCTGCATTGAGAATTATGAAGACAATACGGAGAAAGCAGATATTATCAAGGCATATTATAGGAATGATAAGGATGTCCACGGGAATCCTGTAGAAAAGTATTCCCTGGCAAAGCGCGTGGTTGAGCGAAGCTATGAGCATGGCAACGGCATGGCGTATAATCCGAATACCGGGGAGATCGCGGTGGCGCTATACACGCATTTGGATCCGGAAAACAGAGGGTGCATTTTCCTGATAGATTCGGAGACACTTTCCTTTAAAAAGAAAGTGAAGATCACGGATGATTATAATATTCTTGGTATTGGATACGATGAAGAGAACGACCGCTATATGATCCAGACTAACGTAGATGGGGGATATAGCTTCAAAATTCTGGATAACCAGTTTAAGATCGTGGAGGACCTGGGAGAATACGAAGGAACCGCAAAGGGAAATAACTTTCAGGACCTGTGTATTAGTGGAGATTATATTATTAACTTTCCATTGACATTGGGGTTGGGGATCGGAGATTATATCAATGTATATTCCATTTCCAGGAAGGCTTTGGTATCTGATCCGCAGTTGGATTTTCAATTGGGAGATGTGTTGAGTGATGAGCCGGAATCCATCTGTGAACTGGAACCGGGTATGTTTATCGCGGCAGTGAATGTGGTGGAAGCGGATGGCAGCAGAAAAATTCGCTTTTATAAGACGATGGTTCCCTACAATTTTCCGGCGGAACCGGTGGAGGAAAAGGAAGAACCGGCGGGAGACGACGGGATGACAGAAGAAGAAAACCAGACGGAAGGGTCTGCTGTATCAGCGGAAGATGGCGCAGGCTTGCAGGAGGAAAAGGAAGAGAAAGTATCTTTGCCAGAAAAGGCCGGACGGCTTCTGAAAACAACCTATTCTATGAAATCGGTCATGAAAACGGCTGTGATTATTTTCATCGCTTTAGATATCGTACTGGTTATTTACTTAAAGGTTTTAGCTATCCGAAGGAAACGGAAGCGGAAGCTGGAGCGCGCCAGGAGGGAACGACAGCGGATCCGCCAGCAGATACAGACGATGTATGGCGAACAGTCATAGTATAATGGAGAACGGTAGAAGGATGAAGACAGGGAGGATATTTTGGAGGCATATACAAGTTTTGCGGCAGTTTATGACCAATTTATGGATAATGTCCCTTATACGGAATGGGCAGAGTATCTGTATGGGCTTTTGCAGGGATATGGGATAAAGGATGGTCTTCTCCTGGAGCTTGGATGCGGAACCGGTACGATGACCGAGAGGTTTGCCCAATATGGATATGATATGATCGGTGTGGATTGTTCCGAAGAGATGCTTGAAATCGCTATGGAAAAACGAGGCCAGTCAGGGCAGGATATCTTGTATCTCCTGCAGGATATGCGGAGATTTGAACTGTATGGTACGGTGCGGGCGGTATTCAGTGTCTGTGATTCCATGAATTATATTTTAGAAGAAAAGGAATTGGAGCAGGTATTCCGGCTGGTAAACAATTATCTGGATCCAGGAGGGATATTTATTTTTGATTTTAATACGGAATATAAGTACCGGGAGATTCTTGGAAACCGTACCATTGCCGAAGATAGGGAAGACTGTAGCTTTATCTGGGACAATTATTATTATGAAGAAGGACAGATCAATGAGTATGAACTGACCTTGTTCATCCGAGAAGGATGGGATTATGAAAGGCGGAATGCCCAGGGCGGCTATCCGGAGGAAGAGTTGTTCCGGAGATATCGGGAGACTCATATTCAGAAAGGGTATACACTGAAAAAAATGAAAACAGCGCTGAAAAATGCCGGGATGGATTATCTCTGTGCATATGACGCGGATACAAAAGAGAACCCTTGTGATACAAGCGAACGGATCTATGTGGTCGCGCGGGAACAGGGAAAAAAATTGTGATAGATGAGCGGCCGGCTTTGCCGGCTGATTTTGAGTATTATGATATATGATAGTAACATCATTAGCAGTGAAGGATGATGACCTGGCAGGAGGATGAAGATGAATGATTATATAGTAAGAGCTACGGCGGCAGATTCGCAGATCCGCGCGTTCGCGGCAGTAACGACCAGTCTGGCAGAAGAGGCCCGGATGCGCCATCAGATGAGCCCGGTCGCGACGGCAGCGCTGGGAAGGCTGCTTACAGGCGGTGTGATGATGGGAAGTATGATGAAAAATCCGGAGGATATATTAACCTTGCAGGTAAAATGTGACGGGCCAATTGGCGGGCTTACGGTGACAGCAGACGCGCAGGGCCATGTGAAAGGGTATGTGGACAATCCGGAGGTGATGCTTCCGCCGAAAAACGGTAAGCTGGATGTGGGAGGAGCACTGGGGCAGGGAATATTGAATGTGATCAAGGATATGGGGTTAAGAGAGCCTTATTCCGGGCAGACGCTCCTGCAAACCGGGGAGATCGCGGAGGATCTGACTTATTATTTCGCGGCTTCGGAGCAGATTCCTTCATCGGTGGGACTGGGAGTCTTGATGAACCGGGACAATACGGTACGTTGTTCAGGAGGATTTATCGTACAGGTCATGCCTTTTGTTGAAGAAGAGGTATTGCGCAGGTTAGAGAAAAATATTGCCGGTGTGAAGCCCGTTACGGCTATGCTGGATGGCGGGCATTCACCGGAAGAGATGCTCTCCCAGGTGTTGGAAGGCATGACGGCAGAGATCACAGATACCCTTCCGGCGGCGTTTGACTGCAGCTGTTCCAAAGAGCGTATAGAAAAAGCGATCATAAGTATCGGCAAAAAGGAAATACAGGAAATGATAGATGATGGAAAAGCGATCGAGGTGAAATGTCATTTCTGTAATACGGCATATGAGTTTACGGTAGAGGAACTGCAGGAAATTTTGAAAAAATGCCAAAGGCCGTAAAGCATCTGCACATGTGGCTGATATACGGCTCGAAAAGGTGGAAAAAGTATATTACAAAAATGAAAGGAATGAAAAAGAAATGAAACAGGGGTTTGTGAAAGTTGCCGCGGCAACACCGGATATCCGGGTCGCGGATGTAGCATATAATCAGGAAAAAATATGTGAGTGTATCCGAAAAGCGGGGGAGGGGCATGCAAAGCTTTTGGTATTTCCGGAACTTTGTATCACTGGATATACCTGCGGCGATTTATTTCAGCAGGAGGTTCTTTTAAGGGATGCAAAACAGGCTTTGTCTGAGATCGCGGCATTTACCCGGGATAAGGATATGCTTGTTTTTGTTGGGATGCCGCTGTGTGTGGATGGAAAGCTGTATAATGTGGCGGCAGCCTTAAATCAGGGAGAGGTGCTGGGCTTCACAACAAAATCCTTTTTACCAAATTATGGGGAATTTTATGAAATGCGGCACTTTACTCCTGGCCCGCGGAAGGTAAGAGATATTTATTTTCAAGGAAAGCAGATACCTTTTGGGCCGCAGATTTTGTTCCAGTGCCAGACCATGGAGGATCTGGTCGTAGCGGCAGAAATCTGTGAAGATGTCTGGTCGCCAGTACCGCCCAGCATTCAGGCGGCATTGGAAGGGGCTGTTATTATCGCGAACTGTTCTGCCAGCGATGAGACTATTGGAAAGGATATTTACCGCAGAGAACTGATTCAGGGGCAGTCGGCCCGGCTGATCGCCGGCTATATTTACGCAAATGCCGGAGAAGGAGAGTCCACGACGGATCTGGTGTTCGGCGGGCATAATATCATTGCCGAGAATGGTATGATACTAAAAGAGGCAAAACGGTTTAAAAATGATATGATTTATTCGGAAATCGATATACAGAGAATGATAGGTGAACGCAGGAAAAATACGACCTTCCGGACACCGGAGGAAAGAGTACTGGTACATGTGCCTTTCCATATAGAGATCGAGCAGACAGAATTGACACGTAAGTTTCCTGTACAGCCCTTTGTGCCTCAGGATGCGCGGGTTCGTGCGGAGCGCTGTGAGGAAATCCTGACCATTCAGGCAATGGGATTGAAAAAGCGTCTGGCACATACCAGGGCAAAAACGGCAGTGGTAGGTATCTCGGGAGGGCTGGACTCGACATTGGCGCTTCTTGTGGCGGCCAGAGCCTTTGATCTGCTGGGAAGAGATAAAAAAGAGATTCTAGCGGTCACCATGCCCTGTTTTGGAACAACGGACAGAACCTATCACAATGCCTGCCGGATGGCAGTGAAGCTGGGAGCATCCCTGAAGGAGGTGCCGATCAAAGAGTCTGTGAACCTTCATTTCCGGGATATCGGGCATGATCCAAAAGACCATAGTGTGACCTATGAGAACAGCCAGGCCAGAGAGCGTACACAGGTGTTGATGGATATCGCGAATAAGGACGGCGGCATGGTGATTGGAACGGGGGACATGTCGGAGCTGGCTTTGGGATGGGCTACCTACAACGGTGACCATATGTCCATGTACGGGGTAAATGCGTCCGTGCCGAAAACGTTGGTCCGTCATCTGGTAAAGCACGCGGCGGATACCACAGAGGATGAAGAGTTGAAACAGGTGCTCTATGACGTATTGGATACGCCGGTAAGTCCGGAGCTTCTTCCGCCGAAGGAAGGAAATATCGCACAGAAAACCGAGGATCTGGTAGGGCCTTATGAGTTGCATGATTTCTTCCTGTACTATATGATCCGTTTTGGATATGGGCCGGGTAAAATATACAGGCTGGCTGAAAACGCGTTCGCGGGGAAATATGAACCTTCCGTTGTACAAAAATGGCTGGAGACCTTCTGCAGGCGATTTTTTAGCCAGCAGTTTAAACGTTCCTGTCTGCCGGATGGTCCGAAGGTAGGGACGGTGGCGCTCTCTCCACGCGGGGATTGGAGGATGCCAAGCGATGCCTGCGCGGCAGGGTGGCTGGAAGATCTGGAAAATAATCTGGCTGTGCGGTAGGATGCTCAAAGAGTATCTGTAAATGGTAGATAATCCGTATCTATACAAAACTGGAGCAAACCTGTAGAGACAGATTTGCTCCAGTCTTATATCACTTCTTCTTACAAAGGTTTTGCGGTAGAAAAATGGCATCAGACGTTAAACCGGAACAAAATGATATCTCCATCCTGCACCACATATTCTTTGCCTTCCAGCCTTACCAATCCTTTTTCCCTGGCCGCCGCATGTGTACCACATGCCATCAGGTCATCGAAGCTTACGATTTCCGCCCGGATAAATCCACGTTCAAAGTCTGAATGGATTTTTCCCGCGGCCTGTGGCGCTTTCGTCCCTTTCTTAATCGTCCACGCCCGCACCTCAGGCTCTCCCGCCGTGAGATAGCTGATCAATCCCAACAGGCTGTAGCTTGCTTTTATTAGTTTTTCCAATCCGGACTCTTCTAAACCTAAATCCTCCAAAAACATTTTCTTTTCTTCATCATCCAGCTCCGCGATCTCCTGTTCAATCTGCGCACACACCACAAACACTCTGCAGTCTTCCTGATCTGCGTATTCCCGGACTGCACGAACGCCGTCATTGGACGCGCCGTCGTCAGGCAGGTCATCCTCGGATACATTTGCCGCGAAGATGACCGGTTTCGCGGTCAACAGATTATATTCCGAAAGCCACGCCTCTTCATCCTCATTTTCTGTCTGAAACGTTTTTGCAAGCTTATTTTCTTCCAGATGAGCCTTGATGCGGTTCAAAAAATCCAATTCCTTTGCGGCAGCCCTGTCATTTTTTGATATCTTTGTGGTCTTTGCGATCCTCCGCTCTAAAATTTCCAGATCGGAAAAAATCAGTTCCAGATTGATTGTTTCGATATCCCGCAGTGGATTGATAGAGCCGTCCACATGGACGATGTTACTGTCTTCAAAACAGCGAACTACATGGACGATCGCGTCCACCTCCCGGATGTTTGCAAGAAACTGGTTTCCCAGCCCTTCTCCTTTAGAAGCTCCCTTTACCAGGCCGGCGATATCTACAAACTCAATGACAGCCGGGACGATTTTTTTTGTATGGTACATTTCACCCAAAACATCCAGCCGCCCATCCGGCACGGCTACCACGCCCACATTAGGGTCAATGGTACAGAACGGGTAATTGGCTGATTCCGCTCCGGCCTTGGTCAGTGAATTAAATAAAGTACTTTTTCCCACATTGGGAAGTCCAACGATTCCTAATTTCATTTTATCTTTACCTATCCAGAAACCCTTGATTTATGTGGGATCCTGCCTTTCGTTAAATTTCTTTTACGTCCTGATCTGTCCAAAGAGAACCCAACGCAAATGTAAAGTATATCACAAGGACTTCGCTTTTTCAATCATAAATGATATTTTTCCCACAGTTTGCGGTCTGAATATTAATAATAAAAACATAATAAGCGGGATGATATACTTTTGTGGGTGATTCCATGATTCCATAAATCATTTTTAAACATCCATTTTAAACTTTCGGGGTGAAGTGAAAAGTTAAATTCCACTCTGAAAAGCACCCAGGAATGAGTGGAAA
>CAZFXM010000056.1:0-14439 GCA_964523125.1 uncultured Clostridium sp. | reverse complement strand
CGCTTATGTATCTGGTGCAGACGTATCACGATTATTTTGAAGAACATGAGGCAGACTTATATGGAAGCAAGAAAGTCCATGTGCCAGAAGCGGAAGTATATATGATCTATACCGGGGAGCGTATAAGCAAGCCGGAAACCATCTCGCTTTCCGAAGAATTTTTTGGCGGGAAGGAATGTGCTATTGAAGTAAAGGTAAAAGTAATCTATGGCGGCAAAGGAAACGACATTATCAGCCAGTATGTTGCGTTCACAAAGGTATATAATGAACAGATGAAGCTGCATGGAAGAAGCAGGGAGGCCGTTACAGAAACTATCCGTATCTGTAAAGACAGGAACGTCCTCCGCGAGTTCCTGGAAAGCAGGGAAAAGGAGGTTATATCTATTATGATGACATTGTTTGATGAAGAGAGAATCATACGTACTTATGTTGCCAGTGAAAGGCGTGAGGCAGTAAGGGAAGCCGTAGAAAAAATGTTAAAGGCCGGGAAAATGTCAGCAGAGGAGATTGCCGGATATTTTTCGGAACTTTCAGTGGAGGATGTTCAGGAGATTGAAAAAGGGCTGCTTCAAACGATGTAATGTTCTGAAAGTAAACGAGTACAAAAAGATAAATTGTATAGAATCCCCGGTTGTAATGGATACAGCCGGGGTTATCCATATGGAGGGTATAGTGAAAGAATTTTGCGCTGAAGGGAGGTGGTGCCATTGGGCTGATTTCCGGAATTGGGCGGTAAGTACATTATTTCCAAAGTACATGTTCATTTACAGTTTAAGGAGGCAAGTCTATGGAATTAAAGAAAGTCAGAAATATTAAGGTAATCTCACAGAGCGGACGTAATTACAAGCCTACGCCGACCGTCATTCTGAAAGGACAGTGGCTGAATGAAATGGGTTTTGAGATTGGGGATCAGATCAAGGTTGTTACCATGCCGCCTTTGGCGGTACAAATGATGATGAAAGCTGGCGTCTTTCTACTTTCAGTTCCCATAAGCTGTAAATTGTAGTACTACATTATGGAATGGATCTCCGCAAACTGCGAAAAGCCATTGACTTCCAGCGGGCCATGTGGTAGACTTTATTCCAGTGATCAGGTTTCAGCTACTTGCGAGGACTGAGACCGGGGGAGGACCTGAGGGTTCTCCTTTTTATTTCAGAAAATATTTGAGATGTTATAAACATGACATACAGCTGTCGTGTTGAACTTGTTATGATACACATGGAGCGTGAGAGATTATGAAGATAGACAGGCTGATTGTAATATTGTCAATCCTACTGCAGGAAGAAAAGACAACGGCTCCTGAACTGGCGGAAAGGTTTGAGGTGTCGCGGAGGACGGTAAACCGCGATATTGAAGATCTCTGCAAGGCAGGGATACCATGCTGATCGACCTGTCTTCCTGGTATAAGGGTTCCCTTGCTCCCAAGATTTAGGTGATCCAGAGTGTCATAGAAAACAGGCATCTTGAAGGCTCTTTTTACACCGGATATGGATAACCTTGTTGCTTATGAGATCAGTTTATTTGTGAAGGAGTGATGGCGATGGCATTTGATTACAAGAAAGAATACAAAGAGTTTTATCTTCCGAAGGCGGCTCCGGGTATTGTTACGGTACCGAAAATGAATTTCCTTGCTGTGAGAGGAAGCGGTGACCCGAATGCTGAGGATGGAGAGTACAAGGCGTCTATAGGGCTTCTGTACGGGATTGCGTTTACGATTAAGATGAGCAAAAAGGGTAATCATCAAATGGAAGGATATTTTGATTACGTGGTGCCGCCTTTAGAGGGATTTTGGTGGCAGGATGGAGTATCCGGGATCGATTATGCCCATAAAGAAGATTTCCAATGGATATCCGTTATCCGTTTGCCGGATTTTGTTACAAAGGCTGATTTTGACTGGGCTGTCAGGGAAGCGGCGGCAAAGAAGAAACAGGACTTTTCAAAGGTGGAGTTTTTCACCTATGATGAGGGGATATGTGTGCAGTGCATGCATATTGGGGCGTATGATGATGAACCGGCCACAGTGGAAGCAATGCACCGCTTTATGGAAGAACAGGGGTATGTTCTGGATATCACGGACAAGCGGCTGCATCATGAAATTTATTTGAGCGATGCCCGGAGGGTCGCTCCCGAGAAGCGAAAGACTGTGGTAAGGCATCCGATCAGGAGGGCTTGAGTATGGAATATATCAGAGTTTCGGCGGAGAATCTTGAGAAGGAGCATATTTGCTGTGCCATTTCGAGTAACAAGGATGTGCAGGCCTCGTCAAAGAAGGCATGGCTTTCTGACAGATTTGAGGAAGGGCTTGTATTTTTGAAAAGTGTGGAGCGGGGGAAGTATGTCACGAACGAGCAGATGAATGATAAGAAATTTTTGAAGCTGGCAGGGAAGGGATGATCGCGATGCGCAGGGAACAAAACAAGCGGATGATGGAATATGTAATGGATCAGCTGTCAGATCTTCCAGGTGTTCGGCAGATCCCTATGATGGGCGGATACATTTTTTACTACAAAGAGCGGATATTTGGTGGAATTTACGGTTCCGGAGAATTGTTGGTAAAGATCACGGGAACAAGCAGGAAATATATGCCGGACAGTGAGGCGGTGCTGCCTTATGAGGGGACAAAGGAAATGCTGCCGTGCACTATTCTTGAAGACAGGGAGAAACTGCAGAAAATGGTGATGGAGATGTGGGAGGAACTTCCGGAACGGAAGATGAAAAAGAAAAGGTAAGATGAAATTGGCATGGCTGGCGGAGATGTGTTTCTCTGCCAGCCACTATATTTTTGCCCAAAAATCGGAAAACATTGATCCACAGTGTCCGGCTTTGGACAGCTTTTAAAACTTTTCGTTTATTAAATCCGATAATGTTATGCCGTAAAAAAAGTCATGCGTCAGCATATCGTACTTTTTCCATAATGGCAGGGTGATGCATGTATCTTTCCGCGGGCATGCTTCGGAATCAGGTAACAGGCAGGCTACTGGATTAAGCGGCCCGTCAGTCAATTCAATGATCTCCCCTATAACATATTCCTCCGGCAGCCGGGTGAGCATATATCCCCCGCCTTTGCCGCGGAGCCCCTTTAGTAATTTCTTCTTCACAAGAGTTTTTAAAATGATCTCCAGATATTTTTCAGAAATTTCCTGCCGTGTGGAGATTGTTTTTAAAGGAATATAACCATCGTCCGGATGTTTGGCAAGGTCTGCCATTACCCTCAGAGCATAGCGTGCTTTTGTTGAAATCATAAATATCTCTCCCTTTATGTTTCCTTTTATTTAGAATAGTATAGCGTTAAGAAATAAAAATATCAAGAAAAATTCAATAAACCTATTGACATAGTGGGTAAATGGTAGTATTTTGTATTTCAGGAAAAGAAAGGAGAATCTTATTAGACTGCGGAAATATCCGGGAACTGACAGTACACGGTTTTTTGCTGCCCGGCATATGAAAAAAAGGAATAGCTGATCATTTTGGGGTGTAAAAGAGGAGGGAAAACATCATGGCAAACTATTACAAGGGAACGTTGGGGCTGATTGGACATACCCCATTGGTAGAAGTTATGAATATTGAGAAGGGGCTTGGACTGGAAGCGAAGATTCTGGTAAAACTGGAATATTTTAATCCGGCAGGAAGTGTCAAAGACAGGATTGCGAAAGCGATGATTGAGGACGCAGAAGAAAAAGGATTGTTGAAGAAAGGTTCTGTTATTATTGAACCCACATCCGGAAATACCGGCATCGGCCTGGCTTCTATAGCTGCAGCGAAAGGCTACCGTATCATCCTTACCATGCCGGAGACTATGAGTGTGGAGAGAAGGAACATTTTGAAAGCCTATGGTGCGGAACTGGTGCTGACAGAAGGTGCAAAGGGTATGAAAGGGGCCATTGCGAAGGCAGAGGAGCTTGCGAAGGAAATCCCGGGAAGTTTTATTCCAGGGCAATTTGTAAATCCGGCTAACCCGGCAATACACAAGGCAACGACAGGACCGGAAATATGGAATGATACGGAGGGAAAAATAGATATTTTTATTGCAGGTGTCGGAACCGGCGGTACAGTTTCGGGAACCGGAGCATACTTAAAGGAACAGAATCCGGCCGTAAAGGTAATAGCAGTGGAACCAGCGGCCTCACCAGTATTATCGGAAGGAAAGGCAGGATCCCATAAGATACAGGGGATTGGTGCAGGATTTGTTCCGGAGGTCTTAGATACCTCCGTATATGATGAAGTGTATAAGGCAGAGAATGAAGATGCATTTGCCGCGGCGAAGCTGCTTGCGAAAAAAGAGGGGATTCTGGTTGGTATTTCTTCAGGAGCAGCACTGCATGCAGCGATTGAACAGGCAAAACGGGCAGAGAATAAGGGAAAAGTGATCGTAGCGCTTTTACCGGATTCGGGAGACCGGTATTATTCTACTGTGCTATTTACTGAATAACATGAAAATAGATGATAGAATGAATTGGAGGAAATAGAAATGGCAGATATCAGGGATTCTAAGAATTGGGGATTTGAAACAAGGCAATTACATATTGGACAGGAGAAAGCGGATCCGGTTACGGATGCAAGAGCCGTTCCAATCTATGCGACGACTTCATACGTTTTCCATGATTCCCAGCATGCGGCTGACCGTTTTGGCCTCAGAGATGCAGGGAATATTTATGGAAGGCTGACAAACCCTACAGAAGATATTTTTGAACAGAGGATTGCGTCTCTGGAGGGAGGAGTAGCGGCACTTGCAGTGGCATCCGGGGCAGCGGCTATTGATTATACATTCCAGGCCCTTGCAAAATCAGGGGAACATATCGTGGCATCCAAGACAATTTATGGGGGGACCTATAATCTGCTGGCCCATACGCTTCCATTAACCAATGGCGTCACTACGACGTTTGTGGATCCGTACATAGAAGGTTCCTTTGAGGCGGCTATCCAGGAAAATACAAAAGCAATCTTTGTAGAAACGCTGGGAAACCCGAATTCCAATCTGGCCGACCTGGAGGGGCTTGCGAAGATCGCGCATAAGCATCAGATCCCGCTGGTTGTGGACTCGACCTTTGCAACTCCATATCTGATCCGCCCTATTGAATACGGAGCTGATATTGTCGTCCATTCTGCGACAAAATTTATCGGAGGGCATGGAACTGCCATTGGCGGCGTGATTGTGGACAGCGGAAAGTTTGACTGGAAAGCGGCGGGCAAATATCCATGGATTTCAGAGGCCAATCCAAGCTACCACGGAGTATCCTTCTCTGATGCGGTGGGAGCGGCAGCCTTTGTTACCTATATCCGTGCCGTGATTCTTCGTGATACCGGTGCAACCCTTTCCCCGTTCCACGCATTCATTTTCCTCCAGGGCCTGGAAACCCTGTCGCTGCGTGTGGAGCGCCATGTAAGCAACGCATTGAAAATTGTGGAATACCTGGCAAACCATCCCCAGGTGGAGGCTGTCCATCATCCTTCCCTGGCAAGTGAGCCGGGCCATGCGTTATATCAGAAGTATCTTCCAAATGGCGGAGGATCGATCTTTACCTTTGAGATTAAAGGGGATGCAAAGACTGCACAAAAATTCATTGACCATCTTGCAATCTTTTCACTGTTGGCGAACGTGGCAGATGTAAAGTCCCTTGTGATACATCCCGCAACAACGACCCATAGCCAATGCACAGAGGAAGAACTTCTGGATCAGGGGATCAGGCCGAACACGATCCGGCTTTCTATTGGAATTGAGAAGGCAGAGGATCTGATCGAGGCATTGAGTGCGGCGTTTGAGGCGGTAAAATAAAGACAAAAGATTTTGCAAAGCCCGTAGAGAAAAAGAAAAATGAGCGTGAGAGATTATGAAGATAGACAGGCTGATTGGAATATTGTCAATCTTACTGCAGGAAGAAAAGATAACGGCTCCTGAGCTGGCGGAAAGATTTGAGGTATCACGGAGGACGATAAACCGCGATATTGAAGATCTCTGTAAGGCAGGGATCCCTATAAGGACCGCCCAGGGCACAGGCGGAGGGATCAGCATCATGGACGGATACCGCATGGACAGGACAATCCTTACATCAAAGGATATGCAGATGATCCTTGCGGGACTTAGAAGTCTGGACAGTGTGAGCGGAAGCCGCTACTACGGACAGTTGATGGAGAAGATTCAGGCCGGTTCGTCTGAGTTCATATGCGGCAGGGATTCCATGCTGATCAATCTGTCTTCCTGGTATAAAGGTTCTCTTGCCCCCAAGATTGAGGTAATCCAGAGCGCGATAGAAAGCAGGCATCTTTTGGAGTTTCATTACTATGCGCCATCCGGGGAAAGTATTCGGACGATAGAGCCATATTATCTGGTCTTTCAATGGTCAAGCTGGTATGTGTGGGGATGGTGCGGTACAAGGGAGGATTACAGGCTGTTTAAGCTGAACCGTATGGACAGTGTCGTACAAAATGATCAGGAATTTGTATGCAGGGATGCTCCTATGCCGGATCTGTCGAATGAAAAGATATTTCCAGGCGGTATCAGGGTGAAGGCTCTTTTTACACCGGATATGAAATGGCGTCTTGTAGAAGAATTTGGTCCACACTGCTTTACAGAAACAGATGACGGAAGACTGCTCTTTACAGCGGATTACACAGATATGGATAACCTTGTTGCCTGGCTTATGACATTTGGAGCGAAGGCTGAAGTGCTGGAGCCGGCCGAGGCACGCGGCATCATTCGCAGGAATGCGGAAGAAACAATACGTATTTATATGGAGGAGCTGCCGCATGAATCAGGACAAAAGTGAGCAGTTTTGATGAAGAGATGGCTGGCAATGTACGGGAACAATCAAATTTTGAGGGAGAGCCGGGCAGCCGGCCCTCTTTTCATGTCCGGAGGGAGGTGGCCACTTGTATCTCCGGAACGCGGTGAAGGCATGGTAATGTAAATTTTACAGAGAAACCGCCATAGACGCTACGCTCAATAGTGGTTGTTCCATCGTGTGCCGATACAATCTGTTTGACAATGAGCAGCCCTAATCCGTGGCGTTGTTCAGTTGTTTTTTCATCGCAAACCATATAATGCGGAGCGTAGTTCAGTTTTTCAATTTGTTGATCTGTCGCGCCGATACCATCGTCAGCAACAACGACAGTACCAACATTATCTCCAGCTATAACACGAACGAAGATATGACAGCCTTGCCCGTTATGATTCATACAGTTTTGAATCAGATTACTTACTGCCCGTTTAATTAAATCTTTGTCAATATTTGCGGTACAAGAAGCTAAGGTTTCGTCTGTTTCCCATTCAATCATATACTTTTCATCGATATCCATATTGATAAAATCAACTACAACCTGACGAATAACAGCAATCAGATTTTGCCTTTTAAGGTTAATTGGCTGCATATTGTATTCCAGCCTGGAAGCAAGATTTAAGTCGTTAATTAAGTTTCGTATTCGTTCACTTTGCCGTACAATAACCGCTGCTTTTTGACGGTTGCCTTCTGATAATTGCACATCATTTTCTAACTGTCCGGCATAGCCCATTACCATTGATAGCGGTGTGCGTATGTCATGGGATACTCCGGCGATCCAATTTGCTCTTGCGGTTTCTCTTTTGCGCAATTGCCTGTTTTGAGTTTGTAAAATGTCCGAGGCCTTGTTAATGTTTACAGCAAGCTCGGATAAAAGCCCCTTTTCCCTGATATGAATTTCTTCGTTTGCAGACAACGCCTGTATTCCGCTGACTATTGGTTTCATGGATTTTAGCAGCTTGGAATTTGCGGTCACATAAATTATAAAAATCAAGGCTATATTGATTGCTAAAACAGAAAGAAACGTTTTGGGCAGGTTGGCGATCAAATTATAATCCCAACTCGGCCACATATGTTTCCAAAAACTATCTTTTGGATAACCGAGAACCATAAGCCCGTTTTCTGCCTCTCCTGTAAATGTAGGGTATCCATCTATATAGCCGCGGGTAAGGCCCGCTATATCTGAAATGGTGTATGACATAGGTATGGTTTCGGGAAGATTATCTGTTTGCCATTCAACATTCATTGTTGCGTTATCGATAAAAATTGCCCATACATTCGTATTCTGTAGTTTAATCGCTGTTTCTTCGGTCAAAACATATCCATTACTATCCTGTGACAAATTATCGGCAGCCTCTTGTGCCGTCATCCAAGGGGAACTGTTTGGGGCCTGGCTGAGCGTATATACCGCCAATAAAGCAGAGTTCAGAATAATGATCAACACCGAGGATAAGAGCATAATACCAACAAAACGCCGTATTAGTTTCGGTACGCTTTTCATATTACTTGCCCTCCACAACGAGTTTATATCCAAGTCCTTTAACCGTTATTAAAGAAACAGGCTGGGACGGATTCGCTTCAATTTTTTCCCTGATACGGCGTATATGTGCCATCAGCGAGTTTTCATATCCAAAAGGATTATCGCCCCAGGCTGCTTCACACAGTGCGTCAAGTGTAACGATTCGGCCTGAGTTCCGGTATAAAGCGGCAAGAATGTCATGTTCTTTTGCTGTAAGCGAAATATGTTCTCCGTCCTTTATGACCTCCGCGCGCTCAAAATCAATTTCGCTGTCATGCAGTTTCGCAAGAGGGTTATCGGCTTTATAACTCCTGCGAAGAATGGCACTCACGCGGAATATAAGCTCTTTTGGCAAAAACGGCTTTATCATATAATCGTCCGCGCCAAGACCAAAGCCGCGGAACTTATCGTCATCCTCGCCGCGGGCAGTTAAGAACAACACGGGATAATCAGCCGATTTTTTTAGCTGTGCCATTAGATCAAATCCATTTCCATCAGGGAGCATTACATCGAGAATCGCAAGCTCAGGTTGAAAAGTCTCAGAAACAGTAATCGCTTCCCCCACCGTTTTTGCGGTTTTAATATTTTGAAATCCGTCCTCGTTCAAGATAGAAACAACCATATCTAAAAGTTCCTGCTCATCATCGACGAGCAAAATGCGTTTTTGTTTTAGGTAACCAAAGTTCATAGGCCTGCCTCCTCTACACTTCCTATTATACCATAGAAATATGTTATTTTCTAATGTGCGGTGGAAATGTAAGGTAAATGTAAGGACACGTGAAGGTTAGCACGATTATGCTTTTTGTGCCGTAATGATGGTTTTACCGAAAATTATGTAAGGAGGTAAAAAAATAGCCTAAAATTTTATTGACGGACGTTTAAACGTACGTTACAATAAAAAGGAGGTGATATCATGACAGCAATTACCGCAACGAAAGCCAGAGAGAATATTTACCAGTTGATACAAGATGTAAATGCAAGCTGTACTCCGGTAACCATTACCAATAACAGAGGAAAAAATGCGGTTCTGATTGGCGAAGAAGACTGGAAAGCGATTGAAGAAACGCTGTATCTGATGTCTGTCCCGGATATGGCGGAATCTATCATTGAAGGAGGAAATGCAGACATCTCCAAATGCCTTGATGAATCAGAGGTGGGCTGGTAATGTACAGAATTATTTACACGAAACAGGCTGCTAAAGATATTAAGAATCTGAAATTGCGCGGATTGGATAAAAAAGCCAGAGAATTGATTGAGATTATGAGAAAAAATCCGCTTCAGAATCCTCCGGTATATGAAAAACTGGCAGGAAATTTACAGGGTTATTATTCAAGAAGGATTAATATTCAGTCCAGGATTGTATTCCAGGTTATAGAGGCTCCTGACATACATGAAGATATTGAATATGAAGGCTATGTAAAGATTATCCGTATGTGGGCACACTATGAAAGATGACGCCTATTTTCTGCTTCTGCTTTCGCCGGAAAAGTATCCAAACGTAGAAGGATCATTTTTGCATGAATTTAAGGAGGGATTTCTTTGTTTAAGAAAAAGGATACGAAGACTGTAAGACAGAGGAAAAAGGTACCGACAGGAAAGCCAGTGGCCCAGAGTGAAAAGACACAGGATGGAAGTGACACGGTACTTTCAAAATTAATGGCGATAGAAAAAGAGATGAGACTAGAGCAGGCGAGAGACCGGGTTGATCAGCTGGAAGATGAGAATATTGCCGCGAATATTGAACAACTATTGAAGATTTTAAGGTCGGAAGAATAAATTGGAACAGTGATCCCAAATGGCCGTGCCACGGCATAGGACATGCGCTGGGCGGTTATTATGATATTACCCATGGCGAGGGGCTTGCAATTCTTACGCCAGATGGATGAAACATACTTTAAGCGACAGGACGGTGGGACGGTTTGTGAAGTATGGAGTTGATGTATTTGGAATCGGCAGCAGCCTGGAGCAGTACGAAATTGCGGAAAGTAACCGTAGAACAAGGATTTAATAGGAGGCATAACCCATGCAAAGAGAATTACACCTTGGCTTAAACCGCGATATGATCAAATATATTGCAATGTTTACAATGCTATTGAACCATATTTCCCATATCTTCCTGGAGACCGGATCATTTCTTGCGTGTCTGTTTGAGGATGTAGGGTATTTTACAGCACCTGTAATGTGCTGGTTTTTAGTAGAAGGCTACCAATACACCCGCTCAAAACGAAACTATGCCCTCCGCCTCCTTCTGTTCGCGGTGTTATCCGAATTACCCTTCTGCCTTGCGTTTTCATATGGAGACGGAATACAGTTCATTGGATTAAACATGATGTTTACATTATTTATCTGCTTTCTAATCCTGTTGGCGGAAGAAAAAATAAAGAACCGTTTCTGGCGGATACTTGTACAGATCCTGCTGGTACTGGCTACTATAATATGCGACTGGCCGATCATGGCTGCACTTTATACAATCATGTTTTCACATACATATTCTTCAAAAAGAAAAGCAACATTTTCTTTTGCGGCGGCAACATTGATTTTTGCGTTTTTTATGTATCAAACTAACAGTTTTCTATATTCCGGGATTGAATTAGCCTTACAGACAATATGCGGCTGCCTGGGAGTTGTGGCGGCAGGAATCACGATACTGTGTTTTTATAACGGAAAACGTGCTAAATGGGGACGCACATTTTCAAAATGGTTCTTTTATCTATTTTACCCGGTGCATTTGTTGATTTTAGGATTACTTAAAATTTCGGTTATATAAAGGAGAACAAAACACTATTTTGATGAATAAAGAAGAAAAATACACAGTGATGAATAAATATACAGAAAATGATTGACGAAAACCAGAATAATCCGTATGATATAAAAGATAGAGTTTAAAGGGGGATGAATGTATGGATTATGGTTTTTTAAGCCTTCTGCCGCCCATAGTGGCCGTAGTTATGGCGATCAAGAGTAAAAATGTTATTTTGTCACTGTTTTGCGGAGGCTTTGTGGGAACCCTGATTTTCGCCGGCGGAAATCCTTTTTTAGCCACAAAGTCGATCATCGGAGATTACTTTTTTGTCCAGCTTACGGATTCTTATAATGCAGGTGTTATCGTGCTGGTAATCTTTATCGGAGGCTTTATCAAGCTCATGGAGAAATCCGGCGGAGCCCAGGCGTTCAGTAAAAGTGTGTATAAATATGTAAATACAACATTGAAAGCACAGCTTTGCGCCTGGCTGGGAGGAATATTGATCTTCTTCTCTGACCTGGGGACACCTCTTCTGGTAGGGCCGGTTTTCAGGCCACTGTTTGACAAGCTGAAGATTTCCAGGGAAAAGCTGGCATGGATCCTGGACTCCACCTCATCACCGGTAGCAATCCTGATTCCATTTATCGGATGGGGCGTGTACATCATGGGACTGATCCAGGCGGAATTTGACAATCTGCATGTATCTCAGTCAGATTACAGTACTTTTGTAGAGGCGATCCCATTTCAGATTTATGCGATCCTGGCAATTATCATGATCCCACTCGTTGCTTTCACGAAAAAAGATTTTTCGCAGATGAAGAAAGCAGAGACAGAAGCGGCTTCCAGAGAATATTCCTTTGAAGATGACATGCAGGAGCAGACAGGGAAAGACGGACAGATTTATGGAACCTCAAACGCAAGACCTGTTATGGTGATCGTACCGATCATTGTAGTGTTCGCGACCCTTTTTATCACACTGGCTCCTTTGGGATTTCCATTTAAAAAGGTAGATGGAAATGAGTTCCGTGTGGCGCTGACAATGGGATATTTTTACGGCGCGCTCATTTTGATGGCATTTATTAAAATTTACAAGGTAAAAACCTTCCGCGATACCTTTAAGATTTACGTAGACGGAATGAAGGGGATGACTGATGTGGCGGTGACGCTGGTGCTCGCCTGGTCTCTGGGAAGCATGATCAGCGCGCTTGGTACAGCGGAGTTTATTGTAAACGGATTAAAGAGCATGAACTTCTCTGCCGGCCTTGTCCCCGCGGCAATCTTTCTCTTCGGAGCCTTCGTATCCTTCTCGACAGGAAGCTCCTGGGGAACCTTCGCGATCATGATGCCGCTTGCGATCCCAATGGCTCATGCCTTTGGCATTCCTTACGCCATAGCCGTAGGAGCGGTTCTGTCAGGCGGGCTGTTCGGAGACCATTGCTCACCGATCTCGGATACCACCATCCTGTCCTCTACCGGGGCAGAGTGCGACCTGATCGACCATGTGAAGACCCAGCTGCCTTATGCCTGCGTGAATGGAGTGATCGCGTTCGCGGCATTTATCATCGCGGGATTTACCAGAAGCCCGCTGGCGGTGGTGCTGGCAGTGGCGCTTTTGCTGGCGGTCATGATGGTATGGGGAAGGAAAGAAGAAAAAGTTTCGGAATGAGATGAGGAAAGGATAGATAGAAAATAAGGTAAGGCAGATTGGAGAGACCGGGCCGGATACAGCGGATAGGCTGTTCAATCTGAACGGGAGCAGTTTTTGGCAGACGTATTTATTTACAATCACAAAAATTTAATAATCTTCCTAATGTTCAGAAGAGAGTGAGTATGGTATATTATATTCATGTAAGCATGTGAAGGAGGAAATACCATGGCAAATGTATTTGATACGGCAAAATATATTTTAGAGCAGTCTGGAGCAATGTCAACTATGAAACTTCAGAAATTGTGCTATTATTCTCAGGCATGGTCTCTTGTTTGGGATGATTCTCCTTTATTCAATGAGGATTTCCAGGCTTGGGCAAATGGCCCTGTATGTCCGGAATTATTTTTCAAGACACAAGGAAAGTACTCTGTAGATGTAAATGATGAAACTGGTGGGGAGGGCGATCTTTCAGATGAGCAGAAAGATAGCATTGATAGAGTTTTAGAACATTATGGAAGTCATAATGCCCAGTGGCTAAGTCAGCTGACTCATATGGAGGAGCCCTGGATGATAGCCAGAGAGGGAGTTCCCTCCGGAGCAGGCTGCAGCAATGTGATTACAAAAGAAAGTATGGCGTTGTATTATGGTGGTCTCTAGGAAAGATAAACAGGTTAAACAAAAAGAAATTCCAAAAGGAAAAACGATTGCTCAGGGTGGAAATCCTGAGCAATACTATTCACAGAAGCCGGCGTGGACTTTTGCAAACGCAGACCAAGAAATGTGGTCACTTACGCAAGAGCATATTGGTGATTTAATCTGGAAAGAGATTCTTCCTAGATTGAAAGCTTTGGAGAGCCAAACCTGGAATGAGATATTGGTCAGGGATAAAAAGCAAAACCATTCAATAAATGTCGAGAACCTGAGCAAGATTGCTCAAGACAGATTAGCGGATAGATTTATTGAAGCGGAATCGCTGATATCGTTGAGAGTGACGGGAAACCACAGACTCTATGGCTATATGTCCGGAAAGGTGTTTAATATTCTATGGTATGATGATGATCATGGAGATAATAAGACCTGTGTTTGTCGATCATATTTAAAGCATACATAAATCTTTGTTAAAAAATCGTGCGGAGTTGCATCATAAAACTGGTAGAAATTCTGCCGCTGGAAACTTATACTATGAATGATAGCTATCAGCTAAAAACAGATTAGGAAGGGCGGACTTTATGAATTTAGGAAACAGTTTATTTCATGCACGTAAAAAATGTGGTTTTTCACAGGAAGAGGTTGCGGAGAAGTTAGGCGTCAGCAGACAGACGATCTCCAAATGGGAAACAGGGGAGACCCTTCCCGATATACGCCAGTCAAAGAAAATGGCGGTGTTATACCACCTGTCCCTGGACGAATTGATTGATTTCGACATGGATGTAAATGAAATACAGCAGGCGATTGAGAGAACAAGCGAAGAAACAGAAGAAAAAATTGACTGGACAAAAGCCTGGGGTAAAAAATATCCGATTTTGATCAGTTATCAAAAGGAAGTCAATACCGCGAATTACGCGGTGAGATTAAATGTCATGCTGGATGAATTGAGAGAAGAGTATGGATATTCGGAGCAGGACGCGCTTCTGGTGCTGAAGGATATTCTGGCGAAGGTTTGGAAAAGCAGGAAGAAGTGAATATAAGACAAAAGACCGGCAGAAAAAGGAAGAGAGTCCATTTTTGCTGGTCTTTTTTGCGGTTATAAAAGTTG
>CAZFXM010000055.1:0-14754 GCA_964523125.1 uncultured Clostridium sp. | reverse complement strand
AATTTTTATCGGAAGGATTTTTCCGCCATAGACACAGAAAAATTTACACCCTCATTTGCGATTTCTGTGCTGCTGCTGTTTTATGTGCCGCAGAATTGGCCGGGCATGTTGAAATATGTTTATGTGTTTGTAATGTACAATATTGTAAATACAGTCTGCTATACTTCTATGCTGGTTCCGTTCTATTCGATGATTTCTTTGATAACAAAGAATGCATATGAAAGAGGAATGTTAGGAAATATTCAGCAGATTTTCCAGACACTGGGTAATGTTGTGGTCAATTCCTTCTTTGTGGTCTTGTTGGCAAAGTTTTCATCAGATGCTTCCAACCCTAACACCCAGCAGGGATTTACTTTGACATTGCTGGTTGTCTGCATTGTTATGGTACTTCTGTCTTTGATTTGTGTATTTTCGACTAAGGAACGTGTTAATGAGACAGCAGAAAAGGAAGAGTCTTCAGAACAAGAACAACATGGAAAACAAGCAGGCGCGCTAGAAACGGTAAAGGCCCTTTTTACAAATAAGTATTGGGTTATGATGACCATTGCCATGTTTACGATCTTCTTTATTATCATATTTAGTGCGGTCGGTGGGATTTATTACTGTATGTATGTGTTCTATGATATGCAGCAGTATTCATGGCTGTCTAATTCGTCTTCTATTGCGCAGTTTGCAATTATGTTTGCTACGCCGCTATTAATGAAAAAATTTGGTAAAAGTGCGGTTTATACTGCCGGTATGGGAATTTCCGCGCTTGGGTATCTGGGCTTTGGACTGTTTGGCACCAACACTATGTTAATGATTATTTTTAATGCTTTCAAAGGTATCGGCATGGGTATGTCCGGCGGTATGGCAATGGGAATTGTTGCTGATACACTGACTTACGGAAATTTAAAGAGTGGTATAGACACTGTAGGCATGGGAAATGCAGGTGTTTCCGCGGCACAGAAGATTGGAATGGGTCTTGGCACAGCTGTTTTTGGCTGGATTTTGTCTGGGTCCGGATTCGACGGTGCTTTAGACGCGCAGGGAATTCCGCAGCCAGAATCTGTTACAACCGCGATTCAATTTGTATACAACTGGATCCCATTGATCATTACAGTTGGAGTTTTCTTGATGTTACTGTTTTTCTTCCATTTGGAACGTGATTTAAAAAACATGGAAGCTGAAAAGACCGAACAGTCTGTGGAATAAAATAATCGGAAGTAGTTCTGCTTTTTCTGGCAGAGATATTATAAGAAGAGCATCAAAATCGCAAGAGAATGTTTTGGTGCTCTTTTTGAATCAATAGAAGCAAAGGAATGGTGAATATGAAGAAAAATAAAATTCGCGAATGGAATGATATTTCAATGGATTTGAGACCTAAAGTGCGTTACTGGGTGCCGGCGGCAGCGATGGATGAGGAAGACCTCAAGTTGGAGATCCGCCTGCTAAAGGAACGAGGCTTTGGAGGAATAGAGGTTGTCATGCTTTCTGAAATGCCCGAAGAAATTTTAATAGGGGATGATGGGTGGGGCACAGAGAACTGGAATCATATGATTCAAGTAATGGCCGGTACTACACAAGAACTTGGAATGACGATGGATCTGGCTAATGGTCCTATGTGGCCGATTTCCATGCCTACAGTAAAAGACGCGGATGATCCGGCAGCATTGCGGGAATTGACTTTTGGGATCCTGGAATGCCCGGAGAGCGGATACTACAAAGGTGCTCTGCCTGAGCGGAGAACCAGGCGTGCAGAGGGGACGCCACAGCTGGTTCATGTAATGGCATATCTGGAAACAGCTGATAAAGTACTGAAACAGGAGAGTTATCACGACCTGTCTTCCTGTGTGAGAGGACATGGCGGAGATTCTGTCCTGGAATGCTGGCTGCCGAAGGCGGAAGCAGGGACGAGATGGCTGATTTTTGCCTTTTACAGCCAGCCGGCTGTTCATAAAACAGATATGGAGCAGTATTATGTGGTCGATCATTTAAGCAGAGCGGGAGCAAAAGCCTGCGAAGAATATTGGGATAGTGTGATGGAAAAATACGATTATCCATCTATGGAATCATTCTTTTGTGATTCCCTGGAATATGCTTCCATGATGGACTGGACCCCATTATTTCCGGAGGAATTTGAAAAGCGAAGAGGCTATTCGATTCTTCCGTATCTTCCGTTTGTAGGGCTGAAATTGTTTTATCCGGATTCGGAGATCCCAGGCTACAGACTGGAAAATAAAGAAATTTCTGATATGCTCGACAGGGATTATCGAGAAACACTCACACAGTGTTATTGCGAAAACCATCTTGCCATGCTGGAAAAAATGGCTGAAAAATATGGTAAGAGTATTCGCTATCAGGTTGCTTACAATAAACCGTTTGAGGGAGAACGCTGCCCACTATATATAGAAATTCCGGAAAATGAAGCTCTTGGCCGTCCGGCGATGGATTATCAGAAAACAATGGCGGCGGCGGTACATCTTGGGAGAAAAAAGCGATATTCTTTTGAATGCGCGGCCGAATTTGGAAACTGCTATGGACAGACCTATGAGGACTTGATGTGGTGGGTGAAACGGAGCTTCATGTCTGGTATGAACGCCCAGGTGCTTCACGGAGCCTCTTACAATGGTGGTTATCATGGAAAATATGCCCTTGATGGAAAAATGAGAGGTGTGAAATGGCCTGGGTACGAAGGGTTTGGAAAGGCAATCTCCAATTATTGGAACCGTACATTGTCGGTTGAAGATGCCCGAGGGTGTCTCGATGCGATTGCCCGGCTGAATAGTGTGTTTCGTAAAAAGGCAAAGGTGGATTGCGCGATTTACCGGCAGAGTTATGAAAATGATGGATTGGGAAGTGAATTCTGCTTCTATCCGGACGATGGAGCATTAATGAATGCAGGGTATTCTTATGAAACGATTTCCACGTATTTGTTAAATCTGCCTACTTGTAAGGTGGAGGATGGGCGTTTAGACAAAGATGGTGTGGGTTATAAATGTCTGATTGTACCGGAAACAGATCATGTCTCCACTGAGTTTTTGGAAAAAGTACTGGAACTGTTGCAACAGGGTTTTTCGATTGTCTGGATTGGAAACTGCCCTATATATGGAGAATATTATCAGGAATGGAAGAATATTGTAGCGCGTATGAAATGGAAAGTTCTGATGGACCAGGTGTGGAATGAAGAACATCTTTGCCATGTTCGTGAAAAATCAGAAGTCCCTGCTGCGTTAAAGCAGAGAGGGATTCTGCCCGACGTTCAGCCAGAGGGTGGTGGGGATATCGTAACAGCGGCTCATATTGATGAAGAAAACAACATTCGATATTATGCTTTATATGCTTATAACCGAGTAAAGTATACACCAGAAACACCAAATCCGGATGAATTTTCATGCAGTGCACTCTACAAAAAAGGAACGACAAAGGGCTCCTATCAGCGTCCGGGCTCCGTTAGCCGGAGGAATTTTACCGTTACCCTGAAGGGGGAAGGCGCTGTCTATTACTGCAATTTCTGGAGTGGCTCAACAGAAACAATCCCCTGTGTCTCAAAGAATGGTTATACAACACTTCATCTTTCCATTGAAGAAGATGAGTTGATTCTGCTGGCGTTGTTTGAGAATGAGCAGACGGATATTATTGAAATGAAGGAAGAAGTTGCTGAAATTCCGATACAATGGGATACGTTGGAGCTATCAGAATTTGTTCCAGATTCTCCAGATGAGATTTCTTTCTTCCACAGTCATTTTATGAAAGAGAAGAAACATTTTTTGCTGCATGAACTAAAACCGTGGAGAGCGTTAGATATAAGGCTAAAACATTTTGTGGGACAGGGAACTTACTATGGAAGCATTCTGCTATCTGAAAAAAAAGATGGAAAGCATTATCTTCTTTGCCTGGGCAATGTGTCTGACACATTTCAAGTGGTTGTTAATGGGCAGAAAGCAGCTTTCCCCAACCAGACATTGAAACGGGTTGATGTAACGGAATTGCTTCACACTGGTGTAAATCAGATCAAAATAGAAGTATTTTCCAATTTATATAATCGGTTGCTCAAAAACGGCGATGATTCCAATCTGCCATTTGATGTCCCTTATGTGGAAAAAGATTATGGAATATGGGAAAGTGAAGGGAAAAAATGTGTGTTAATGGAGTATTGATTTAATTTTTTATGCTGCTTCTAATATACAGAAACAAAAGTTTGTGTATCAGGAGTATTTAGTCAACAGGAAAAGGAAACTGACAATTATGAGATCTGGAAATAAAACGAACTGGATATGGATTCCAAATATAAATTGTATATAAATGGTACCTTTGTGGAAGTTGGCCCCATGAAAGGCGATAATCAGGTACACTATGTGGATGAGATAAATCTGAAACATTATCTGAGAAAAGGGGAAAATAGAATTGCTGTTATGGTACTAGCTTATCCAACAGAACATGACAAAGGAAATCACGGGATCTTCCGTACGGGAACACCGGGGTTATACGTAAAGGGCTATGTAAAGGATTCATTTGGATGGCAATATGATATATCAGCAGATGGGACATGGAAATGTAAGAAGGCAGACAGATTTCATATTGTTAGGGAAGCACAGATTTTTTCGCCTTTGATGTTCTTCGAAAATACGCAGGGTGAAGCGGAAATTATGGGATGGATGCTGGAACCTTTTGATGATTCAATGTGGGATTACGCTACAATGTATGAACCACATATACTTACCGAAATTTTGAAAGAAGAAAATCTAAAAGACAGAACCATCCCATTTATGAGAAAGGTGGAAAAGAACTTTTGTGGAGTGATCAATGCAAAAAAATCCATGATCGGAGCAGATGTGTGGAATCAGCTTCTATGCCATGATGAAGCATTTACCTTGCCAGAAAATCGGGAGGAAATCATTGAGATTAGCGCAGGAGAAGAAACAACAGGATTTCTAAATCTGTATATATCAGGTGGATTGGGAGCGAAAATTGAGATTCTATATTCGGAGGCATATGTGCAGCGGGAAATGGTCGGCGTGCAGAATCTGCCTTTAAAAACGGATCGTATGGATTTCAGGGATGGAATTCTTTTAGGTTTTACAGACTGTTATCAGGTATGTGGAGCAGGAACACATGAGACACCGGAAATTTTTTCACCGTTTTGGTTTCGCACATTCCGATTTATAAGAATTCGCATCAGAACGCAGGAGAATCCCCTTCATATTCTACATTTGGGATATACGGAAGTTGGATATCCTTTAGAAGTAAGAACAGAGGTAGAGACTTCGGATTCGACCCACCGTCAGATTTGGGAGATCAGTGAAAGAACACTTCGCAGATGTATGCATGAGACTTATGAGGACTGCCCATATTATGAACAATTGCAGTATGCGCAAGATTCTCGACTACAGATTTTGTATACATATGCGATTTCCGGTGATGACAGGCTTGCAAGGCAGTGTATGGATGACTTTAAAAGAGGACAGTATTATAATGGCCTGATCAATTGTTCTTATCCAAATTATGAAGTCAATATTATTCCGGGATTTTCAATTTATTATGTTCTCATGGTGTATGACCACATGATGTACTTTGGAGATAAAAAACTGGTCAGGGAACATATGCCTGCAATTGAACGAATCCTGGATTATTTTGAAAGTAATCTTACGGAAAAAGGATATGTGAAAAAGATTGGAGGGGTAAATGGAGAGCAGACAAACTGGTCGTTTGTAGATTGGACCCCGGAATGGGATGAAACGGGAGGTGTTCCGGCTGTTACTCGTAAAGGCCCTATTACAATGGAGAGCCTTTTGTATCTTATGGGACTTCAAAAAGCAGCGGAACTGGCAGAATATACAGGATGGCCTGATCAAGCTTTTGATCGTAGATGATGATAAATATGTTTTAGATGGAATTATTCAGGGAGTCGATTGGGACTCCCTTCCTTTTGATAACCGTTATTTTGCGCGTAACGCGGCAGAAGCAAAGAAGATCATGGATCATGTACAGATCCAGGTGCTTCTGTGCGATATCGAGATGCCGGGAGAGAACAGGCTGGACTTACTTGCCTGGGTCAGAGAGCAGGAAAAGGAATTACAGGCAGTCTTTTTGACCAGCTATGGGAATTTGACTATGCAAAGCGGGCTATTCAGCTTGGAAGCTTTGACTATTATCTGAAGCCGATCGATTACAAAAAACTGCATGACATATTGGAAAAGGCCGCGGAAAAAGTGACCGTTGAAGAGGAAATCCGCAGAAACAGTATATTAGGGCAGTATTGGATTTCATTAGAAGGAGAACGGAAGGCAAACTTTTGGAATGATATAGTGTGTGACCGTATGGAACAGACCCCGGAAACAATCCGGGAATCAGCGGAAAAACTCAGACTCTCCTATGATTTGACTCAAAATTTTATTATGCTGGCGATTCACTTAAATCCAAAGACGCAGGCGGACTGGCGGGATGATGGAATGGTTTGCTATCAGCTGACAGACACATATATGGAATGTCTTGGCGGTACGGAAAAAGTCAGCATGGAAGCTTTATGGAAACGGTGTGTTTTTTGTCTGCGATTATAAACCGGAAACAGGACAGAATATTACCTTTGACCAGAAATGGATAGAGGAATGTCTGATGCAGGAAAAAGAAGATATTCTGTTCCTCTATCTCCATAAGCATCAGATCGAAGCAGACCGTCTGTTCGCGACTGATGAGTATAAAAATTTATACGAGAAGGCAGAAAAAACATTGAGCGGCTGTCAAGAATATTTATTTTATCTGGTAGAGGAATCTGTAAAATATGGAAGACAAATGAAGGAATCTCAGGATATTATTGAGAAAATAGAAGAATACATCTGGGAACATTTGGGAGAGGAGCTTTCAAGGTCCAGCTTTACAAAAATTGTCTATCTGAATCCGGACTATCTTGCTTATGTGTTTAAAAAGTCAAAGGGAATCTCTCTTATGAAATATATCAATAACTGCCGGATGGAAAAGGCGAAAGAACTATTGCCCACTACGAATATGAATATTTACAATGTCGCGTTACAGGTGGGGTATCCCACCAGCTCGTATTTTACGAAACAATTCAAAAACTACTTTGGAATAGGACCAAGTGAATACAGAGGCCAGAAAAAGGAAATGAGTAAAGGACCGGTCTGTTAAGGGCGGCATTCAGCTGCCGCGGTCTTTGACTCCGAGGGGAGCAAAGAAGATGCATTTGACAGGAATACATCTCTGCTTACGAATACATTGTCCGGGTAGGAGTATGGGTTTTCGAAAATCGATTACAGAGAACGCGACAGCTCATCTCATGATCCTGTATTTTAACGACGGAAGGATCTCGAAGCCGGAGCTGGCAGGAATGGGGGGCTGTTTTCCTTCATAAATATTTTATAGACATTTCATTGTACAAACGTTGCTTTTCTAGTATAATGGAAGGGTATATCATGACAATTAGAAGAAGGAGGAGAGGTTCATGCGGAAAGATATTGATAACATTTTTTTCGAAAACAGCCCACGGATCATGGAACTGGCCAGCAAGTGCGAAAAAAATAACGCGATCGATAAAGAACTTTATACACAATACGAGGTGAAGCGCGGACTGCGTGATTTGAACGGGAAGGGTGTATTAGCAGGCCTGACGAATATATCCGATGTTTGTGCCAAGAAGGTTGTCAATGGGGAAGAAGTCCCATGTGCAGGGAGCCTCTACTACCGTGGATATAATATCAAGGACATTGTCAAAGGATTCCTGGACGCAAAGCATCCCGGATTTGAGGAGACCGCCTATCTGCTGCTGTTCGGGGAACTGCCGACCGCACAGGAATTAAAAGATTTCCGGATCATGCTGGCAGAGCGGAGGATGTTGCCGCCCAACTTTTTCCGGGATGTGATCATGAAGGCGCCGAGCCAGGATATGATGAACAATATTTCCCGGTGTATCCTGCAGCTTTATTCCTATGACCATAAGGCAGACGATACGACGATACCAAATGTACTTCGCCAGTGCCTGAACCTGATCAGCCAGTTTCCGATGCTGATGGTGTATGGTTATCACGCGTACAATTACCGCCGGGGTGAGGATCTGTTCATCTATGCGCCGGATCCTGCTCTTTCCTCTGCGGAGAACATCCTGATGATGCTCAGGGAGAACCGTAAGTATACCAAGCTGGAGGCAAAGATCCTGGATATGGCTTTGGTGCTCCATATGGATCACGGCGGTGGTAACAATTCGACCTTTACGACCCACGTAGTGACATCTTCCGGTACAGATACATACTCTACCATAGCGGCGGCGATGTCTTCTTTAAAGGGACCCAAGCACGGCGGAGCCAATGTAAAAGTAACGCAGATGTTTGAGGATATGAAGAATACACTGACGGACTGGACGGACGAGGGGCAGATCCGGAAGTATCTGGAAGACCTTTTGGATAAAAAAGCATTCGACCGTAAGGGGCTGATTTATGGAATGGGACATGCGATTTATTCTATATCCGACCCCCGCGCGGATATTTTTAAGCGCTTTGTAAAGCAGTTGGCAAGGGAAAAGGGACATCAGGAGGAATATGCCCTGTATGAAAGAGTCGAGCATATGGCTCCTAAGATCATCGGGGAGAAGCGCCGGATGTATAAGGGCGTTAATGCAAATGTGGATTTTTACAGCGGCCTGGTCTATAGTATGCTGGATCTTCCGCCTGCGTTGTATACACCGATCTTTGCAACCGCGCGTATTGTAGGATGGAGCGCGCACCGGCTGGAAGAGCTGACGAATGTAGATAAGATCATACGCCCGGCATACAAGCCGCTTGCGCCATACCGTAGTTATGTGAAGCTGGAGGACAGATAGTGATACTCGCGGCCGATGAAATCTGCCGTGGGTATATGGTTCACGGTCCGACCGGCTGTAAAATGTAACGACAGATAAACAGTATATCATTGCGAATGTGGAAGGGATATGCAGGATCATGAAAAGCGAATTTTATTTTCCTTCAAAGGACGGGAATACGGAGATCCATACGATTGAGTGGAAGCCGGAAGGCGAAGTGAAAACGGTCCTTCAGATGTGCCATGGTATGGTTGAGTACATTGACCGTTACGATGAATTTGCGCAATATTTATGTGAACAGGGATTTTATGTCGTCGGAAATGACCATCTGGGACATGGAAAGTCCATACAGAGCAAATCAGAGTATGGATTTTTCCACGAAAAATATGGGAATGCCTGTGTGCTGTCAGATATTCATACACTGCGCCAGCGTACCATGAAAAAATATCCGGGAGTCCCTTATTTTATGCTGGGGCATAGTATGGGTTCCATCTTCCTGCGTCAGTATATCCAGACGTATGGCAGCGGGCTTTCCGGGGCATTGCTGATCGGTGTTGTGGCGGAGCAGCCGTCCGTGGCGCTTCGGTTCGCGCAGCGGTTGTGCCGCGTGATCGCGTTGTTCAGGGGGTGGCATTACCGTAGCAAGATCGTGGATAAAATAGTGACTGGTTCCTTCAATAAAAAGTATAAACCTGCCCGCACACGGGCGGACTGGGTGACTGGCGATATGAAGAAGCTGGATGCCTATGTGGCAGACCCGCTCTGCTCCTTTGTATTTACGGTGAATGCATATTACCATATGCTGGAAGGTATGCTGAAAATGCAGAAAAAAGAGAGCGTTTTCATGATTCCTAAGACATTGCCGATTCTGTTCGCGGCCGGTACGGATGATCCGGTGGGCGGATATGGAAAAGGTGTGCGGAAGATTTATGAGAAATATAAAGCAGCCGGGATTCGGGATGTAAGCCTTCGGCTGTATGCAGGCGACCGGCACGAGCTGCTTAATGAAAGAGATCGGCAGCAGGTGATGGAAGATCTGCGCCAGTGGATAGAAGAACGGGTGAAATAAGCTGCGATGATATGAAAAAAACGGAATCCCTTTGATGAAAGGATTCCGTTTTTTTGTTCTATTAGGAAACTTCTCCGAATTTTCCTATAGAACAAAAACCCTCCGGGGAATGCGCACTGCGCGCATAAGGAAAATGGCTGCTGGCGCAGCCGCGCTTCGGCGCGAGTGTGCGTCAAGCCGTACACTTTTTATGATCAGGGATTTCCCGCTGGCGCGCCGGGATTAGCAGCCGCAGGGTCAGCGGCGGCAGGAGTATCTGCCGCATCCGGGTTCTCCGCGGCTTCTGCCGGCTGGTTTTCTATAAGCTTTTCATTTGCCAGCTTCGCTACGATCAGGCGGCGGTTGCTGGGCCTGTCTCCAATACAGGTGGACAAGGTGAGCAGCCGGTCTTCAGAAGTTACGGCTATATCTTCCGCATATTGATTCTGCGCTTCCTGTATGCCCTGTAATTCCTGGACAAATGATACCACGGAGTTCGGGTCTTTCAGGTCATGCTTTTCAGAAATGAGCATATCGCCGTACACGACCTCCGCGATGATCTTATATTCCAACTGCCTGTCCGGCAGATAAATAAATATATCCCGGTATGTATCAAAGAAACCTCTGTCGACATAATTTTTTAGATCTCCGAAATAAGATCCGTCCAACATGTCATGTCCATAGATGACAGTAATGGGGTCGGAAAAATCCTTTGCGTTGATCATACGTGAATAAATGGAGCCGGGCAACGCGGCTGCTCCTTCAAAGGTCACGTTCAGATAATAATCCTCCTCTTGCGTGGAACTCTGCATAACAGGATAATTGACCTGGGTGCCGGGAATCTCGATGAAGGCATAGGCATCGGGATTGATTGCCCACAATCCCTGAAAATCTATTTTCTGCGGCACGGTTTCCATTACAGGTTCTGGCTCCGGCTGTTCTGCCGGCTCGTCTATGGATATGGATTTTACTTCTGTTTCTTTTTTCTCAGGCTCTTTTTTACTGCCTGATTTGATCATTCCGAAAGCAATTATCCCTATGATCACGAGAAAAGCGGCTATAAGGATACCCACCAGAAGTAAGATTAATGCTTTATCATTTGTGTTTTTTTTCTTTTTCTGATTCATATCATACGCTCCTTTCTTCCATGATATCTTATCACCATCATTGAAAAAAGGCAAATGAAAATTGGTGGCGGTTTATAGTTTGGGTATGGTTATTGTTCACGCTTACGGTATTCACAGCAACGAATCCGGCCAATTAAAAGCTGCCTTACGGCAAGAGAGAGGCCGGATTCCAAAATTGTAACGCGTATGGCCCAATGAACCACCCCGCCGCAAGGCGCGGGGAATTTACCCGGAGAGATTAAAAAACGCCTTCGGCGAGGAGCCAAAGGATGGACTCCGTTTTGATTTTAGGAAACGCGTATAGTAGATCCGGCATAGATGAGGTCGGGATTGCTGATTCCGTTTAATCTCATGAGAGCATTGACGGTGGTTCCGTATCTTTCCGCGATCTCACTTAGCGTATCGCCCGGACGGATCGTGTAGTATCGCCCGGAGGAACTGGTATCTTCCGGTATTCGTATGGTCTGGCCCGCGATGATCAGATTCGGGTTTGAAATGTTATTTAGCGCGGCCAGAGCCTGATAGGTCGTGCCAAAGCGCTCCGCGATTTCGCTTAAAGTATCCCCTGGCTGTATCACATAGGTAATATAATTCGGTGTGGGCGGTACAGGCGGCACAGGTGTATTGCCCAGATGGTTTAGTCCGGCTTCGCGGATGATGGAAGCATAGTCCGAAAAACTGGTGTCAAGATCAACATTTCCGGAGATTCCGGGAACACTTCCCGTATTCGTGTACTGCCAGATCCCGCAGTCAATACCATCATAACGCTGGTTATACCAGGCATACCATAGAGCGTAGCGCCTTGCAAGTTCCCAAGGCAGATAGGTATTCAGAAAATCCTGGTTACTATAATACATGGCAAAATACCCACGCTCTTCAATTCTGTCGCAGAAAGCGGTTACGATTTCGGTGGCTAGCTCCGGCGTGATCGTAACTCCATTCTGCGCGGCATAGCTTATGGAAGCCTGTTCAATATCATAGCAGATAGGATATTCCAGCCGATAAGGGGATATTGCCTCCACGCATCCGTCCGCCTCCTGTATCGCGTCTTCCGGCCCAAGGGCATAGCAGAACCAATAAGCCCCCGCCGGTATGCCAACCCGGTTACATTCCGTTACGTTCCTGACAAACTGCTGATCCGGCGTTCGATACCCATATCCGGCCCGCAGCATGGCGAACTGATATCCCGCGTTTTTCACCTGCGCCCAATCCACATTTCCCTGAAATTCACTAACATCAAGTCCCTGTATACTCATAAATACTCCTTCAAAATCCACTCTCACATTCCATTATATGAAAAATCTCTCGATGCGTGCGCCTTCATCTTAATAATTTCACAAGAAATGTATTAAAAAACCACGTATTTACGTGGTTTTCGAACAATTTTGTCACTGTCCTATGTCCATAGACCTTATTTGTAATATCTGAAAATGAATGCCCGAGCATCCTTTTACGGTCATTCTCATTCACATGAAACTTTTCGCAGAGCATGGAAAATGTGTGCCTGGCATCATGCGGGGTATGTCCATGCATACCAAGATTTTCTATAGTTTCTAACTGTCCGGTTTTCTCCAAAATCATTCAGTGTCCGTTCGAATCCCGGATAATATGTACCGGCGTGCCAGGCCGTCAGCACGGCGAAGCCCTTCATATAATCGTCCACGTAGCAGATCGCTTTCACAGGTGCGTACTGACCGGGTGCGGTCAGCTCCGTAGCAGGCGGATATACGCCATAGGGATTCCTGCGCTTGCCTGACAGCTTTTTGATGGAGCCGTAGCCGTTAGGAAGCTTGGGGTATTTTTTCCCTGTCCGATAATCGGGACATTAAAAATCATCATTATCCATGATATCGTCATCGTGTTTTATCATTTCTTCGGTTACGTCTATATCTGTGCGGGTATGAGCGGCATTGAGGATGGGTTCTGGGGTTGTATATATGGAAATCATAGATAATTCCTCTATTCTCTTTCGAGCCTCTATTTTTCCATTAAAGTTTAAAATGTTATAATTCGTAAGTAATTGCCTTTCATCCTCTCTCAAGTTATTAAAATCAGTTTTTTGAATCAAGAGTTTTTTGATTCCAGGTTTAGAAGAGCCAAATACCATAAAATTAGATACTAAGTCAGAAACAGGCACGTCCAATTTTTCATTTACTGTAGTTATAACTTGAATATTATTTGTAGTAGTATCTTCTATTATTTGACATCCAAGAGATTTTAGATATTTAATGGCATTATCGTACAGATTCCAATAACTATCGCATAAATCATCAGATTCTTGCATTACTTTATATTTGACATAATCCTCATAACTTCCTTCATAATCAGCCGGTGGATAAATACCTTGATCATTTCCAATTCGTTCCCAATCATGATAATCATCAGTCCATCCTGCTAAATATGCAGGAGTTGTATATAAAATATCTGCTAATTTTTCTAAAATATTAGATGGAACTTTTTCAATATAGCCGTTTTCATATCTAAAAATGGTAGAACGCGATACCCCTAACTCTATAGCCACCTCATCAGCGCTTATTTCTTGCCGTTTACGTTGAAGTCTTAATCTTTCTCCTGTTGTAGACATTATAGTCACCTCCACATTTATAATCATACCATGGATGATGCAAAAATGCGACAATAAAGTAGCAAAAATGCAAATAAGATATAAAATGATATTTTCAAAGAAACATTTGGTACAACAGATACCAGCAAGCAGACACCGATTGAGATTGCATTAGGTGTTGACGGGCAGGGTATGACGACGGCAAAGAAACTGTATGCATTTCATGAAAAGGATGTAAGTAATTATTTAAGATGGTTCAAAAAGAACATTTTGAATAATGAGTTTACAGAGGAAGGTGTTGATTATTTTCCATTCGTCACAAAGGACGAATGCGGCGCACAAGCTTCACAAGACGCGAAACTTACAGCTGGTTTTGTAAAGAAACTTTCCATGATGCAGAAGAATGAAAAAGGAGAAGCCGCAAGGAATTATTTTGCCGGTGTTGAAAACGGGGCGAAGAAGCTATTTAAACAAATCTCGAACTTTAAAAAGATTGCGGAGCAGTTCGGCATCTGGTTAACTGATGATTTTGTGAAAGCACCAGCATATGAACAGATGCATCTGTTATTAGAATAGAAGAGAAGGTTGAATGGTTCAAAAATAAATGCTATACTTGGTAAAACAAATGATAAGGAAAAAGCGGATGTGCATATAGTAGGCAAGATTGATAAAAAGATTTATGAGTGTATAACAACAGATATTGTGGCAGATGAGGTTATTATAACGGATGAGCGTATTCAGCATATCAAAGAGCGACATCCGAATGACTACGAGCGATATTATGGATATTTGAAAAAAATTGTAGAGCATCCGCAATATATTGTTGAAACTAATAAACCATATACAGCATTGATTTTAAAAGAATTTTCAGAGGGAGAAGAGCAGTTTAAAACCGTATTGAGACTTACAACTTCACATGATAATCCAGATTTTAAAAATTCTATCATTACATTTATGAAAATAAATGAGAAAGAATGGAAAAGGATGCTCAAAAATAAAAGGATTCTTTACAAAAAAGAGTGACAGTGCTATAATATGCATACAATAAAAGAGGAGATTGTTTGAGGTGGAAGACTTCGTCCCCGTCCACACGCCGATGGCTTGACAGGAGAAATCCGAGAGATGCAGGAGAATGGGACGCCTGCCAAACAGTCTCTTTCTTTGTTGTAAATATTGAATGAAATGACCTAATCCCCCAGCTATGCTGGGGCGAATAGAATAAGCCGTA
>CAZFXM010000054.1:0-16269 GCA_964523125.1 uncultured Clostridium sp. | reverse complement strand
GCATTAAATGGAAACCCAAATATCATTTTCAATAAGGGGTTCTGAATAGTTACATTTCAGGAACAAATTCTGTATGCGACAGATTGACAGCGTACAGGATGATCCGGACGGCATGGAATACCACACGGAAGAAACAGATGCGGGGGCAAAGGATCCGGCTTCTTTTAAAGCCGGGAAAGAAGGCAGTCCCAGATCTGGAAAAACCAATCCGGAGGAACCGGTGAAAAACAAAGGGAAAGAAACGGCAGGAGATAGTGAAAACAGAATCTCCGGCAATCTTTGTCCAAAGCCTGTGGAAGATGGAAACGCGGTTAAGGCAGGAAAGAATGTTCCCAAAAACCAGAGAGCCGGGATGCCGGTAGGGGAAGATCCTGGAAGAGGTAGAGGAACGAAAGAAACCGGAAGTTTAAAATCTCATACGGAACCAAAGAAGCAGGGAGAAAAAGAAGTGCAGGAACCTGTAAAGCTTCAGAACCATCCGGAGGGAACGGCGAAGATAGAGCTTTCTAACGAGCAGGGAACAACGGATCAGGAAAGCAAAAAGGCGCAGGCGGCTGACCGTAAGGAATCGGCAGTACCACAGGCAGTGGGGCCAAAAGAACAGTCCGTGCAGCAGAAGGCTGAATCTAAGAATGCAGTAGTTTTGCAGACAGATGGACAAAAGAAAGAGGAACAACAGCTGGCAAAAGCTCCAGACCAGGCGGAAGATGCGGGGGATGGCTTTCAAAAAGCAAAGGCGGAGGAAGTCCCCTTTGAGGATGCCAGCTTCATGGAGGAACTGGAAAAAGGGCTGGAGGAGGAAGCCAAAGATGGGAATCCTACTCTGGAGGCAGCGAAAAACTGTATCTGCCCATTTGGCATATATGCCGGAAAGCCGCTTGGAGATGTCTTGAATTCCGGAATCAAAGGACGTGAGATCGTGAAATGGATTGCGTACCGTTATCAGGGGCCGGAGAGCGAGATGGTAAATGCGGCAAGGATCCTTTTGGAGAATCCGGATGAAGTGACGGAGCAGCAGGCAGCATAATGATGAATCCGACAAAACGCGTCGCTGGCGCGTTTTACTGGATACTTCGTAATCAGACATGGTCCTTTTCGGGGGCCATGTTTTTTTAAAAAGCAAGCGTATACGGAAAAGCTGCCAGTGGCAGGTTTTCCGCGTACAAAAGTCAGAGGTGGACAGATGAAAGCAAAACCATTTACGATCACGGATGTGGGCGTACTCTTAGGAATCCAAAGGCTGCCCGGAGGGGATGCGGATTCTTATCACGTGGTCTGCCCGTTTTGCGGGGATGAAAGAGGGAAGTGCAATTTTCATGTCATAAAGGATGGGGAGATTGTCAACGTATATCATTGTTTCCATTGCGGGGCAGGCGGCAATATGCTCACCCTGTATGCAAACCTTAACGGGATCTATGGGGAAAACCGATACCAGCGGGCCTATTGGAAGATCCAGGAGGAACTGCCGTTAGGATATCAGGAGAGTAAGATGCGGCAGAAGAAAACCATAGAGCGTAAGAAAAGGAGCAAAGAGCTTTGCACGGAGCCGGCAGATTATGAAAGAAGGGATGTGGCTTACCGGAAACTGGCACAGTTATTGAAATTGTCAGACGCCCATAAGAAAGACCTGAAAAGGCGGGGCCTGACAGAGGATGAAATCTCCCGGATGGAGAAAATTGGTTATCGGAGTACCTGTCCACGGGATTCCGTGGCGATCGCAAGGAAATTAATGAAAGCCGGTTGTAAATTAGAAGGGGTGCCCGGATTCTTTGTGAACCGCAGCGGGGACTGGGAGATCGCCTTTTATAAGAAAAACAGCGGTTATCTATGCCCGGTCTGGTCTGTAGATGGACGTTTGATTGCGTTTCAGATCCGGCTGGATATTCCTTATGCGAAGCGCAAATATGTCTGGCTTAGCAGCGCGAAGCTCAAAAAAGGGTGTTCCCCGGGAAGCCCGGTCAGTATTTCGGGTGACGATATCCGGAGGGTGTATGTAACGGAAGGCATTTTAAAAGCGGAAGTGACACACCAGAGGACAGGACAAACATATATTGGAAATCCTGGGGTCATGAACTATAAAGAGCTGGAGCGCGTTCTGCTGCAGTTAAAGAAGCAGGGGCTTAGAGAAGTCGTGGAGGCAAACGACATGGATAAATTCATGCGCATAGACTGTCACGAGGATTATGGAAATGTATGCAGGAACTGTACCTGTGACGGCAGGGAATGTCCGAAGAAGAGAGAAAAGCGGGAGCATATCCGGGGAGGATGTTTAAAACTCTATGAGATCTGTAAGAAACTCTCCCTATCCTGTAACCGCGCGGTATGGGATATCGATTCAAAAGGCATGTGGATGGAAAATTATAAAGGGATTGATGACTGGGAACTGCGGGATGATCCAGAGGAATATACACAGGTGGCCGCATAACCGGAAATATTAAAAAAATCAGATCATACAAAAGGGGAACTGTAGAGATGCAGTTCCTTTTTTGTATGGCCTGATCAACGGCCAGAAGAAAGGAGAGAAAAGAATGTGGATACGGGATCCTCCGACGGGGAAGTTTGAGTAAACAGTCGGAAACATCTGCTGTAAAAAGTTTTGTTGGCAAGCGTATCTTTTACAGCAGGAGATTAGCGGAATGAAAGAAAGGATATAAGATTATGAAAAAGTACAAAACACTTGCCGCAAGCATTTTATCGGCTATTTTGGCCGTATCTGCCCTGCTTGGCAGCATCCCTGTGTACGCGGCTGACCAGGTATATGTGGATGACGCGAACCTGGCAGGCTCTGTGATCAAGGTTGCGGACAACGGAGCGGAACTCGTCCATTTGAACGAGCGTATCATGACTGCCGGAAGCGAAACCGTCTACTGCATTGACATCAACATGGATTTTGAATCCGGCTATAAAACAAAATATGACGCTGCCACGGAGATGACCCAGGAGCAGATCACGAATATCGCCCTCTGCCTGGAGTACATCCGCCAGTATGCGGCATCCAATCCCCTCTCCAGGGAGCAGAAATATCTTTTGGAACAATGCATCCTCTGGCGCAGGATGAGCGCTTATCTTGGATGGAACTGCGGCAATACCCATGCCGGATATGAGATCATCCCCCAGAATGTGCAGGATGATGTTTATGCGAAAGCAGCGGACTTCGCCCAGAAGAACGCAGCCAAATACCGCTGCTATGGATATATCTATAAAGGAAACGGGCAGGACGTAGGGCAGTTCTTCGCGGAGCCCCTCCCGGGCAAAGGGAAACTCAAAAAAGAGAGTGCCAATCCTACCCTTACCAATGGCAACAGCTGTTATTCCTTAAGCGGGGCTGTTTACAGCGTTTACTCTGACCGGGGATGCTCCCAGAGGGTGGGAACGCTTACCACCGATGGAAGCGGAAATTCCGGCACCATCGAGCTGAACGAAGGGACTTACTATGTGAAAGAGACAACGGCGCCGAAAGGATATCAGACGGATACGAAAGTTTATTCCCTGAATGTGACTACCGACGGCACTTCCGTCCTGACAGTAAAGGATCAGCCAAAGGTCACCACCACGCTTCTGGAACTTCTGAAGATCGATATGGAATTGAAGGACGGCATCCCGCAGGGGGCGGCCTCCTTAGCAAGCGCAAGATTTGAGTGGAAGTATTACGCGGGCTTCTATACAAAGGAAAACCTGCCGGCCAATCCCACCCGTACCTGGGTGACGCAGACAAAGGCGGAAACAGACAGTGCCGGGAAGACCCATTATGTCACTTCTTTAAGTGATTCTTACAAGGTATCCGGAGACGCTTTCTATACCCAGGACGGCAAAGTGATCCTTCCTCTTGGTACGATCACTGTAGAAGAGAAACAGGCTCCCCAGGGGTATCTCCTGGAAGGCGCTTATCTGCAGGAAAATAATAGCTCCCAGAAGCTGACCGGTTTATACGTTGCCCAGATCACAGAAAGCGGGAATACGGCCACCCTTACAGGTGCGAACCGCTATTCTGTTTCGGATCAGGTGATCCGGGGCGGTGTCAAGATCCAAAAACGGGATTTGGAAACCAAAGCGGCAGAAGCACAGGGAAATGCTTCTTTAGAGAATACAAAGTATACTATTGTTTCTTTAAACAGCAATCCGGTAGTAGTCAATGGGAAATCCTATACCAATGGCCAGACGGTGCTGAATATCACTTCAAATGCAGCCGGACTTGCAGCCACTGCGGACAATGCGCTGCCCTTCGGCCATTATAAGATTGAAGAAACCACTTCGCCAAAGGGTTATTTAAAAGACGGTTCCCGTGCAGTCGAATTTGACATCACGGAAAACAAAAAGATCGTAGACCTGACAGGTGACGCTTTATCCATGCACAACCAGGTCATCCGGGGCGGCGTGAAGATGCAGAAACGGGATCTGGAGACCAAAGAAACGCAGCCACAGGGCGGCGCTACGTTGGAGGGTACAGAATTTTCCATCACCAACTTAAGCTCCCATCCTGTTTTCGTAAGCGGCCAGCTCTATGAAAAAGGGCAGATTGTCCTGACTGTCAAAACAGATAAGACCGGCGCAGTCGCTACCGCAAACAATGCGCTTCCATACGGCCACTATAAAATTGAGGAGACCCATCCGCCGAAAGGATACTTAAATGGAACCACTTCTCCGGTGGAGTTTGATATCACCGAGAACGGCAAGATCGTAGATCTGACCGCCGAAGAAACTTCCTTTTATAACCAGGTCATCCGGGGCGGTGTGAAGATCCAGAAGCGTGACCTGGAGACCAAAAAGCCGGAAGCACAGGGCGGAGCTACGTTGGAGAACGCGGAATTTTCCATTACCACGCTGAGTGAACATCCGGTGGTCGTGGACGGAAAAACCTATACCAAAGGCCAGAGCGTGATCACCATCAAAACCGATAAAAATGGCCTGGCATCCACGAAAAAGGATACCCTGCCTTACGGCCATTATAAGGTGGAAGAGATCAAAGCGCCGGAAGGGTATTTAAAAGACGGGGCAAAAGTTTTAGAATTTGACATCCTGGAAAATGAGAAGTTCGTGGAACTGACTTCCGAGGAATCCTCCATCTATAACCAGATCATCCGGGGAGACCTGGAATTTGTCAAAGTCTCCGATGGAGATATGAACCGGCTGGCAGACGTTCCATTTTCTATTACGTCCAAGACAACCGGAGAGAGCCATATCATCGTCACCGATAAAAACGGTTATGCCAGCACTTCCTCTGAATGGAACAAGCATACCCAGAACACCAACCAGGGCAAGACCAGTGAGGACGGGATCTGGTTCGGGACCGTAGAGCCGGATGACGCAAAAGGGGCGCTCTTATATGATACCTACACCATCGAAGAACAATCCTGCAAGGCCAATGAGGGCTTAAATCTTTTGAAATTTGATGTCAGCGTATACAGAAACGCCGTAACTGTAGATTTAGGCACCTTGACAGATGACCGGATTGAGATCGGAACGACGGCTCTGGATAAGGAGTCTAACTCCCATATGAGCGCTCCAAAGGAGAAGGTTACCATTGTAGATACGGTGGAATACTCCGGCTTAAAGAAAGGCCAGGAATATAAGGTTGTAGGGACTCTGATGAATGCAGAGGACGGAACTCCCATTCTGATTGACGGAAAAGAGATTACTTCCGAAAAGACGTTCAAAGCAAAGAAATCGGATGGAAAAGTGGAGGTGACTTTCACCTTTGACGCAACCTCTCTGGCAGGCAAGACAACGGTGGTATTCGAAACGCTCTATCAGGAGGACTTAAAGCTTGCGGCTCATGCGGACATTGAGGATACCGACCAGCAGGTTGCCTTCCCGGAGATCGGCACCACAGCGGCAGACTCAGATACCGGGGAGAATATCGCAAACGCGGATGAAACCGTCATGCTTACGGATACGATTTTCTATAAAGGGCTGGTTCCAGGCCAGGAATATACGGCGACCGGGACGCTGATGGACCAAGAAACCGGAGAAGCGATCCTGATCAAGGAGAAACCAATCACAGCACAGGCTTCCTTTACCCCGGAAACCATTAACGGCACCGTAGATGTGGTGTTCGAATTTGACGGCAGCGAATTAAAGGGCAAAAAGACGGTCATCTTTGAATCGGTAGCTTATGAGGAAAAGGAAGTGGCTGTCCATGCGGATCTGTCTGAAGAAAAACAGCAGATGTTCTTTCCGGAGATTGGCACAAAGGCCTCTTGTCCGGAAACTGGAAGCCAGATGGCGCTGCCCAAGGAAGACCTGACCATTACAGATACGGTTTCCTATCATCTGGTTCCTGGAAAAGAATACAAGCTGACCGGCACACTCATGGATAAAGAGACTGGAGAGCCACTGTTGGTAGATGAAAAGCCAATCACTTCGGAACTGACCTTTACACCGGAAGAAGCGGAAGGGACTGTGGAACTTTCCTTTACTTTTGATGCCAGTGCCCTCCAGGGGAAAACGCTGGTAGCGTTCGAATCCGTCTCTTATCAGGAAAAGGAGATCGCGGTCCATGCGGACATTGAATCTGAACCACAGAGTATTTATTTCCCGGAGATCGGCACAAAGGCCACCTGCCCGGAAACGGAAAGCCAGACAGCGCCGCCGAAAAAGGATCTGACCATTGTGGATACGGTTTCCTACCGTCTGATTCCCGGAAAGGAATACAAACTGACCGGGACACTCATGGATAAAGAAACCGGAGAACCATTGCTTATAGATGGAAAACCGATTACTTCTGAGAAAACCTTTACACCGGAAGAAGCGGAAGGAAGCGTAGAGCTTTCCTTTACCTTTGATGCCAGCGCCCTGGCCGGGAAGACTGTGGTGGCCTTCGAATCTGTTTCCTATGAGGAGAAAGAGATTGCCGTCCATGCAGATATTGAGTCCGTTCCACAGAGCATCTATTTTTCAGAGATTGGGACAAAAGCAAGCTGTCCGGAGACAGGAAGCCAGATGGCGCTGCCAAAGAAAGACCTGACCATTATCGATACGGTATCCTATCATCTGGTTCCCGGAAAAGAATATAAACTGACCGGAACCTTGATGGATAAAGAAACAAAAGAGCCCTTGCTGGTGGATGAAAAGCCTGTTACCTCTGAACTGACATTTACACCAAAAGAAGCGGAAGGGACTGTGGAGCTTTCCTTTACCTTTGATGCCAGCGCCTTGAAGGGGAAAACGATCGTTGCTTTCGAGTCGGTTTCCTGTGAGGAGAAGGAAGTGGCCGTCCATGCGGATATCAATTCCACGGAGCAGAGCATCTACTTCCCGGAGATCGGCACCACAGCTAAGGACGCGAAAGACGGCGACCAGGAAGCTCTGGCAGAAAAAGAGACACAGATTATTGACACGGTGGCCTATAAAGATCTGGTGGTCGGCGGCCTCTCCTACCGGCTTGCAGGAACCCTAATGGATAAGGAGACCGGAAAAGAAGTCCTGGTGGATGGAAAGCCGGTTACAGCAGAGACCACCTTCCGGCCGGAAACTGCCGAAGGGTTTTTGGATGTCCCCTTTACCTTTGACGCCACAGGGCTGGGAGGCCATGATGTGGTGGTATTTGAAAAACTTTACGTCACGATCAAGGACGGAAAGGAAGAAAAAGAGGTAGAAGTTACCAGCCATGAAGATATCACGGCAGAAAGCCAGACTATAAAACTGGTGGAAGTACCGGAAGAGCCAGAAACGCCAACGCCGCCAAGTGTGGAAACACCGCCCACACCGAAAACCGGAGATACGACTAACTTGTGGCTCCCCATTGTGATATTATTAGCAGCTTTGGCAGGGATTGTGGCTGTTGCGATTCGGATTTATAGGAAAAGAATGTGACAACCGGGTAAATTTATAAAAATAGCAAAGTAGTAGAAAGCTGCCGTACTGACGAAAGCGTTGGTATGGCAGCTTTTTTTGTGAGAAAAAATGGAAGGATTTCGATGAACAGGAAAAAAGAATATGTATTGTTGTTTGTACTTAGCATTATTTTTTTGGCTGCGGGCAGGTATGTATTCCGGATATGGGAGGTATACCATGAAGCAGAGGAAGGGTACCAGAAGCTGAAACAGTATATTGTAGAGGGAGCTGATGAAGATGAAGTAGACGAAGGGAAAGATCAGATGGCGGATTCGAAGGAGACGGAAGAGATAGGACGAAAAATTGATTTTGACGGGCTTCGGGCGATCAATGAGGATATCGTGGCATGGATACAGATTCCTGGAATTGGTGTGGACTATCCCGTGGTGCAGGGTGAGGATAATGAACATTATCTGCATTATACGTTTGATGGGAAGGAGAATATAGCCGGAAGTATTTTTCTGGATTCTCGGAATAAAGCAGATTTTACAGATAGGAAAGTCATCTTGTATGGACACAATATGCAGGATGGGAGTATGTTCAGTCAACTGGAGAAATATCAGGATGATGATTTCAGGGAAGAACAGGGCAGGGTGATTCTATACCTGCCGGATAAGACTCTGGAATATGAGATTGTGAAGTGTAGGAAGGTGTCTATGTGGGATTTAGTGTATGGAAATGTTGACGAAGAGAAAGAAAACGTTCCGAAGCAGATGATATTATCGACTTGTAGTTCGTCACCAAATCTGCGATTGATTTTAAAATGTATTGTAACAGAGAGCTTAATGTTCGATAAGAAATAATGGTATTCCGTGAGTTATTTTAGGCAGACGTTAAGACTGTCTGAACAATGCGAGATTATCTGGTAAAAATTTTAAAGGTCATAAAATTATAAAAAAAGACAAATTTGGTTTTTGTAAGTAAAGGTGATGTATAGTAATGCTCATAAGAAACAGTACTGTTTATAAATTAAGTAGAAAGGGAAGGAGAAAACATTATGTTCAAAAAGCAGATATTGAAGATGAAACATGGGAAGAAGATGATTTGTACAGGAATCATTAGCACAATGTTATTGATGGCTATGTCAACAACGGCTTTTGCAAGTGCTCAGGACACACCTTATGATTATTTTACGGGGCCTAATGGTTTCGCTACGCAAACCAGACTCAAGGAGGATTATACATCATCTTATATTAATCATCAGGGAGTGAATCCGGCAAATGTACAGGTTCGAAGTTCTGGAATTAATTACTCGGCAAATGGGGGATCGTATTATGTTGGAGTAGGACAGTCTCGATATCTTCCAAACTATGTAAAAGAGAATGGAAGAAATAACTGCTATTTGTATCTTACACCATCACCTGCTCTATCCTGTACATTATTTGGTCAGTGGAGTCCAGACAGTGTCTGATACGGACATATGATGTCTGAAGATGTATAATCTATACTTTACAAAAAGTATTCTATCATGATAGGGAATGTTTTAAGCTGCAAAACATTCCCTATCATTTGCTACATTATAAACCTTGCCATATTCTTTTAGGTAAATTTACAATTTCATACTTTTATAAAATCTGTAACAACGTGTTCTTTTTTCATTTAGTTGTCAGGAATAAAAGATTCAAATTGATTTCATTTGTGAGATGATTTTTCTATGAGATGAAACTCACTACAGCAAAACTACAGGGGTATTAACCAAAACTTGTTTTGTTCGTCATTAGATTGTTGTATGACAAAGCTACAGGGAATGGGCTCGGAGAGATAAGAACTGGAGGTAAAGATGAGAAAAATGATTGTTACGATAAGTGTTATTATTCTTGTGATTACAGGAATGGGAATTGGATTGATATATTTCAGGGGAAGCAACAATGTGAAGATGGCTAAGGAGCGGCAGGAAGAAAGTGACCAACGTAAAGAAGAAATCTTGAATATGGCGAGTACACCAGGGCAGGAGGGTGAACCTGATAACGCTTCTAAAGAATTTTCGAAAACATTGAAGGAAAAAGCTGGAATAACAGTTGAAGCAAAAAATATTGTGTCTACCGGTCAACCTATTATAAGTGGAAAATTTGCTTTTACAGTAACGTCATGGAATATTTCGAAAGAATCTCCGGGTTATGATTTTCCAAAAGGACAGGATTCGAAATCACTTCGAGGCGCTGAATTGGATGCGAATGGAAACATTAAGAATGAGTTTTCCTATGTTACGGTTGATATTTCAGCAGAAAATTTAACGGATAAGGCAGTTTCTGAATATATATGGGCGTATATTAGGCTGGAGATTTTTAATGCTGGAGATTATATCGGTGAGGTGATGTATCTGGGTGAAGAAACACCAAGAGAATTAACAAAAGATTACTTGAAAGAGTCTTTTACTACAGGTGAAACAAAGAATATGGCTATGATTTATATCGCTCCGGATAAAATATTAGAAAATCAGGAGATGTATATGGAAATCAATCCAAGCGGAGCAATCATTGCGGATCAGGAACAGGATGTGAGGAGGTATATCATTTTAAACTAAAGAAAATATATGGAAAAATCATTTTCATTTGCCGAACTATTATTGGAATTAGAAAAAAGATGATTTTGTTTTTCTGCTCAAGAGCGATGTAAGGTTGTAAGAAACAGTACTGTTTATAAAAATAAAAAAGGAGAAAAACATTATGTTCAAAAAACAGATTCTCAAATTAAAACATGGAAAAAGATTGATTGGCGCAGGACTGCTTGGCTTGATGCTGATGGGAACAATGACGGCATTTGCCGGAAATACTACAGATACCTATTATAATGCGTATGTTGGTGCGAGTGGCTATATTACACTCTGCAAAGACAAGCTAGATTATACATCGTCATATATTTTTCATCAAGGAGATAGAGATGTATATGTAGGAGTTTTTAGCGATGGAGTAAACTATTCGGCTAATGGCGGTTACTATTATATAGCGATGGGAACATCCGCATATCTTCCCAATTTCGTAAAAGAGAATGGAAGGAGTAGCTGCTGTCTGCGTTTAATGCCTTCACCGGCCGGATCATGTCGTTTGTATGGATGGTGGAGCTCGGACAGTGTTTGATCTAAGAACTGTTTAAAAGTGACTTATGTCCTGAATTATACAAAAGGCAGTTATTGTGTAAACAGGTATATACAAGTATGTAAAGAAACAGATCACAGGGAATGTTTTGAATCGAAAGCATTCCCTGCTGTATTTTTTCCACTTGTGTTTGAATACTATGGGAGATGGTAAAATCTATGCGAAATCTGAGTTTCATTGTGTTAGATTGAGTTGCTGAAAATACACTTTGTAAAGAGAGGTAAGGTATGAAGAAAGCAGTTATTTCAGGAATAATGGTTGTCCTTGTGATTCTGGGGATTGGAATCAGTTATATGCAGTTCCAGGGAAAAGCCCTGCAAGGGAAGAACCCTTCAAAGGATGAGCAGAAGTCAATGGAAGAGAATGATAAAAGGATGGAAAATCTGATGCTGCCGGGGCAGGAGGGGGAGATTGACGAGAGGTCGGAAGCATTTGCAAAGGAATTACAGGAAAAAGCAGGGCTGACGGTAGAACCCAAAAACATAGCGTCCGTCGGCAGCCCGATCACGAGCGGGAACCATTCTTTTACAGTAGACAGCTGGCGGGTCTCAAAAGAATCTCCCGGCTACGAGCTGCCGGAGGGGATGGATTTTAATGCATACTGAGATCTTCATGGAATAAAAAGTGCTGTTGTTATGGTTGTGTATGTAACTTGTGGTCTTGCATCAACCTGGTTGATTTTCAGAAAAAAGAATATATTCTGCTTTCGTAGAAAAGCGGCCGAATCATAACGAATAGAGATAATAGAAGAATTCAAAACAATTTTGTTGCGGTCAAAATTCTTAAGGTCAGAAAATTAGAAAAAAAGCCGTTTTTAGTTTTCTAAATGAAAAGTGATATATAGTAATACTTGTAAGAAACAGTACTGTTTAGAAAAAAACAATGAGAGATTACCGAAAGGTACTGAAGGAGTTTGAGATGAGAAAAAGAAAATGGTTAGCAAGTATCCTTTTAGCAATGGTAGTAACAATGAGCCTGAATATTCCGGTATTTGCGGACGAGCCGGTAACCATAGATGCGTCAAATTCTACAATTAGAAGAACATTTGCAGGATACACGTCGGGATTTAACACAAATTTACGTAGGAAGGATGATGATAGTTATCATTATATTAACAACACGTCAGGGTTCTATTTAGGGGTTGTTTCAAAGGCATCGGATGATAGCAATTGTACACGGAATGGACGTGCGGTTGTGCCGGTTGGCGAATATTTTATTACTAACTACGTTAAGGAAAATGGAAAGAACTATTGTAGGCTGTACATCACAGCAGCATATTCGGGAACATCCGGTTATGTGACTGGAGAGTGGAGTCCGGATTCAGTAGGAAGCTATCCGATTGTTAATTAATATAAAGGCTGGACAGACAGTATTAAGAAGCATGGCTGTCTGTCCTTAGGGGGTACGAAAAATGTCTATAAGTAAGAAAAAACGGACAACTTTTGCGGCGGCTGTAAGTCTGGTCTGTCTCTGCGTTTTTTTACCTGCATGTTCCCACGGCACAAAGACGAACGCGGCAGATGAAGTGAACAGCCAGGAGGAAAACAGTAATTCTGAGAAGACAGGCAGTGTGGAGGAAAAACCAGAGGGTATACTCTCCTGGGCACAGGATTTGCCATGGGAAAAATCAGAAGAAAGATTAAGTGGAAAAGTGTTTCAGGAGGATAAGGTTCTTCAGTTGGGAGAGACAGAGCAGCTTGGTTTTCCAACAAACGAGAATCCAGAAAAAATCGGGATAGAATGTGCCGTAAAAACAGCAAAGCTATATCAGACTCCGGAAGAAGCCGGACTGGACGGGATACAGGTGAGGACGGAAGGAGATCTTCTCTATGACATAGAGACGGAATTGCCTGTAGTGTCTTTAGATACATCGAAATTGAGCTTCCTGCTGTGTGATGTCAACATAAAAAATATTAACTTGGATTTGGGAGAACAGAACATAACCATGCTTGGTGTGGCGTGCCTTACACCAGATGGGAAGGAACTGAGGGAGTTGGGTCTTCCTGCGTATTTTTCTGAGTCTGTAGATACAAAGGACGGTTCTCATTATTATAACTTTGAATTGCCTGCCGGTCAAAGCATGGATGCAAAAGTGGGCTGGTGGATCGATTTGGAACAATACAAAAAAGAGAACCTGTATGTAATTTACAATTTTGGCGGTGACTTAGATATACAGCGTCTCTGGAAGCTGGACTTATAAGAAGGAGCAGAAAAATGTTAAAAAGAATGATAGGAATAGAGCTTCGTAAATCTTTGAAGAACAAATTGTTTTATATTACAATCCTGATTGGCTGCTCCATTACCATGCTTAGCTTTGCAAACAGTATAGCCATTTATCAGAGTGAGCTGTTGACGCAGGAGAACTCAGGTCAGAATACGATGCAGGCAGCCACCCACTTATTTAATCTTTGGATCGGAGGGGAAACTTTTTCCCTGGGATCCTCGATTTACTTTTTTGTACTTCCGCTGCTGGCAGCAATCCCTTACGGATGGTCCTACTGCGAGGAAAAGCAGTGCGGCTATGTCAGGATGGCGGCGGTGAGCGGCGGTAAGTTCAGCTACTATCTGTCGAAATACATTGCAGTTTTTATATCAGGAGGGCTTGCGGTGGTCACTCCGCTGCTCTTTAATTTCCTGCTGACGTCGCTGTTTGTTCCGGCCGTTTTGCCAACACCTGTATACTGCACGAGCAATGGAGTATTTTTCCATTCACTGATGTCCTCGCTTTATTATACGATGCCGCTGTTGTATGTGGTGCTGTATCTTTGTATTGACTTTGTGTTCTGTGGGCTGATCGCGTGTATCAGCTGCGGAGCCGCAAGCTTTGTCCGGCACCGGGCCGTTGCCGTGATCCTGCCGTTGATCCTGCTGCTGGTGTTCCATTATTCCCGGCAGTTCATCTACACCTCGATGACGACGGTATATAAGGAAATATCTCCGATGTATTTTCTGCGTCCGGTAGCGGCGGCATACGCGGCTTCCTGGGCAGTGATCCTGACGGAGGCGGCAGTCTTGTTTGCCGGGACCTTTTTTGTGAGTATGGTATGGGAGCGCAAGCATGAGATTTATTAACGATTTGATATTTGATTTCAGGCAGGGGATCCTTCGAAGCAGGACGCTGCTGCCTGTGTCGGCGCTAATCGCAGCAGTGACATTCTTTGATTTTTACGTAAAGGCGCGGCGGTATCTGGAAGATGGGATGATACAAAATGTGGCAGGTTATGGGGACTATTGGTTTTACCTGTATGGGGGGATGTGCGAGTACATACCCTTTCCCGAAAACCCGTTCCAGTTTCCGGTCGTCTGGATTCTGGTATTATTGATCCTGCCGTTTATCCTGCTGAATTATCCGTTCCAGGATCTGTACGGGGTGGGGCAGCAGGTATTGGTCCGCTCCGGACGGAGGTCGTTGTGGTGGCTGTCAAAATGCTGCTGGAATTTCTGCGGCACCGTTCTGTATCATCTGACCATACAGGCAATAGGGCTTGTGCTGTCCCTGGTTTCTGGGATGGAGATATCGAACCGGATTCATATGGATTTTATCAATCTGGTATTCAATATCAGAAATCAGGAAGTCTGGAACCCTTCTTCGCTTCCGATTTCGGTATTGATGCTGCCGGTGCTGATTTCCGCGGCTATTAACATGCTGCAGATGACGGTGTCCCTGTTTATCAGGCCGATATTCAGTTTTTTTGCGGCGGCGGTCCTGCTGCTGTCATCTGCCTACCTGCTGTCCCCGTTTGTGATCGGCAATTATGCCATGGCATTCCGGTATGACTGGATGCTCAAGGCAGGGGTCTCCATCGGAACGGGTAAGCGGATAGCGGCAGTCCTGCTGTTTCAGGCTGCTTTATTGGGGCTTGTGAGATTTCGGTTATATGACATATTGGAAAAGGAATAGGAAGGAGACAGTTATGGTTCAAATAGATGTCAATCATGTTACGAAGCGAATTCGCAAAAACACGGTTCTTCAAGATGTCACTGCGGTGATGCACGGGGGAAGGGTTTATGGACTCCAGGGGGTAAACGGTTCGGGAAAGACTATGCTGATGCGTACCATCATCGGCCTGATCCGTCCTTCGGAGGGCAGTGTGTCAATCAATGGCCGGATATTGGGCAGAGAGATCGAATTTCCGGAAAACATTGGTTTTCTGCTGGAAAATCCGGCATTTCTGGGGCGTTATTCAGGTTTTGACAACTTGAACATGCTGGCGGGCATACGAAAGCTTGCCTCACCGGAGCAGATTCGGGATAGCATCCGGGCGGTAGGACTCGACCCGGCGGACAAGAAGAAATACAGAAAGTATTCTCTCGGTATGAAGCAGCGTCTTGGCATTGCGGCGGCGATCATGGAAGAGCCGGATATCGTGATACTGGATGAACCGACCAATGCCCTTGACGAAGCCGGAATCGGCCTGATGAAGGGAATCCTCTCCGGGCAGAAGCAAAAGGGCGCGCTTGTGATCGTGTCCTGCCATGATATTGGGATACTAAAAGAGCTGTCGGATGAGATATACAAGCTGGACGCAGGCAGAGTCGCGGAACACCTGTGTCTGGACAGCGGGCAGTGAGACAGGAAAAGGAGAGGAAGTTATGCAGAAAAAAAGAATTGCGACGGCTGTAATCATACTGTGCCTGATCGTGCTGTATGGAGTCCGGGTCTATGCGGTCAACGCAGAGATTAGCAGTCCAGGCCGCCGGATTTTCAAGGAAGGGGAGACGGTTCCTTATGGAACGGATTATAATATCTCCGAGGGAGATTCCAGCGAAGGCTACACCGTGCAGGCACTGGATTCTAGGATCCTGTCGGCGGAGGAGTTCAGCAGGGAATATAACGTGAAGGATATGGGGATTGCGGACGATTTTTATATGGTAAAGCTGTCCGTAAAAAATGAAAGCAATGAACATGTCGGGGAGCAGGGAGTACCGCTGGGAATCTCCATGCTGGTCGGAACGAATTACTGCATGATCCCATCGGCAGATAGATTCCGCACGGTGAATCCGGATATACCTGGAATGTCATTTTCCCTGAAAACAGGGACTCAGGCGGAAGTCTGGCTTGTATTTCAGCTGATTTCCGGAAGTACGCCGGACGCGAACTATCTGAAAGAACATCCGCCTATGTTGCAGATTACACAATATCCGAATCAGAAATTGATTCAATTACCCTGAAAGCCATGGGATGTGGGATAGCATAAGGAAACGAAATGTTTCATCACAAAATGGGAAACCAGAAATATCGGAAAATAGGAGCGAAAGTAGATGTATTCGAATCTGAGGCAAACGATCTGTAGTGTAAAGGATGGGCTGGAAAAGGAGTATAAGCTTGTTCTGGTGTACT
>CAZFXM010000053.1:0-17401 GCA_964523125.1 uncultured Clostridium sp. | reverse complement strand
TACGGCTTATTCTATTCGCCCCAGCATAGCTGGGGGATTAGGTCATTTCATTCATCTATCACTCCTGCCTGCAGGAATGACCAGTTCACCATTCCACCCCCGCAGATCAATACCTTTTCCATCCGCCCATAATGTCCTCATCAAACGCAAACTGTGCGCCGCCCCCATGCTGGCCTTCAATTCCCCGTTCTGCGAAATATGAACTATCTTTGATGTCAAGTACTAACAAACGGTCAATTTCTGTTTCCGAAAGCCCTTGCTCCAGATATAGGCTGCGCAGCGCTTCGTATGCTTCCCTTGTCGGTTCGGAGCCGTAATATTCATCGTTTTCTCCAATGGCCAGATAGACAGGCACACGTTTTTCTGCCACCTGCGCATAATCACCGTCCCATCGGGAACTGCAATGCAGATATGCCTCTTTTCTGACTAATCGTTCACAACAGTTCCTTATACCAGAAGATTTACCACCAGCCCGCTGGCAAAGGAAAATACCATTACAAAAGCAATATAAATCACAAAATGTTTCATTCCCAGAACGATTTTCAACGCCCCCAGATTGGTAATCTTGGTAGACGGTCCGGTAATCATAAATGCAGCGGCGCTGCCCATGCTCATGCCGTCCATCAGCCATGCCTGTAAAAGAGGGATCGTACCTCCGCCGCAGGCATAAAGCGGCACGCCGATCGTCGCTGCCATCAGAACCCCGAACGCCTCGCTGCCTCCGAAAAAAATCGTCATCAGTTCTTCCGGCACATAACGCTGGAACACAGCGGAAAGGAAAATACCGAGCAGGAAATAAAACCCGGTGGCCCGGATATTTCTCCCGATATTCTTTATCAGCCGCAAAAACAGTCTGGGGTCGGTATCGTGGTTATGAGGCTCGTCAAATCCTTCAAAATCAAAAAATGGTTTTCCTTTGCAAAGGAAATGGATCAGCAGCCCCGCTGAGATACCGCAGAGGAAACAGGAAACGATACGGACTGCCAGCGCAGCCGTCCCCAGCGCAGTACTGTAAACAATGAGCTGCGGATTCAGCAGGACGGAACACATCATAAAAGACGCCAGCCACTCATCCCGCATTCCGCTTCTGGAAAAGGAGGCCGCCAGAGGAATCGTACCGTACATGCAAAGGGGAGAGGCAATCCCAAGGAGACTTGCCGGCACGATTCCCGCAAGCCCCATCCTGCTTTCGCTCATGGAACTGAAAAGGCCGTGAATTCTATCCTTCAAAAAGACGGATACACAGGAACCCAGCACGATTCCCAGTACCCAGTACCAGAAAATCTGCCGCAGCTGTATGTCGAAGTAGTACCAGAGATATACGAATTCACGGTGCAGAATCTCAATCATCAATGATCACCAACCGGCAGATTTTCCTGCCAGGACTACAATGTTTTATTTTTGCCTTCATATTTTCCCTGTCCTCCTATTTTTATTCCTGCATCTGTCTTTCCCAAAAGGCTGCCGCATTGTCAATCCATCCTTCTGCTACAGTTCCTTCCCCAAGGCCAAAGCCGTGAGGAAGTCCCTCAAAGACTTCAATCCGGGCATCTGTTCCCTGGGACTGAATCCGGCGAATCCGTTCCTCCATCGTTCGATAAGAAGCAATCCCATCGCTGGTGCCAACACAATTATAAGTAGGCGGCTCGTCCCCCGTCACTTCGGACATACCTGTATACTGCATAATAACCGCTGCCGGACGGGGACATTCTTCCTCACCGAAGGCTTTGGTTCCATAGGAGCCAAGCCATGCAGCCATCCTCGCGCCTGCGGAACCGCCCCAAAGGGAGTAATCTGTCATATTGATCTTAAGTTCCTTTACATGTTCATGGAGAAAAACGATGGCCCGCGCCAGATCCTCACAGGCGGTATCCGCTCCGGGACGGTAAATCAATGCAAAGGCATTGTATCCCTTCCTGGAAAGTTCTAATGCATGGGGAAAGCTGTCCTGCATAGCGCCGACATAGACAAATCCTCCGCCTGCGTTACAGATTGCCACTTTTCCATCCGGATCTCCGCGGAAGAAAAACAGACCTGTATTTTCCTTCCGCGGATCCTCCGCTTTTTCTTCCCTGGTGTAAATATCATAGAAAACCGTTTCTCCTGTAGCAGCATTTTCACCCAGATAGTTTACAATCTCCACCGTTTTATCCGGATTGATGTAAGTATACCAGGTCAAAATATCACCCACATTTTCCAGCGTCAGGCTGCTGTTTATGGTTTGGTCAGCCGGAAAAATCAGCCTGCCATAACCGCCAAACACCGGATCATTGATCACATCCTGCACTCTGGTACTGCGGTTCACAGGAATGAATTCTCCGTAGCTTTCTGGATTACCATCACCCTCATTGCTTTCTGCCGGGAGAGATTCGCTGCTCTCTGTCTGACCTGAATTGCTGTCATTTTCCGGCTCAGAGCCGGCCGATGAGACTGTATTCTTTCCACAGGCGTACAGGCCGCCAACTAAAAAGACAATCGAAAGCATGCAGGCCATTTTTAGCAGGTTCGCTATTCTCATTTTTTCGTTCCCTCCCTATCTCCTATGGCTGACTTTGTATCCGAAAAAAGCGCTGCAATCGTGACCATTATGTTTCAGCTATTCATTTATTCTGTTATTTTTCATGATCTCTTTTCCAGCATTCCATGCCTGTCCCACTTTCTCGCCGGCCACATAATAGCCAGACTGGAATTGGTCAAAGATCAAGGCATTCAATTTCAGGGGATCTACCTTTCCGTTTTCCGAAAGTACTTTTTCATCTGCGCTAACATTCACGATCGTACCCACTACCGCATGCAGGTTCTCCGTCTCCGTAATCTCCGCAAGCTCACACTCCAGCGCAACCGGGAACTCCGTAATAATCGGAGCAGGAACATGGGCGCTTTTCTCCGCATGATATCCTGATTTCGCAAACTTATCCGGCATGGGAAACACTGCCGGCTGCTTTCCTAAATCTTTTCTCATTTTGAATATTCCTCCTAGTATCTGACATGGACGTTTACTGTGTCTCCCCGAAAAAAAGGGGCAGCGCATTGTAGATATACTCCTGCGCCGCTATCCCGTCTTCATCTCTTCCATCAATGAATGTTCATTCCGCAGAGCATTTTTACAAACGCCGGATCGTCATGGTTCACGATCTCGCTGTGCCCCAGATCCTTTGCGGCAATCTTTGCCATCTCTTCCTCCGTAAGGACGAAGTCCCAGATATCGATATTCTGCTTCATGCGCTCCACATGGACGGACTTCGGTATGATGGACACCCCGCGCTGGGCATTCCAGCGGAGAGCCACCTGTGCGGCGCTCTTACCGTACTTCTTTCCGATCTCCGTCATCTCCGGATCAGTAAATATACCGTGCTTGCCTTCTGCAAGAGGCCCCCATGCCTGCGGCACCACACCGTATGCTTTCATGTTTTCAAGGGCAGATTCCTGTACGAAGAACGGATGCAGCTCTACCTGGTTGACAGCAGGGATTACTTCCACGGTCTCACAAAGGTTGGTAAGAACCGCCGGATAGAAATTCGCCACGCCGATTGCTTTGGTCAGGCCGTCTTTATATGCTTTCTCAATTCCCCGGTATGCCGCAAAATAATCTCCCATAGGCTGATGGAGCAGGATAAGGTCCACATAAGGCATATTTAACTTCGCAAGAGATGTCTTTATAGCCTCGTAAGCCGTATCCTCGCTCTTCATATCCTGCACCCAGACCTTGGTGGTGATGAACAGCTCTTCCCTTGTAGCAAGGCCCTCTGTGACCGCCTTCGCCACACCCTTGCCCACAGCTTCCTCATTCATGTAAGCGGCCGCGGTATCCAACAGGCGGTATCCGGTCTTAATTGCCTCATAAACCACCTGTTCACACTGTACGGCATCTGGAATCTGGAATACTCCAAAACCCTCCAACGGCATTTTTGCTCCTGTGTTTAATGTAATGAATTCCATGGTTCTACCTCCTGATATTGTGATATTATTTTTATTGTTCTTGCTTTTCTATTGCCAATCATGCTTCGCATCATAATGTCATGCTGTACATGGTTTAGCCAAAAGTTACTCTGTGGTCTCTTCCCTCCACTGATTGCATCCACAATCTCACAGATCCATTAGTCACTATTCGGCAGAGAAAACCCTTTGTGGACACTCATCGTTTTTTCCTCCGTACAAGCTGCCCCAGATAATGTCCCACACAGATAAATAGCGCCCCACCTGCCATATAGTCCAGTAAAAAGAAAGCAGCCGGTTCTTCATAGTCAAAGAATACAAACTGATCCAGTGCCGCCGTCATGAGCAGGTCTGTCGCTATTTTCAGTTTCATTTTCGTTTTCATGCCAGCCGCCCCCTGTAAAAAACGGACTCCTTTACCGGATAAAATTGGTTCTATGGAACGTCTCTCTATCCGGCAGGCCGTATGCTTCTTTTTAATCCTTTCATACACACTCTCTCAGTATCTCGAAAATTTCATCCGGCGTCAATTTCCGGCAGCATCCGGCCGTAATATTTGTGGAATCAGCAATGCGGCGGTAATCTGTATCCTCGGGAATCCCCATCTGAGTAAAACTTACAGGCAGGCCGATCTCCTTTATGAACTCCGCCAGAGCCTCTATTCCGGCAAGGGCTGTCTCTTCCTCCGTATTTTTTTCTTCAATTTCCCAGACATTTCTCGCAAAACGGGCGAATCGTCCTGTACCGTCCTTATAGATATGGCGGTAAAGCACCGGATGGATCACTGCAAGTCCCTGCTAGGGTTACCCGGAAAGTGTTTCTGCTTAAAGTCTAAACAAAACAAGACCTCCTGAGAAGTCTCGTTTTGTTCATCAGTTTATACCAGAAGGTAATAACTAAATCTCTATTCAACTCAACACTGCTTCTTTTGTAAACCTCAAAACCTTTGTACCGTTTAGTGTTTTTCATGAGTATATCACAAACATGCCTGTAAATAAATTTTCCCGCAGGAAACCGTGGGGAAAAAACTTTTATAAATTTATCATTTTACGGGATTTATGATGGATGGGTGATACAATCAGCTACAGGTAAAAAATGAGCTTTACCAGAGTGCTTGGAAAAATGACAAAAAAGCAAAAAGAATTATGGGAAGTTGTATCAGGATTAGATTTGTACGCACCACGCAAAGAGACCTGAGAATCCTTTATAATATAAGGATTCTCAGGTCTCTTCGTATCAAAAGCCTGAAACTCACGCTAGAGATCTGCCATCCTATTTCCCGGATATATAATTATCAAAATATCCCTGCACCAGGATGACCGGCGTCCCCTTGTCTCCCGACCCGCTGGTCAGGTCACACAGAGACCCGATCAGGTCCGTGATCCTCCTTGGGGTCGTTCCCTGGGATACCATATCTCCTACCAGATTCTCCTTCTTCTCCCCGATCCGTTTCGAGATCGCGTCCTGCAGTTCTTTTCCAGACAGATCCTTAAAATCATTGTCCGCCAGATACTTCAGCTTCAACTCATTCGGCGTACCTTCCAATCCCTTCGTGTTCGCCACCGATACACAAGGGTCTGCCAACTCCCAGATCTTGCCTACCGGATCCTTGAACGCTCCGTCCCCATATACCATGACTTCCACATGCTTTCCGGTCTTTTCCAGGATCCTCCTCTGTACCTCTTCCACCAGCCCCATACAATCTCTCGGGAACAGCTTTACCTTTTCCTCCGTGGATTTATTCGACCCCAAAAGCCCGAAGCGTTCATTGCATCCGCTTCCATCCACCGGACTGGTCAGGATATCATCCATCCCCAGCACGACCTCCGCGCCCGCTTCCTTTAGTATCCGCTTTGTCCTTGCCCGGGTATGTATATCACAGGCCAGGACATTCTTCGTATACTTTAGGATCTCCCGCGGATGATTGGCAAAAATAACTTCTGCTTCCGCTCCCTGCTCCCGGATCAGCTCACTATAATACGTCACATAATCCACACCTGTAAAACGGTGCTTGTTCTCGCCGAACAGCTCTCTGTAGCGTTTTACGTCCAGCACGTCACTGTACGGATTGATGCCTGCCGCATCCACCTGGTCCAGCGTCACAAGCTCATTTCCCACCTCATCACTGGGGTAGCTTAGCATCAATACGATCTTCTTCGCGCCTCTGGCAATTCCCTTTAAGCATATGGCGAACCGGTTGCGTGACAGGATTGGGAAGATCACCCCGATCGTCCCTCCGCCCAGCTTTTCTCTTACATCCTTCGCGATCGCGTCGATCGATGCGTAATTTCCCTGTGCCCTTGCCACGATAGACTCCGTTGCCGCGATCACATCCTTGTCCCTGAGTTCAAATCCCTCACTCTTTGCCGCGTCCAGCACGCTCTCCACAATAATATCCGCCAGATCATCGCCTTCCCGAATGATCGGACACCGGATCCCTCTTGAAACTGTACCTACTTTTCTTTCCATATTTCATACCCCTTGTAATAAATAATGATCTCATCTGTCTGTTCAATATGAGCGTCTGCCCTGAACTTCGAATGAACCTGCATACTTACTTTATCATATATGACAAAATTTCACAAGCTACAGTTCACCTTGTATTTGTTGCAATTCACAGCCTGTCCGTGAATTGTAACATGTATTCAAGGAATTAGATTATCAAATAAGAGTGGCTAAGGTGAAGCTTTCGACTTTTGGGCTTGATGTATCAGAACTGGAGATTTAGTTTTTCATAACTCCCGGCGCACCACAAAAGGGGACAGGAAATTCCATATTTCCCGCCCCCTATTCTATATCAAATGCCATTATGCCAGACGCAGTCTCCGCCTTCCGTGGCCTCGCATCTGATGTGTCACAAATTCCACATGGCGGTCCATCCAGCCGTCCATGCTTCCGATCACCTTGCCCATTGTCAGCGCGCTGAGCAGTGTCCCGATTCCCAGTCCGCTGATCCCGCCAAGACAGACGAATGTCAATACTGCTGTCGTTACTACGCAGATCAGGTCAAAAGAAACCTTGATCTTTGAAAATGTCATCCCGGTAATGTCCGACAGTTCCTTCGGGAAAAGATCCGTCGGGATGATCGGCATCTTACAACGGTTAGATAACGCCACACCTACGCAGATGATCAGATAGCTTACTACAAAATAAAATACCCGGAACGGAACTGCCGTAGGCAATACCTGGATCCATTCTTTATGTACATCCATCATAAGCCCAAACGCGAATCCAACACAAAAGCTTAATAGATACTGTGGCATAAATCTTTTTCTCAACACCATCAGGCTGATCACCAGAATACTCTGGAAAATGTAAGTCCAGGTTCCCAGTGAAAATACAGGAAGTACTTCACTCAACGCATATGTCATACTAGAGATCGCCGAAACCCCTGTTCCTGAATACAGCATCAAAACAACTCCAAAACTATTCATCACAATGATAAGCGGAAGAACCATCTCTCCTCTGACCAATGTTTTCTTTGTTTCCATTTTATATCCCTCCATTTTTCATGCATTTTCTGCATGTCACCTTTGATATTTTTCATCGGATCTCATCCACTGTCTAAGTGGATCTTCATTAATTTTCTGCAGTTCCTTTCTGCACATACTAAACTACCACATATCCAAACATAAAACAAATGAATAATTTCTATTTATTCATAGACAATATCTATGGATCGTTGTAAAATGTATGAAAACGGGAATCTTAGAAAAACCTCATCGAGATTCCGAAATCATATCCGATCGGAGGTCACCTTATGAACCTGTATCAATTAAGATATTTTGAAGAGCTCGCCCGGGAACAGCATTATACCAATGCGGCCCAGCATCTGAATATTTCACAGCCCAGCCTGAGCCACGCCATTTCCCAGTTGGAAGAGGAACTAGGAGTACAGTTGTTTGAGAAAGCCGGGAGAGGCACCCGGCTGACAGAATATGGAAAAGAATTCCTGCAATGTGTCAGACGCTCACTTTCCATCCTGGACAACGGCATCGAAGATATGCAGCGTTACGCACGGGGAGAAGATTTGATCCGTCTGGGCTTTCTCACGCAGTTGGGCGTCCGGTTCATTCCGGAGCTGGCTTCTCGTTTTCTGTCCCGCTGCCCGGACTGCCGGACCAATTTTACTTTCCACGCAGACAGGACCCCTGAGCTTCTGGAAGGCTTAAGGCTTCAGAAATATGACCTGGTCTTCTGCGCCCGCCCTATAGAATCGGAAGATCTTTCCTGCGTCCCCATTGACCGGCAGGAACTCGTCCTGATCGTACAGCAGGATCATCCGTTAGCAAAAAATGACTCTATCTCTTTGGAAAATACGCTGGAATATCCTTATATCTTCTTCGATAATAGTACCGGACTGCGCCCTGTCATTGATGAACTGTTTGAAAAGATAGGACAGCGTCCGAAGATCGCCTACGAGACAGATGAAGAGCAGGTCATTTTCGGGCTGGTATCCCACGGCTTCGGGATCGCTGTCACCCCTTACCGTGAACTGCTTTTAAAGCTGAGCGTAAAGATCCTTCCTATCGTGCATCCCACCTGGGAAGGCAATATTTATATGGTATCCAACAAGCAAGTATACCTGACTCCCGCGGTAAAAAACTTTCGTGATTTCATACTTCGACAGCTTTTGGAACAATAGAAAAGAGACTGCCATACCAGAATTCTCATCTGATATGGCAGTCTCTTTTCCCTTTAATACACCACTGCCCCGAACGGCATCAATGCCAGCTTCGCCAGTTTAAAATGCTGCAACCCGAACGGAATCCCAATGATCGTGATACACATCGCTCCACCGATCACCAGATGCTCCAGTGCCAGCGGCAGTCCCGAGAGCAGCAGCCACACAACATTGAGCAAAAATGAACCGGCTCCGCCCCCATATTGTACCTCCTTCCCAAACGGGAAGAAGCTAAGCTGTGCAAATTTAAAGCACTGCAGCCCTACAGGTATCCCCACGACCGAGATACACCACAGGCATCCCGCCAGGCACCAACTCAATCCGGTAAACGCGCCGCCAAATACAAACCATAATACATTTCCCAAACATCCCATATTCTTCTTCCTTTCTTTTATCCATACACGGATATCTGTTCCTTCTCTTACAGATACATCCTCATGGCCTTTCCTGAATGCCCTTAACTTATTTTATGCTCCCCATCTGCTTCAGTTCCACCATCAGTGCTTCTACATAGCTGATCGCTTCCTCAACCTGCTCCCTCGCTTCCGCGATCCGGGTCTGCACCATATAATCCGATATCGGATTATCAAAGAACACATCCGCAAAGGATAAAAAGCTGCTGACCTCTATCTGCAGGTTCATCGGGATCTCCACATCTCCAAGCTCCCTCTGGAACCTTTGCAGGTCCCGTTTCGCCGCTTCCATACAACTGGCCGCCTCGCTCATCCTGGAATGCTTGAACATATCTGAGATCAATCCTCCGCCAAACAGGTCAACGATCCCCCATTGTCTTGCGCTTTCCAGCTTTTTCTGTGCCTCCCTCAGACTTGCAAGCGCACATGCGCCCGCTCCGATAGCCTCTCTGATCTCCTGTTTCCTTTTTTCATCTGCCATTTCCTTTTCCTCACTTTCTTAAGTATTGCGTATCTGTTCCATGCTCTGACAGATACATCCCAGCAACTTTTGATTCCAGCAAGTTTATGTGGCTTTGTCTGTAGCAAGGACAATTACTCAAAAGCAGCAGGTCAGGAGCCCTGTCTGCCATCTGAACATTTATGGCATGATATGAAAAAAAGACTTCTACCATGACATAAGCCACAATAAAAGTCTTGCCATCTCATTTGATACGGATACCTCTCGGTATCGGCTGACGCTTTCAAATCCACCCGAATCCGGGCGTTCAGCTACTCCCTTTCCATTGCCTGGCAAAAATATATCACTCCTGTTTCATTTTGTCAAGCATCTTAAGGAAATCTTTAGGATTTTCTTCCCCGCCCCTGCAGGCAAAATGGCAGCTCCAGCCCATTGTCCTCCAAAAGCTTCCGATCCGTAAGTATCTCTTCTGTACGCCCATCCTTCACGATCCTTCCATCCGCCATCAGCACCGTTCTTTCGCACGTATCCAGAATCAGATCCAGGTCATGGGACGCGATGATCTTCAGATGTTCGAAGGAATTTAAAATACGGATCAGATTCCGTCTGTTCCTCGGATCCAGCGCGGTCGATGGTTCATCCATAAGGATGATATCCGGCATCATAGACAAAATGGTGGCAATGGAAACCAGCTTCTTTTCGCCTCCCGACATCTTATATATCTGCTTTTCCTTCAGATGCCCGATCCCCGTCATCCGAAGCGCCTGCTCCACCCTTCTCCCCACTTCCTGTTCCGGCAGCCCATAGTTCCTCGGCGCGAATGCGATATCCTCATAGGCCGTATTCATGAACAACTGGCTGTCTGAATCCTGGAACACATACCCGATCTTCGAACGGATCTGAGCAAGGGTACGCTTTTCCACCGGAATCTCCGCCACTCGTATAGAGCCTGTAAAATCCAGATTTAATCCCACCAGCATTTTTAAAAATGTAGACTTTCCCACGCCGTTAGCGCCAATGAGCCCAATAGAGTCGGACTCTGCCGCATGAAGCGAAATCTCTTTCAGTATTTTTTCTCTCTTTTCATATCCAAAGGATACATTCTCCACATCAATATGTATATGGCTCATATCCACACCTCAACTTCCTTAGGAAAACAGCATCCCCGCAAGCCGCACAACCGGCCATATCCGGAACGCCGCCAGCACCGCCAGCCAGAAAACCAGATATCCCATATCCTGCCTCCGGAGTTTTGTCTTTTCCTGCATATACTGATAATCCCCCTGGTATCCTCTCAGCAGCATACTTTCATACACCACCTCCGCCCGATCCATGCTTCGCAGAAGAAGCTGTCCCACAAGTGATCCCCAGGCTTTAAAATGGATCCCGTTCTGGTAAGGCGCCCGAAGCATGTACGCCTGTGTGACGCGGTCCACTTCCTCCAGCAGAACCGTAATATAACGATAAGTCAGCATGAACTGCGTCACTACCGCTCTGGGAAGATGCAGAAGACGGAATGCATAGCACAGCTTATCTATAGAAGTGGTCGCGATCAGCAGATAAGAAGCCAGTACACTGAACACCCCCTTCAGGATCAGTGAGATCATGGACAGGAGCCCGGCACTGACCTTTATCCCGTCCAGCAATACATAATACCGATCCAGAAAAGGATTCAATACCCCCACAAAACATACCAGAGGCAATACAAGCCGAAGACGTTTCAGGCTATCCATAAAGGACAGCTCCGCCAGTATAAAAACAGCAACCGGGTAAACCGCCATACCGGCCACTCCGGCTACGTCATATTTATGGAAAGACACTACCAGGGCAATGTACGTGATCGTTACTATAAACTTGACCAGTGGATGAATCTGATTCACCCACTGGTTTCTTGATGCCAGTGTATCCATATGATGTATTTCATAAATCGCGCCGTTGATCTTATTCATGCCTGTTCTTTCTTTCTGAAAAATTTAAATAAATAACACGCTCCCACACAGGCCACCAACACCACAGCTCCCCCTGCAACACCGGAAAAGGCGGTTCCCAACGCAGCTTCCGAACCCTTAAAAGCATAATCCGGAAGCAATGCCGTGGCCTCCTGTACATGACCCGCGGTCTCATAAATCCCGCCTTCCGCTTCCACCTCTGCCGAACCGGTCAATCTTTCAATCGACCACTCCAGCCCATCCGGATTGGAAGATGCCGCCAAAGACAGAAGCCCTCCGATCAGTACTGCCGCCACTGCCAGGACCACCATTGTCTTCCGAAAGGAAAATCTACCCTTCTTCCCTTCTTCCGTGGAACTGCCAAAAAGAAGCTCCGGCCTTGCTTCATAAACAAACACAAGTACCGCCGCCGTGATCAGCCCTTCCACAAATCCAATCGCAAGATGGATCGGCTGCATTGTCCCCACAAACACCCCAAAGGGCAGCTCTGTAATCCCTGACGCCAGCGTCTCCAGGCACACGCTAAACGCACCCATCTGCAGTGTCAGGACACATCCCAGGATAGATACCGCCACGATCTTCGCCTTTGACATTCCACGCTTCATTATCGGCTTCCAGATCAGCAGCGACCCTACAAAGCATCCATAAAAGGCCATATTCCATACATTACACCCCAGCGCCAGCAGCCCTCCGTCCGCAAACAGCAGCCCCTGGATCAGGAGCACCCCGATCATAGTCAGGAAACCGGCATACGGCCCAAGCAATGCCGACAGCAGCATTCCACCGCACAAATGCCCGCTGGAGCCCGTACCCGGAATCGTAAAATTGATCATCTGTGCCGCAAACACAAAAGCTCCCATCACTCCCATTACCGGGATCTTCTTCGTATCCATATCCAACCGTACCTGTTTCACTGAGTAAGCCGCTGCCGCTGCCGAGCAGGCATACATCGTACCTGCCACTGCCGGAGCAACCAAAGCGTCTGCCATATGCATCCTTTATCCCTCCCACCAAAATCTGTAAGTGTCCACAACAGCAGTAAACCTGTATAGCCTGTTTTTTCATATTACTGCTATTCCGAACCGTTCCCAAAATCTTTACTCTATCAGACTACCATATCACAGCAACAATTCAAGCCCCCATGGGGGTTATATTTTGTTGAAAGGGAAAAAATTATGTGGTAAACTAATGCATAGCTATACTTCTAATGTTACATATAAGATGAGGTGGAAAATATGCATAGGATATTGGTAGTGGACGATGTAGAGATCAATCGCGAAATACTACATGATATGCTGATGGAGGATTATATTGTAGAAACAGCGGAGGACGGGACACAGGCCATCCAGATGCTGAAAAAATTCCAGGGTAACATCGCCGCCCTTCTTCTGGATCTGCAGATGCCGAATATGGACGGCTATGGGGTGCTTACATGGATGAATAATATGAGGTGGATCGAGACGATCCCCGTCCTGATCATAAGCAGCGAGCGCGCTGTTGAGATTGAGAACTATTGCTTTGAAATGGGTGTCTCCGATTTCATCCATAAGCCTTTTAACAGTTCTATTGTAAGAAAACGGGTGGACAATATCGTAGAACTCTTCGCCCGTAAAAACGGCCTGGAAGAAAAAGTCGCGGTCCAGACAAAAGCCCTGGAAAAGCAGGAGCAGATCATCCGGCTCCAGACACGGAGACTGAAAGATACAAAAATTTTCAATGATCTGATGCTGCAGTACCGCGCTGCCATCCTGGAGGTGGAAGCCAAGCTCAATGTGCTGTATGCGGAGTTTTCCCAGGAATATAACCGCAATCCTTTTGAGTCCATCAAAAGCAGGCTGAAATCTCCCCAGAGCATCTACGAGAAGCTAGAACGAAGAGGCTATCCCATCACGGTAGAAAGCATCCGGGAACACTTGACCGATGTGGCCGGGATCCGCGTGATCTGCTCTTTCCCGGATGACATTTACCGGCTGGCAAAGCTGGTGGTCAGCCACGATGACATTGTCCTTGTCCAGAAAAAAGACTACATCAAAAACCCGAAACCCAACGGCTACCGCAGCCTGCATCTGATTCTGGATGTCCCGATTTTTTTGTCCATCGGAAAGCAATACATAAAAGTGGAAATGCAGTTTCGGACCATTGCCATGGATTTCTGGGCCAGCCTGGAGCATAAGCTGAGATATAAAAAAGATGTAGAAAATACAGAAGAAATCGAACGGCAGCTCAAGGTCTGCGCGGATTCTATTGATGTCCTGGATTATCAGATGCTTCAGATCCGTAACAAGATCGACAAAACACATACTGCGCTGCTCCAGCGTGACTAATGCGGCGATTCGTTCAAATATGAACAATCCGTACACGATTTTCTACATACGGCAGCATGCAAAATGCCTGCGGTGAGCTGTAGTACAGTATTTCTTTTTATGTCATACTGCAAGCCGCCCACCACAGGCTATTATTTTTTTACCCCGGTCTGCATGTTCACAGCCGGCTGTTCTTTCTTACACTCCGTCCGCGGTTCACCACAGCACATTTTCTTATATCGCCATCATCCTCTCGCTTTCAAATGCCCTGGCGATCACGCCCACCAGCACAGCTCCCAGTGCCAGCGTTACCCCCAGGGTCATCCCATACTGGGCAAACGTCACTTCCTGCGTCAGGATCCCCTGTAGCGCAATGGATGTATTATAGATTGGGATCATATAGTACCAGCTTTTCGGCGCTTCTGTGGTGAACATCGTCAGGATCCCCAACACCAAAACCAGCATATACAACGGTGTCACATAAGAACTGGCTTCCTTGACTGTTTTTGCGAACACAGAGACCAGTACGATGATCGCCGAATACAAAAACGCGATCGCTACCAGCAATACCGCCAGCATCCCGATCTGCCGGGCGCTGAGCGTCAGGCTGATGCCAAGCTCCTCATCGGAAACTTCTCCCAGCATCTGCGGCATAAAGATCACCATAGCCGCCACATATACCACCGAGGACACCCCGGAAATAATCATCAAAGCAAATACCTTTCCAAGCACGATCGAACTTCTCCTGATCGGAGATACCAGCAGGCTCGCCATGGTCCCCCGTTCCTTTTCTCCCGCTACCATATCTGTCCCGATCCCCATTGCCCCGGCGAACAACAGGATCGACACAAAATAGGGCAGCATCGCCCCCAATACCTTTCCCCCGGCTTTCTGGTCATCCTGGATCACCATGTCCGGATTATCCGAGTTTACGGTAAATACGGTCAGCCTCTGCATATCCTCCACCCGTTCTGCTAAAAGTGCCTGCCGGTACATTTCCAGCGCTCCTGTGCAAACCGTATCATAAGCCGCGCGGGAATAGTCCTCGGAAGGATTATAATAAACCTTCACCTGGACGGCTTCATCCCCTGTCTTATAATTTTCCACCGCATCCACAAAATTTTCCGGGAACTCGATCCACAGCTCCGCCTCCCCGTCCCGGATCCTTTCCGCCACTTCTTCCCTGTCCTCCACGCCCCGGAGGTCGCAGGCCGTTTCCGCCTGTCTCAGAAAGCTTTCAAATTCCTCCGGCATATGTTCCACATACACCACCGGTACATGCTTTTCGATGTCCGATTCTGCCCTCTGGCTCATATTGCTGACAAGACTCATCACTACAATCATGATCATGACCGGAAGGATAAATACGGAAAACAGCATCTTCCCGTCCTTAAATACACGGGTCAGTTCCTTGCCGCATATCTGTTTGATCCCACTCATCATAATTCCTCCCCCTTTCGTCCCTGGTACAACTCAAAAAACGCGTCCTCCAGATCCCCTGCGCCGGTTTCCTGGAGAATGTCTTCAAGCCTTCCTTCCGCTACCTTCTGTCCGTCAATGATCACACCGATCCGGTCACAGATTTTCTCTGCCTCAGACATAATATGGGTCGAAATGATGACCAGCTTTCCCTCATCCCGGAGTTTCTTCAGATAGTCCGTCACCCCTCTTGCCGTCACCACGTCCAGTCCATTGGTGGGTTCGTCAAAGATTACGATGTCCGGATCATGCGCGAGGCATACCGCAATGGCCGCCTTCTGCCCCATTCCTGTAGACAGTTCTTTGATCTTCTTATGCGCAAAATCCTTAATCTCAAAATACTCAAACAGCTCCTCCTTCCTGGCCTGCAGCTTATCCTGAGGCACATGGTGGAGCCGTCCAAAAAAGTCAAACATATAATCCACAGAGAATTGTGGATCCAGCTTGATATCCCCGGTCAAAAATCCAATCTTCTCCCGCACCTGCTCTGGTTCCTTCTGTACTTCATGTCCAGCGACATATATTTCCCCTTTCGTCGGACGGATAATGGTAGAAACACACCGGAGCGTGGTCGTTTTCCCTGCCCCGTTCGGCCCAAGCAGTCCATAGATCTCTCCCGGCACCGCCCGCAGGCTCAGATTATCTACTGCCGTTTTCAACGGATTTTTGGTTTTGGATTCCTTCATCTGTTTTTTATTCAGTTTATAGATCTTTGTCAGATTTTGGATCTCGATCACTTCTATCACCTTCCTTTTTTATCTTACGGTTTTGGAACAGCAGGCCACAGGCTCTTCTGCCGCTGTTCCGAATATTTTACATCTTTTTTTCATAAAACAGCCTTCCCACGGCAAACAGTACAAAATACAGCATGACCAGAGCCCATACTGTCCAGAAAACTTCCATACTGAAAAAACCGGAAACCAGCATCGTCACATACCCTGCCATAATCATCAATACACCTGCCGTATAGTGTGCCTTTAATGTTACCTGAATATTCCGTTCATCAGATTCCTTCAGCCGTTTCATCCGCAGCTTCTTCTCGTCTTGCAATATACTTCGGATCTTTAAAAACCTTATCACGCTGACCGCCAAAAGTCCACATCCGATTCCCATATATACCCCGGCCAGAAAGTCCTTCTCTTCCCCGGACTGCAAAAGTACCATAGAAACTACTATAGACGCTGCCCCCGCGATCACTATCACAGGAATAAAACGCTTTCTCATTTTCAATTTTTTCCTGTATTCCTCATCCGAATTCGCAGATTCCCACATTGATCTAAACAACATACGTTCTCCTCCTCCAAATCAAATATAAAAATGTCTTCAATCTGCATCCCAAAGTACTGCGCGATCTTATGTGCCAGCACTAACGACGCCTTATACTTCCCATTTTCCAGAGAAATGATCGTCTGCCGGGTCACTTCTACCGCGTCCGCAAGCTCACTCTGGGTAATTCTCCACTCTTTCCTCAATTCCTGTATCCTGTTCTTCACCTCGCCCCCCCCTCTAGATTTTCGGAAATTATGTTTATAATGTATGTAAAGTTTACTTTACTATTTAAGTATAGCTTGCTTTACATATATTGTCAAGTATATTTTACATAACAACAAAAAAACCTGCTGTCCGCAGGTTTTCTATCCTTGTTTTTTACTTGATTCTTCATTTATTTTCTATACGATCCAACATCTCATATATTTCAATCCGTTTTGCGTTCATCTCCGGCAACCCCATAAAAATAGTTCCGCATATGTACCGCTCATCTTCGGTCTGTTCAATCCTCACCACCTTTAAAAAGGAATGGATTACTTCATCAGTCCAGATTTTCAAATGTGCCTCGTATACTGCTCCAATAGACAACGGAGTATCACAGATAAAACCGACGCCTGTCTTTGATACATTCAGCACCTCAATCTCCACTTCGTCCGCTTTTACTGAATCGTCATTCATATTTTTGATAAGCAATTTAGCCGACAGGCTCATACGTCTGTCCATTCTTTTTTCTACCATCTTCCGTTTACTCCTTTCCGGCAAAACCTTCTTTTTTAATTTTAGACCATTTACCCGATTTTGTAAAGCAAAACGTAAAAAACACTGTAAATCCAATAGATTACAGTGTTTTACAAAACTCCCCGAGTTGGGCTCGAACCAACAACCCCTCGGTTAACAGCCGAGTGCTC
>CAZFXM010000052.1:0-17570 GCA_964523125.1 uncultured Clostridium sp. | reverse complement strand
AACTTTAAATTCAAGTATAGCTGCCTTTGCCGGTATAGCCTGCAGCGTTCCTATGTTGTTTTGGGATTTGCCATCATCCGTAGTCCGCATAGCAGTTCTTCGGCATTTTTCCGGAACTCATTCGCGGACTGTCTGTGTCCTGGCATGATCCCCGTATCCCGGATCTGTATAAAAGTATTGAATGGATGGTGTTTTGGAGGTTCTTTCATTTTCTGAAAATTCAACCGCACGCCCAATCGGAAACATAGCGCACATGGAGGGCTTTGCCTTGTGTACGGAACATTTCCGGTTCTTTAATAAGGGACACCGTTTGATAACGCCTTTGGGTTTCAACCGGATAAGCGGAAACCTTGATTCATATCCGACGTATAAGAGAATGTACACCATAAATGTCCATTCTCTGATATATTGCAGGTATCCTGCAAAATAAAAAAAGCCAGAAGAGCATGCGCTGGGCATGGTGATTCTTCTTAAAGATATGTAGGAATTTGGAATAAAATTTTAGAATTAAGAAATTTGTACTTGATAAAAGAACGTTTGTTCTATATAATAAAACATATGATAAATAAATCAGATTGAGGAGTTGAACAGAGTAAAAGATCAGATGTTATAGGGAGTGATTGAAAATGACAAGAGGATTGTTTTATCAGGCAATATCAAAATATATACTTGGCGTAGTTGTTATAGGCACACTAATATTTTTGCCTGCCGGAACATTTTATTATTGGAACGCGTGGCTGCTTATAGGAATTTTATTTATTCCAATTTTTTTTGCCGGAATTTTGCTGATGTTTAAAAATCCGGAACTATTGAAAAAACGCTTAAATGCTAAAGAGCAACAAACGGAGCAGAATCTTGTAATAAAACTAAGTGGCTTGATGTTTGCGTTGGGATTTGTCATAGCGGGATTAAACTTTCGGCTTGAATGGGTTATGATACCAAGTTGGGTTTCATGGATAGCGGCTGCTGTATTTTTACTTTCTTATTTGCTTTATGCAGAGGTGTTAAGAGAAAATACCTACTTATCGAGGACTGTAGAGATTCAGCAAGGGCAAAGGGTCATTGATACAGGGTTATATGGTCTTGTCCGTCACCCCATGTATAGTGTGACGATTATTCTGTTTCTTTCTATGCCGCTGGTACTCGGTTCTATTTTCTCTTTTGTTGTTTTTCTTGCATATCCTATAATTGTCGCAAAGAGAATTAGAAATGAAGAAACAGTGCTTGAAAAAGGATTGGAGGGATATGCCGAATATAAAAAGACAGTGAAATATAAAATAATCCCATTTGTGTGGTAACACAGAGACAATTTCCGGTTGATCGAGATGGTTGCGTACCACAATTGGATACAAAGCACCTAAGGCAGACTTGATTCCATTACAGAGGAGGGGAGATGTGAACTGTTAAGATGGCTTTCAGACGGTGATCTGGGGATAAACTCACGGACTCCGATACTGATGAAGGTTTTCTTCATGGGGGAGCGGAGCCGGGAAGATAACATACGCTATTTTGAAGAACTGAAAGCGTATTGCAGGATGTTTCTGAAAAGCCTTGAGTCTGTGCCGGAGCAGATAGGGGCTTACAGTGATTTTCTCGATGCCGGAGAAAAAGCATTATATTGGGGGATGACGGTGGAGTACGGACGCAGGAATATGCAGACGTGCATGGAATGGGCGCAGCACTGCATTGACCAGTTAGAAAGGAATGGAGACATATGAAAATTCTTGTGATTAACGGAAGCCCAAAAGGCAGCAGGAGCAATACATATAAATTGACAAAGGCTTTCCTTAAAAAACAGATTTTCACTGGGATAGTAAATATCTTGATAGGAGTCTGCCTTATACTATCTTCTCTATATATGAGAGGAACTGATATGGAAGACTTTATAGCCGGTATCATGCTTGGGGTGGGCTGTGGCTCTATACTTGTAGGGGCTTATGTGATTTCCAGAATATTTCGTAAATAGAGAATCCTAAAACTTTGCCATTTTACTTATGCTGCACACTGTACCTGGGGTTCCTTGTTACATCAAAGATGGTATCCACCAGTTTCTGGTAGACCGTATCCTCATCCACCGATTCATCATAGGTGATGGAAGGAGGGAATGGCTTGCTAATTTTTGTTGCTAATGTTAGTATAAGATTATAAGAAAATTTTTTCTGGATGATAAGAGGTGATGACAGATGGCAGATATTCTTGAAGCAGTGAACATTCAGTGGCATCCGGGTTTTTATGGTGCGGCAGAATTGGAATTTCTATTAAACAAAGGTGATCTTGAATTTCAGAGGGAATTCAATCTGAGCAAAGAGCCCATCCGGATGGATCTGCTCATCATCAAGAAGCTTGCGGATGTTCGGATAGAGAATGAACTTGGACATATTTTTAAAAAATATAATGTCGCCGAATTTAAAAGTCCGGACGATGCCCTTTCCATAGACGACTATTACAAAACAGTAGGCTATGCCTGTCTGTATAAAGGATTAGGAGAAACCGTAGACCAGATTCCGGCGAACGAACTGACGATCTCTATCTTCCGGGAAAACTATCCAAGGGAAATGTTTGAAGCGATGAAAAATCTGGGAATGGAGATTAAGGAGCATTATCCGGGAATATATTATATAAGTGGTAAACAGGTCTTGTTTGATACACAGATTGTAGTGACAAAACAGCTTGATAAAGAAAATCATCGTACATTGCGTGTTCTTTCAAAACATGTGAAAGAAGAGGATGTCCGGGCATTTGTTGAAAAAGCTGCGCGGATATCCGAACCAGGAGATAGAAAAAATGTAGATGCAGTCCTACAGGTCAGCGTTTCTGCAAATAAGGAGATTTATGAGGCAATCAGGAGGTGTGATAAAGTTATGCGTGAAGCATTGAGAGAACTTATGAAGGAAGACTTGGAACAAAGGGAGCAGGAAACACTGCTTAAAGCAATTAGGAATCTAATGGAAACCATGAAATGTAGTGCGGAGCAGGCAATGGCGGCACTGAAAATTCCAGAAGATGATAAAGGAAAGTATATTGCAAGATTGTAGGAAGAATGCATCTGAGAGAGGGCAGTATATGCAGTCAATCTGTTTGGCAGCATATACTGCCGTTCTTTTTATCATTTAGGAAGTTCTCCTTTCAAAACTGCTGGAATGAAATCTGTTTATTGAGATACAGGTTCCCGATTGCCTGCAGTACCGGGTACTGGATATGGAGCAGCTGTGCCTCTTCTGCCAGTGATTCATAGGTCTCATCCGTATCCTCATAAAGCAGGTTCCAGACGTCCTTTGGATTTTTGGCTGTTGCCCCCTGCTCTACACAGGCCAGTAGTTCTGCTGTGAAGACATGCTTTGTGAATAAAAGATATGGTCGAAAAAAACAGACATCATTGCAAAGAAATCTGGGAACAGGTATAATTGGGATATTGAATGAGGCGGTTGGAGTAATTGTGGTATTTATATCACGGGAAATGACCAGGAGGATAGGTTGGATTATGAGCAGACGTGGATATGCTCCGGAGGATGAAAAACAATTTACCGGGAATCAGCTGATGATTTTAAAGAAAGCGGCAGGGGAAGTGCAGTTCCTTTTAGACCGGGGATATGACGTAAAACCCGTGACGACATTTGTGGGAAATCATTATATGCTTTCCGAACGGCAGCGCCTGGCTCTGGCAAGATCCATTTCTCCTACAGAATGGGTTAAAAAGCGTAACAGCAAGGAATTACTGCAAAAAGAGGAAAAATCTTTTCCGGAAATCGTCCATATCGATGGTTTCAATACGGTGATCACTTTGGAGGTGGCATTGTCTGGTTCGCCGATTTTCGTCTGCAGGGATGGAGCAATCCGTGATCTGGCCGGACTGCGCGGAACGTACCGTATCATTGACCAGACACAAAAGGCAATCGAGATGATACTTCGGCAATTGGAATCTTTAAAAATAGAAAAGGCATGCTTTTATCTGGACGCGCCTGTCTCTAATTCCGGAAGGCTGTCTCTCCTGATCCGGCAGTGTGCCCAAAGATCCGGCGTTTCTGTAGAGGTCCAGATTATACCTGATGTAGACCGGGTATTAGAAAAAATGGAAGGAGTAGTCAGCGGAGACGCGATCATTTTAAACCGTTGCGTCAGCTGGTTAAATATGATGCCGGAGATTGTGAAACAGATAGATCCGGTATGGAAGATCCAATTATAAACATTGTTCATAAAGTTAAAAATATATTGAAGTTAAGGTTGAAGATATAAATAATTTTGGATCAGGGCAGAAGGGATATTTACAATATGGGAGATGTCAGGATATGAAAAAGATTTGGGAAAAGAAGAAAGTGGTTTTTCCGGCGGTAATCGGAGTTTTGCTGCTTCTTACAGGATTTTGGTATGTAAATGATTATTATCACAGTGATGGGAATGTACAGGAAGATATGAAAAATAGTGATATCGTATCCGTGGAAGAATTCCAGGACGGGCTGTATTTAGACGGACCGGGAGAAGATACGGCATTGATATTTTACCCAGGGGCTAAAGTGGAGTATACGGCGTATCTCCCCCTGCTGGATAAGCTGGTCGGGCAGGGGAACGATTGTTTTCTGGTGAAAATGCCGTGTAATCTGGCATTCCTTGGGCAGGATAAGGCTGAAAAGATCATGGATTCTTATGATTACGAGCACTGGTATCTGGCTGGACATTCCCTGGGCGGGGCAATGGCAGCGTCCTATGCCTCCGGGCATTTAGAAGTACTGGATGGTCTGGCGCTTCTGGCCGCATATCCGACAAAAAGCCTGAAGACAGATGATTTTTCTGTAGTGTCGGTCTATGGGAGCGAAGACGGGGTTCTGAATATGGAAAAAGTGAAAGACGGTGTCGCATTCATGCCCCCGGATTATACGGAAGTCTGCATAGAAGGCGGAAATCATGCACAGTTTGGAAATTATGGGAAACAGAAAGGGGACAGGGAAGCTGACATTAGCTCATACATCAATATTTATCCATATTTTGATTTCTGTATTCTCGTGGTGTGCAGTTATAGAAACGCTTAAATATTTTAGCAAAATTGCTTGGACTGTCAAAGCCGCATAGAGTCGCAATTTCTGATATGCTGTCTGCCGGGTTTCTAAGCAGCATTTCAGCACCCTGCATAATCCGATATTTTAATAAATACTGGATAGGGGATAACTGGATTGTTTTTCTAAAGCAGCGTAAACTTTCTCTTTCACTAATATCGGCAGCACTTGAAATTTCCGACAAAGATATATCATCAGCAAAATTTTTGTGGATATAAGCAAGCATTTTTCTAATACGAAGATTATCTTGGTTTAGTGGAACATTTTGTGTATCTGATTGCGGGTTAAATTCCCTATATAAAAAAAGACAGATATGGGATAAATTTTCCCGCACGGTAAATTCATACCCATAACAGTCTTGTGCAAGGGCTTCAAACGCACGGTTAAACCAGTCTGCCACGTTTTCATTGTTACCTGCTTTTATAAAATAATGCGAGAAGCGATTACAGGTTAATAGTGGCTGCATATACTTTTTGGCAAATACAAAATCCTCATTTCCTGTAATAAGTGTCTGGCTGAAAACAAGGGAGTGCAATTTACAATCCGTGACAGCCGCCGCATAATGAAGAATGTTTGAATTGATAACCATACAGTCTCCTTTTTCCAGAAGAAAAGCATTTGACGGTATTTTTACTTTCATCTGTCCGTTTTCTATATACACAATTTCGATTTCCTCATGCCAATGCCATGGGATAATATCTTCCTGCCTGTCCGTGTGGTAAGAGGAATATCCAGCACAGGGAAATTCAAGGCTTCCATGCGGTTGGAGTTCTTTTGATACTTTATTTAGGTTTAACCCACATTCCTGTAATGCCATATTTTTTCCTTTCTTGCTGATTGGCGGTTTTTTTATATTATACGTCTGAAAATATATTGTATCAAGTACCATTTGACGGTATTCTTTTGATAAGAAAAAAACAAAGGAGGACAATAAAATGGTTCATCTATTGTTGATTATCATTTATATTGCTTTTGTCAGCCTGGGGCTTCCTGACTCCCTATTAGGTTCAGCATGGCCGACAATGTATCGGGAGTTTTCTGTATCCGTTTCCTATGCGGGCGGTATTTCCATGATTATCGCCGTAGGGACAATTATTTCCAGTCTACAAAGTGACAGATTGACGAGAAAATTTGGAACGGGCAAAGTCACTGCTGCCAGTGTGCTAATGACAGCTGTTGCATTGTTTGGATTTTCGATTAGCCATTCTTATGCTGCATTATGCTTATGGGCTATTCCTTACGGGCTTGGAGCTGGAAGCGTAGACGCTTCTTTGAATAACTATGTTGCGCTCCATTATGCAAGCAGGCATATGAGCTGGCTACATTGTATGTGGGGCGTTGGTGCTTCACTTGGTCCGTACATCATGGGTTATGCCCTGACTGGCGGACAGGGTTGGAATATGGGTTATCGCTATATCGCCATTCTTCAAGTTGCGCTGACCGCTATATTGGTTTTCAGTCTGCCATTATGGAAAAAACAGGATAACAATGATACAAGGCAGACGGACGGAGAAACAACAACTAAACCGCTTTCTTTGCGTCAAATTCTTAGAATTCCGGGGGCAAAAGAAGTCATGATTACTTTTTTCTGCTACTGCGCTTTGGAACAGACAGCCGGCTTATGGGCAAGCAGCTACCTTGTATTGCGCCGAGGATTGTCAGCAGAAACCGCCGCCAGATTTGCAAGCCTGTTTTTTATAGGTATTACGGCAGGCAGGGCTTTGAGTGGATTTTTAACAATAAAATTAAATGATACGCAGATGATACGGCTTGGACAGGGATTTATCTTGTCTGGCATTGCGCTTTTGTTTTTGCCGTCTGGCAACGCAAGCTCATTGTTAGGGTTAATTTTGTCTGGATTGGGCTGTGCCCCCGTCTATCCTTCCATTATACATTCCACGCCAGAACATTTTGGAGTAGATAAATCGCAGGCTATGATTGGTGTACAAATGGCGTCTGCCTATGTGGGAACTTGCTTCATGCCGCCGATCTTCGGATTTATCGCAAACCATATCAGCGTATCCCTGTTTCCGGTTTATTTACTGGCGATACTGGTTCTTATGGCTGCTATGCATGAAAAAATGTTATCTAAAGTAACTGCAAATAAAAAGTCCGGCTAAGAATTATGGAAATTACCTATCTGACCATTGATAAAAGTAGTAGTAAAGCAGTGAACTCAATTCAAAAGAACGGTTCACTGCTTTTCCTTTGTGTGTTTCTTGGACGAACGGTTCATACTCATGGAAAAATAAAAGGGTGGGGTAAACTTCTAAAAAAGAAGCCCCCACCTTTTCGCATAACTAAGAGGGTGTCAGAACCTTTCCGCAAAAGAGGAAATACGGGCTGATAGTGAACATCTGGAAGTAGATGGGCTATCAGCTCCTTTTTATATTCGTGGGGATGGAGTTGAGATAAAACGCTTTCAGAGGTAAGATAAATTCAGCAAAATTTATTATCATCGTGAGGTTTTGGTGACATTTGGTTGATACTATAAAAGAAAAAGGATGTGGTTTTATGCGAATATTAGTGGTCGAAGATGATCGGCTTTTAAATAGTACGCTCTGTTACAATTTAACTACGGTCGGCTATCAGGTGGATGCGGCCCTGACAAAAGCGGATGCAATTGGACAGACTGGAAAACAGAATTATGAATTGATTGTATTGGATGTCAATTTGCCGGATGGAAATGGATTTGATTTTTGCAGGGAAATTAAAGAGCGCCGTCCCGATACGGCGGTCATTTTCCTAACCGCAAACGATATGGAAAGCGATATGCTCAAAGGTTTTGAATTGGGTGCAGATGATTATGTCACAAAACCGTTTCCAATCAGCGTATTTCAAAAGAAAGTATCTGTATTACTGTCCCGTATTACAATACAATCTGGCGGTGACTTTTATGACGATGGAAACCTGCTTATCAATTTTTCGGAATTGACAGCAGCACTTGCAGGCCAGGTGGTTACATTCACACCATTGGAGTATCGACTGTTAAAAGTGCTGACAAGTAACTCGAAGCAAGTGCTGACTCGTGGACAGCTTTTAGAAAAATTGTGGGATGCTGAGGAAAACTATGTGGATGAACATGCTCTTACTTCTGCAATCAGTCGGATCAGAGGAAAAATTGAGGTCAATGGATACCAATATATAAAAACAGTCTATGGCATGGGCTATATGTGGATTGGAGGATTGAAAAAGTGAATACGCAAAAACTCTCAGTTAATAGAGCCTGTGTTGCGATAGTGGCTTTTCTTATATTGCTCTCGGCAGTACAGCTTTGTATCCTTTATTTGCTAACCGATAGCCGAATGCTAATACTATGCGGTCTGCTTTATATTGCTTTCGTTCTGCTTAGTGTTTTCGTGTTTATTTCAATTATACGCCGGAAACTAGTTCTGTTCTCTGATAAATTTTGTGAATTGCTGGATAATATGATGACTGGTGAAATGGAGCCGATACAGGCTGCAGAGGAAGAAAGTCTGTTTTATAAAATCAACCATCGTCTGGTGCGGCTTTATGAAGTTATGATGGAAAACAGGAACAGTGTCGCAAAGGAAAGAGCTGATCTGCAGGAGTTGATTTCAGACATTTCCCACCAAGTAAAAACTCCAATCACAAATTTAAAAATGATAAATGCTACATTACTTGAACAGTCCATGCCGGAAGAAAGATATAAAAGATTTTTAAGGGATAGTGGGGTTCAGCTTGACAAGCTGGATTTTCTTATGCAGGCCATGATTAAGACATCCCGCCTGGAAACTGGCGTTATTTCACTGGAAAAGAAAGCGCAGCAGATTTATGACACACTGGCGGCAGCATTAGGCGGGATTTTGCTGAATGCAGAAAAGAAAAATATCCATATCAGTGTTGAGTGTCCGGAAGATCTGAAAGTTTCCCATGATAGAAAATGGACAAGTGAAGCATTGTTCAATATTCTGGATAATGCGGTCAAGTACACACCAGATGACGGTAATATTTATATAACTGTTGCAAGTTGGGAGTTTTACTTGAAGGTTGATATTGCTGACACGGGAAAAGGCATTCCAGAAAAGCTACATGGTACGATTTTCAAAAGGTTTTACCGTGAGGATGAAGTACACGATATAGAAGGAATTGGTATCGGTCTGTATCTGGCACGTGAGATCATCGCCATGCAGGGCGGATATATCAAGGTGGCATCAGAGGCAGGCAAAGGCTCTACATTTTCAATTTTTCTCCCGCATAAATGAAATGTCACGGGATTGTGACATTTCAAGGGGGTAAAATCAGATGGCTGGTGACATTTCTGTGAGGATCGGTTGTTAAAATGGGCCTATTAAAACGAAAGGATGGTATTCATATGAATATTTTAGAAACGGCTAATCTTAAAAAATATTATGGCACCGAGCCGAATATCACAAAGGCATTGGATGGTGTAACACTCTCAATCAGACAAGGAGAATTTGTTGCGATTGTGGGAACCTCCGGCAGCGGCAAGTCTACATTGCTCAATATGATGGGCGGCTTAGATGTTCCGACTTCTGGTAGTGTTAAGGTCAAAGGGAAAGAATTGTTTGAACTAAAAGACGAGCAGTTGACAATTTTCCGCAGGCGCAATATTGGGTTCATCTTTCAAAATTATAACCTTGTCCCTATTCTGAATGTCTATGAAAATATTGTCCTCCCGGTTGAACTGGACGGCGATACTGTGGATAAGGCTTTTATGGATGAAGTTGTGCGGATGCTGGACTTGGGTGATAAACTCACAAGTATGCCAAACAATTTATCTGGTGGTCAGCAGCAGCGGGTCGCTATTGCCCGCGCTCTTGTTTCCAAACCAGCCATTGTTCTTGCCGACGAACCAACTGGCAATTTAGACAGCAGGACAAGCAGCGATGTATTAGGTCTTTTGAAAACGACAAGCAACAAATTTCATCAAACCCTTGTGATGATTACTCACAACAACGAGGTCGCTCAACTTGCGGATCGTATTGTCCGCATTGAGGATGGTAGGATTTCGGAGTAAGGAGGTGTAGAGCATGAATGATATTTTATTTGGGAATAATAATCGGGCCATAATCAAGAAACTCGCAAAACGCAGTTTTCGGCAAAATAAAATAAGAAATTGCATTGCGGCTTTAGCCATATTCTTGACAACACTTCTAATCTGCACCATCTTTTTAATTGGTGGCAGTTACATTAGTTCATGGCAGCTTCAACAGGAACAGACCAGGGGAACAACTGGCCATGCCACATTAAATGCTCCATCCGTGGAACAATACGAAAGTCTATCGGTTTCAGAAGAAATAGATAGCGTAGGTGTTCGTGCTGATGTATTTTTGCCGAGCTTTGTTAATGCTGATTTTGATACAAACGGTTCGGATCTCTTTTATGGTTTAAGATTTTATAATGCCTCTGAATGGGAAAATCACCGTGTTCCAGTATTGGAAAATATCAACGGCACCTATCCCGGCAGCGCAGACGAAATAATGGTTCCTGCTTGGGTTTTGGAAAAATGGAATATTGCAGAACCTTATGTTGGAATGGAATTACCTTTTACTTATCAAGATGGCTCCATGCAGGAGGCACAAAAGAGAACCTTTTATTTGTCTGGCTGGTTTGATGAATACGATTATATAGGTGATGGAAATATTGCTTATCTGTTGGTATCAGAGGCATTTTGCAGCGAAGTGAACTTTGACGTTTGGAACAATCAGGAGACCACAGCAGATGTACGGTTTTCTAATACTCACGACATTACTGAAATTGTTTCAATTATAGAAGGCAATTTGCAATTAAGGGATGGACAGACGTTTTCTGTCAATCCTGACTTATTGAATGGGAATACCAACTTTCAGACAGTTACCCTTTGCATTATCCTTGGACTTGGAATTGTTTTGTGCGGGTATCTTTTAATCTACAATGTGTTTTATATTTCTGTATCAAATGATGTTCAATTTTATGGACAGTTGCGTACAATCGGAACGACTTCAATGCAAATTGGCAGGATAATTTCAAGGCAAGCTATGAAAATCGCTTGCTGCGGAATCATAGCCGGGCTGATAATCAGCTATGCCCTATCTAATTTTGTAATTCCGATGGCACTCCGTACCCTGACGGAAACAAACACAGGTATTACGGTGGCGCAACGACCTATTATTTATGTTGGGGCAGCTATCTTTTCACTTGTGACTGTTTTGTTGTCTATCCGTAAGCCGATTCAGATTGCAAAAAAGATTTCACCGATAACTGCTTTGCATTACCAAAATGAAGCGACAGTAATAAAGCCCAAACTTAAAAGCAGGCATTTTTCGGCATCAGGAATGGCTTGGCGGAATATACAGAGGACGAAAAAGAAAAGTATTCTTGCTATTCTGTCTATTTTCTTAGGAATAACGGCCTGTCTGGTTGTTACTCTTTTGATCCAAAGCATGAGTACAGATAATTTTATTGACAGTGCTTTGGAACATGATATTGAACTTACCAATCAAACTCTTGCCCTTGGATATAGGGGAGAGCAAGAGCAGCTTTTTGACGAGAACTTTATGAATGAGCTTAACTCGATTGATGGTATTGGAAATATCAGCTTGCAAAAAGAACAAACGATTATGCCAGAATATTCCGAAGATGTTTTTTACCAATATATACTGGACAAGTATCAGTCGCAGGGTATGGAAGCTCCGGGCGCAGATTATTACGAACAATATCCCAATCGGTTTTACACGCAGTTGGTCAGCATTAATGCTGAAAAACTCAAAGACTATATCATGGAAAATGGTATGGACTATGAGGAATTTTATAACGGTAATTATGGTCTGTTAGTAACTGACAAACCAGAGCTATTTCCGAGCGATATGCCGCTCTGCTTTCAATGCGCCCAATTAAGCGAATTTGAGGCGGTTGCTGACGGGGATATGATTGAACTTCCTATTGGTGGTTTTCTCCCCGGCAACTATTACGGTGGACTTAGTACGGATGCCCCATATATTTTTATTAGTGATGCAGGCATGAAGCGGATCGCCCCCAACGCATATATCTCTCAACTTGGAATTGATGTTAATTCGGCAAATGAGAAGCAAGTGGTTTCCGCTGTACGAGAATTGTCTAATCAGTCTGGTGCAATTTCTGTTACCGCGAAAGTTGAACTGTCAGAAGGGTTACATTCTGCTAAAATAACACTCTATACTTTAGGGGGAGGAATTGCTTTTGTTCTGGCTTTTATTGGCATTATCAATTTTGCTAATATCATGTTTACCAATATTGAATCTCGCAAGCATGAGTTATCTGTCATGGAGAGCATTGGTATGACAAAGAAACAGTGCCGTCATATGCTCCAAATGGAGGGATTTTGGTATGCGATTATTTCACTTGCTTTATGCTTGACGGTTGGAAACGTACTGCTATTTCTTGCATTTCGAGCATTTAAGGGAATAGTAGAGTATGCGACTTTCAGTTATCCGATTTGGATGATGGTCATTCTTATCATTGTTTTGATTGCATTTTGCTGGTTCATTCCATTGCTATTTATAAATCACATGATGAAAAAGGCAACTGTTCAAAGATTGAGCCAAACTTAAATATTACTATCAGATATATAACGATTTTGACAGTGTTGTAGATGATTTATATTGGCTCATTTCATATGAAAGAATGAGATACATACGTTCATTATAGTCGTCAAAATCATCTCCGATCAGAGAATTTATTTTTTTGAATCGATAGACAAGGGACGTGCGGTGCATATCCATAGCATTTGCGGTTGCCATAAGATTTCGTTCATGAACCAGATACATATATAATGTATATGCAAATTCGGTGTGGTGCTTTTGGTCGTAATCCATTAAAAATTTCATTTTTGGGTGGTAAAATGTACATGCGGATTCCGTTTGCGTAAACCTGTCTATCATATGTTCCAGATAAAAATTCTTATACTGAAATAGTCCGGGTTCATTCTGATGGCATACTCCAAGCTCAATAGCGGATAATGCCTGCATATAAAATGCTTCAAAATCCATGATATCCCGGAAAGAATTACTCATACCGGCATAGAGGCCATTTTCCCGGCATATTTTTGTCATTTCCCGGATATATTCTTTTGGAATCTGCTGATCTTCACGAAGGATTAAAACAGTAATAATATGCCCATGGTAAATCAGTGTTTTGGAATTTGAAAACCGGCTTTCGATCATATTACGGATATGGATATCACTGATCGTATTTGTATTTCTGGATGTTTCAATAACGATACAATACATATTTCCTCTAAAATCATCAATGACATAGTCCATCCGGGAGAGGTTAGAGCGGTCTCCCGCAATTCTTTTATCCAATAGATCCCTTAAAAAGTACTCATGATTAAACCCTCTGGAATTACGGACAAAGGAATCTTTTTTCAACTGTTGGGATACATATTTTTTCAGAATCAGAAGGAGTTCGGTGTCAACAGAATCAAAAGGCTTGTTTATGGAAGAAACTACAAGATGTCCAAGGTCTGTTTGTGTATTGATCGTACAGTACAATTGCTCGTATCCGAGCTGCTCATTGTAAGCTTTGATGGGAAGCTCACTTTTACATACCCGGTTATGGATATGGTTCAGACGGTTGGCCATCTTGAAAGCTTCATCTGTAAATCGTTTGTTCGCAATGATAGAGTCGTGTATCTGCAATTCTTCGATTGCGGTCCAGGTCGCGGCAATTAAATTATAATTTGCGTCAAAAACGAAAACAGGGTTGTTAAAAACCTGATAGGAATACTCTATGGCAGTCTGCAATCCGTCTTCAAAAGCAAGATATTCTAAAAGTGTCTGACCAAATAAACTTATCTCACACTGCATATTGTAATAGTTCTGCAGCAAAGTATAAATAGAGGCAGAATTTTGACTGTATACCAAAAGAAGGCTGACTTGCCGGGGAAATGTCAGGGCAGCGGATTCTAAGTCCGTATTGTCGTGTACAATACAAAGAATATGTATATTTTGATTCAGATCGTCCCACTTAGATTCACTGCTGTATTCACAGACATACAATAGATGCTCCGAATAAGGTTTTGGGGCATCTATAAAGCAGGTCCAGCCGGTCAGACAATGAATGCCGTCAGAATTAGTTAACAAATTAGGATAAGAAATAAATAATTGCTGTATATTCTTTAGTCCGATGTACATGACATTCTCCTTTTTCTTTTATCATGAGCGACAAATTACTATTTGACGCTTTCATCATATCATGTATATTGTTCTCCGTCTAAGTAAATTTTTATACAAATTTTTCTCTATTTTTCTACATGAATGTAGAAAATCAGAGAATATTTTCAAGGATGTTGTATTAACTGAACAATTTGAAATTAAATTATAATTTTCTTATAAGAAAATTATAAGAAAAGGAGATATGGAAAATGAGTTTCAATGAAAATGTTCCAAAACTGAAGCCTTATTCACGAAGTGTTTCAATTATCGGTGTGGGCGCGACACCATTTGTACGTGTTTTGGATGACCCCACAGTAGCCGGACTGACAGAGGGCGAATTCTTTGGATATGCGGCGCGTGACGCAATGAAGGATGCAGGCGTGGATGGCAGTGATATTGAATTCTTCATACATGGACAGGCCGGACCAGGCTGGACAAGTAACTTCGCTACGCCAAATATCCATGTGGCAAACTGGCTGGGAATGAAAGGAAAGGGCTCAATTCACCAAAGCGAAGCCTGCGCGACCGGTTATGTAGCCTTAGAGGCCGCGGTAGATTATGTCGCTTCCGGGACATACGATATGGTATTAAGCGGATGTATTGAAATGCCATATTCGATCGCGCATCCGACAAGAGTATTGACCAAACGGCGTTTCGGAACGGATGCGTTATTCCATGAAACGTTGTGTTCAACGGTTACAAGGGATTATAACCTGTTTACCCGCGGCGTGCTGCCGTTTAGCTCTGAATCATGGCTTGATTCTTATTTCAGAGAAAATGATCTGGACGCGGATACGATTGACCGGTTGATGACTATAATGGCAATCAACTGCCGAAAAGCGGCGGCCCTTAATCCATTAGGACTTGCACAGGAGACCTATGATGAATTGGCTTATCAGCATGGTATGGACAGTGCAGGGGAATATCTGCATTCGAAGTTTAATCCATTGATCGCAAAATATATGCGTGCGTGCCATTTTGAGCAGCGTTGCGACGGAGCGGCAGCAGTCATTGTATGTCCGACAGAGATGGCTTATAAGTATACGGATCATCCGATTGAAATTCTCGGCGTTGGTCATTCTTGTATCGAATACAGCACACCGAAGTTGGAAAAATATGCAACGGCAAATGCATATAAACAGGTAAAAGAATTGACAGGACTGACAGGAGCGGATATGGATCTTTTTATGACCAATGATTTCTTTATGCAGTCAGAGATGCTTGCAGCAGAAGAATGTGAATATCTGCCCCAAAATAAAGGCTGGGAATATGAATTAGAAGGACGTGCCGCATTCAGTGGTGACCGTCCGGTTCAGACCAATGGCGGACGTTGTCAGTATGGCCATGCCGCAGGCGCGTCAGGTATGCATGATCTGTATGAAGCAGTGCTTCAGATGCGTGGAAAAGCAGGAGCCACGCAGGTTGGACATCCGGTAAAACATGCGATGCTGCGCGGATTCGGCGGTGGTCAGAATGTATTAGTAACGATATTGGAGCAGAAATAACAGGGAAGGAGAATACAGAAATGAAAAAACAAGAGTTAAAACCAATTGTCCGGACATATTACGAAGCTCTGGAAGAAGGCAATATCCTTGGACGGCAGTGCACAAGGTGCGGCCATATAGAATTCCCGCCTTATCTTTGCTGTAATGAATGCGGCTGTCTGGATACCAGATGGGTGAATCTGAATGACATGCGCGGAAAAGTAAATCAGGTCCTGCCTACGATGGGCGCGTTTGGCGACCCGGATTTTAGAAAACAGCATGGTGATTATTGGGCAATTGGAATCGAGATTCCCCATGTAGATACGTTTTGTTCCAGCCTGCTGCATATTGACGCGGACCGTCTGGATGAATTTACACAGAGGATACAGGAAGAAGATGTCTATGTAAAACCTTTGATTATTCAGGATGAAGATGTGAAAGTGGTTGTATGGGAATTGGAAGATGGCAATGAATTCAAAAAAATGCCGGAGATAAAGAAAGAATCCGCTAAAGCAGATACAACAGATATGGAAGCTGAGGCTCCTTCAGCGGCAGATTCTGTTGATATAAGCAATGATGAGGTCGCGCAGACAGTAATAAGATGTGCGGCAGAGAGCTACGGTGTTGACGCGGGCGGACTGACTCTGGCAACCGATATCCGTGAAGATCTGTCGAATGAGTCTATGAAAATGGTGGTCATGATTTCACAGATAGAAGACGAACTGGGAGTAACCATTGAGATTCAGGAGGCAAGTCTTTTGAATACGTTGGGTGATTTTGTTGATAAAGCAAAGGAAAAAATGTAGGACGGGAGGAAGAATCATGAGTTTTATTGATTCCATTTATGAGAAGGCAAGAAATAATAAGCGGACGATCGCCGTACCGGAATACAGCAATGAATATATGATGAAAGCCGCTGTGAAAGCGAGCTGGGATGGCATCGCAAATATTGTGATTGTGGGTGAGCAGGAAGATGTGAAGAAAAAAGCGGAAGGATTTGGGCTGGATATCACAGGAATCCGTATTGTAGATGTAAATAATGAAGTATATAAAGCAGAATTGTTAGACCGCTATGATGCCTTAGAGAAAAAAGCAATGCCCAAAAGCTTTGTCGCAAAACGGGTAAGCAATCCGCTTTATCTGGCAACACTTCTGGAAGCAGTAGGTGAGGTGGACGGAACAATTGCAGGCGTAGATACCACTACATATGAGTTTGTGCTGGCAGCTACCAGTATTATAGGCCTTGAGAAAGGTGTTCCCACTGCTTCCGGCCTGATGATTGTCGAAGTAGAAGAGTTTGACGGTAAGCAGGGCAATTGCTTTGGTATGACAGATGGCGCGGTATGTATTGAGCCTACGGTAGAACAGCATGCCAGTATTGCGATCGCGGCATGTGAAACTTTTGAAGCGGTGACGGGTACGGAAGCACGTTGCGCATTTTTATCTTATTCTACGGATGGAAGCGGCGGCTCCAGTGAACCGGTGAAAAAAGTACGGGCTGCGGTAGAGCTTGCGAAACAACAGCGTCCGGATCTGAAGATCGACGGGGAATTCCAGTCAGATGCCGCGATTGTTGAGCGAGTGGGCAAAAAGAAAGTAAAACGGGAAAGCGAGGTTGCAGGGCAGGCAAATGTACTGGTATTTCCGGATGCGGCAGCATGCAATATTGGTTCCAAGCTTGTTTTGATCATGTCAAACGCGAGATGCTATGGGCCTTTGTATCAGGGCTTCCGCCTTCCGATCCTGGATTGCTCCAGAAGCGATACAGATGAAACTCTTTATAACGATATTGCATTGTTAAGTGTGCTGGCAACATCAAAGCTAAATAAATGAAATGACCTAATCCCCCAGCTATGCTGGGGCGAATAGAATAAGCCGTA
>CAZFXM010000051.1:0-18655 GCA_964523125.1 uncultured Clostridium sp. | reverse complement strand
GTCTACTATTTGTTACAGTATTTTCTTTCCTTTTTATGATTCAAATTGCTCCCTGCACCTCCGATAAAACGTCGAATGGCTCATATTTAATGCCTTTGCCGCATTGCGTGTAGATATCTCCCCCTGTTTCCACATTTCAGAATATTCCCTGAAATTATGGGGAATTTCTTTTTTCTCACACCCGAACCTTACTCCTTTCGCCTTTGCCGCCGCGATCCCTTCCGCCTGCCGCTGCTTTATGAAAGTCCGCTCCGTCTCCGCCACATAAGCCAGTATCTGCAGCACCAAATCTGAAATAAATACCCCCGTCAGATCTCCATGCGTCGAATTTGTATTCAACAGCGGCATATCGATCACCTGGATATTCGCCCCGGTTTCTTTGGTAATATTTCTCCATTGCTCCAATATTTCCCCATAATTCCGCCCCAGCCTGTCTATACTCTTGATGATCAGCAGATCCCCCTTCTTCAGCACTTTCATGAGTTTCTGGTATTGTGGGCGTATAAAATTTTTTCCCGACATCTGATCCAGATAAATATTTTTTTTCGGGATGTCATATTCCCGCAGCGCGATAAACTGCCGTTCCGGATTCTGCTCCTTTGTTGATACACGTATATAACCATACCTTTCCATCTGTACACGCCTCCTATATATTTTAAAATGCACAATTGTAACAAATATATAATACTTAATTAGAAAGCAATTTCCCCGTAGAAAAAAACTCTCTCCTCTGCTATAATGCATGATATGTAATTGCAAATACCAAGAATAAAAGGAGGACGTCACCATGAAATTTACTTTTGCCCACAACAATCTGAACGTATATGACCTGCAGAAATCCCTGGGCTTTTACAAAGAAGCCCTTGGGCTTACCGTAGAGCGGACCAACGACGCCGCGGACGGCAGCTTCACCATCGCCTTTTTAGGCGACCAGACAACCCCGCATCTGCTGGAGCTCACCTGGCTTCGCGACATGAACCGTCCATACGAACTGGGTGATAACGAGATTCATCTTGCATTTAAAGTAGATGATTTTGATGCTGCTTTCGCGAAGCATAAAGAAATGGGCTGTGTCTGCTTTGAAAATCCGGAAATGGGAATTTATTTTATCGAAGATCCCGACGGCTACTGGCTGGAGATCATCCCTGCGAAATAACAATCCTTATAAAAAGAGCCCATGCAAAACCATTTCTGCTCCTTGCATGGGCGTTTCTTTCTTCCATTCATATTATACAACAGCTTCTATCAAAATTTTATTATTGATCACAATCTCATGTACTCCGATCTTTTTCTTTTTGTTAAAATTAAAGTAACGTTCTGTTTCATTGACGTCATTCTAAATCATATTATGTCTTTCGTCAATCCCAAAATCTTTCCACCTGTGCGGCTGCAATCCGAAATTTCAAAGCAGCCCTCGAAAAATGCACTTGCATCGGAATGAATCTTGATATAACATAGAGAATGGCTATAACTCAAATTTCCGCGGCCGCCGCCAAATATACATGCCATGCAAGCATGTCCACTCGGCCCGTTGCTTCGCGGAAATAAAAAATCACTGCAAGATTTGAAAGATTGCTACATAATATTAGTAACTAATCAGAACAAGGAGAAGGATCTATGAATTCAACGGACATCCCACACACAGATAATCCTGGGGAGTCCCCTCAGGGGGAGGAGCAGAAAAAAAACACGGATATCCCTCAGCAGCCCACGCAGGATAATTCGCAAAGTAACTTACATAAACAAGAGCAGGGCAGTTCACAGCAAGACTCACCAAACCTGTCTTCAAAAGCTGTATCGGGTACTTCACAGGAGCGCCCATCAAATATCTCTTCGGAAACTACGCGGAATGACTCTCAGGAAGACACGGCAGCCGCTTCCTCAGAGCCCACGCAAAGTAACTCTCAGGACAACCAGCCGGAGGGCTCCCAGGAAGCAGAGCCTCCGTCCTCCCCTGCCCCGGAAGTCCATGCCACTTCACTGGAAGAGGAACCGCAAAAGGTATCTGGCTTCACTGCCGGATCTGCCAAAAAAATTGCCGCGGTCACTGCCGCGGCGATCGCGGCCATCCTGCTGCTCGTATACCTGGGCGTTTCCATGTATTTCCGGAGCCATTTTCTCTTCCATACAACCATCAACGGGCAGGACTTCTCCCGCCAGACCGTGGAAGAGGCCAGGGTCTTCTTCGCGGACAAAGCAGCCGCCTATACATTGAAGATTACAGAAAGCAACGGCAAGACGGAAAGCATTTCCGGAAGCGATATCAACATGGTATGGGATGACAACCAGGCATTAGACCGCATACTGAAAGAGCAGCACGCTTTTACATGGCCGCTCGCGTATTTTAAGGAAAAAGCAGAAGAAGAAATTTCTTTTGAAATATCCTATGATGATTCCGCATTGGAAAAAGAAGTCCATTCCCTGGACGCCGTAACCGCTGAACCGGTCCAGCCGCAGTCTGCCTATCCGGAATTTGACGGCAATTCCTATGTCATCAAACCAGAGGTCTACGGCACAGAACTGGATTCCGAAAAGCTGTTGGATAAGATCGGCCAATCAATCGCACAATTAGACGAGGAAATTGACCTGCAGGAAGAAGGCTTTTATAAAGCGCCCGAATACACCGCGGAATCCAAGGAGCTGAAAGAAGTCTGCCAGAAACTGAACCAGTACTGCAAGGCAAGCATCACTTATGATATGGATGTCCCTGTCGTGGTTGATAAGGCGCTGATCTCCGGATGGCTGTCCGTTGATAAGAACTTCAATGTTACATTAGATGAGGCGGCTGTCCGTAACTGGGTCGCGGAATTTGGCAAACGGTACGACACGCTTGGCACTACCAGGCCGCTTACCACGCCAACCGGAAAAGCGACTGAGGTTTCCGGCGGGACATACGGCTGGACCATCAATGAAGACGAGGAATTCCCCGCATTGCTGAGCAGCATCAAGAACGGCGAAATCCTGACAAAAGCGCCTGCCTGCCTTCAGACCGCAGCCTCCCACTCCCCACAGGACTGGGGCGGTACATTTCTGGAGGTGGACCTGACCACCCAGCATATGTGGTATCTGCAGAATGGCACGGTTGTCTTTGAGTCCGATGTGGTGACCGGAAAGAACAGTACGATCACTCCTCCCGGAGTATACACGATCCTGGAAAAGCTGTCTCCCACTGTTCTGGTTGGTAATATCGATCCGGTTACAAAGCAGCCGGAATACCGCTCGCCTGTATCCTTCTGGATGCGCGTCACCTGGAGCGGCATCGGCTTCCACGATGCCACCTGGCAGCCGGCATTCGGCGGGGATGTATATCTCTGGAACGGCTCCCACGGCTGTATCAACATGCCTTACTACAGCGCACAGGAATTATATTCCATGATCGAGGTCGGAGTGCCTGTGGTCATCCATTATTAAACTCTAAACAAAAACACGAAGGGACCGCTTTTGTATTTAAGCAAAAGCGATCCCTTTTTCCGGCCGCGCGGCTGCCTTTTTCAGAGAGTCTATGCATCCTTAAATCCTTCCCCCACCACTTCATTGGATTCCATGATCACAATAAAGCACTTCGGGTCGATTTCTTTCACCATTTTCCGGATCGAATACATCTGCTTGTTATTGCAGGCACACAGCACCACTTCCTTGTCCGCGCCGGTATAACTGCCCTTACCCTTCAGTATCGTCGCCCCCCGGCCGATATATTCATCGATCTTCGCGGCAACCTCCTGCCCTTTGTCCGTCACGATCAATGTCATCTTGCCGGAGTCGATCCCATACATGATCTTATCGATCACCACGGTCAGCAGGTACGAAATGATCAGTCCATAGATGGTCGCGTCCACATCCCGGAAGATCACCCCGCCCAGCAGCACGGTCGCACAGTCCAGCACGAACACGATCCGCCCGAGGGAAATGTGGGGCTTCTTCACCCGGATGGCCATAGATACAAAATCCATTCCCCCGGTGGAAGAGCTGTTCATAAAGATCAACGCATAGCCGAATCCTGAGAAGATCCCGGTGCAGATCGCCGCCAGCATCCGGTCTCCGGAATATACCGGGAACAGCGGTACGATATAGTCCGTGATCAAAGACGTGATCACCACCGAACGCACCGAGCGCACGAAAAACTCCCGCCCCAGGGTACGGTAGCATCCTACCGCGATCGGGACATTTAAAAGGATCGTGGCAAATCCAATCGGCACTCCCCACAGCCTGAACAAAATCAACGCGATACCGGACACTCCCGCCAGCGGGAACTCTGCGTTCGCGGCAAAATTATAGATTCCGGCTCCGATCAGGATCCCCCCAAGGATATCAATAAAAAGGTCATACCACAGCCTTTTCCAATTCCATTTCATTATTCGCTTCCCCTCTCTGCAGATTCAATTGCCCGCCATACCTATCGTCACAGCCAATGGCATCGGCTGTAACTGTCCCGCGGGCGTCCCGTTCTGAATATATCCTGCACGCCAGATAAATCTGCCATGCCTATATTATCTGTGGTTCACGCTCCTTTTATCCCCGTACAGGTGGAATATTTTCTACCAGAAATCCTTTTTCCCGCAGCATCTCTTCTATCATATCCAAGGTTTTTTCACTGTCGGCCTCTACCATGTGATAATGGTAACCCGAAGTAATATTTTTCAATGGGCTTGATTTTCCATTCCGGATATCCTGCAAAAATTCCATGACATTTCTCCGGGAACGGATTCCCAGTTCCGCCTTCATCCGTCCGTATACCCGATGGTTGACCATCACATTTACCACACAGCCCCCTAAGTCCACGATGGAACACAGTTCTTCCTCCATCCGCTCATCCGTATGCCATACCTTAAAAGTCCGGCTCACCGCATGGGGCGCATTCAGGATATAACCACGGTGCGTAGATAAAATATCTACGCCGGACGCACGGATCAGCGCGATATCCTGCACGATCACCTGTCGGCTTACCTCGCACAATTCCGCCAGGGTCCCGCCCGAAACCGGGGCTTCACTGAACCTGATTTTCTCTATGATCTTATCTCTGCGTTCCGTACCCGTCATCATATCCGCTTTTCCTCTCCCGAAATCTCTGCTGTTTCCCGTTTGTCCCGAATCCTTCTTCCTATATAGCATGCAGGTTTTTCAACGAAATGTCAAGTATCGGCGCGGAATGTGTCAGCGCGCCGCTGGAAATATAGTCTACCCCCAAAGCGGCCAGCCGCCCGATATTCTCCTTCGTCACATTTCCGGAACACTCCGTCTCGGCCCTGCCGTCAATGATACGGATAGCCTCCTTCATTTCCTCCGTAGACATATTATCCAGCATGATGATATCCGCCCCGGCTTCCACCGCTTCCCGCACCATATCCAGATTTTCCACCTCCACCTCGATCTTCCGCACAAACGGAGCATACTCCTTCGCCATCCGGACGGCCTTCGCCACACTTCCCGCCGCCCCGATATGGTTATCCTTCAAAAGCACCCCGTCAGACAGATTATACCGGTGGTTATAGCCGCCGCCCACCCGAACCGCGTATTTCTCAAAAATCCTCATATTGGGCGTCGTTTTCCTCGTATCCAAAAGCTTCGTCCTGCTGCCTGCAAGCAGATCCGCGACAGAACGTGTATAAGTCGCGATCCCGCTCATCCGCTGCAGATAATTCAACGCCACACGTTCTCCTGAAAGCAGTACACGGATATCGCCGGTCACCTTTCCCAACAGCTCACCGGATTTTACCGCGTCCCCGTCCTTGCAGAAAAATTTGGCCTTCGTCTCTTTGTCCAGCAGTTCAAATACCCTTTTGAATACATCCAGCCCCGCGATGACCCCGTCCTGCTTGCAGATCAGCTCCACCTCTCCTGCCACAGCTTCCTTCATGACCGAATTCGTAGTCACGTCCTCACTGGAAATGTCCTCCCGCAAAGCCTCCATGATCAAATGGTCCATCTGTAATATTTCCGTAATTTTATTCATGCTCTTTCCTCCTCCTGAATCTTTTTCCAGCCACACAGTTGGATTTTCCTTGCCGCCCGCTTTGCGAACACCAGACTCTCTAACAGAGAATTGCTGGCAAGCCGGTTCGCTCCATGAACGCCGTTGCAGCTCGTCTCCCCTGCCGCAAATAAATGTGGCAGGGAGGTCTGGCTGTCCGAATCCACCCAGATCCCTCCCATAAAGTAATGCTGTGCCGGAACTACCGGTATGCATTCCTTCAGCACATCATATCCCTCTTCCAGGCAGTGCTGATATATATTGGGGAAATGCTTCAGGATCGTTTCTTTCTCTATATGCTCCATGGACAGCCACACAAAATCCGTCCCGTCCTTTTTCATCTGCCCGCGGATCGCTTCGGCTACCACGTCCCTGGGAAGCAGCTCATCTACAAAACGTTCCTTGTTTTTATTGTACAACACCGCGCCCTCCCCACGTACAGATTCCGAGATCAAAAACCTCCTCCCCGGCTTCTTCGAGTACAACGTGGTAGGATGGAACTGTACATAATCCAGATGCTCCAGCCGGATACCATGCTTTTTCGCGATTTCCAGCGCGTCCCCTGTCAGATGCGGATAGTTTGTTGAATGCTCATACAGCCCGCCGATCCCGCCTGTGGCAAATATCGTGTAAGGTGCGTGGATCTCCAGCAACTCCTTGTCCTCTTCCGGTATCCCGCTCTTGATACGCTCTGCCAGGATCCCGGCACAAACTCCTCTCTTCACCAGGATATCCGTCATCGTCGTATACTCATACAAGGCCACATTTTCCAGCCTCTTTACCTGCTCCAACAGCTTACTGGTAATCTCTTTTCCCGTAATATCCTCATGGTACAGGATCCTTGGCCTCGAATGCGCCCCTTCCCGGGTATAAGCAAAGTCCTCTTCCGCGGAATCCGCTTTTGCCCCTTCATTTCCAATCTGCCCGTTTTTCTTCCTATGCTCAAATTCTACTCCGTATTCCACCAGATTGTCAATGACCTCTCTGGAACCACGGATCATAATGTCCACAGATTCCTTCCGGTTTTCATAATGCCCTGCCCGCATGGTATCCTCAAAATAACTATCATAGTCATTTTCATCCCGCAGCACGGAAATCCCCCCCTGCGCGAGAAAGGAATCACTGCTCTCCAGATCCGATTTCGTGATCATAACGATCCTCTTGTCTCCAGGCAGATTGAGGGCGCTGAATAGTCCCGCGACCCCCGTCCCTACGATCACTACATCCGCTTCCATTATATGTACTTCTGCTTTCATACTCTCTTCTCCTAAATAGTATAACTCTCCCTCCATAGAGGCATCACTTCGCCAGCTCCAGCATTTTCTCCAGCGGCTTTTTTGACAGCTCCCGAAGCTTATCGTCCACTTCTACCGCATTTTCCCCGGTTTTCAGCACATGCAGCACCTTCTCCAGGGTGTTGCGTTTCATCCCCCGGCACACGGGTTCCGTCTTTGTAAAATAAAATTTCTTATCCGGGTTGTCCTTTTCCAGCTTCCACCGCACCCCGGTTTCCGTACAGATAATGAATTCCCTGCCGCCGCTTTCTGCTACATACTTGATGATCCCTGACGTACTGCCTATGTAATCCGACTGCTCCAGTATCTCTGCCTGACATTCCGGGTGGGATAAAACCTCCGCCCCCGGATGCTCCGCCTTCGCCTCCAGGAGTTCACGAAGCTGCATTTTTTCATGAACCGGGCAATATCCGTCATTGTATACAAAATGCTTTTCCGGCACCTGTCCCGCCACATAATGAGCCAGGTTTCTATCCGGGATAAAGAAAATGTTCTTGTTCGGCAAAGCCTTTACAATTTTCACAGCATTCGCGGATGTCACGCACACATCCGAATATTTTTTCAGCTCCGCCGTTGAATTGATATAACAGACGACTGCCAGATCCTCGTACTGTTCCCGCATCTTCAGGATCGTTTTGGCATCTGCCATATGAGCCATCGGGCAGTCCGCGCTCAAGTCCGGCATCAGCACGGTCTTCTCCGGATTCAATATTTTCGCGCTCTCCCCCATAAATTCCACGCCGCAGAATACGATGGTCTGCTCCGAAAGCCCCACGGCCACCTTGCTCAGGTAAAACGAATCGCCGACATAATCCGCGATCTCCTGCAATGTAGGGTCCACGTAATAATGAGCAAGGATCACTGCGTTTTTCTCCTTTTTCAACGCATTCATTTCCTCTGTCACTGTCATCTTCCATTTCCTCCATGTAAAATACTTGATGATTCCGCCAAAAACTGCCCCCGCAGCCTCCCGCGTCCAAAATCCGATTCATTATAGCATATTGTTTTACATATGACAAGACACTTGTGTTTACAAAGCGGCAACAATCCGAACATTCCGAAAGAAAAAGCCGGTTTATAGTATTTTCTATAAACCAGCTATACATCACAACATACCGTGCCGCAGGATCTACTGATTGATCTCCGCGATCATATTTTCCCGCAGTACTTCCTGCCCTGCCCATTCCACAGCCAGGATGCAGATCACCACATTCAGCACCAGCATTGCTGCCAGCGGTCCGGCCGTAATATACGCCGACGGCTGCAAATACCTGTACACCCGTATCATAAAGTAATACAACATTTTCTGTACAAAGAAATAAATCGCCAGCATCAACAGATCCGTGTAAACCCCATAACGCAGCCCTTCCTTAAAAAGCATTCCGCGGAAACCAAAATCCGTGATCCCCATAGCCCGCATGATTCCAAATTCATGCTTTCTCGCCGCCACCAGATACCGCAGGCTGTTGACCAGATGAAGCAAACTGATCAGCAGCAGGATCAATGCCACCAGATAGAAGAAAAACATCTGTTGGTCCAGATACAGGTTCTGGGCCGCGATCACTGCAGTATAATCCTTCACCATCCCCTTCGGGACTTCTGCAATACATTTCCGGACTGCTTCCGAAACTGCCGCCCCATCCGCGTTTTCCTCTAATTGAATCCCGACATTATGATAACCTGTGACCCCGAAATATTGTTCCATCTGCTCCTGGGTCATGATCAGGTCCACACCGGACGTCCCCTCGTCCCCGATATACTGATCCGTCCGCGCGAGCGGCCTGGCAGCAATCGCGCACACTTTAAATTCCTGCTCCCGATACCACGCTTCCGTTTCCAGAAAACGTAGGACTTCTGCAGGCACTTCCGTACTTTTTGGTGTTTTCACCTGCACTACATCCCCTGTCTGAATATCGATCCCGTCATAGGTCCCCTGTCCGCCCATGATGGTTTTGAAAATAACCTGGTTCTCCCGGCGCATCTGCTCTGGTTCCACAGCACCCTCTAACAGATACTCTCCCATCTGCTCCAACATTTCATCATCATAGCCGTAAATATTCACTTTCAGACGGTAATCCCCGTCCCCCTCAATGGTCGCCTGCCCATTGTATTTTTCCATCAATGCCGGGTCCGGTTCCAGATCATCCTCCAGGTCTGTCTCCGCAAAATAAGAAGTCCAAAGCAATGTATTGTCATACAACGGAATCTCCCCCAGCATATAGCGCATCCCGCGAGCCGAACGAACTCCCGGAATTTCCCGGATTTCCTCCACAACGTTTGCGGGGATCATGTCCGAAAGCACATCGGAATCTACAAACGCCTGGATATCCGAACCCAAACCGTCATCCGCGCGAAATGTAAGCGCATTGTTGATCTTCGTATTCTGCGCCGTAAATGTGGCTCCAAGGAAAATGATCCCTCCCACGGACAGTGACAAAATCATCCCAAAAAACGCGCCTTTTCTTCCGAACATAAACTTTTTCGTCAGCACGCCCGTCAGGCTGGCATGGCGCAGGCTATAGATCTTCCGGCTCCTTTTTTTCCCCGTATCCTTCCCCATCATCCGCGCCCAGGACAGCCTCCGCATCCGCCGTACCAGCATCCCACTGATTACGGCCAGAAACAGCAGAAGAAACGCGGCCCCGCCCAGCATAATCTTTCCATCTATATAAAATTTTCCGACATCCCCGATGGCGCGGATATCCGCCGCCCCCGTCTGCCCATGAAAATGGACATTTTTCACGCCGCCTCCCGGAACTCCCACGAAAATCCTGCCGATCTTCTCATAGACCAGCATGGCAGCTCCATTTCCCAGAATACATCCCAAAGGATATCCTGCCAGAAAGATGATACACATCTCCATCAACAGGACGCCAAAAGTACGCCACTCACTCATTCCCAACGTCTGCATGACACTGTACTGTGAGATGCGCCGCAGCACGGAAATCTGGAACAGGCTATAAATAATAAATGCGCCAAACAGCCCCAGCGCTCCCAGAATCAGCCCGTTGGTCAGCCTCCCGCCATCATTATAGTATGCGTAAAGATAAGGCAGTCCCAGTTCTTCATTGGAAAATGCTTCCCATACCACCGATAAAAAATCTTTTGGAGAATCTCCGCCCACATAGAACACCAGATCATTATTTCGATATACATGATCCATATCGATTCCAAATTGCCGCGCAAGCGCGCTGATCTGATCGACCACACGCCTGTTTTCCCTGAATTTCAAGTACAGAAAGATCCCGTTCGTCCCATAGTCCACCTGGCTGTTCACAAACACCTGCATATAAGACTGTTCCCCGTCCGCTTCATCCTCCAGGATTCCGCACACTCGAAATGTCTCACCATCCAGTTCAGCCTTGCTTCCGATCACCGGCTCTACTCCAAGGTTTTGCAGCGTATACGCATCCATGGCCGCTTCCCCTGCTTTTTTGGGGTAATCCCCTTCCAGCAGCCCGCGCCCCATCATCGACATGTATTCTTCCGTGCCATAAAGGATCTCCACCTTCTTCGGCTCTTCGATCACCTTTCGGACTACTGATATTCCCGCGCGCTCTATCTCATAATCGGAACCGCCCCGGTTCTCCAGTATGGCATCCGCTTCCTTCTCATCCGTCATGAAATAATAATGCCAGTCTCCATGATCTACCCTCGCCTTCTCCCGGTTCGTGACCATGCCGCTGTATAGAAGCGACCCGATCCCCGACAACAGCGCCGCCGAAAGCAGGATTCCCAGAAACAACGAAAAGGTCTGCTTTTTATAATATTTCAGATAAGAAAACGATAACCTGCATATTCCTCTCACTTTCGGTCACCGCCTTCCTTTTCCGGACTCTGTCCCCCGCTCACGATCTGGCCGTCCTCAATTCGGATGATTCGGTCGCAGGTCTGCGCAATCGCTTCGTTATGGGTCACCATCAGAATGGTCTGGTTATATTTCCGGCTGCTGTTCTTCAACAGCCCCATGACCTCAATCGTCGTCCTGGAGTCCAGGTTGCCCGTCGGCTCGTCAGCAAATATGACCGCAGGCTTGTTTGCGAGAGCCCTTGCCAGCGCCACCCTCTGCTGCTGTCCGCCCGAAAGCTCGTGGGGATATTTCTTCCGCTTTTCCCACAATCCCAGTTCCTGCAATAATTCCTTAATATACTTGTGGTCCACATGCTTTCCCTTGTCAAATGTCACCGGCAGCACGACATTATCGTATACATTCAGCACCGGCATCAGGCTGTAATTCTGAAACACAAATCCGATATTTCTCCTGCGGAAGATCGTCAGGCTCTTCCGATCCAGCTCCGCGATATCATGCCCCCGGATCCAGATCCGCCCTCCGGTCGGGTTATCCAGCCCTCCCAGCAGGTTCAGAAGGGAACTTTTCCCCGAACCCGATGTTCCCACGATCGCCAGGAACTCCCCCTGCTCCACGGTAAAGCTCACGCCGTTCAGCGCGCGAACCGCATTCTCTCCCTCTCCATATATCTTTTCAATCTCCTGTACACGCAGCACATCCATTTCTATCACTCCTCCTGCTTTATAAGCAACATATCTGTTCCTTAAGTACATATTAGCAGGCATTTCTTTCAAATTTCCGAATGATTTTGATGCTGATTCTTACAGTTCTGTAAGAACTGCTTCAGGCCGCCCTCAGCCTGCGGCCACTATGAAATAAAAAAGGTACAAAGCCATTCATAAATCTGATAAAGACTTTGTACCCTTTAAAATCGCAATTATAATGTGATATCTTCCACATTAACACCCATTGAGGATAGCTTGGAAATGACTCCCTTAATCTGATAATCCAGTTCATCATTCTTATGGCCGCCATTCTCTTTTTTGATGCGCTGAAGATTCATGTATATATCAATGGTCGAATTTATCATTTCTTCACGAGCCATCTTGTTACCTCCTTTACATGAAAAAAATCGTTAGTTTGCTATTTTCATTGTACCAAAAGACATTTTAAGTGTAAAGCCTTTCCATTACTATCCATTCAAAACATGCTTCTGTAAAAACACCGAAAAACAGCTCCCTTTCCCATACTCCGATTCCACATTCAGATACCCTTTCTCCTTCTCCAGTATCATCTTCGAAAGATACAGCCCAATCCCGGATCCTTCTACATGCTCCACATCCTTCCCCCTGTAAAACCGCTTGAATATCTCCGTTAGTTCCTCTCTCCGGATTCCTCTCCCGTTATCCCGGATCCAAACTTGTGTATACATCTCGAATTCTTTACATCCGATAACAACCTCTCCCCCTGGTTCCGTATATTTCACCGCGTTTTCCAGGATATTCGCGAAGACCTCTGCCGTCCACCTCCGGTTATGCCAAAGCTTCTGAGCCGCGAACGGCTCCATCCGGATCGCGATTCCCTTTTTCTCTGCCTTTTCATACACCGTGTTCAACGCGTCCAGAAGCGTTTCCCGGACAGAACATTCCTCCGCCTCAAAGGAAATCGCATTCTGCTCCAGCTTCATCATTTTGAACAAAGACTGTAGGATCCAGTTGATTTTTTCCGACTGCCCCCGCATTTTCTTCAAAAAGCGCTTCTGCTCCTCCGCGCCCACATTCCCCGTATCCAGGATTTCCTCGTACATCATCAGGTTCGCGAGGGGTGTTTTCAATTGATGGGACATGTTGGAGATCAGGCTCTTCACCTGTTCCTTTTCCTTCTCCGCATGAGAGATTTCCAGCTCCAGCATCTCCTGCACACGCTTCGCCTTCCCCGCAAGTGCCGAAAGTCTTCCCTCACGGATATCTGACTGCGTGATCTCTTCCCGGTTCAGCACCTCATCCAGCATCTGGTCGATCACACGGTATGCCCTCCGGTTCTGCAGGTACAGGATCACCGCAGCCACTATCCCCACGACCCCGGGCAGACTGCACGCTATCCATATTCCGGCCATCTATTCATCCCCTCCCCATACAGAAGCTTTACTCTCCCCATATATACCCGATCCCATGCACCGTCTTTAGTCTCTGTGGCCGCGAGGGATCCTCCTCAATCTTCATCCGGATTCTCCGCACATGCACAGACACCGTATTCTCATCCACAAACTTCCCATCCGAGTCCCAGATCCGCTCCAGGATTTGTTCCTTCGATAACACCCTGTTTTTATTTTCCAGAAAATACAGCAGCAGCTTATATTCCAGCTTGCTGAATAAAATCTCTTCCCCGTCCTTATACACCTTCCAGTGATCCGTATCCACCATGATCCCGCCGGAGACGATCCTCTGCCCTTTCTTCCCCCTCCCTGTCAGCTTTTTGATCCGTGCCTTCAATACTGCTATGGAAAATGGTTTCGACATATAGTCATCCACTCCCAATTCCAATGCCCGCACCTCATCGATCTCCGAATCCCGCGCCGTCAGCATCAGCATCGGAACCTCACTCCACCTGCGCACCTCCCTGCACAGGTCAAATCCATTCCCGTCTGGAAGATTGCAGTCCAGAAGAATCAGATCATATGTAGTTTTGCGGATCAGTTCCATTCCCTCCTGCTTCGTTTCCGCCTGCTCCGTGTGATATCCTTCCGCTTTCAGGGAAAACGCAAGTCCCTCCCGCAGATCCTGGTCATCCTCAATGATCAATATTTTTTCCAATTTCATCCCTGCCATTTCTACTTTTCCAAACTTCCGTAAAGAAAAGAGCAGCCATATTGACCACTCTCCGATTTTTAACTGATAATGTTTCCCATTTATACTATTATACGTTTCCCCGAAAACCATGTCAATAAAAACGGTCTCATTTTTCAAAAGGTTTTCAAACAAAAACCGGCAGCTAATATGGCTGCCGGTTCCTGTCGTTTATGCCTATTTTTCTAATATTTTCCAGTAAGGACGAATTTCACAGCTGTAGTGAAAGCATCTCAGTTGCAAAGCTGCTAAATTCTATACCCTTCAGCCGTCAATCCTCTTCAGTTGATAGGAACGGCTTCCCAGCCCGATCTCTTCCCCATGCTCAAGGACGAGTTCCGCATTGCGTCCCTCCATACGGCTGACCAGCGCCTCTCTTCCCTCCGCCTGATAGATCAGATCCACACATGCCTGATCCAGCGCCACAGGATCGGTGGATGCCAGAATCCCGATATCATGGATATCAGCTTTCGCAGGATTGCCGTCACAATCACAGTCAATCGACAGATGGTTCATCACATTGATGAACAGGATATTCCCATCCAGCGAATCTACCACAGACTTGCCGGCCTCGGCCATGGACTCCAAAAACGCGTTCTGCTCTCCGCCCCAGGGGCTGTCATGGCTGCTGCCCGCCGTATGGATCAGGCACTTTCCTTCCGCGGATCCGATACCGATGGAAATATTTTTGATGGCTCCGCCGAATCCTGCCATCGCATGTCCTTTGAAATGGGACAGCACCAGAAAACCATCGTATTCCGGGAAATGCGCGCCTACATAGTTTTCTTTCAGATGAGTACCGCCCTCTACCGGGATCGCAGTCGAACCGTCCTCGTCCATAATCACCACATCCGCAATTTCCGTAAATCCATGATCCTCCGCCACCTGATAATGCATGGCTGTTTCCGAACGGGAACCGCCATAGGCTGTATTGCATTCCACAATGGTGCCGTTTACTGACTGCACCAGGTCTTTGATCAGATCCGGATCCAGATAGTTGCTGTTCGGCGGCTCTCCGGTGGACAGCTTGACAGCAATGTTGTCTCCTTCCAGCCCCGTCCCCAGGGCAGCATATATCTCCATCAAAGCCTTTGGAGTAATCTCAGAGGTCATATATACGGTACTCCCCCCTGTTTCCTCCTCGTGTTGTTCATGTGTATAACTCAGTTCCACATTTCCGCCCATCATACTCTGCATGTTACGGAAAAGGATGAAAGCCGCGATTCCTCCGATGAGCAACAAGACGGCCGCCACAATTGCAACCCATTTTACAACTCGTTTCATGACATTTCTCCCTTCTGCCAAATTGGTCTTAATCTGAAGATACGGCGGATCATGCTGCTATATCAGCTGACCAGCGCCGTAAAGGAAAACTGGATTAGCCTCCATTCTTCATCCTGCAGGGTATATATTTCTGTCACCGCAAAATGATGCGTGGTCTCAGCCCCTCCCAGTTTTAAACTATAATCGCAGTCTGTCAGTACGACTGCCGTTTCACCAAACAATTCCACGGACTGTCCATGAAATGCAATTTCCGTAGGCTGAAAAGTCCCGCTTGTATAAAAACCAATTTCTTCATCCAGTTTGCAGGTCATTCCAATATGCACAAAGGTACAGTTCGGATCGGCAATAGAGCGCATCCCCTCTTCATCTGTGGTTATAATCTGTTTGGTTGATACAGCACGGTCTGCATCGCGTCCAGAAAACGCGAAACTGTCTCTGACGGTTTCTTCGCATACAGCAGCCCATAAGGAATCGCATGTTCCCACTCCACAGGAATCACTTTCAAAAGCGGATGGACATTCTCCCATGCCTGGACTGCCAGCCTGTTCCTGTCTGCAAGCCGGTGGTGGATAGATACCGCACAGCATAAACGCTGCCTTGAGATTTCAAATCCTTTGCATTGACGGAGATGGAGCATGGTGTCATCAAAAATTCCGGCCACCACGTCTATATTCTGTCCCAGGTTCTTCAAGATTTCCCTTGCATTTTCCGGAGTGTTCTCAAACGGCACGAGTTGAAATTTGATTTCCGGGCAAAGCGCATGGATCTTCGGCCACAGCTCTACAAGAATCTGCGCCGGCGTCATGGGCGAGGTTCCTATGCGAATCACGCTCCCGTCCTCCTGCATAGCGTTTTTCGCGCGGATAACCGAGTCCCGGCAATACTGGATAATATACTTCGTGTCCTTATAAAGAGATGTCCCGGCCTTTGTCAATGTCAACCCACGGTGCGTCCTGTTAAAGAGCTTTACACCCAGGTCTGCTTCCAAAAGGTTGATCTGTTTGATCACCGCCGTAGGCGTGATAAAAGACTCTTCGGCCGCCTTGTTGAAGCTCCCGGCATCTGCCACTTTCAAAAAGGTTTCAAGATGGGGACTGTACATTTGAAAAACCTCCTATGCTCGTAGTATATCCATTATACGTTATAAAGCCGGAAAAAGCTATCACGTTCATTTATAACTCCGGCCTTGCGTTTTCCCCCTGTTCCTCTGATGCCAAATCCACCAATGGTTCGTGATCCAGTGGATATTGCTCGGTCGTTTCAATGCGGAACATATCGCCGCCGACCGTATTTTGGATGGTCTGTGCCATAAACTGTACATTTCCCAGTTTTTCTCCGTCCTCTACTACCATACTTGCTCCTGCGTCCGCGTCAATACCGGAAATATCAATATCCTCCGGTACAGAAAAATATGCGATCAGGATACTGCTTCAAAGCATATGAGGTTGCACATTCGATTTAAATAGCTTTATCACTTTTTTTGATTCCTTTTCAGAAGGTGTTGCCTGGAAATCAGGATTTCCAGGCAACACCTTTTAAATACCACTGTATGCAGAAAAGCTGCCAGCGGCAGGTTTTCTGTATGTCCTGTTTTCCAGAGATGAAGAAATCATGGGACGGCTATTTGGACAGATAGAGTAGATATCTTTGGGTATAAGGGCAACGCTATTAATGGCTGGGATGGTATTGTCACTGGCAGCCTGCGGTACAGGCAATCCTTTGCAGGAGGACAATGGCAATGGAGACGCAGGCAGTACGCAGACAGAACAGGCTGCGGCAGGAAATGCAGATGAGGACAATGGTTCAGAAACAGACACTGCAGATCTTACAGGGATGGCAGATACAGAATCTGCATCCATGCCATCTTCTGCCGCCGAATACTTCTGACATTTCCATAGAATCCAGGGCGCTGTCCAGCTTTTTTACCTGCTCCTTTGTCAGCAGGATATCGGCTGCTCCCGCGTTTTCCAGCATTCTCTGTGGCTTTCGTGTTCCCTGTATCGGCACAATGTAAGGCTTTTTACACAACATCCATGCCAGAGAGATCTGTGCCGGAGTTGCCTGTCTCTCTTCTGCCATTTCATGCAGAAGCGTAAGCAGCTTTTAGTTTTTCCCGACAGCCTCTGCCTTGAACCGGGGCATGACGCTCCGATAATCACCTGTGCTGTCAAAGACCGTATTCTGATCATATTTTGCCGTCAAAAATCCATTCGCCAACGGGGAAAATGCCACAAATCCAATCTCCATCTCTTCCAATACAGGAAACAGTTCCTCATACCACCTTGCCATCATCGAATAACGGTTCTGGATTGCCGTAACCGGGCAGACCTTGTGCGCCCGCCGGATCTGTTCCTCTGTCGTCTCGGACAGACCCCCGCAGATCCTTTCCTAATATCTGATACCTCATATTCCTCTCCTTTCAAATTCAGCTCTGGAATACCTTTTCCAGCCATGCCGCATAATCTCCGACCCATCCGCCGTCCGAGCCGAATCCATGGGGCCATCCGTTCAGTACGATTCTTTCGGCCGGAATTCCCATACCGCGGACCACATCATACTGCTGATCAAACTGTCTGTAAAAAGGATCCTCTGTGCCGTATACATAAAAAGTAGGCGGCAAATCTCCTTCTGACAACCAGTTCGGATCCATATTGCCCGCACTCAGCCTTCCGTAGAAAGAATAAATCATACCGCAGGCGGAAGCATGCGCCGGAATTTCATCCAGCTCATCCGGGACATAGGACGGATCCAGAGCCGTTCCATCTACCTCTTCATCATAGTGCATCAAAAATTCTCCCGCCTGGATCCCCCCTGCGGAAAAACCCATCACCGCGATATCATCCGGGCGGATTCCATACGCATCCGCGTTTTTCCGGATAAACCGGACAGCCCTTGCCACATCCAGCGCACCCTCTTCCTGCGTGTAAGGATGCAGACGGTAATCTACGACAAACGCCTGAAAACCAGATTCTCTTAAAGCTGCTGCCGTTGTCAGGGAGTCTGTATAATTGCCCCGGAACTGATAGGCCCCGCCTGCCATGAGGATCACCGCTAATCTTCTCGTTTCCTGCCAAGTTTCCATCTCCCTTTACTGTCACAGCTTCCTCCACCGCCTCAATCCCCTGTTCCAGCTCACTGCCGGAATCCGGAGGCGATTCCCGTGTGCAGGCCGTGAAGCACAGCATCACTATGGCCAACATAATCCCTGTTTTTTTTCGTCCCATCATACTGATTTCAACCACCCTCTCCATGTTAGCTGTTCCACGTCCGATAATTCAGATATAGCCCTCCATTTCCCATCTGTTCTGCTTTTTTTAATTCAAATTCCACCGGCACTCCTTCCGCAAGGGACGTCATCCGTGAAAAAAGAGAGGCTTTTCCCACGTCTCCGTCTGTTACAGGCGCCAGCAAAAGGCTCAAAGTCACAAACCACCACTTCAAGTGGTGGTTTGAAAAAGCCCTGTAAGGGCGA
>CAZFXM010000050.1:0-19217 GCA_964523125.1 uncultured Clostridium sp. | reverse complement strand
TTCCCGGCCACCAAAAAATAATTAAAAAAACTTACACACTTCTCTTGACAAACCCGCTCCGCCTCTGTACCACGTCCGGAAAGCCGTCCATTCTGTCTTGAATCAGGATGAAAAACTTCATTCCACCTGTTTTTGATTATATTTTTCCTAATCACCCTTGCTTTTGTACAAGTACTTTCCACTCATTCCTGGGTGCTTTTCAGAGTGGAATTTAACTTTTCACTTCGCCAAGGTTTTAGGAAATAAAAGCTTTTATGTCCTGATCACTCGGTTGATATCTTCATACTGAAAGCCTTTCCTCGCCAGATATCCGCACAGTTTTTGAAGTTCCTCCCAAGATGCATGGGCAACATCCACATGTTTTTTTTCAATGACACGGCGGATGGCATCCAACTCCCCTTCCTCCGGATAACAGGAGGCGAACGCCTTCTCGATCTGCTCGGCAGGAACCCCCTTATTACAGAGCATGGCATAGAGTTCCTTTTTGCTCTTACGGTCCTTCCGGCTTTCAATAAAGCTTTCCGCATACTTCTGGTCATTCAGGTATCCGAAAGACCGCACATAGGACAATGCTTCTTCTATGATGTCCTCTGGATACATTCCCTGTCTCAGCTTCTCCTTCAGACTGGATTCCGTCCGTGCCATGTCTGTCAGCAGGTGCAAGGCACGGAGCTTTGCCCTCTTTAAGATCACATCTTTCCGAATCTGCATATAAGTCTCTTCCGGCAATTCTTCATCTTCCCGGATTCCGAAATGAGACAATTCTCTCTTATATAGTACAAATGCAAACTGTCCGTCCAGTTCCACTTTGAACCTTGCCTTTGTCAATGCCTCTATTTTTGTCACAATCATGGCCGGCCTCAGTTCTACTGCTGTACGCTGCCAGGCTCTTTTTCTTCTGGTTTGGCAGAATTCTTGTCATTGGCCTTTTCTTCCACTTTTGCTGCTCCCCTGGCCGCCTTTCCCTGGGCTTTTTCCGCGCTCTTTTCCTCGACTTTTCCAGAAGCGCTTTCCTTTGCCTTCAGCTTCAGGTCTTCCGCCCCGCTGCTTTCTGCCGTGCCTTCCAGGCTATAATGTGCCCTGACTTTTTTCTCAATTTCATCCATAACATCCGGGTTGGCCTCCAGATATGCCTTTGCGTTCTCACGTCCCTGGCCGATCTTATCCCCTTCATACGCATACCAGGAACCACTCTTTTTAATTACGTCAATATTAGCCGCAAGATCCAGGATATCGCCGGATCTGGAAATGCCCTTCCCAAACATAATATCAAATTCTGCCTCTTTAAACGGAGGCGCAATCTTGTTTTTTACGATCTTAATACGAGTCCGGTTCCCCACCATCTCCCCGCTCTGTTTCAAAGTCTCAATCCTTCGTACATCCATACGGACAGAGGCATAGAACTTTAAGGCGCGTCCGCCTGTAGTGGTCTCCGGGTTCCCGAACATCACACCCACCTTCTCACGTAGCTGGTTGATAAAGATCACGACACAATTAGATTTGCTGATGACCGGCGTCAGCTTCCGAAGCGCCTGGGACATCAGACGGGCCTGCAGCCCTACATGGCTGTCCCCCATATCTCCTTCAATCTCCTGGCGTGGTACCAGGGCTGCCACAGAGTCGATAACAATGATATCAATGGCATTGGAGCGTACCATCGTCTCCGCGATCTCCAATGCCTGGTCTCCACTGTCCGGCTGGGATATATAAAGCTCATTGATATCTACACCGATATTCTTCGCGTATACCGGATCCAATGCGTGTTCAGCGTCTATAAAGCCAGCGATGCCGCCCCGCTTCTGTACCTCGGATATCATATGTAACGCTACCGTTGTCTTACCGCTGGACTCTGGGCCATAGACCTCAATCACACGTCCTTTTGGCACGCCGCCCAGCCCCAGAGCAAGATCCAGGCTCAGACATCCTGTTGGTACTGTCTCCACATTCACATGGGCACTGGAATCCCCCAGCTTCATTACAGTTCCTTTTCCAAAATCCTTTTCCAGCTTTGCGATCGCCGCATCCAACGCTTTTTTCTTATCTTCAACTACATTTGCCATAATCCATTCTCCTTTTTTCGAACAATTGTTCGCCCTTTTCTTATACTATAATATTTCCTTCAAAATGTCAACAACAAATCACTGTTTTTTTAATCCATATACTTCCACCACCTTTCTATTTCCATATAGGAAAGCTGGCAGATATATTTTTCCCTTTATTTCAAAGGGCCGCTAAATCCACGAGCTTTCTGCTTTTTCAATAACTATTCATATTTATCAAGTGAAACCCATATGGACGTCAAACAGTATCTGACTGGAATATCAGACAATCCATATCACTATCTAACCCGGAATCTGTTGTTCTGAATAGTTACATTTTCCATATACATCAGGGAATTCTTAGTGAATATCAGATGATATGATTAAAAATAGGTAGCTGCCGTACAGACAGAAACGCTGTACAGAATCCCGCAATGTTTCTACGAGTACATTTATATTACCATACTCCCTGTTTATTCTCAAGTTATTTTTCACAATTTTTATCTGGAGGTTTGGTTACAGTTCACGGCCGGTTAGGCCGTGAACTGTAACGAGGGTGGGGTGAGGTGGGAGATGTATAAAATTTCCCTGTCTGGTTACTGTTAATAATAACTAAAGAAATCTTTGATATTACGTTAAGAAATTATATTGAATTTCTCTATGAGTTAATGGTATAATTCTTGTAGGTAAGGCCGAGGGCAAGATCGATAGATCTACAGATCGTAATGCAGGAAGCTTTGCATTTCTGCAATGTGGTATGTCAGTGATCTATGGATATTGGATCGACCTGTAAGAAGGAGTAGTCCCGGGGACTGGAGAGTGCTCTGAAGCGAGTTTTATTATGAAGTATCCGGCAAAATACGCCAGCGACGTGTTTTGTTGGATTGGGGGACAGGATATGATAACGATAAAAGACATGGCGGAAATGCTGGGAATCAGTACGACGACGGTGTCGAACGTGATTCATGGAAAGACGAGCGAGGTTTCGCAGAAGACGGTGGAGCGTGTGGAAAAGCTTTTGGAGGAATATGAGTATGTACCGAATATCAGTGCCAGGAGCCTGACACAGAACCGCTCGAAGATTATTGGCGTAGCGTTGAAGGGGCGGAAGGATAAGTATACAAATCTGATCGCGGATCCTTTTTTCGCGGAACTGATCGGTTCGTTGGAAGCGGAGATACGCGCCCAGGGATATTTTATGATGATCTATATCTCGAATGACATCAGCGAGATTATCCGGAATGTACTGACCTGGAACGTGGACGGGCTGATACTTGTGGGGATGCTTCACGATGATTTTATCCGGATCAAAAGCCGGTATAAAAAGCCGATGGTACTAATCGACAGCTATGCGCCCAGGGAGATCATGAAGTATGTGAATATCGGCCTGGAGGACGAAGAGGGCGCGTATCAGATGACCCGTTACCTTTTGAAAATGGGACACAGAAGGATCGCCTTTCTGGCAGATAATATGGAAGGTGTGGATTATATCCGCTATAAGGGGCATCAGAGGGCTTTGGAGGATTATGGGCTGAAGATGCAGGAAAAGAATCTGCTGATCTTCCATCCGGGGACAGTAGAGCGGGAATCCAGTTTAAGGGATCTGTATTACCGGGCGAAGGAGTATACGGCATTTATGTGCTGTTCGGATTATTATGCGGCGATTTTGATGAATTATTTTATGGATCGGGGGATACGGATACCGGAGGACCTGTCGGTCACGGGATTTGATGACAACCTGATGTCAAAGATCGTGCGGCCGGCGCTTACAACGGTGGGGCAGGATGTAACGAAGAAGGGACGGCTTGCCGTAGATTATCTGTTGAAAATGATACAAGGAATTGAATTCCCGGAGTGGGATGTGAAGCTGCCTACGGAAATGGTGATCCGTGACAGTGTGAAGGCGGTCGAGGTGGAGGAGGAAGTCCGGACGGAAGACGGAGAAGAGCGTGAGGACGCAGCAGATGAAGTGGGCTGAGACACGCACTTTTGTCCGTATAAAATCAGGATGAATTATAAAATGTTGTGTAGTATCCTCGTGGAAAAAGGCAAAAAAATGCTGCTTTTGTGATGCAAATTATGGGACGATTGGATAAATGATGCGAAAAATGCACAAAAAATCCAACGTCCTTAATTTTTTTTGAAACTTATGTGCAAAAGGTCTTGATAAATTATAAAAAAAGTGTTAACATGGGTTACATAGAAAACCTTATGCGCAAAAGGTTGAAAGGAAGGTGTGTTTGCGGGATGGCAGATTTCACGTCTTCCGGGAATGAAAAGAATCTTTGTAGGGCACTGCAAAAAAGGAGGAAAATATGAAGAGGAAAGTAATTGCAACATTGTTGGCAGCAGCTATGGTAGTGAGTTTAGCAGCATGTGGCGGCGGCGGAGATTCCGGCAGCGGTTCCACAGGCGGAGATTCCGGATCATCTTCTGATTCTGGATCTGACTCTGGTTCCTCAGGCGGTTCAAGCGGCGCGCTTCGTCTGGTAAATGGTAAGATCGAGATTGATGCCCAGCTGAAGAAGCTGGCACAGATGTATGAAGAGGAAACAGGAGTTGCCGTAGAGATTGAGTCTATGGGCGGCGGTATTGATATCCAGGGTACTCTGAAGGGCTACTATCAGGCAGACAATATGCCGGATATCTTTGTAAACGGCGGTTCTACAGATTTTGGCAACTGGGAAGGTATGTTAGAGGATATGAGCGATGAAGCCTGGGCTTCTGATACAGACGCTGCATATGTAGATGAGGAATATGGCACCATCGGATTCCCATATACCGTAGAGGCAATCGGACTTGCCTACAATGCGGATATTCTGGAAAAAGCAGAGATCGATCCTTCCACACTGACCTCTCCTGACAAGATTGAAGAAGCTTTCAAGACATTAGATTCCAAGAAGGCTGACCTTGGCCTGGACGCGGTAGTTGGATATTGCGCAGAGGCTACAAACCTGTACTGGTCAACCGGTAACCATTTGTTTGCAAACTATATCGACGGCGGCCTGGACCGTGATGACACAACATATATCGATATGCTCAACGACGGCGGACAGGTAGACGAGGACCGCCTGACAGACTTTGCTGAATTTGTAGGCCTTTTGAACCAGTATTCAGATCCGTCTCTGCTGGTATCCGGTACTTATGATCAGCAGATCCTGAACTTCGCTTCCGGCAAATATGCGTTTGTTACACAGGGTTCCTGGATCGGGGCTACGATGACAAGTGATGACGCGGATGCTTATGAATCAGCAGGCAACTTTGAAGTAGGTATGGTTCCTTATGCGTTTGAAGACGGCATGGATACGATCCTGACGAATTCCCCGTCATGGTGGTCTGTATTCTCTGATGGAAATGCTGAGGAGGCTAAGAAATTCCTGCAGTGGTGTTCTGAAGACAAAGCACAGCAGGTATTGGTAGAAGAAGCTGGATTTATCAGCCCATATAATTCCTGCACATATGTAGCAAATGATCCGTTCGCTCAGACGATCGTAGATTATCAGGGCGCAGGAAAGACATCAGGCTGGCATTGGCTGGGCATGAAGGAAGGCCTCGCACAGAACTATACCGGTCAGGTATTTTCTGACTACGCGGCTGGCAACCTTGATACAGAAGGCTTTGTAAAGACAATGGAGCAGGTTATCCAGGCTTGCTACGCAGGTTGATTTTCTCTTAAATCCGTACGAAATATTTTGTAAAACCGGCAGGCAGACGGGGAGAGCCGTTTGTCTGCCATTATTAAAACACCATAAAATTTTTCATTTTTAAAATTGAATGAGAACCAATAGAGAGGAGCTGTAAAATGTCTGAGAATTCAACGAGCAGAAAAATGCTGTCTCTTGTTCTTCTGGTCGCCGGGGCGGCCGGGATGGTAGTGGCTCTGTTTCTGGACTTTTCCGGAAGCGGAAGTTCGGTCAGGGGTCCGCTCTTGATCGTAGGGGCGATCGTATTTTTGATTGGCCTGTATCTTTTCCCGACAGTAGAACATCACCGCAGCATCATTAATTTTATATTTTTATTTCCATTATTGTTCACATTCGCAGTGACAGTGATCATCCCGTTGCTTCTGGGTATTTTTTATTCTTTCACTGATTGGAATGGTATTAAATTTTCAGGCTTTATTGGGTTATCAAATTATACATCTATGTTTAAAGACCCCGCGTTTATCTGGTCTGTATTGCTTACCTTCCTGTTTGTGGTATTTAACATGGTCCTGGTCAACTTAGTAGGCTTCGCGCTGGCTCTCTTGTGTACCAGCAAGCTGAAGGGCGTGAATTTTTTCCGTGCGGCATATTTCCTCCCGAACCTGATCGGAGGTATCGTTCTGGGTTATATCTGGCAGTTCGCGTTTAACAACGTGCTCGTTCAGATTACTTCGGCTGTCAGTGGAAATCAGAATTCCATCCTTTCCAATACCCGGACGGCGTTTATTGCGATCATTGTCGTGTATGTATGGCAGTATGCAGGATATATCATGTTGATCTATGTAACCGGGCTTACGACCGTGCCGAAGGATGTGCTGGAAGCGTCCCAGATCGATGGCGCGAACGCATGGACGACTTTGATGAAGATCAAGATTCCTATGATCGCGTCTACGATCACGATCTGTACATTCCTGACATTGACCTCTGCGTTTAAGCAGTTCGATGTGAACATGGCATTGACCAATGGTACTGGTTCTGTCGCGGACTTTATGGGAAGTTATCTGACAAATGGTACACAGATGCTTGCCCTTAACATTTACAATACGGCAATTTCCAAGAATAATTATGCGCTTGGCCAGGCGAAGGCCGTTCTGTTCTTCATCATTCTGGCTGCCGTATCAATCCTTCAGGTGAGGATATCTAACAAGAAGGAGGTGGAGATGTAATGGAAATGAAGACATCTAAAAAAGTGATTCTGACTGTTATCGGCATCATTGTCGCGGTCTACACTTTGTTCCCATTTTACCTGGTGGTCATGAATACGTTCAAGAGTGCGAACAGTATCGTTGCCAGCCCGGTAGGTTTTGAAGGAGTCAGTGTTTCACAGTTGATGACAAACCTTTCCTCTGTTGTGAACAATTCGAACTTTAACTTTTGGTACGCGTTCGGTACTTCTGTAATTATTACGGTAGTTTCCCTTATTGTGCTGGCGCTGTTCGGTGGTATGGCGGCATGGGTGATCTGCCGGAACAAGACAAAATGGTCCACAGTGATCTATATGGTCTTTATCGCTTCCATGATCATCCCGTTCCAGGTAGTTATGCTTCCGTTGATTTCTACCTTCCGTGATGTAGGTAATTTTGTAGGGATTTCCCTGCTGCAGTCTATCCCGGGAATCGTGTTCGCGTATTGCGGATTTGGCGGAGCCATGACGGTATTTATCCTGACTGGTTTTATCAAGGGTATCCCGTATGAGCTGGAAGAAGCGGCATCTATCGACGGATGTTCACCGGAAGGTACATTCTTCCGTATCATCTTCCCGCTGCTGACACCGGTTATCACGACCGTTACGATCCTGAACGGAATGTGGATCTGGAACGACTACCTTCTGCCGTCTTTGATGCTTGGGCAGAATGGTAAGGTGAAGACCCTTCCGGTTGCGGTACAGGCGTTTGTAGGTTCTTACGTAAAACAGTGGGATCTGATCCTGACAGCAGCATTGCTGGCGATCATCCCGATGGTTATTATTTTCTTGATTGCTCAGAAGCAGATCATGAATGGAATGGTTGAAGGCGCGATTAAATAAATAGGAGGCCGCTGTGAATTTATTTGATATGAACGGGCCGCTGATGAATGCTTTGAGAAAGCTGGCAAATATCATTTTATGTAATATTGCGTTTTGCCTTCTCTCGCTTCCGCTGTTTACGGTGGGGGCAGCTCTGGCGGCATTATATACCTGCATGCAGGCAATCCTGGAGGATGACGAGGACGATGTCATTGTAAAGCAGTACTGGGACGCGTTTCGGCGGAATTTTAAACAGGCGACGGTGCTCTGGCTGATCTGCCTGGCGGTATTTGCTTTTTTAGGCGTGTATTATCTGATCGTTTCCAGTATGGCCGGGGCGATGGGCAGGGTATACCGGATCAGTTTCTTTATAATGTGTATCCTCTTCCTGTTCGGGTTTCAGTATCTGTTTCCCTTACAGGCGAGATATGAGAACCGTGTGAAGGATACTCTGAAAAACGCATGGCTTTTGAGCATTGCAGCGCTGCCCTGGACGGTTCTTAGTATTTTGCTGGTCATAGCGGCGGTTTATATTTCTTTCTTTATGAATCCGGACGGTGTGAATCTTGCCGTGTTCCTGTGGGGAATGGCGGGATTCGGAATTGTAGCTTATCTGAACAGCTTTTTCTTCCGAAGGGCGTTTCGGGGGATTGACCCGGAAAAAATGGCCGTGAAGCATGAGGCACCGAAGGAAGCGGTGTTCGTTGACGAGGAGCACCGGACGGCGGAAGTATTTTTCCAGGAGAGCAGTTATTCGAATCCGGACTGGAACCGGCAGGCTTACCCAGGGAAGGGAAAGGCGCCGGCGGCAGACGGGGATTCCGGGAAGGGTACAAAGAAAAGAAGATAGCAGGATCATTGTGCGTCTGGCGTGATACTTACGGAAGATTTTATCGGCCGTGAGTATAAAATTAACAATTGGAGGAAATGATTATGGCTTCGATTCGTTTTGAGAATGTGACAAAGACTTATGAGGGCGCGGCCTCGCCGGTTGTCCCGAATTTGAACTTAGAGATAAAAGATAAAGAATTTATTATTCTGGTCGGGCCATCCGGATGTGGGAAATCTACGACTCTGCGTATGATCGCCGGGTTGGAATCCATAACGGAAGGAGAATTGTACATCGGGGACCGGCTGATGAATAAGGTGCCATCCAAGGATCGTGATATTGCGATGGTATTCCAGAATTATGCGTTATATCCGCATATGAATGTATATAAGAATATTGCGTTTGGCTTAAAGCTGCGCAAGGAAGATCCGGCTGAGATCGACAAGCGTGTGCATGAGGCGGCGAAGATCCTTGACCTGGAGCATCTGTTGACGAGAAAACCGAAGGAATTGTCCGGTGGGCAGAGACAGCGTGTGGCATTGGGGCGTGCGATGGTCCGTAATCCCGCGGTATTTTTGCTGGATGAGCCGCTTTCCAACCTGGACGCGAAGCTGCGGGCTTCTATGAGAACGGAGATCGCAAAGCTGCACCAGAGGCTGAATATTACATTTGTATATGTTACACATGACCAGACAGAGGCTATGACTATGGGCGACCGTATCGTAGTTATGAAGGATGGAGTTGTGCAGCAGTTTGATACGCCGCAGACATTGTATGAGAAGCCGGTGAACCTGTTCGTTGCGGGATTTATCGGAAGCCCGCAGATGAATTTCCTGAATGTGCAGATCACGAAGGAAGGCGAAAAGCTTTACGCGGTACTTGGTAAGAACAAGCTGTTGGTTCCGGAATTCAAATGTCAGGCTCTTGCGCCGTATGCGGGCAAGAATGTGATCATGGGACTTCGTCCGGAGGATTTCCTGGGGCAGAATATGCTGACCGAGGATAACGCGATGGACGCGGAGATGAATTTTAGTGAGTTATTGGGCGCGGATTACAATCTGTATATGACGGTGAGTGATATCCGGATTATCGTAAAGATTCCGGCAACGGGAACACAGCCGGAGAGAGGGTTCTACCGGATCGCGGCAAATATGAACCATGCTCATTTCTTCGATAAGGAGACGGAGCAGGCGATCTGCCATTAAAAAGTTGATAATAATGAAGCCCCCAGTCATGTGACGGGGGCTTTTATAGAACATCCAAAACGATTATTTTTTATGCAGGACAAATGCTTCATACGGGCGGAGTGTAATAGTGCCTTTGCCGTATTCGTTTTCCATATTGGAAATGAGAAGCTCTGCCCCCACAAATTCTTCGGGGATGGTAAATGTGGTCTCCTGGTCGGTGAAGCTGCAGACTACCAGCAGTTTTTCATTTTCCAGTGTCCGGGTATAGACGAACCAGTCTTCGCTGTCCTCGAAAAGGAGCTCATATTTTCCGTATACCATGATCGGGTTTTGTTTTCTCAGTGCGATCAGCTTTTTGTAATAATGGAAAACAGAATTCGGGTCCGCGGTTTCCGCCTTGGCGTTGATTTCTTTATAATTTGGATTTACCGCGATCCACGGGGTTCCGGTCGTAAATCCGGCCTGTTCCGTATCATCCCACTGCATAGGGGTTCTGGCGTTGTCGCGGCTGAGCCACAGGAGGCAGGGCCAGAATTCTTCATGGGAGACAAGGCCGCCTTCACACCATTCTTTGTAAGCGTTGATGCTTTCGATATCACGGAAATCTTTTGGGCTTTGGAACGGATAGTTGGTCATGCCCAGCTCTTCACCCTGGTATACGTATGGGGAACCCTGCAGCATATGAAGGCAGGTGGCCAGCATTTTCGCGGAAGCCTCCCGATACTCGGGGCGGTCATCTCCGAAGCGGGAGACGGCTCTGGGCTGGTCGTGGTTATCCCAGTAGAGACTGTTCCACGCGTTTCCATACAGCTCTGTCTGCCAACGGGAGAGGATGGATTTCAGCGTGGTCAGAGGCATTTTTTTATTGTTCCACTTTCCGTATTTTCCAACAGATCTTACATGTTCAAACTGAAATACCATGTTTAGTTCATGGGTATTTTCGCCTGCGTACTGCTTCGCGTCTTCGGTCGTAACGTCCGGTGTCTCGCCTACGGTTATAAGATCGTATTTTGACAATACCTTTTGATTCATTTCCTGAAGAAATTCATGAACCCTGGGACCATTGACCGAATAGGGATGAAAATTGCCGTATAACCCATTGACTTCACCGTCCGGCATTCCCGGAACCTTGGAGATCATGTTGATCACGTCCATACGGAAGCCATCGATCCCTTTGTCGCACCACCAGGTCATCATATCAAAGACCTCCTGGCGTACCTTTGGATTTTCCCAGTTAAGATCCGGCTGTTTTTTCGAAAACAGGTGAAGATAATACATGCCGGTTTGTTCATCATACTGCCATGCGGACCCGCTGAAGCTGGAACCCCAGTTGTTGGGCGGTGTCTGGGCATCTTTGCCTTCGCGCCAGATATAATAGTCGCGGTAGGGATTGTCTTTGGACCGACGGCTTTCCATGAACCATTTGTGTTCGTCGGATGTATGGTTTACCACAAGGTCCATGACGATCTTGATTCCTCTTTTATGTGCTTCTGCCAATAATTCGTCAAAATCATCCATGGTTCCGAATTCATCCATGATCGCTTTATAATCGCTGATATCATAGCCGTTGTCGTCATTTGGGGATTTGTAGATCGGGGACATCCAGATGACATCGATCCCTAAGTATTTCAGGTAATCCAGCCGGCTGATGATCCCTCTAAGATCGCCGACCCCGTCTCCGTCGCTGTCCATAAAGCTGCGGGGATAAATCTGATAAATAACGGCTTCTTTCCACCAAGTTCTGTTCATAAGTTTAAACTCCTTTGTTATTATTTTTTTACATTTCCAGTATCAGCAGCTGATATCCGTGCAGGGAAATGGTATTGCCTTCCTGCGCAATGTCCGGATCATTGTTCAGCAGTACTTTTTTATACGCGGATGGAAGTGTAACTTCCTGCTCTTCTTTCTGGTAATTTCCGATAACGAGCAGCGTCGTATCTCCCTTACGGTAATATGCCATCAGGTTGCGCTGTTCTTCCCACACCGGCTCCAATGTGCCATATACGACGGTTTCTTTGTATTCCGGATTCTTACGCAGGGCGATCAGCTTTTTATAAAAGCTTCTTACGGAATCGGGATCATGTTGCTGTACGGCCGCGTTGATGGTGGTGTAGTTCGGATTGACCTTAAGCCATGGCTTACCGGTGGTGAAGCCTGCGTTGGCTTCATCAGACCATTGCATAGGCGTACGGGCATTGTCACGGCTGTATCTGGAGATCACCTTCAATGCTTCCTCCGCAGAGAGTCCCGCGTCCAGTGCCACCTGATATTCATTGATGGCGGAAATATCGTCTACTTCATCGATGGAAGAGATCGCTACATTTTCCATACCAAGCTCCTGCCCCTGGTAGATAAAGGGAAGGCCGCGGAGCATAAAGTTCAGGGCCGCGAGCATTTTCTTGCTCTTAGGGCAGCAGTCTCCTTCCGGGATATAACGGCTGACACCACGGGGCTCGTCATGATTTTCAATAATATTAGATAAGAATCCGACATTTCCTACATTTGCCTGTGCTTCGAAACAACATTTCTTATAATCATCCGGGGTGATCCTCTGTATGTCATACCAGCCTTTGTCGCTTTCTCCGAAAATGGTCTCGTTGAAATCGAACATGCTGGAGAAGTAGCCGTTGTCACCAATGAAATCCGGTATTTCGTCTTTGTTATCGTTAAATACCTCACCTACGGAGAAGGCGTCATACTTTTTGAAGGTGCGGTCACGCATCTCTCCTAAAAATTCTCCGATGCCTTTTGCTTCGTGCAGCATCGCCTTGATGGTGCAAAGCCCGTCTTCCCGGTCCGGCTCGTAATCATGCATGGGAAGAGCCTTTTTGATGTTCATGATGGCATCGATACGGAAACCGCCTAAGCCCTTGTCCAGCCACCAGTTGATGTTCTTGTAGACCTCTTCACGGACCTCCGGGTTCTCCCAGTTGAGGTCCGGCTGCTTTTTGTGGAACACATGAAGGTACTGCTTGTTGGTTCCCGGAAGGTCTTCCCAGACCGGACCGCCGAAATAGGAACGCCAGTTGGTAGGAAGCTCTCCCTCTTTTTTATCTCTTAAATAGAAGAAATTGCCGTATTTTCCTTCTGGATCTTCGCAGGCTTTCTTGAACCATTCGTGCTCATCGGAGCAGTGGTTGACTACCAGATCCATCAGGATGTACATATTCCGCTTTTTTGCCTCGGCGAGAAGCCGGTCCATGTCTTCCATGGTACCGAAGAGGGGGTCGATATCGTAATAATCGGAGATGTCGTAGCCTTCATCCGCAAGGGGAGAAGGATAGCAGGGAGAGATCCAGATGATGTCTACGCCCAGATCCTGCAGGTAATCCAGCTTGCTGATGATACCGGGGATATCGCCGATGCCGTCCCCGTTGGAATCGTAAAAGCTCTTTGGGTAAATCTGATACGCTACCTTATCATGCCACCATTTTTTTGTCATAATGCTACCTCCATATTGTTTTTCGTATTTTTCATTCTATGTGCCTGGTCTTGCTATGAAGCAGAAAAACAGCCAGCGGCAGGCTTTCCATGTTTTACGGATTATAAGCGCTGGTCTGACAGCGGCCTTGTAATCTTTATACACTTATTATAATAACCGGAAGCAGATTTGTCTTGCGTTTCTATGATTAAAAAATACGTTATTATGACTTTTTCCGGTATTGCAGAGGGGTGGTATCCGTATATTTCCGGAATTCCCGTAGAAAATTGCCCAGATTGTTGTAGCCGCATTCCAGACATACTTCTGTGATGGGAAGATCGGTCTCTTCCAGAAGGCGGAGGGACTGCTTGATGCGGTATTCATTTACATATTCAATGGGGGACCGGCCGATGGCTTTCTTGAAAAAGCGGCAGAAATATTGCTCGTTCATGCAGACCTGCTTTGCCAGATCCCGGATATAGATTTTTTCTTTATAATTTTCCCGGATATAGGTCAGTGTTTTTTTGATCCCTTCTACACGCTTGTCATGGCCCTTTTCCATGGGGGAGAAGAGCTGGTGGGCGGAAAGTACGGCGAGGATGCGCAGCAGGGAGGATTTGATATATAGCTGGCTGGTCAGGTCATCGGTGACAGCTTCTTCCGCGGTACATCCGACTTTAGATGGTTTATCCGGCCGGCCGGCCGGGTCATGAGTGCCGGGGGTATCTTCTATGGGTAAACTGGCTTCCAGAGGATAACCAAAGGAGCGCATGATATCTTTAAAGGCGTCGCAAATGGGAGCAAATGCAGGGTGGTCGGGGAGAAGAAGGCGGGGGAAGCGTATTTTCCCGTTCCGGATAGGCTGGATCAGCTGCATCTGCGTGGCGTCAATGGAATCAAAGCTCAGGATGCCGGGGGAGAAGACAACGGCATCTTCTCCGAGGCTGCCGGATTTTTCGGTGCTGATGCTGTGGAGCTCACCGGGATTGATAAAATACAGGCATTCGGAATGGATCGTAAATTGTTCCATATTGATCTCCAGACGGAATTCGCCTCCGGAAAAATATAAGATTTCAACTTCATCGTGCCAATGATGCTTGACGAACATTCCCTCGCTTGCGGAACGGGTGTGGTAGATAGCGCAGGGAAAGGCTTTTGTGCCATGGGGGCGGATTTCCTTCAGATTGGATAAATGCTGCTGCATGGGACCCTCCTCTGTGTGTCATATTTTGTGGAACAGCCATGTCTGCTGTTCTTTACTTTTAAAAAAAGTTAGCATTCTTTGGAAAAAAAGTCAATACTTTTCATACAGGAGGATTTGATGTAGAATAGGTAGTGTTACAGGTCATGGCCTAATCGGCCGAAAACTGTATACTACCGAAACAAGAAAGAGGGAAGATAAATGAATAAAAAGGAAGTATTGGAGATCAGGAAGCAGTTTACACCGGCTAATTGCGCGATCACGCGGATATGCGGCTGTTATGTGGACCATGAGAAGAACAAGCAGATGGAGACAAAGGACGCGTTTCTTTCGCTGCCGGAGGAAGAGGCATTTAAGTATTTTGATATTTTTAAGAAAACATTGTCAGGCGGGATCGGGCGGAATATGCTGAATATGGAGTTCCCGCTGGACCAGGAGATGCCCGGCGGAAGCCAGGAGTTTTTGATGAAGCTGAAGAACAGCAGGCTGGAAGACGATATGCTTCTGGAAGAGTTCTATGATAAGATCATCGAGAATTACATATATGAAGGAAATTATTATATTATCCTGATCCACGCGATGTATGATATTCCGGGGAAAGCATCGGATAATATAGAGATGTATGATTCATCGGATGATGTGTATGAATATCTGATGTGCAGCATCTGCCCGGTGACGCTTTCTAAGGCGGGGCTGTCCTACAATGCGGAGGATAACCGGATGCAGGACCGGATCCGTGACTGGATCGTGGAAATGCCGGATAAGGGATTTTTATTTCCGGCGTTTAACGAACGGAATACGGACCTTCATGGAATCTTGTACTATACGAAGAAGACACAGGATCTGCAGCCGGAGCTGATCGACCAGGTGTTAGGGGCGAAGATGCCCATGTCCGCGGACAACCAGAAGGAGGCTTTCCAATTGCTGATCGAGGATACGCTGGGAGAGGACGGGGATTATGAGATCATCCGGAATATCCATGACACGCTCAATGACATGATCGCGGAACATAAGGAAGAGCCGGAACCGCTGGAATTGGACAAGACGGATATGAAGAGGGTGTTTGAGAACAGCGGGGTGCCGGAGGAAAACATGGAGCTGTTCGAGCAGAATTATGATGCCGCGGCAGGGGAAAAGAATTCCCTTATGGCGGAAAATATCGCGGAGACGCGGAAATTTAACATTGAGACTCCGGATGTGGTGATCAAGGTGAACCCGGAGCGGGCGGATCTTGTGGAGACACGGGTGATCGACGGAAGGCAGTGCCTGGTCATTGCGGTGGATGACCATATCGAGGTGAACGGGATCAATGTGCGGACCATCAAGCGGCTTGGAAGTGTGGTGCGTGTGGGAAATGATGAGGATGCTGAACGTATCGGGTCTGATGAAAATATGGCAGGTGCCGGAAGCCTGGAAAGTGATGAGGACGCAGAAATCGCCGAAAATACGGAGGCGGAATCATGAGGAGGATGGAGTTTACCATTGAAAATAAGGATGCCTTTGAGATTGGGCAGGAGATGAGTATCACGGAAGGTGTGCTGCCTTCTTCCTATTATTATACGCTGGAACATATGCTGGGGATGAGCGCGAATTACCGGAGCTATGAGCGGCTGAAGGCGAGGAAGGGTATTGTGCGGGAGATTAAATCAACAGATAAATTTGATATTGTTGTGCTGGAGTTTGACGAATAAAAGGGATTGAGAAGGGATTTTTCATACCATGGAAGGGGGCGTCGGGAAATCGGATTCGTATACAATACATATTGTGGAAATCCGGCTTTCCCGACAGCCCCTCTATTTCTTTTTGGCAACTATCCGCAAACTCAAATCAACCATAATCCTCACCAGCTTCTCAACATTTTCAGAGCTTCTCCCCGGTCAGCATCTCGTATCCCTGCAGGTATTTGCCGATGGTCTTTTCCACGATTTCATCCGGCAGTGTCCAGTCATTTCCTGGATTAGCTTTGAGCCAGTCGCGGGCAAACTGCTTGTCGAAGGACGGCTGGCCGTGTCCCGGCTCATATTCGTCAGCAGGCCAGAAACGGGAGCTGTCCGGTGTCAGCATCTCATCCCCAAGGACGATATTGCCATCCTCATCCAGCCCAAATTCAAACTTCGTATCTGCGATGATAATGCCGCGGCTTCTTGCGTAATCCGCACATTTCTTATAGAGGGCGATCGTGTAGTCACGAAGCTTGGAAGCGTATTCTTCGCCTTTTCCGGGGAAATATTTCTCCAGATGGGTAATGCTTTGCTCATAAGAAATATTTTCATCGTGATCCCCGATCTCGGCCTTGGTGGAAGGGGTGTAGATCGGTTCCGGCAACTGGTCGGACTCCCTCAACCCTTCCGGGAGGCGGATGCCGCATACGGTACCGTTTTTCTGATAGCTTGCCCAGCCGCTGCCAGTGATATAGCCGCGGACGATGCACTCGATGGGAAGCATGTTCAGTTTCCGGCACATCATGCTGTTGCCGTCGAACTGCGGCTGGCAGAAATATTCCGGCATGTCTTTGACATCGGTGGAGATCATGTGGTTTGGCAGGATATCTCTGGTCATGTTGAACCAGAACCGGGACATCTGTGTCAGTACGGTTCCTTTCTTTGTTACGTCATTTTTTAAGATCACATCAAAGCAACTGATCCGGTCGGTGGCAACCATGATCAAGCTGTCCCCGTTATCATAGATCTCACGGACCTTCCCTTCTTTTATCGGTTTCATATCGTACACCTCACTCTTTTTATTTAGTTATCTATCATGGAAATGCCGAAGCTTTCGGCAAGACAACTCTATATATAGATAAACAGATTTTTCGGGAAAAATCAATATGTTTTTGGTATTTTTGAAAGGCGGGAAAGTATACCCGAGAATAAAAAGTTTTTTGAAGGAGAATCTTATGAAGCTGCTCTATGCAGAGGATGAACGATCGCTTTCCGAAGCAGTGGTGGACATCCTGGCTTACCACAAATTTATCGTTGATGCCGTAAAGACTTGCTGGCAAAAGCATGGGGATACGATACCGAAACCGATACGAACAGCGTTTGGCTCTACATTTCCTATCTGCGCAAACGGCTTTTTGCTATGAACTCTACTGTGGAAATTGTTTCCAAACGCAACGTTGGCTATCGTTTGGAGATGCCGCTAAGAAGAAAACGCTGAGAAAGAAATTTATCTTTTTTGCCATGTTTGCCGTAACCATCCTGCTGGTGGTATTGATTGGCGCTATAAATGTCTTTAGCTGGGTTATTTTAGACAGGCATTCGGATGATGTGCTGCATACAATTGCTGATAGGGATGATAAATTTTTGCGGATGGATTTCCGGGACCGGGGTCCATTTTTGCCGCCTATGAATATGGATACCGTGAAATCAGCACGCTTTTTTATGGCGCATACAGACCAGGACGGCAATGTGCTGGCTGTAAATATCGACCAGATTTCTTCTGTTACTGCAGAGCAGGCGGCTCAATACGCCGAACAGGCCACAGGCAATATGGGAAAAGTCGATGCTTTTAAATATGAGGTCAAGCAGTCGGATATTACGGAAGCCGACCAGAATCGTTTGATGGAATCTCTGCAAAAGCTGTCAAACAGTGAGGATCTGGAATCTGTTGTGGACATAGAGCAGGTGATCCGTTATTTTGTAGTGCACAACTTTGTCTGCAACGATGACAGCTATACCGGCATGATGGTTCATAACTATTACCTTTATGAGGATGAAGGCCAGCTTTCCATGATCCCGTGGGACTATAACCGCGGTTTTGGCACGTTCGTCCATCTGGCAGACGGCCGGCGCGATACTCACGGCAGATTTCATCGGCCATGAGTATAGCTTTTCTCCAGATAATCCATGGTAAGGGCTTCATCGGTCAGAATGCCGCAGACTACGGAAGTATATTCCGGCAGGGCATGCTTCCGGTACCATAGCAGTGGTTTCCGGAAGTAGTCCTCCACCATGTGGCCGACATCAATGCCGAGAGCTTCGAAGCTGTAAGCCATCAGCTCCGGATGCGCACAGGGAAGCTGGCTTTTGCATTTACAAGGCTTGCAGAGCCGGCAGCTTCCGGTGGAGATGCAGGCGCCATGGAGTCCGGACATGCTGCGGATAAAGCGGTCCGCACGGGATTTTAGAATATTGTTGGCCGCCTTGATTTTCAGATAATCATTTTTGATATAAGAAAAATGCGACAGATCTGTGTAGAGAAAAAGGATATACAGGTTTTTCCACTTCAAGGCAATGTCCGTGAACAGTGGGGCGAAAGGCGGGCAGGACCATTTTCGGGCATAATTTGGACACCCCTTTTCGCAGAGCGCGGAGAATTTGGCCTGGTCTTCATAGGGCACACAGGCGGCCGGAGGGCAGGAACAGATTTCAACCGTATAGGGAATGTTAGCGGAAGGGGTTTTGGCGCGGCAGAAAAATTTTGTATGATCCATCATTTCTTTTCCTGGTAGATCCAGTCCTTTCATGTTCTTATAGAATATTTCCTGATTTATCAGGATACCTTTATCATAAACCAAAACGGGATGTTTTAAAACAAATACTCAGCTTAATATGGACGCATTGGAGACTAATAACTGGATCAATTGCTCAAAACGGTTAATATTAAGCTTGGCGTAGATATGTGTAAGATGCTTTTTGAGCGTATTTTCAGAAATATATAATTGTTCCGGCAGATCCTCACGCAATACGCCGTTTTTAATACAAGCAAGAATTTCCACTTCTTTATTTGATAATCTATATTTCTTTGCAAAATCCTTTGCGGTCTTTTCCTGTGTCTGAATGAAATGACCTAATCCCCCAGCTATGCTGGGGCGAATAGAATAAGCCGT
>CAZFXM010000049.1:0-21592 GCA_964523125.1 uncultured Clostridium sp. | reverse complement strand
AAAATCCCACTTACTACTGTTGAGGTGTAAGTAGAAAATTTATGCGGAATTATAGTTAAATAAACATAGATGCGTAAAAAAAGACTCTATCCCCTGAGATATATACAGGTTATAACGCTAAATCTCATTTACCATGATTGCGTATTAAATCATCAGAATAAAAAAACATAATTCATCTTATTATGGATTATAGAATATTACCGTCTAATCAGAACAAGGAGTACAGCAATCGCCCACAGCTGAACTGACTACTGTACCCCAGATATCTGCTCCTCAGCTGACATTCCTTCACTTATATTTCACTGAATGTTAGTCCTGGCTTTAAATTCAACTCCTGCAAAATTGTCCGCATTAAGAATGTACTCGCCATCTTTCCATCTATCATTCACTATCTGTTCTGCCATCTTTTGACTTCCGGCTTCCACCTCAACCACATGCCTCAGTGTTTCCATTATCTCAACCTTATACCCCGCCATCAGCTTGCCGCCTCCAGTTCCATCGGCTGTACTGTCACCCACGGATTCCTTAGCCACTCCTTACACTGCCGAAGGCTGGCAAATTCCTCCACCCATGCGTGTCCTGTGGAATTGTCAATACCGACATAAACACCATTTTCACATACATAGAAAAACCCCAACGGACGGCGTGTCTCTATTACAGCCATCGCATGTATTGGCTTCAACTTTTTAATCATAAACAGAATTCCTCCTATAAGTTCCTGTAAAGCGTAGACTTCTTGATCCCTGTTAGTTCCTCGATCTCTTTCACAGAATACTGCTCCGTTTTATACAGCTTCACCGCCTTTTTCACCTGCTCAGGATCAGCCCTCGGCCTGCCTCCGGTTCTCCCTCTGGCTCTAGCAGACTTCAACCCCTCACGGGTGCGGTCAGCGATAACATCCCTCTCAAATTGAGCTATGGCTGACATCAGCGTAAACAGTAACTTACCGGTTGGGCTGTTCGTGTCGATAGCTTCTTTGAGCGACACAAGATTGACACCCTTGCTCTGGAAGATCTCGGTAAGTTCAATCAGGTCTTTCGTGCTGCGCCCAAGCCGAGACAAAGACTCGACCACCACGGTATCGCCTTCCGTTATTCGGTCCAGCAGCTTTGTAAGTTCAGGACGGTTCTTTTTCGTCCCGGTTATTTTTTCATTGTAAATAATATCCACGCCATAGTTTTTCAGGGCATCAAGCTGCCTGTCCAAATTTTGTGCCTCAGTTGATACTCTGGCGTACCCAAAAACATAGTTTTTCATTCGATCACCTCGCAATAAATATTAAATTTGTAAAAGACTTCCGCATTTTATTTTTTTCAAGATTTTCAATATAGAATTGACGTTGCTGTCATGTTCGGGCAAAAACCTGCAATTACCCGACTCTCCGGCCGATATAGAATAATAGGGAATGTTTTAACCAAGATTTCCCATATGATGTGCTTCAGAATTTCAAAGAACATTCCGAACCTTTTGACTATTGTTTTTTCTTTTCTCTCAACAGAATTTATGATAAGCGTAATGCATGGCATAGAATATTTCAAAGATGGTATTTATATTTTCACAGGCACAGATGAGATTCCATGTCCTGTTTGCGGAGCCAAACTTAAAGTACATGGAACATGCCGACGGAAACTCCAGACTGTCAACGGAGAGAAACACTACCGTTTGCGTGTTATGGAGTGTACAAATGAGGATTGCAGAAAGACTCATAGGGAACTACCTCCAGGAATCATTCCATACAAGCGGATGGATGCAGAGAAAATCAGTAAGATTGCAGCAACTCCGGCAGAGGAGCATACAAAGGAAACCGATACCAGCACCTGGACAAGCATCCGGGCATGGGTGGCCTGGTTTCTTGAATACGCATCGAATCTTCTGGCTGAACTCAAAACCGACTATGACCCGCCCGGAAAAAGCCTTTCAGACCAGTTGATTTTCTGTGTCCAGGCTGTTGCCAACAGCCAAAAGTGGATACAGCATCGTTTGATGTAGAAATCTGGCAGCCGATTTATATAAAATGGTGCTATTCAGTATAGGAAGGAGCAGATTCAATGAATATGAAAGATAAGAAAAGCAACAGAAAACGGCTCTTTGCGGTTATAGTGGCAGCCGCATTGATGGTCATTCCACTTTGCGCATTTACTGCGAACGGCGGCGAAGGCAGTCACGTTATGGAGGCAGAAGATATTTCCATCGCCACCTCTGCCGATGCAAACACTTCCGATGATGAACACCAGACAAAGGAAGATTCGGAAGATACCCTGTACACATCCGTTTCAACCTACGAAGAGCTGGTTGCGGCAATTGAGCAGGCAGATGACGGAACAGTAATAGGCATCGACTGCATGATTCAGTGCCCGGATGGTGCAGACCTTGGCAAACCGGATTATTCCGTAATCCTTCGCCGGACAGGACCAGAGAGTTGGCTTGCTTTTAGCGGGAACCAAAGCTTTGTACAGAACATTACATTTGATGGTGACAGTATTTTGTCATCCTCCGCATTTATCAACAGTACATGTTCGTCTCTGACGGTAAAGAACTGTACTCTGATTAACTGCATCGGCCATAGCGATGGTGCCATCCGTATTGGTGATGGCGATATTTCGCTCATCGACTGTTTCTTTGATAACAATACCAGCGACTCCGGTGCGCATCTTCGTTTTGACGGGAAGAATGCAACGATTGAAAACTGTACCTTTACCAATGGACACGCAAGATATAGGGGCGGTGCAATTTTTACCTGTGCTTTTTATAATACTACCCTGTCCGGATGTGTCATTACAGACAATACCGCTGATATTAATGGCGGAGGTATCTACAGCAGTTCGAGGAACCTGCGTATTTCACAGAGCAAAATTCATGGAAATACAGCAGCTTCTGAAGCGGACGATTTAACTTTGATGCCTAAGATGAACGCTCCGATATTTGATGACTACCAGGATGTTGTCAAGCTTTATGAGTCTGACGGCCTTTTCCCAAACGATTGGGAAACGCGGGAATATTATGAAGATATGCTGCCAGATCCCGGAACGGTGTACTATAGAACCTTCCGTGAAAAGAACCCGGAACAGGAACCGCCGTCACCGTCAATAACGCTGAACAATTCAGAACTCGTTTTAAATATTGGCGATTCAGACACATTGGCTGCAACGCTTCAACCAGAAGGAACCAGTGGAAACATTGAATGGAACAGCAGTGACAGCACGGTTGCATCCGTGGATGGCACTGGCCTTGTGACGGCAATTTCTGCTGGAAAAACTTCCATTACAGCTTCCATTGGGGATGTCTCCGCCACCTGCCTTGTGACAGTCCTACCAAATATGTACACCATTGATGTAGCGCCAGATCCCGCACATGGAGGAGATGTCAGCGGAGGCGGAGACTACGAGGATGGCGCATCTGTGACTATAACGGCATCTTCCAAAGCCGGATTCCGTTTTCTGGAATGGATTGAAAATGGCAGCCAGGTCAGCACAGACGCAAGCTATACATTTACCGTAAACGGCAACCGGAAATTGACTGCCGTTTTTGAACCTGCTCCCAAACCCACCTTTCATATTGAACTCTCAGCCACACAGGGCGGCACTGTCAGCGGCGGGGGCAATTATGAAGAAGGAACGACCGTCACCGCCTGCGCAACACCTGACGAGGGCTGCCAATTCCTGTATTGGACTGAGAATGGGGAGCAAATCAGTACGAAAGATGCCTATTCCTTTGCAGTAGCTTGTGACAGAACGTTGACAGCTGTATTTGAGGCAATACCTGTCCCCGACTCTAAGCCCGTCTGCGAAATCCATGTTACTGCTACACCGGGCGGTGCTGCTACCGGAGGCGGCTCCTTTGTGGAAGATGAATCTGTGACCGTAGAAGCAGCACCTGATGAGGGCTATAGATTCCTGTATTGGACTGAGGATAATCAGCCTGTCTGCAACGAGGCAAGCTATTCTTTTCCTGCAAAAAACAGCCGGAGTCTGGTAGCTGTTTTTGAACTGATTCCAATTCCTACATATTCCATCAACGTCACTTCAACGACTGGAGGTACTGTGGAGGGAGACGGACAGTACAAACAAGGGGAAACTGTTACGGTTACCGCTTTACCCGATAATGGCTACTGCTTTATATCCTGGCAGGAAAACGGCGTTACAGTCAGTGATACACCTGATTTTTCATTCACTGCGGACGCAGACAGAACTTTGACGGCAGTTTTCGAACCAGTTCTTCCACCGGAACAGACCGGCAATCCTGAGTCTGGGTCTAATGGCGATAAGCCCGGATCTGATAGTGGTGAATCCGGATCTAATGGCGATGAGTTTGCAGCAAATGTCAAAACTGACGTTCCGTGTTCGGTAACAGCGCTTATTGTTTTTTACGATGAAAACGGGCAAATGATTTCCGCTGTGTCACAGGATCAATTTGATCTGGCCGCCAATGATTCATTTACCCTTTCCACCATAGCTCCACAAAACTGGCACACTTGGAAAATCATTATTTTAGCAGAAGGAACGTCTGGTTCTCAACCAGAACAACTCAACGCATCCTATATGGTGTCTCCGCTTCGGCCATAGAAAAAGTAACGGGAGATTCGGAAAACGCCGTCTCTCCCGCTTGATAGTAATATTAAAATGCACCATTCCTTTTTCCAATAACGTATGGCAATCGGAACATAGATTTTGGAACGGGTTTTGGAACAAAATACCTCTCAAAACCATCTGATTTCAAGAAGTATTCCATCCTCTAAAAACCCGTTCCAATAACGACCGTTTTAGGGAAAGCCCTCCATCCCTATAATTATGCCGCTTTTCTTTGCTCACCACGATCCCGATATGTAACCTGCAGCGCCTGCCCGTTGGCAACCCTCGCAATCATCACCTGGCTGGAGGGCTTCGCTTTGCCAAAAGTACAGATACTTTCCCCGTTATCCACGAATATCGGATAATTCCGCCCAGAAAGCCTCTGGATCAGCATCGCGGCATCCAGCCCGGCACGCACCTGCTCCGATAGGGACAGGCATTTATATTCCCGCCCCTCATAGGAAAAGCGGAAACAATCCTTGATTTCCCCGGTACTTTTCACAAGCTCTGTCAGGACAATCTCGGTATTTCCCATTTTCAGCCCATCCAGCATCAGCTCAACCCGCTTTGCCATATACAGGATGGCTTCGTTTATCAGTCTTTTTGTTTGGGCAATCTCTGTCTCCATCTCTGTAATCAGCCCTGCGTAGTCATATTCCTCAGTGCTGTCAAGAGCCTTCATCTGCGCTTCAGCCTCTTTCTTCTTTTCGCACAGTTCCTCAAACCGCCTGGACTGTTCTTCCGACCATCCGCCGTTTTTGATGCTGCTTTCCTGTTCGCTGATTCTGTTTTCAAGCTCCGAAAGCCTTTCCACATAATCCTCCCTGTCCAGCTCCCTCGCGACATTCATCTCCTGAAGCCGCTGGTTCAGTTCGGACAGTTTATGGTTTTCTTTTTCAAGCGTCCCTGCTTTCTGCTTTTCAAACGCTGCCCGTGCATCATTTTCACCCACTCTGGCGGCAATCAGGGCGCTTTTTATCGGATTTCCCTCATCAACAATCGCCGACAGCTTTTTCTGCATTTCTTCCCTGACCAATGCGGCATTTTCCTCTGCCACCACCGTGCCGCATACCGGACACGGATACCCGGCAGCAATATCCACAAATACATTTTTCTGCCTGTTAAATTCTGCACGCAGGGCGTTCAGTTGCGCCTCCGCCTCGGCGATCTGCGCTGTAAAGGATGGTTGGTACTGCTGTGCAGACTGTTTTGCTATGGATTTTTCCGTCTCTTTTATCTCTCTCAAAAGCTCCTGCATGGCTTTCTCATCATTGCTGTCTGCCGCCTCAGAGAGCAGGGCTGCCCGCTGTCCGCGCAGTTTTTCCAACGTCACTTTTTCTTCCTCCGGATTCCGTCCTTCCTCACGGATCATAGAAAGTTCTTCCATTTCAGAGGAAATATCATCAACGGATGTTTTCAGTTCCTCCAGTTTTGCGGTGCGTTCTTCACGCTGGAAATCCTGAAGCTCCTTCTGCCCCCTGTAGCTGATAAGCGTATCATTCAGCTCTTTTAATTCGCTTCTCCGGTTTTTGATGAAAACCTCCGGTGAAAGCAGAGATTTTTCTGCCAGAATCTCCTGTGAGAATATTGGAAGCGCCGCCATCACGTCCTCATGCTTCACAACCGGCAGGAGTTTTTCGAGCATCCCTTTCCCGCTTTCGCCAAGGACATTGATAAAATACAGGGGATTCAAAATGGACAGGAAAATATCCCTGCCGCCAAAAACCTTATTTAAGTCTGACTGCCTGACAGTGATCCCGTCATAAGCGATAGACGTGTCACGTTTCCTTGTCCTGGTCAGGTTATGGGATTTCCCTTTGTCATCCACAAAGTCCACGCTTACCGTCATTTCCCGCATATTTTTATTCTGGAGCCTGTCCAGTCCTTTGTCGCCAAAGAAAGGCGTGCCCACAAACGCAAAAGCTATCGCGTCGGCAATGCTTGATTTCCCCTGCCCATTGGAGGCCGTAATAAAAGTCATATCCCCAAAGTCAAAGGAGACTGGATTTTCAAAACATTTGAATCCGGCAAGGGTTAGCCTTGTAATCGTAAAACCGTTCATCTTCTTCATATATGCTGCCATTCCTTTCAAAAGGAGAAAGGGACATCACTGCCCTTTCTCCAAACCATTGCTTATGCCGCCAGCTGATAGGCGCTGATGAGATTGTATTCGCCGTAATTACCATTCTTTTTCTCAAGCTGCACATTGTTCAGGCAGGTTCCCGCTTTGATAGACTGGTCTGTCGCCCTGATATAAGCCTTCACCACGCCGCCTCTCCGGTCAACCATCTCCAAAAACTGGCTGGATTTTCCCGACGGCCTGATAGAGCGGACTTGATAATCATAAGCCGGGGATGCCGCAAATTGTCCTGTATTCGCTGCTGTATTTGTCGACTGCACTGTCTGTGTCTGCCTGCTGTTTGCCACTGGCGCTGCCTGCGTCTGTCTGGTGCTTGCTGCGGATGCTGCCTGCGCCTGCCTTGCATTTGATGCCGATGCTGCCTGTGTCTGTCTGCCATTTGCTGCTGGCGCTGTCTGTGCCTGTCTGGTATTCGCCGCCGGCGCCTGCCCGGAAGGATTTCCCTGCTGTGCCTGCCTTGCTCCAAATATCCGGTTCAGCATGGCATTGTATTCCCTCTCCAGCCTGCCATATTCATTCTGTTTGATCACAAAGGATTTCCCGCGAGATTCAATCTCCACCCATACGCCTTCCATCTCATACAGGTAGCGCCCGATGCCCCAGACACTTGCGGCACGCTTAAAGGAGTCTGACAGCCCTCCCTTGATCGGCTCAAAATCGCTGTTCTCTGCACCGTCAAACTTTGTCACCCATTCCTTCCGCTCATCATAAAAGATACTGATGCCACAGATCTGGGAATTGTCATGCCACAGGGAATACACATTTTTCCAGTTAAACGGCCCGACCGTTTCATCCAACCTTTTCTGGACGGCACGGGCATCCATATACGCAACAGCCATGCCCCTCTGCTTATCCTGTGAAGTGACCTGTATCTTCCACTCAATTTCCCTGCCGCCAAACGGCTCACGCAGACGTTTAATTATTTCCTCATAATTCATGCTTTTAATCTCCTTCCTTTTGTTAAGCTACATATTCCCCACATACAGGGCATCTGTGCTGGTCCGGCAGTATGCCATAAACATCGTCAACATAAAACAATCCGACAAACGGATTATAGATTGCCGTGCATCGTTTCCCTTTATACTCAGCGATAACATCATTGCTGCCCTTTTCATGCAGGATAACCGCATCGTCCTGCGCCTTCAGGCTATGTATCATTGCTTTTGCTATAAACATATCTGTATCAGCCGCTCCTTCCTTCTATGAAATCATTTAAAACCCTTCCGCTTGGTATCAGCACATCGCTGTAATAAAATGCCGTCTCCTTATCCTTTAACAGTTCCAGCAGATCCCGCATTTCCAGCCCCGGCTTGTTCAGGGAATGGTTGAAATGGTCATTGTTATTTGGCATTGCCATGATATAGTAAGGCAGGCTTGCCAGGGTATGCAGGCTTTCACATTTTGGAAATATATTATTCCCTGTACAGAGATGGAAACCGCTGACATTTGACAGCGGATAATAATACATCTTCGTATCCGGCTTTAACCTGCCGCTGTTTTCCACCACTCCAAGCCTGCAGGCGCTTACACGCCCTTCCTCCGACAACCTGAACCCGAATACCAGATACGGCAGGGGAAAGTTTTTATATTCCGTGCCAAAATAACTGATATCTGCCCTGCCTTCCGTATAGAGCAGTACAGCGTCCCTGCTCCCGTCATCATATATGCTGACCGATACACAGCCTTTCGGAAGCAGGCCGGTATGGACAGCCCCGCGGACCATACTCTTATCAATGCATTTTACTAAAGTATCCGGGGCAATCTGTTTGAAACTCTTAACGCCTCCCGAATCCCTCTCCACCATAACCCTGCCATCGTCGTTGATCCGGATGACCGTTTCACTCATGCCGCCATCACCTCCTCTCCTGGGAGCTTCACAGCATCTGCCTTCTTTTTCTGTAAAATATCCCTTAACTGCATACAGGCATCAGAAAACCACTCATAAATCTCAATCAGGCCATAGGCCAGATAACCCAGGTCAATATAATCCTCCTGATAAATGAATATGCCAAGCCTGCTGTGAAATGGACGTTTCGGCTCCGTATGCACCATGAACTTCCAGTCAAGACAGTATGAAAAATTCAGCCATCTTCCTATTTCCTGCCTTGCCTCCTGGATATACGGATTCTTTTCATCGGGGAGTTTATGCTTCTTGCCATACTCGCCTGCCAATACGCAGAAATCAACGATTACCGGGTCTGACAGCACATGAATTTCCATGCCGTGCCTTTCATAATACTGGCAGTCATAGCTCTCAAAGATATTTTCTATCAGCCCGTACATATTTTCGTAATAGACATCAAAATCCACTGTATCATAGAAATTCCCCTCCGCCACCTCATATCTGCCCATGTCGTAGAGCCTTTTTGCAATGTAAAGGGTATTTAATATTTCATCAAACCCGTCTATGTCCATACACCGCACCCCTATACAAATGCAGCAGCGGCAGCATGGGGCGGTATATCCTGCAAAATACGCGCCAGGGAATCCGCCTTTCTCCCGTTTTCTTCCAGAGTATCAGAATATATTTCCCGAATGGAATCAATGTCATCTAATTCAAAACTGCCGAAATCCACCTCTGACAGATGAATCTCCCTGCCTTCTGACAGCCGCCCGTATATCCTGTCATAAAGATACCGGGTTCCCCTGTTCATATCAGGCAGCTTAAAAGCATCCGCTTCCTCAATCGCGGACACAAGCTGTTTTACATTTACCGTAACCATTGTTTCTCCTCCATGTTTTTAATAATCCTCCGGCATCATCACTGTTGTATATGACCGGTCGGCCTCCGTGATAATCCAAAAACGTTTGTCTCCTCTGCCCGTATAAGCGGACAGAATGCGGTCCCCGGCTTTCAGCGCACTGTCATTTGCACGCCAGTCAGACTTGCTGACTTCACCCCAGTCGCCGGACTGGTGGCGGGCAAGGCCGACATTTATATCCGTATCCGATAAAATATCCTGTGCATGGGCTGTAACGGCAACCTGGCCTAATTGGAAACGGGATTTCCCTCTGGCGGATATCCTGCCTAGAGCCATATCTTTGCTGCCAGCCGCCTCGTTATCACTGTCCGCGTCCGCATTTCCCCCGCTGCCATAATCCGAAAGCGACAGAAATCCCTGCGGGGTCAGCAGGTTGAATATCATCTTGTTGGAACGTGTTTCATGGACAGTCGTAGAAGTCAGATCGCCCTGGTTGTTCAGGTTTTCCTCCCTGCTGACGCTGGTTTCTTTTATAATGCGCCCCTTGATAATATGCGGCGTATCACATTCCACGAGGCCGTTGATAAGCCCGGAACCGCCGATTAACCCAACCTGCCCAAGATTTAAGGGCAGGAGAGGGCGTTTTTCGCCGCAGTCCAGCTTGTTCTTCTCAAACATTCTGGAGAAACTGGTGGATTTTTTCATCTGCTCCGCCAGTTCAGCAACGTTAAACTCAGCTCCTTTGAACAATTCCACTTTCTTTTCTATATCGGGAAGAGTGTATCGGTTTTCCGGCAGTTCCGTAAGTTCTGGTATCTGGTCGGGCTGGAACGCCAGGGATGCAAGCCCCGTAACCAAATCAGAGCCATCCTGCCGTTTCCTGCGTATGCCCAAGACTGCCGCCTGCTTAAACCTCTGGAATTCATTGCCGGTAAACTTCCACACCGTCAGATCCTCAAAGTTGTCACATAGAATACGGCATATATCGGGCGTAAGACGGTAGTAGGGAATAATATAAATCAACAAGCCCCCATACAGAAGATGAGAGAGGGAATCAACCAGAAATCTTTTTTCGTTCCGGGTATTTGCCCCTCCCTCCGTCATCACTGACAGATACGGCGGATTCAGCAGCATGAGATGGAACGCTTCATTGCTGACCCGGGAACGGAAATAGGAGCCAAAACCGACACGGTCCAGCCGTGCCAGGGACTCCTCTGCCCTGTGCCTGTCAAGCTCCACACCGTAAGTCTTACAATTCTTCCCATCTGCCAGCGTATGTAGCGCCAGCCCGCAGCCGCAGCACGGGTCGAGCAGATTTACAGTTACATCCTCCGGAAATTCAATACTGCGAGCAAGATACCTGACATGCTCCAGATCCGTAGGATAATAGCCCATCTTGACGCCTGCCATCAGATGCCCGATGATGGCGGCGCTGGTGGTCTTTGCTTCCGTATTTTCTACAATGGGCAGTTTTTCCAGATAATCAGACAGAAACTCGCACAGTCTGGTATAATCCGGCGTCATAAGGTTGAACACCTTTACAGACTCACTTAATTTTACGGAATAATCTGCCATCTGCGGCAATTCCATCTCCAACAGGGACAGCGCCGCATAGCGCAGAGCCGACAGCACCCTGCTTTGCTGTTGTTTCAGGTCATTGTATGCTTCACGGGCTTTTGCCCTGTTTCCCTGATATTTATCTATCCGCCTGCGCAGTACCGGAAATTCATTGACGGCCTGCCTGACAGCACGGACGGATTCCTGCAGTTTTACGAGGGCATAATGCTGCCCGCTGTTCTCTTCATCATGCTGCATACTCTGCCTCCTCCTTTGACGGTTTCCGCAACGCCAGCAGTATATCTATCAGTTCCACATATTTCCCGGAAGCGAACAGTTCTACAGGAAGCCACTGGTTCCTCTCTCCGGTATAGTCTTTCATATGGGAAATCTGCCGGTATAAGAATGACTGCCAGCCCATAGCAGACTGGGATAGCTGAAGATACAGCCCGTTTCCTCCGCTCCACATGCCCATAAGTGTAATCTCCCCAGATACAGCAATGCCGCCATAATTATTCGTCACTTTACATTCCTGAAATCCTAAGTCCCTCCCAAGGGCGCGCAAGAATGCCGCTGACTTTGTATGGAACTGCTTTTTTGCCCCATTCGGCCCGCTTTCATGTTCGCCGAAAATGTATCCCAGATTTTGTGATACGAGGCTGTGTATGATTTTCATATTCTTTTTCTGTGATTGCATTGACATCTTTTATGCCGCCTTTCTTTTTCGATTCGCCGATCTATTTCTTTTCTCCGACAAAACAGGTTTCAGGTTCACTGTCCTTGTGGAAAATGTGATATTCTTTACTTCAATGCTGCCCAGAACCAGGATGTTGTAGATGTATGCCACAACAGCCGTAGCCGCCATGATATTTGCTGTAATGCTCTGGGGAGCGGACACAGCCGCCTCCGCACATGACAATTCCGTAGGGAATTTATCCGTCTTATCCAGCACATCGGGATAAACCTCCCCGACAGGCTTATAGTACGTCTTTCCCTTACGGCGTATGCCGCATACCACCTGCCCGGTATATTCACCGTTGCCGCTGTCAATATAGACCAGCTCCTCCGATTTCTGGAACACCTGATGGCATAGCTGGCGGCTCCTGTTGTTATCCACAGCGCCGATCAGGATAGACAGCTCCTGCGGATATTTTTCGGAATCCATCCACACAGGGTGGCTCTCCGGCTTTACTAGTTCTGAAAGCATTTCCTCACTTTCAACAAATTCCGGAATGTACTGCGCTTCCATGCCAAAGGCGGAAGCATAGCGTTCCGCCAGTACCTGCGCCTTATTCTTCCCAAGGTCGGCGGCTATGAAATTCTGCCGGACAAGATTTTTCTCCTCAACAAGATCGCCGTCAGCAATGATTACCTTCACAGGCCGGTCAAGGGCATGGAGCAGCCTGTACAAATGCGGCGCGATATGCCCTCCCGTCCCTCCTGCCCCAAGCATGACGATTTTTACAGGCCTCTCAAGAGCGAACCTCATAAGATACCCACCTTCTTCCTGAACTTTTTCCCCAGCTTCCCGCATTTGGAGGCCGCTTTATGGATCATTTTTTTATGGTGTTTTTTCACCTCCACATGTTCCTCCCACTCGTCCGGATACAGCTCCTCCATCAGTTCAAAGACTTCCGCAGGGTCGATATCCAGAAACTTTCCCCCATTGGAAATCCGTGTCCTGATTTCCGGCACAGGGCTGTCCATCCTTCCGACCACCGTATACAGCCTGGTCGCCCTCTCGTCATGGTCGTCAATCGTAGAGAAGAATGCGTCCATCCGGTTATGGGAATGGATATCCATGTAATGGATGTAGCGGTCGCACATATATTTCTCGCTGATCCGGCCCTCCACGGAAACTTCCGTCACAACCTGTTCCGGCGCATCGGCTATAAATTCCTGCTTTTCCTTATCCCAGTAGATATTAAGCAGCGCTTCGCTCTCAGAATCATTGCTGATATAATGGCGGAAGAAAGCAAATACCTGCATCGTCAGCTTCAGCGGGATACGGGGCAGGGCAGGAGTGAACCCTGCCCGAACCTCGGAAAGCATGTCGCATCCGGCCGCCGTTGTAACGAACCTCCCCATCTCTGTATCCCGGATCTCATACACCCTGCCGTCACGGGACGGTACGATGGAAATTACTTTCCCAGCTTCCTCAGCCTCTTCCAGAGTAGCAAACACGCCTTTGTATTCTGCCGCCGTGCCCTTGCTCTGGGCAGTAACACGGGGCTTTACCTTGCAGACCGGATTCTTGTCTTTCGCTTTCTTTAAACTGTCAAGGAACTCCTTGGATACTTCAATGTCCGATTTCATCTTGCCGATACTGGTCCCCTTCGGGTCGGCAACGCTTTTGGTGATCTTGCCGTATTCCACCGTCCATGACACCCTCTTGCCATCGTCTAACTCCGGAAAATCACCGGCCTTTTCCATGCGCAGTTCATCAAAGGTCATAGAAGTATCGCTGATCGTCTCCGTTGCGCCTGCATAGGCGAATACAGGTAGTTTTTCCTCCAGATTTGGCTCTGCCTTTGCAGTTTTGGATTTCGATGCATTTCCGGTCTCCGAAACAGGCGTTTTTGCCACAGATTCCTTAGATTCTTTTTCAGCCTGTTTTGATGTTGTGTTGTCCTCTTTTGTCGGCTGTGCAGTATCTTCCGCCGAATCATTCTTTGCGGCTGCTCCCTCGTCAAGCAGTTCCTCATCCATTGCAAACGGGTCAAAATCCTCAGCTACAGGTGCGCTCCCCAAATCAAATAAGTTATTGCTGTTTTCCATGTTATCCATATTCATTTGCTCCTTTTCTTATTTTTTATGATAACAGCGCCCTGGGAGAAGTTCCCAGAACGCTGTTTGATACGTTTTTTATATGCTCCCTTGCAGATCATAGAATCTGACAGATATACGGTTATGTTCCTGATATTTAAAATAATTTCTCACATATAGTAACATGCCGTTCCGTTCAGGCTGCCATTAATTCTGTAGCAGAATCATACAGCAGGCTGTTCATTTCTTTTTCAGCTCCATCCCAGATCGCCCTTTCCGGTCTGGTACTGTTTACAAAGGAAAGCAGGGCAATCATCGGAACCGGTGCGTTTGTACTGTATATTGTCATTTCCGATGTATCGTCTGTGATATTGGAATATCTCTGATATACTGACATATTTACATGGATGACAGTATTATCATCAAAGCCATCATTTACACCCGCAGTATCTTCAACAGCAACTCCGATATCTTCGATCACTGTATTTTCATCTGTGATTTCAGGCACAGCTTGTGGCTGGACAGGTTTTAGGATTGCCATCTTCTTAAACACGGCGCCCAAGTCCTCCACTTCGTCTTTTATGCCCTGTGTCAGTTCACGTGCCAAAGCCGTTGTCATATCCGCACAGTCAGACATTGCCGCAAGCCCTTCATCCGTAAAATTGCCCTCGATAATGCCCGCAACAGCCAGCTTTGACGCCATCAGCCTGACCGCACGGTTCTGCATGGTTCCTTCGTAGTAAGAGAAGTAAACCTCCACCCGCGGAGCTTTCTGGTTGATACGCCATGACCGTCTGGAGGACTGTCGCAGAGTAAACAGGTTGTAGGAAATGTTATAGTAATAAATCGTGGTAAAATCATTTAAGTCAAGGCCGGTTTCCACAAGGCTCGGATTGGTAATCAGTACCTGAATCCCGTCCTTTACCTGATTTTCCACCCATTCCTCCCTTTTATTCGGTGGGACAGCGACCGTAAGGATTCCCACTCTGTATCCATTTTCCGTGAGGAGATTGAGAAGTTTTTCCTGCGTATCTGTCCTGATCCAGCTGGTGTAGACAAGGACACGTCCCCCTTCCCCGGCTTTTTTCTGTACCACTTCCAGCACGGAATAATCTTTTTCATGCAATTCCTGAAAGCTGGATGTATCTCTCGGCACGATAAGTTCATCGCCGGTGACAGGATGCAGGATTGGCTTCTGTCCATAAGGCTGGTCAGGATAGACCGTCAGCAGCCCCAGATAAGCAGACATCACTTTCTTTGAAATGTCCTTTTGGGAACGCAGGATACTTTTAAACCCTGCTTCCAAACGGCGGTATTCCCGTGCCACATCCTCATTCATCTGTAGCTGTATGGGGATTTCCTCGTATTCAGGCAAATCCTTCCCCATATCGTTCAGGCTTAAAAATGCCGCCGAATCCATGAGAAACCTGGAATACACTAACGGGGATACTCCCGGAAGCTGACGCTCCCTGGGCTTCCTTTTCGATGTGCGGCGGTTGGAATTGTAGTCAGGAGCCGCCACTTCATAAATGCTCTCGGTCACGCCGTATTCCGAATTGAACTCGGTGGGCTTATCGTAACGCTTGCCGTCCTTCAGCATCAGATCCGGGGAAATGCGGTACAGCAGATGGAAGATGCCGGAGCTGTAACCGTTGATAAGCGTCGCCGTCATCCCGACTACTTTCTTTGCTGCCTGGAACAACTCCCCCATAGCGTCACCCTGACCGGAGTTATTGTTGTAATTGTGAAGCTCGTCTACAATCAGCCCGTCTATTTTTCCATGCATATGGCGCTTGATGTAGGTTGACAAAGGGAACCTCCTGTATGCACCCGTATTGGGAAAGCATCCGTCCGGATCATCCGCAACCGCCTGTACCGCATCATACAGCGCAGGCTTCTTCTTCAATCCTTTCAGGTACTGGGCGGCCTGCCTGCGGTGGACGAAACCGAAGTTTGAGACCTTCACCCATTCTGACTGCTGTTCCGGTCGAAGCGCCGTCCATAACAGGGAGCCGCAGTTTTCGCACTTATGGTTCTGCTTATTTTCCCGCTTGAAGAATAATGCATCCGCCGGAACCCTGTATTTTGAGCCATCGTCAGTCAGCTCCATCTCGATGATCTGGCCGCAGTCAGGGCAGAGGAATGCTTCCCTGCGCCCATTCCATCTGACTGCTGGACGCTTCATATAGCCATCGCGGGCTTTCTCCTTTGACATAATCACGAAACAGGTTTTCGTGTCCCTTTCATATGCAGCATAGGCGTTTTGCAGTTCCGTAATACTGTTTATGACTACAGCGAAAGTATCCGGCAGAGATTCCTCAATTTCCCGTACCCACTTCTTTGTCATATGGGAAGGGCACAGGACAATATTGAAATGTTTTTCCGGCCGTTCTCCGAGAGTTTTCCTCTGCTGGTAAGAATGGAGCGCAGCCAGCCCGATCTTTGTCTTTCCTGCCCCGCATTCGGCGATGCACAGGGTAGCCTTCCCTCTCTCCAGACAGCGTTTATGCGCTTCACAAACGGCAAGCTGGGCGTCATACAGGCTGTACCCTGCATTCTTTTTGATATTTTCATTCACTGCCAGTATCTCCGGCGACAAGGTTTCCACGGCTGGGTCAAACAGCGGCTGGAACTGGTTTTTGATGCGCTCCGCGATCATAACGCCAAATGCATCCAGATACTGCGTCACGGAACGGACAGCAGGAAATTTATTTCCGTTAGTGCCTGGGATTGCGATAGCGCCGGATTTCAGCCCGTCATTCATTACGGAGATAACGTTCTCTTCACCCTTTGTCACGGAAAACAGCCATACATCAAACCTTTCCCGGCAGGAAATGACCTGCAATGGTTTTAATATCTCCCTGTCCTGTAACTCATTCAGGACATATTCCCTGAATTCCGGTATCAATGGGACACCTGTTTTCTTATCCAGTTCCTCAAACAGCCTGTCCCTGTCGTCCTGCTCGCAGAACAGGTAGCATTTACGGGGCATGTCCGGCTTATCTGCACTTTTGTTTTCCTCCCCGTCATTGTTGTTGTCGGCATTCACTTCCCCGTCACGGATTATCAGGGTAGCTTCTGCATAAATGCCATCATGGGATAATTCCCTGCGGTACTGTTTCATACGGCTGCATAAAATAAGCGGATCGCCGTCAATTTCAACCGTTACGGAACCGCCCCCATATATGGCGTCGCTCATGCCCTTGACGCTCTCAGGATATCCGCCAAACCGGACTGCAGCGATGAAGGAATTATTTCCCTCTTTTTCAATCACTACCGTATCAGCATAGGCTTCCAGGCGTGTCTCCGCCTTTAAGTCGAAATATTCCATTTTCATCAGCTTTGTCTGCATGGTTCTGATCACCTCCTCATATTTTGGAGCATACAAAACAGGGCTTCCCTGCATGGGATACCCTTCCGTATGCTGTTTTTTAATGCAGCAAGCCTATACAGCCGCCGGTTTTATCTTTCCGATGATTCCAATAAATTTGATAATGGACATGGCGGAAGCGATTAATGCCGAAGCAGCTTTTAAAATATTTTCAAATAGTTTGATTTTCCCCAATGTAGCCCTCCTTCCTTCTGTAATCCATTCATAACATAATAGTGCCGATGTTCTTAGGCGCTACTGATAGAATATATTGCTGTGTCACCTGCATATACGGCGGAGCGGAAATAAATATAAAGCCAGAATATGCTATATAGGAAGCTCTGTATCATTCTTGTCCAACTATGCCCTATAATTCTTTCACCATATCTCTCCTAATCTAGCAGGAAGAGCCAAACGATACTACATAGTTTCCTTATATTGCTATTTTTACAATATATGATATAATTTAAATTGTTGATAGCTACAAACGAAATGGAGGCAATCCAATGAAGATACTAACTATAAACATCCAGAATTTTCGAAAGTTATTACAATGCCGCATAGATTTTAGTGAAAAAACAACTATATTTGTGGGTGCAAATAATAGTGGAAAAACCTCTGCCATGGATGCACTAGGAAAATTTTTATCTGATCGTAAGTTCACATTTAATGACATAACGATATCAAAACGAATCGCAGTTAATGAAATTGGTGATAAATGGATACAGGAAAACTGCGAAGAACCTACAGGTTTAACAGAATGGGATTCAATTATACCTAAGATGGACATCTGGTTAAATGTCTCTCGTAATGAGATTCATTATGTAGCCGATATAATTCCAACCTTAAAATGGCGTGGTGGAAAATTAGGAGTACGTCTGGCATTTTTGCCAAAAGATATTACTAAATTTTTCTCTGAATATCGTGCGGCTTACTCTGCTGCTCGGCAAACCGAAAAAGCTCAGCCAAAAAATAAGAAGGATACTATCCGTTTATATCCTAAAGATTTATGTGAATTTATAGAGAAAAACCTGAATACCCATTTTTCCATTAAAACATTTATTCTTAATCCAGATCAAAAAGATTTTGATAAGCCACAAATGACACCTTTTGAAATGGAGTGCTTCACAGAACGCCCATTAAAAAGAATTATCAAAGTGGATATGATTGATGCCCAAAGAGGTTTTTCCGACCCTGATAATCCAGATAATAATGATACGTCAAAAAAACAATTGTCCGAACAGCTACGAAGCTATTATGATAAACATTTAGACCCAGAAAAAGCTCCATCGCCAAAAGATCTTAATATCTTAAAAGCCACTGAGGATGCAAGAAAAGCATTTGACAAGAATTTAGCCATTAAATTTCAACCAGCAATCAAAGAGTTGGAAAATCTAGGATATCCTGGGATAGCTGACCCCAAACTTACCATTACGGCTAAAATGGTAACTGGAGAAACATTAAAACATGATTCCGCCGTTCAATATGCTCTTAGTAAAAACGATGATACTTTAAAATTACCGGAAAAATATAACGGTCTGGGATACCAAAACCTTATTTCCATGGTATTTGGTCTCATGCGTTTCAGGGATGATTGGATGCGCGAGGGAAAAGCACAACAGATGCAAAAAGAGGCTGATAAAGCAATAGAACCATTACATTTAGTTTTGGTTGAAGAACCAGAAGCACATCTTCATGTGCAAGTGCAGCAAGTGTTCATTCGTAAGGCCTATGATGTTCTTACAAACCATAAAATTATAAAAAAGAATAAAAGCTTTTCTACACAATTAGTAATAAGCACCCATTCAAGCCATATTGCTCGCGAAAGCGACTTTGCAGATTTACGCTATTTTAAACGCCTATCAGAAGGTACGGAAGAAAATATCGCAACATCAAAAGTCATAAACCTGTCCGATGTCTTTGGAAAAAAAGATAATACAGATAAATTTGTTACACGTTATTTGCAAACAACGCATTGTGATTTGTTCTTTGCGGATGCTGCCATCTTGGTGGAAGGAGCAGCAGAACTTATGTTGTTGCCACATTTTATTCGAAATAAATATAACGGATTATATCAAAGATATATTTCAATACTTAGTATAAGCGGACGCCATTCACATCGGCTAGGCCCACTGATTGAAAAATTATGCTTGCCTACTCTTGTTATCGCTGATTTAGACTCCGCAGTAAACGAAGGACATCATAAAGCCGCCCAGCCTGAACGGGGAAAAGGGCTTATCAGCAGTAATTATACAATATATAACTGGCTTATTAAAGAAAACGATTTAGACAAGCTTTTAGACTTACCTTATGATCAAAAAGAGATTCCTAAGGAAACACCCTACAAGTATTCTATTCGGGTTGCATATCAAACACCAGTAACTATCAAATACAAAGGAAATGATAAGGAAGCCCTTGCCAGCACATTTGAGGATTGCTTGGTGTATACTAATTATCAGACCTTTAAGGATCTTTCAACCGATGATTCTGGAAGCTTAGTGAAAAAGATAAGTGATGCAATCAACTCATCAACTACTTTTGAGGCATTCCTAACTGAAATATATCAGACTTTGCGTAATGGTAAATCTGATCAAAAGGCAGAGTTTGCATTAGATTTAATTTATGCCATTGATCCTAATGTACTTAAGGTTCCTTCCTATATAGATGAAGGGTTAAAATGGTTGCAATCATGTTTGGACCCAGAGGTATAAAATAATGACAAAAACAGCATTTACAGATGAATATTCTATAGATAATCATATTGATGACCATGTTGATAAAGAAATACAGGAATGTTTCTTGAAAGGTAATTCCAAGTGTTTCTTTGTATTTGCCGGAGCGGGTTCTGGTAAAACCAGTAGCCTGATTAATACACTTACCTTTCTTGACAAAGAGTATGGAGAGGAATTATTAATGCATGGCAAGCAAATCGCTGTCATTACATATACAAACGCAGCTTGCGACGAAATATCCAGAAGATTGCAATACAAACCTGTATTCTCAGTATCCACCATACATAGTTTTTTATGGGACCTTATAAAAAATCATCAAGAAGACATCAGGGAGTGGGTTATGCAATCGGTTGAAACCGAAATCAAGGAACTCAAAGCAAAACAGTTAAATGGCAGAGGCGGAAAAACATCTGATAAAAGAGCTGATGAAATCAAGCGAAAAACAGAGAGACTTTCAAAACTTGGCTCTATAAAAAAATTCTCATATAATCCAAATGGTGATAATGTTGGAATTGACTCCCTAAGCCACAGCGAAGTTGTTAAAATGAGTACAGAATTTATTGAAAAAGAGCAAACCATGCAGGATATTTTAACATCAAAATATCCCATATTACTCATTGACGAAAGCCAGGATACAAAAAAGGAATTAGTAGATGCATTACTTCTGGTATGTGAGAACCACAAAGATAATTTTATAGTGGGAATGTTTGGCGATACCATGCAGAGAATCTATACTGATGGAAAAGATAATCTGGCGGAATATATTCCAGAAGATTGGATAAAGCCTGTAAAAATCATGAACCATCGAAGTGCTATTCGCATAGTAAATCTGGCTAATTCAATTCGTAAAACAATTGAAAACCAAGAACAAAAACCCAGATCTGATGCAGAACAAGGAACTGTCAGGTTATTTATAGCAGACTCCGATGCAAATAAAGAAGCTACCGAAAAGAAAGCAGCGACTCTCATGGAGCAGGATACAGGTGATAGTAACTGGAATGATGAAAATGGTTACAAAAGTCTGATTCTTGAACATCATATGGCAGCAAGCCGATTTGGATTTTCTGATTTATATACGCCGTTGAATGATTCCAAGAAATTCGATACTTCTTTGCGAGAAGGTTCAATTACAGAATTATCAATTTTGTATAAAGTAGTGTCACCGCTAATAGAAGCATACAGAAAAAAGGATGATTTTGAAATTGCAAAAATAATCAGGAAAAACTCTCCATTAGTGAACAAAGATGCGTTTGTAATAGCAGTAAAGGATCAGACTAAAACACTTCAAGAAGCAGATAAAGCTGTCGATAAATTAGTGAGACTGTGGGATGATGACAGCGATCCTCTTTGTTTAGATATTTTGAAGATCATAAAAGAAACGGGATTATTCCAAATAGGCAATCGTGTTGATAGTATATTAGCAGAACATTCAGAAGATGAAGACAAAAAAATAACAGCTTTAAGGGATGCTCTGTCAGTTCCATTCAGTGAGCTGGAAAAATATGCTGCCTATGTGACAGATAATACACGTTTTGCTACTCACCAAGGAGTCAAAGGATTAGAATTTCCGAGAGTTATGGTTATAATGGACGATGCACAAGCCCGTGGCTTTTTATTTAGTTATGAAAAACTTTTCGGTGCGAGAGTAAAAACTGATACTGATATAAAAAATGAGCATGAAGGTAAGGATACAAGCATTTCAAGGGAGTGTAAAATAAAGTGTGTAAGTTAGAAAACCAGGTTCTTTCTTAACTTTG
>CAZFXM010000048.1:0-22607 GCA_964523125.1 uncultured Clostridium sp. | reverse complement strand
TAACTTAGTAGTCGTTCTTGGCTACACCATTATTATACTAGGAGGAAGGCAAATGAATCTCATTGTTGCTGTTGATAAGAACTGGGCGATTGGGAAAAATAATAAAATGATGTGGAGTATTCCTGCGGATATGCGCTTTTTCCGCGAAAAAACAACGGGCCATGTGGTGGTGATGGGACGGAAGACACTGGAAAGCTTTCCCAACGGCCTTCCCCTGAAACAGCGGACGAACATCGTGTTGACGGCAAACCGGGGCTATCATGTAAAAGGGGCAGAGATCGTACATACGATAGAAGAGCTTTTGGAGCAGTTGAAGAGGTATGACACGCGGGAAATCTTTGTAATCGGCGGGGAGAGCATCTACAGGCTGCTTTTACCCTATTGTGATACGGCTTTTGTCACAAAGATTGACCATGCTTATGACGCGGATACCTATTTTCCGGATCTGGACCAGATGCCGGAATGGACAATGACAGAGGTCAGTGAGGAGCAGACAAGTTTTGATCTGGAATTTGTTTTTACGAAATATGAACGGAAGTAGGAAACAGGTAAGGAGCCAAAAAAACAAGAGTCTTCGTTTTTCTGCCAGGTATGCAAGAAAACTGCCGGCAGTAAGTTTTTTGTATGTGTCCATACTATTGGTAATTCTGTCAGCCTGTGGGTTAACCGGTTGTTCGGATACGAAAAGAGAAGAAAAATTTCCCCTTTCTTCTCGGGCTTCAAAAGGGTCTGTAACCGATTCAGGCCTTCAGGTGGTTACGACGATATTTCCGCAGTATGATTTTGTCCGGCAGATCGCCGGAGATAACGTGTCTTTACAGATGCTTCTAAAGCCAGGGGAAGAGACCCATTCTTATGAACCAACGCCCCGGGATATCATTGCGATCCAGAATGCGGATCTTTTTATTTATGTGGGCGGTGAAAACGATGAATGGGTGGAGGATATTCTGGATTCACCGGAAATGGGCCAGGTGCGTACATTGCGTCTCGTGGATTGTGTAGATATGCTGGAAGAAGATCATGTGGAGGGAATGAAAAAGGAATGGCACACCAAGGGCGGAGAAGGTGAGCAGGAGATGGATGAGCATGTCTGGACTTCTCCACAAAATGCAATACGTATTACAGAACGGATCACGGAAGAGCTGATTCGGCTGGATCGTACGCATAGAGAAGAATACGAGACTCGTTTAAAATCATATATCGAGGAACTGGAAGTTCTGGATATGCAATTTCGGGAAGTGGTACAAAAAGCTTCCGGGGAAGGGCATTCTGTGCTGGTGTTCGGGGATCGATTCCCCTTCCGGTATTTTGTGGAGGAATATGGCCTGGATTATTACGCGGCATTTCCGGGCTGTGCATCGGATACGGAACCGAGTGCCGCGACAATGGCATTTCTGATCCGAAAGGTGAAGGAAGAGCAGATACCCATGATTTTAAAAATGGAACTCAGCAGTGATCAGATTGCCCATGCGGCGGCAGAGGCTTCGGGAGCGGAGGTACGGGTATTTTACAGTTGTCACAATCTGACGGCAGAGCAGTTTGAGGCCGGGGAAAGTTATCTCAGTATGATGCGGGAAAATGTAAAGACATTGGAAGCAGCACTGGCCTATTGTTCCGAATAGCTGTTTTGCAGGTAGCAGGGAGGAGGAAAAGAATGGCACTGGTACAGTGTGAGGATCTTACAATCGCATATGAAGGGCAGATCGTGGTCCGTGATCTTTCCTTTCAGATCCAACAGGGGGACTACCTTTGTATTGTCGGGGAAAATGGTTCCGGTAAAAGTACGTTGGTAAAAAGCCTTCTTGGACTGAAAACGCCTTTGAAGGGGCGGATCATACTGGATGACGGGCTGAAGCAGACGGAGATCGGATATCTGCCGCAGCAGACGGATGTACAGAAGGATTTTCCTGCCAGTGTACAGGAGGTGGTTCTGTCGGGACGCCTGAACAGCAGGGGCATGCGGCCTTTTTATTCCCCTGCGGACAGGAAACAGGCAGAAGCCATGATGCGGCTCCTTGGGATCGAAGGGTTGAAAAAGAGCTGTTTCCGTGATCTGTCCGGAGGGCAGAAGCAGCGGGTGCTTTTAGCCAGGGCGCTTTGTGCTACAAAGAAAATGTTGCTTCTGGACGAACCCGTGACCGGTCTGGATCCGATCGTGACGGCAGAATTTTATCAGCTCATCAAAGAAGTCAATCAAAGTTCCGGGATCGCGGTAGTGATGGTTTCTCATGATATTGAAAGTGCCGTAAGGGACGCGTCCCATATTTTGCATTTACAGGAAACCGCGCTGTTTTATGGGAAAGCGGGAGATTACAGGCATAGTACGGTAGGGCAGATGTTCCTGGAGGGAGCAGGCAGTCCGGAAATAGGAGGTACAGGGTTTGATTGAAACGATACTGGAAATGCTTTCTTATCCATTTATGGTAAGGGCTTTTGTGGTTGGGGTACTGGTTTCACTGTGCAGCGCCCTGCTTGGCGTCAGCCTGGTATTAAAACGTTATTCCATGATCGGGGACGGACTTTCCCATGTCGGGTTCGGCGCGTTGGCAGCAGCGGCAGCATTGAACGCGGCGCCGCTGGCTGTGGCCATCCCTGTTGTGGTCGTCGCGGCAGTACTTCTTCTGCGGGTCAGCGGAAGCAGTAAGATCAAAGGGGACGCGGCCATTGCGTTGATCTCTACCAGCGCCCTGGCGGCCGGGATCATGGTCATATCCATGACCACCGGGATGAATACGGATGTATACAATTACATGTTTGGAAGTATCCTGGCCATGAGCAGGCAGGATGTAGAGATGAGCATGCTGCTTTCCCTCGTAGTGCTGATATTATATGTCTTTTTTTATACAAAAATATTTGCCATTACTTTTGATGAGACCTTTGCCCTGGCAACCGGTGTCCGGGCAAATCTGTATAATACATTGATCGCGGTACTGACAGCGGTTACGATCGTGCTTGGCATGCGGATGATGGGGACGCTTCTGATCTCCAGCCTGATCATCTTTCCGGCCCTGACCTCCATGCGTGTCTGCAAGACCTTTCGCTCTGTGACGGTCAGCTCTGCGATCGTATCGGTAGTCTGTTTCTGTATCGGGATCACCGTATCTTATTTTTTCGCGACTCCCGCGGGAGCCAGCGTGGTGATCGTCAACCTGCTGACGCTGGGTGTATTTTCGGCGGCAGGGGCATTGCGTAACCAGAAATTTCCGCATAGGCTGTAAAGCCATAGAAAAGCTGTCAATGACAGCTTTTTCGCTTTTTTATCCCAATTACTACAAGAACAGCCACAATCGCGAGCAACAGCAGTACCGGCAGATTGGAGATCAAAAAGACAAAGGTATTTACAAAGAAATCCCGTACAGCAAATAAGCTGCTTTTGAATCCGTTGCTGATCCGGCTGCTTATCGTATCGTCAGTTTCCTGTTCATACTCCACTTCAGAAATGGAGATATTGACGGTGCTATAATCAATCTGGTTATCAAGGGTGCGCAGTTGGGACTCATAACTGTTGATCTCATAACGGAGTTCGGAGAGCTTGGATTCCAGGGCAAGGATCTGCTCCAGGTCCGTGGCCTTCTCCAAAAGCTCCGTCACCCGCTCATATTCCGTTTCCAGGGAATCCTTATAAGCGGTCTTGTCCACATAGTCCAAAGTTACATCTTCTACATTTTCCGATTTGTTGGTAATCGTGCCCAGTTCTCCGGCTTTGCCGACGAAGCCATCCAGATTTTCCGCCGGGATACGCACACAAAGATAATAATAACGATACTGCCGGCTGCCCTGAGGGGCGTCATAACTGGAGTTTTCGATATACCCGCCAAAGGAAGAAATGGATTCTTCCATCTGGTTTTTCAGGGTATCAAACGTTCTGGTCTCCATCGACAAGGATACGGTCTTGATCAGCTTCCGGGATGACAGGTCTTTTTCCGAGACCTCCGGCGCGGATGCTTTTTCTTCCGCCGCGATGTCTTCCGTGGCTTCCGCTGCCATATCCATGGCACCCGTTTCCTGGGCCGCTTCCGTATAGCTGTTGTAACCGTTATCCATAGAGGAATCGGAAACAATCTGGGCAGCTTCAGTGTCTCCGGACGAAGCGTCAAAGCTCTTTTTGCCGCAGCCGGCCAGGAGCAGGGCGGCAGAAGTCAGAAAAATCAGGATTTTAAAATATTTGCTTTTCATAGGGGGACTCCTCCTTTTTGTTCATTTATATAATAGAGTACAATAAAGCTGGTTTTGTTGCATAGATAATATAAAAAATATAACTTTTCTGAAAGCCTGCCACTTGAGAAATTTGTCAATTTATACAAAAAAATATTTTAATTATGTGGAAAAAGATATCATACTGTGTTAAACTGTTCTACAGAATGACTTAATTTAAGAAATGGAGGTAAAGTGATGCCTGAAAAGAAACAAACGGTTCCGTTCTCAGGAACAAAGGAACAGGAAGAAGCTTTGTTAGAAGTGATCGCCGGGCTGAAAGACGAACCGGGGGCATTGATGCCGATTCTGCAAAAGGCACAGGATATCTATGGTTATCTTCCGATGGAAGTACAGAAGATGATCTCTGACGAGACAGGGATCCCGCTGGAGAAGATTTACGGGGTAGCAACCTTCTACTCACAGTTTAGCCTGAGCCCGAAGGGCAAGTACCGGATTTCCGTCTGTCTTGGAACTGCCTGCTATGTAAAAGGTTCCGGAGATATTTACAATGCCCTGATGGAAAAGCTGGGGATCGTAGGCGGAGAATGTACTCCGGATGGGAAGTTTTCCCTGGATGCATGCCGCTGTGTAGGAGCCTGCGGGCTGGCGCCGGTTATGATGGTGAACGATGAGGTATATGGACGCCTTACGGTAGATGATATTGACGATATTCTGGCAAAATATGAATAGTGGAATATCAGTAGAATTTGAGAAAATGGAGGACATATATGAAATCTCTTGAAGAATTACGTGAAATCAGAGAAAAAGCGAAGAAGCATGTCTGTCGTTACCGTGTCCATGTGTGCGGAGGTACGGGCTGTACTTCTTCGGGAAGCCTGAGGATCATTGAAAAGCTGGAACAGGAAATCAAGGCCAACGGCCTCGAAAATGATGTAGAGATCGTAAAGACAGGCTGTTTTGGCCTTTGCGCTCTGGGACCGATCATGATCGTACATCCGGAAGGATCTTTCTATTCCATGGTAAAGGAGGAAGATATCCCGGAGATTGTCTCCGAGCATCTGAAGAACGGCAATGTAGTAAAGCGTCTTTTGTATGAGGAGACCACAAAGACGGAACATATCCTGCCATTGGAAGAGACCAACTTTTATAAGAAGCAGCACAGAGTGGCACTTCGCAACTGCGGAGAGATCAGCCCGGAGCATATCGAAGAGTACATAGGCGTAGGCGGATATGAGGCACTGGGAAAGGTGCTTACGGAGATGACGCCGGAGCAGGTCATCCAGGTGATCACGGACAGTGGACTCCGCGGACGTGGCGGCGCCGGATTCCCTACCGGGCTGAAATGGAAATTCGCGGCGGCAAACCAGGCGGATCAGAAGTATGTCTGCTGTAACGCGGATGAGGGTGATCCGGGCGCGTTCATGGACCGTTCCGTACTGGAAGGAGATCCTCATGCCGTTCTGGAGGCTATGACCATTGCCGGCTATGCGATCGGCGCGTCCCAGGGTTATATTTATGTACGTGCGGAATATCCGATCGCGGTACAGCGTCTGGAGATCGCGATCCGTCAGTCCAGGGAAATGGGACTTTTGGGCGAGGATATTTTCGGAAGCGGATTTAAATTTGACATCGGGCTCAGGCTCGGGGCAGGGGCATTTGTCTGCGGGGAAGAAACCGCGCTTATGACTTCCATCGAAGGAAACCGTGGTGAGCCAAGGCCGAGGCCGCCATTCCCGGCATTAAAGGGATTGTTCCAGAAGCCGACGATCCTGAACAACGTGGAGACTTATGCCAACATTCCGCAGATTATCATCAACGGACCGGAATGGTTCGCTTCTATGGGAACGGAAAAGTCGAAAGGAACGAAAGTATTTGCCCTGGGTGGAAAGATCAACAATACCGGTTTGGTTGAGGTCCCTATGGGGACGACACTGCGTGAGATCGTGGAAGAAATCGGCGGCGGTGTACCCAACGGTAAAAAATTCAAAGCAGCCCAGACAGGAGGGCCGTCCGGCGGATGTATCCCTGCGGAGCATCTGGATGTGCCGATCGACTATGACAACCTGATCGCTATCGGTTCCATGATGGGTTCCGGCGGATTGATCGTCATGGATGAAGATACCTGTATGGTAGATATCGCTAAGTTCTTCCTGGAATTTACAGTAGATGAGTCCTGTGGAAAATGTACCCCCTGCCGGATCGGAACCAGACGGATGCTGGAGATTTTGGAAAAGATCACCAAGGGGCAGGCTACCATGGAAGATCTGGATAAGCTGGAAGAATTGTGCTATCACCTGAAATCCAATTCACTGTGCGCGCTGGGGCAGACCGCGCCCAATCCGGTCATCTCTACGCTGCGGTATTTCCGGGATGAATATATCGCCCATATCGTGGATAAGAAATGTCCGGCAGGCGTTTGTAAAGACCTGCTGCAATATAAGATCGACGCGGATAAATGTAAAGGCTGTACGCTTTGCTCCAGAGTCTGTCCGGCAGGAGCCATTGTGGGCAGCGTAAAAGAGCCGCATATGATCAATTCCGAGAAGTGTCTGAAGTGCGGCGCTTGTATGGAAAAATGCCGCTTCGGCGCGATTTATAAAGAGTAAGGGAGGAGTGAGAGAATGGAAAATGTGAATTTGAAAATCAATGGCCTTGATGTAAGCGCGCCGGCAGGTTCAACGATCCTTGAGGCCGCACATATTGCCGGGATCAAGATTCCTACTCTTTGTTTTCTGAAGGATATCAATGAGATCGGCGCGTGCCGGATGTGTATCGTAGAAGTAAAGGGTGCCAGAAACCTGGTGGCTTCCTGTGTCTACCCCATCAGTGAAGGTATGGAAGTACGGACCAATACACCGCAGCTCATTGAGGCGAGAAAGCGTACCCTGGAGCTGATCCTGTCTGACCATGACAAGAATTGTCTTTCCTGTGTGAGAAGTGGAAAGTGCGAGCTGCAGGCACTCTGCCAGGAGCTGGGCGTGGCGGATGAAAATTATTTCTCAGGTGAAATGAATCATTATGAGCTGGACACCAGCGCGGCACATATGGTGCGTGACAATAATAAATGTATCCTCTGCCGGAGATGCTCCGCAGTCTGTGAAAAGTCGCAGGCCGTAGGCGTGATCGGACCGAATCAGCGTGGATTTGCTACATTTATCGGTTCTCCGTTCGAGATGGGGCTGGGAGAAACAAGCTGTGTAGCCTGTGGACAGTGTATCGCGGCCTGTCCTACCGGCGCATTGTATGAGAAGGACTTTATAGACGAGGTCCTGAAGGCTATCGAGGATCCAAAGAAGCATGTAGTCGTACAGCCGGCTCCGTCTGTCCGCGCGGCTTTGGGCGAAGAATTCGGTTATCCTATGGGAACCGATGTGGAAGGTAAGATGGCGGCAGCGCTTCGTAGAATTGGATTTGACAAGGTATTTGATACCGATTACAGTGCGGACCTGACGATCCTGGAAGAAGCCAACGAATTCGTGGAGAGAGTGAAAAACGGCGGCGTCCTGCCTATGATGACCTCCTGTTCTCCAGGATGGGTGAAGTATTGTGAGCATTATTTCCCAGATCTTCTGGATAACCTGTCAAGCTGCAAATCACCTCAGCAGATGTTTGGCGCGGTGACCAAAACTTATTACGCGGAGAAGATGGGAATCGACCCGAAGGATATTGTCTGTGTCAGCGTGATGCCGTGTACGGCAAAGAAGTTTGAGATCGGCAGGGATGACCAGGACGCGGCAGGCGTACCGGATGTAGATATTTCCATTACCACAAGAGAACTGGCAAGGCTGATCCGCAGGGTGGGCATTGATTTCCAGAGCCTGCCGGATGAAGGATTTGATGATCCTTTGGGAGAGTCTACCGGAGCGGGCGTGATTTTCGGCGCGACCGGCGGTGTTATGGAAGCGGCACTCCGGACGGCAGTGGAGACATTGACCGGGGAAGAACTGGAAAATGTGGAATTTACGGAAGTACGTGGTACGGACGGAATCAAAGAGGCGACTTACCATGTGGCAGATATGGACGTGAAGGTCGCGGTGGCTTCGGGACTGGCTAACGCGAAGCAGATCCTGGAAAAGGTACGGGCGGGAGAAGCAGATTATCACTTTATTGAGATCATGTGCTGCCCGGGCGGATGTGTCAACGGAGGAGGGCAGCCGCAGGTACATGCGGATGTGCGGAATTTTGAAGATGTACGGGCAATCCGGGCGAAGGTGCTGTATGATAATGACGCGGCAAAGCCGCTTCGGAAGTCGCATGAGAATCCGTCTATCAAGAAATTGTATGAGGAATATCTTGGGAAACCGGGAAGCGAGAAGGCACATCATGTGCTGCATACAAGTTATGTGAAGAGAAGTATCAACTAAATAAGTATAAGGAGAAATCGGGGGCAGATTGCGGTAGGTGCTCCCGATTTCTTCTTATGTTGGGAGAAGGGGACAGAGTTCATGTTGTCCGCCCAGCCGAAGTAAATTGTACACAAATTCTGTTGGTTTTGAAATGACAATTTAGTGCTTTTATAGTATACTTATTTTTAGATGTTATACTATAAAGATTTATTTTTTCGTGGAGTGATGATGAAGGATAGGAAAAGAAATAAAGGGATTTTGGCAAAATGGCTGTTCCGGGGATTTGTAGTGGCCGGGGGGCTGGTTTTGGCTGGTGTGGTCTGCCTGTGTTCTGTGAATCTGTATGTAAAGATTTCGGCAGGAAAAAGGATTTCAACCATTGATAAGCTTGAAAAAAAGCAGGAAGTGAAGGCGGATGCGGTCCTGGTCCTGGGTGCTAAGGTCAGGGAAAACGGGGAAATGAGCGCAATGCTGAAAGAGCGGGTAGACTATGGGATTGAGGTCTATAAGCTGGGGCTTGCGAAGAAGATCATTATGAGTGGGGATCACGGCCGGGAGGATTATGATGAAGTCAATACGATGAAAAACTATGCTGTAGGACAGGGTGTGCCGTCAGAAGATATATTTATGGATCATGCGGGATTTTCTACGTATGAGAGTATGTATAGGGCGAAGGAAATCTTTCAGGTGGAGCGGGTAATCGTGGTGACGCAGAAGTATCATCTGTATAGGGCGATTTATGACGCGAAGGCATTTTCTATGAAGGTAACGGGGGTTGCCTGTGACCAGGCAGTATATCGTGGGGATACTTACCGTAAGGCGCGGGAGATGTTAGCACGGGTCAAGGATTTTGGATATACCATTCTGAAACCGGAACCGACATGTCTGGGGGAGGTGATACCGGTCAGCGGGGATGGGAATGTGACGAATGATCTATAATATTGCCGAGTAAAGAGGAACTGAAAAAGTTGATAGAAACTGAAGAATAGAATACACCGAGAGTGGAAACAGGAGATGTCCTGAATCTACGGTAAGATATACAAATACACAAGGAGGAAGAATTCATGAAGGTAATTGATTTTAAGGACGCGAAATGCCGGCACTGTTATAAGTGTGTGCGCCATTGTATGGTGAAGGCGATCACCGTCCAGCAGGAGCAGGCGCGTATCCTGACGGACCATTGTATTAACTGTGGGCGGTGTATGGAGATCTGTCCGCAGAATGCCAAGACCTTTTCCAGTGACATGGAGCGGGTGAAGGGATTTTTACGGCAGGGATATCAGACCGTCATATCGATCGCTCCGTCTTACATCGGTGTGCTGGATTTTGAATGTCCGGGGCAGGTTGTAGATGCCTTGCAGAAATTAGGATTTGCAGAGGTTCGGGAGACTGCGGAAGGGGCTGCCATGGTGACCAGGGAGTACCAGCGTCTCATTCACGAAAATAAGATGTCCAACATCATTACCACCTGCTGTCCCAGTGTCAATGACCTGGTTGAAAAATATTATCCGGAATGCGCAAAACTGCTGGCGCCGGTGGTATCGCCCATGGTGGCTCACGGACGGTATATCAAGAAACTGTACGGGGACGATGTGAAGGTCGTATTCCTTGGACCTTGTATCGCGAAAAAGCAGGAGGCGATGGGGGATGAGCGGGTAGCCGGAGCTATTGATGCCATCCTGACCTTCGAAGAACTGGCCATCTGGCTGGACGAGGCAAAGATCAACATTCATGACTGTGAGGACAAGCCTATGGGTAATCCAGATCCGGAGATCAACCGGATGTATCCCATCAGCGGCGGTGTGATCCAGTCCGTGATCGCGGAAGAAGAGATGAACAATTATCACAAGGTCTTTGTAGACGGGCTTGCCAACTGCATGGAGATGCTGGAATGTATGAAGCGTGGGGAGCTGGAGCACTGCTTTATCGAGGCAAATGTCTGTGAGGGAGGTTGTACAAAGGGACCCGCTTCCGCAAGATGGAATATGTCTTATGTGAAGGCAAAAATTAAGATCGAGAAGGAGGTTTCCCACAAAGCGGCAAGGAATCTTCCGGATATGACAATGGAAGAGATGGCAAAGGAATTCGGCGACCACAGTATCCAGGAAAAATACCCGACAGAGGAGGAAATCCAGGAAATCCTGCGTTCCGTAGGCAAGTATACGCCGGATGACGAGCTGAACTGCGGAGCCTGTGGGTATTCCACCTGCCGGGAAAAGGCGGTCGCCGTATTCCAGAACAAGGCGGAGCTTTCCATGTGCATGCCTTACGCGTTGATGCAGGCGGAGTCCATGTCCAATGTCGTCATGGATGTGACGCCAAACATGATTTTCATTATAGACAATGAACTGCGGATCCGGGAATGCAACAAGAAAGGGCAGGAGCTGCTGGGCGTTGGCAAGGAAGAAGCATTACAGCGATACATATTTGAATTTATGGACGCGGCGGACATAGAGGAAACATTGCGTACCAAAGAACCGGTATTCCACAAGAAGATCCAGTTGGAACACGGGCGGATGACAGTAGAAGAGACGATTGTCTATATTGAAAATCTGGAATCTGTCCTGGTGACCTTCCAGGATGTGACCCGGGAAGAGAAGATGAAGGAGCAGCATTATAACCTGAAGGTGGAAACCATGGAAATGGCGCAGAAGGTCATTGACAAGCAGATGATGGTTGCACAGGAGATCGCGGGGCTTCTGGGAGAGACGACTGCCGAGACAAAGGTAACCTTAAGCAAGCTGCGGGATTCCATACTCAATGAAGAGGATGCCTGATCAGAAGTGGAACGGAGAAGAATATGAGCGTAAGTATAGATGTGGCTTGGAAAAGCCTGAACAAGCACGGAGAAGAGCTGTGCGGAGATAAAGTAGAGATCGTGAAAACAGAGGATTCCGATATCGTGATCCTGGCGGACGGCATGGGCAGCGGGGTAAAGGCCAATATCCTTTCCACCCTGACCTCCAAAATTTTGGCTACGATGCTGTTTGAGGGGGCGGACATTGAATCCTGTGTAGAGACGATCGCCAGGACGCTTCCGATCTGCCAGGAGAGGAAGGTAGCTTATGCGACTTTCAGCATCCTTCAGATTTTCCACAATGGGGACGCGTATCTGGTGGAATATGACAATCCGGACTGTGTCTTTATCCGGAATAAAAAAATTGTAAAATATCCTTACGATGTAAGGGAGATCGAAGGCAAGAAAATACATGAATACCGTTTTCAGGTACAGAAAAATGACTGCTTTGTACTGATGAGCGATGGGGTTATCTATGCGGGAGCCGGGGAAATTCTGGACCTGCAGGGGTGGACCTGGGAAAATATGTCCGAATATACATTGAAATGTACAAAAGAAACCCTTTCAGCCTCCCGTCTGGCAGCAATGCTGAGCCAGGCATGTGATGACCTGTATATCCAGAAGCCTGGGGATGATACGACCGTGGCGGTGACAAGGGTGATTGAACGGAAGGTGGTCAATCTGTTTACCGGACCTCCGAAGAGCAAGGAGGACGATGAGAAGCTGATGTATGATTTCATGCATATGGAAGGGAAAAAGGTAGTGTCCGGCGGAACCAGCTCCAATATCGCGGCCCGTGTCCTGCACAAAGAGATCGTAACGACTGTGGACCGCAATCATCCCGATGTACCGCCTATGTCCGCCATCGAAGGGCTGGACCTGGTTACGGAAGGGGTTCTCACCATGGGACGTTCCCTAAAGCTTTTGAAGCAATATGAGAATGACGAATTCGATGTGGAGTTCTTTGATGAGTTGGATGCCAATAACGGGGCATCCAGGCTGGCAAAAATGATCATTGAAGAATGTACGGAGCTGAATCTTTTTGTGGGAACCGCTATCAATGAAGCCCACCAGGAATCGGATCTTACATTTGACTTAAGCCTCCGGATGAACCTGGTGGAACAGCTAAAGACCATAGCCGAAAAAATGGGCAGGAAAGTAACTGTAAAATATTATTAAAGCATGGAAACGGCGGCCGCGGGGGGGGGAAGACCCCGCGGCTTACCGCGAAGTCTTTCACTCAAGTACATAATAAGCCGTTTCCAGATCTTCTTTGAATACGATGTCCGCGGAACGCAGGAAATTTTTTTCATTTCCAAGGAAGGGGACGGCCGTATACCGGACCTGTGACACGATTTCCTTGATCTCATCCGGATCCGTAAGGATGGATTCACTGATTTCATCCGACCAGACCGTGTTTCCGGCATCTATTGTCTCTGCATCCTCCTCTTCATGCAGGATGATCTGGCTGACATCCTCCGGATCGATCCTCCGGCGGATCGTATATCCGTATTTTTCCAGCAGTGCCAGACTATTTTCATAATTTTCATACAGATAGAAGTTGGGCAGTGTAATATTGTATCCGGAATCATACACTTGCGTCCCCGGCTGCATTGCTTCCGGCAGGTCTATGGACAGTGCCCCGACGGGGTCTTTATACTGTAGGTCTCTGATATCCACGGTCATCACATCCTGTTTATAAGCATCGAACAGCGCGTCCTGTTCCGACCGCGTCAGATCAATCAATACGGGGGTCTGGTAAATATCCGTGAGCCTTACCCCGCTGACAGCGTCATAGGCTACATAGAAAATGGGGAACAGCTTCTTTCGATAGCTTTCCTTCTGGCAGAGGGCAGCAAGTGTATCCAGCGCATGCTCTATACTGACTACATAATTACGGTAAACAGATCTGCCGGATTTTTTATTATAGCGGACCGAGATATTGACGGATCCTTCCGCGTCCTGGTTTATCTGTTCGTCAATGCTTGTCTGTTGCTGCTTTTCAATGCCTTCCTGTGCCAGTTCATATATGGCGGAAAAATCCTGTATCTGGCAATCCTCATCATTCAAAAGGTCCGGACTTGAGGGATGGTCCACGTTGTAAGTGGCGGTATTGGGATAACAAAAGTAACCGTAGATCTGGCTGACATCCAGAGCCATGCTCTCCAGGCTGCTTTCTTTTGGAAGCCAGGTATCGTAGCCGAACACGTCAAAGTGCAGGATACACAGGATGACTGCCACTGTCAGGAAAGAGAGGATGGAAGAATATTTCCCGGCAAACAACTGACGCAGATCCATATGGTAAATAAATTCGATCAGGGCACACAGCAGGATGACCGACAGGATACTGATCAGGATGACCCATTTTGTTCCATTACCGTACATCGAACCGATCAAAAGCCCAAGGAACAATGCGGTCGGTATCGAGATCATGACCTTGATAAAAGGAGCGGTTCCTGGATAGGCAAGGGCATTTCCGGCAGCTTCTGACGGGCGCTTTTTATACAACAGGACTGACAGGGCCAGGAGCAGTACAAGAAATACTACAGTGAGGGCCAGTACCACCGGGCGGCTTCTAAAACCGGAGTCGGATATACGGAAAAAACGCAGTGTGTAATAGGAAAAATAGCTAAAGCTGTTCGTGTCATACTGACTGTCATACCACGTTGTGCTGCCCAGGATCTGTCCAAAGATTTCCAAGGGTGACCGAAAGCCATAGAGCTTATCCAGAAATCCCAGGCTCTGCGAATGGTAAGTGGAAAAAAAGTAAGTTGTCAGGTTTCTTGTCAGCACGCCTGCCATAGAGCCATATACAAATAAGGTGGCGGCAGCCAGAATCCCTGTCACGATTTTTCCGGTCAGCATCATGGCAAAAATCGTCAGATGGTAGATCACCAAAAATCCCAGGATGCCGCCCAGTAACGCCAGGAGGGACCTGCCCAGGACGCCTGCCGTCATGATCCCGTATACGGAACCGGCAAGTATGGTGAGCATTCCGGCAGCCAGATAAGGAACCACAAAGATCAGCAGCCCGCTCAGATAGGAGATGGCAAACAACTGTTGTCTGGGCAGAGGAAGGCTGTGGTAAAAATCGGTCTTTTCTTTCGAATGCAGGTAGGAAAATCCGGTTACCGCCGCCAATACCCCCAGCAGGATGATCGCCACAAGCGGAAACATATCAAAACTTCCGTTCAGCATCGCCGGAAACGCGTTACGGATTTCCTTTAACTGTTCTGTCCAGTCCGGAGCATCCGGAGCAATGGAAGCTTCCAACAGCAGCATGGCAGTGACGGTAATACACAAAAGCATCAGTACCCAGGACAATGCCGCAAGCCAGCCACGGTGCCGGATATCTTGTTTTATCAATTTACTGTATGAGATTTTTGATGTCATAACCTACTACCTCCGTTTCGCTGATAAAGATTTCTTCCAGAGACAATGGCAGTACCTCCGCGAACAGCGGATCCTTTTCTTTGGCATGCTTAAGCACCTCCGCCCTGGAACCACGGGCAGTGACTGTGAGAAGAGAACCGCTTTTCTCGTACTGCAGGATGGAAAGCTCCGAAAGAAGCTGTTCCTCCTTCGCGTGATCCGGGATGACACACTGCATCTTGCAGAGACTACATTTCATAGAATCCAGATCTCTGGCAAAGAGAAGCTTTCCCTGGTGCAGAAGGCCGATACTGTCACAGATGTCCTCCAATTCCCGCAGATTGTGGGAAGCAACGACAGGGGTAAAATCCCGTTTTAAAAGCTCCGCCGCAAACAGGCTTTTTACCGCCTGCCGGACCACCGGGTCCAGGCCGTCAAAGGTCTCATCGCAGAGCAGATACCGGGTTCCCGCGCAAAAGCCCAACAGAAGGGACACCTGCTTTTTCTGTCCCTTGGAAAAGGTCTGGAGCTTCTTTTTTTCCGGAATATTGAACTTCTGTAAAAAGCTAAGATAATCATCCATATCGAATGCCGGATAGACGATCCGGTAGTACTGCCCCATGGATTCCGGAGTGGAATTTGGAAAATAGGACACGCTGTCGGACAGAAAGCACAACTGACTTTTCACCTCCGGATTTTCATAAATGGGCTTTCCATCCAATGTGATTTCTCCTTCTTCCGGCTTCAGGATCCCGCTGATAAGGCGCAGCAGTGTACTCTTGCCCGCGCCGTTGCTCCCCACAAGTCCAAAGATCATGTTATCCTGAATCTCGGCCGTGACCTGTGCAAGGGCAGGATTCCCCTGAAAGGATTTTGTAACATGTTTTAACTCGATCATAAGACACCTCCTACACTATACACCTCTTTCAAAACGGCTCTGCAGTCTGTTTCCAGGATGCCAAGTTCTTTTGCGTGGGACAAAAGCCGCCGCAGTTCCTCCAGACAGACTGCCTTCTTTTTTTGGAACAAAGGCCCGCTTTCCGATACAAAATTGCCCCGCCCCTTTACCGAAAAGATATATCCTTCCTGCTCCAGGACAGCAAACGCTTTCTGGATCGTGTTGGGGTTGATAGATAGTTCTACAGCAAGAGAACGGACCGAAGGCATCCGGCTGCCTGGCGGCAGGACACCCTTTACGATCAGCATCTGGAACTTTTCCACGATCTGCTCGTAGATAGGGGCATGGCTCTGATAATCAATCGTGATCAATGGAGCACCTCCTTTTCGTGAAATATCAGCGTACTCGATCAAAAGTACACCTTAAAGTGTATTATCTGTATTAGTACACTTAGGTTATCATAAATATCCAGTGATGTCAATCTTACAAGTGAAATTTTTATGCTTTAAATTACTACAGTGATATGGTATAATGAAGTGCGTTGATACAACGGAAAATGTATAATAGGAGGATGTGACAGATGATTTGGGCAAAAGAGGAGACACTGCCCAGAGCTGAGATTGAGAAGATCCAGCTTGAGAAATTGCGGCAGACAGTGGCATACATCTATGAAAGAGTAGAGCCATATCAGAAAAAGATGGACAAAGCAGGAGTGAAGCCTGAAGATATCCGGACACTGGAGGATCTGAAAAAGCTTCCATTTACATATAAGTCTGAATTTAAAGACAACTATCCCTTTGGCTTGTTTGCGGTGGAGCCAAAGGAACTGGTACGTTTCCATGCCAGCTCCGGTACTACCGGGAAGCCTACGGTCGTAGGATATACGAGGCACGACCTGGATATGTGGCTGAACAATGTGGCAAGGATTGCCTGTATGGGCGGAGCTACCGCGGAGGATGTGGCACAGATTTCATTCGGTTACGGTACATTTACCGGGGCACTTGGCCTCCACGGAGGATTGGAGAAGATAGGGGCATCCGTGATCCCTATGTCTTCGGGAAATACGAACAAGCAGATCATGTTCCTGCAGGATCTGGGTGTGACCCTTCTTGTGGCAACACCTTCCTATGCGTTGCATCTGGGAGAAGAGATCCGGAAACGGGGGCTGAACCCGAAAAAAGACTTAAAGCTTCACATCGGGCTGTTCGGCGGGGAAGGTATGACCGAGCCGATGCGGGATGAGATGCACAAGGTATGGGGAGACCAGTTCATCTGTACACAGAATTATGGTATGAGTGAATTATGCGGGCCGGGTGTATCCGGGGAATGTACGGAGCTGTGCGGCATGCATGTGAACGAAGACTGGTTCATCCCGGAGGTCATTGATCCAGAGACGGAAGAAGTGCTGCCGCCGGGCGAGCATGGCGAGCTGGTCGTGACCTGTCTGGGGAAAGAAGCGCTTCCTCTGGTACGCTACCGTACAGGCGATCTGACAAGGCTGATGTATGAACCTTGTAAATGCGGAAGAACGACCTGCCGTATGGAAAATATTTCCGGACGGGCAGATGATATGCTTGTGATCCGCGGGGTCAATGTATTCCCGACCCAGATTGAGGAAGTACTGCTTAAGATCAATGAGATCGGGCCTCATTATGAAATCCTGGTAGAAAGAAAGAACCGTCTGGATGTGATGACGATCACGGTAGAGCTGATTGATGACCGCCTGTTGGACAGCTATGGGGCTTTAAGTGAACTGGAGCAGCGGATCAAGTCGGCGTTGAAGGCACAGCTTGGACTTGCGACCCAGATCAAGCTTGTCGCACCGAATTCTTTAAAACGGTTCGAAGGCAAGGCAAAACGTGTTACAGATTTACGAAAGGATGGATTATAAAATATGGCAGAAAAAGTACTAATGCTGGGAAATGAGGCGATCGCCCGCGGTGCTTATGAGGCTGGGGTCAAGGTTTCTTCTGCGTATCCCGGAACTCCGAGTACGGAGATCAGCGAATTCCTGGTACAATATAAAGAGGATGTGTACGAAGAATGGGCGCCCAATGAAAAAGTGGCGGCGGAAGTTGCCGTAGGCGCCAGTATCGCAGGGGTACGCTCCATGGCATGCATGAAGCATGTAGGCTTAAATGTGGCGGCAGATCCATTGTATTCCGTGTCTTATATGGGGGTAAACGGAGGTCTGGTCCTGGTAGTGGCGGATGATCCCGGGCTTTACAGTTCTCAGAACGAGCAGGACACCCGGATGGTAGCCAGGGCTGCACAGATTCCGGTGATCGAGCCTTCTGATAGTGGGGAAGCGAAAGAATTTTTTAAGACCGCGTTCGAACTCAGTGAACAGTTTGACCGGCCATTCATTTTCCGGACCACCACCAGGCTTGCCCATTCCCAGGGGCTGGTAGAGCTGTGTGACCGTGTGGAGCCGGAGGATAAGCCCTATGAAAAAAATATCCGTAAACATGTCATGATGCCGGGCAATGCAAAATTCCGGCATGTGGAGATTGAAAAGAGAAATAAAGAGCTTGCGGAAGCGGCAAATTCATTACCCATTAACCAGGTAGAGATGAAGGATACCAGAGTCGGAGTGATCACCAGTGGGATCCCTTATCAGTATGTAAAGGAAGCACTTCCGGAAGCATCGGTCTTAAAGCTGGGGATGGTCAATCCGCTTCCAAGGAAGCTGATCGAAGAATTTGCTTCCAAGGTAGAGCGGTTATATGTGGTAGAGGAACTGGATCCGGTGATCGAGGAACAGGTAAAGTCCTGGGGAATCCAGGCTATAGGCAAGGAAATTTTGACTGTACAGGGAGAATACAGTGCCAATATGCTGCGCCGGGCGGTCCGGAAGGAAGAACCAGATATCGCGGCGCCGGCCGAGGCGCCCCAGCGCCCGCCGATTCTCTGTCCGGGATGTCCTCACCGCAGTGTCTATCATGTACTGAATAAGCTGAAAATGCATGCTGCCGGAGATATTGGCTGCTATACGCTGGGAGCCGTTGCGCCTTTGAGCGTAGTGGATACAACCATGTGTATGGGTTCCAGTATTTCTACCTTGCATGGAATGGAAAAGGCAAAGGGAAAAGATTATATCAAGAACTGGGTAGCTGTGATCGGGGATTCTACTTTTTTACATACAGGTGTGAATTCCCTGATGAACATGGTATACAATCATGCAACCGGAACGGTCATGATCCTGGACAATTCTACCACTGGCATGACCGGGCATCAGGATCATGCGGCTACCGGTAAGACACTCCAGGGAGATCCCACCTATGCGATCGATATTCCGGCCTTGTGCCATGCCATGGGTGTGAAGCATGTAGTGACTGTCAACGCGTTTGACATTGCTCTTCTGGAAAAGACTGTGAAGGAAGAAGCCGCAAGGGACGGGGTATCTGTCATCATTACAAAATCTCCCTGTGTGCTTCTGGATAAATCAAAAAAGCCCTTATATGTAGTTCAGCCGGAAAAATGTAAAAAATGCGGCATGTGCATGAAGCCGGGGTGCCCTGCCATGACGAGGGCAGAGGACGGAACTGTCCGGATCGATGATACGATGTGTACCGGATGCGGGCTGTGCGCGGATCTGTGTAAATTCAGTGCGATAGAACTGGTAAAGGCAGGTGAATAGAGGATGGCAGCAAAAAATATAATGATCGTTGGCGTTGGCGGGCAGGGAACTTTGCTTACCAGCCGTATCCTGGGAAACCTCACTATCGCGGGAGGTTATGACGTAAAGCTTTCTGAGGTACATGGCATGGCACAGCGGGGCGGCAGTGTGGTGACCTTTGTGCGCTACGGTGAAAAAGTGGCGGAGCCCATCGTAGAGGAAGGGCAGGCGGATGTGATCATCGCCTTTGAACGTCTGGAAGCCCTGCGGTATGCCCATTTTCTAAAAAAGGACGGGGTTTTGATCGTCAATGACTGGCGGATCGACCCCATGCCGGTAGTGATCGGGGCAGCAGAGTATCCGGAGCATATTCTGGAAGATCTGGAAAAGAAATACAAGGTCATAAAGGTAAATGCGACGGAAGAATCGAAAAAGCTGGGTAACTCCCGTGTATTCAACCTGATCGTACTGGGGATCGCGGCACAGCATATGGATTTTACAAAGGAGCAGTGGTATGACGTGATCGAAAAGACCGTACCGCCGAAGACTATTGAGATCAATAAAAAAGCATTTGACGTAGGATATACACTTTAAGATAAAGGCAGGTGAAAAAAATGAAGCAGATATCCGTTTTTGTGGAAAACCAGCCGGGAAGCCTGATGCAGGTCACTTCCGCGCTCAGCGAGGCGAAGATCAATATCCGCGCGATCGCGTCCTTTGATACACCGGAATTCGGCATTCTCCGTCTGGTCGTGGACCAGCCAAAAGAGGCGAAGGAATATCTGACCACGCAAGGATTTGTCGTGCGGGTGCAGGATGTCATCGGGGCAGAGCTGAAGGATGAAAAGGGCAATCTGAACCAGATGCTGAAGATCCTTGCGGACGGACAGATCAGTATCGGCTATATTTATTCCTTTGTGATCCGGGAGAATAAGTCGCCGGTCATGGTATTCCATTCGGACGATAATGAAAAAGCAAAAGCCGTACTCAAAGAAGCCGGAATTCCTCTTGTGGATAATGAGGAGCTATGAAGAAGTTATATAATCAAAAAGAAAAGGAGCTAAACAAAGATGGCAGGAATAGCGTTGGAAAACTGGGTGGAAAGGATCAGAGACCCAAAGATGGAATGCATGAGCAGGGATGAAATGGCCTCCCTGCAAAGCGAACGTCTGGTCAAAGTGGTAAAAAAGGTCTATGAGAATGTAGATTTCTACCACAAGAAAATGAAAGAGCTGGGTGTAGAGCCGGGAGATATTAAAGGAATCGAAGATATCGGCAAGCTGCCCTTTACGACAAAGGAGGATCTGCGGGACAATTATCCTTTCGGCCTGCTTGCGGTTCCAAAGCGCGAAGTAGCCCGTGTACAGGGGACGTCCGGTACGACCGGGAAGCTGACCGTTGTACCTTATACCCAGAATGACGCGGATCTGTGGGGCGAATGCGTGGCAAGATGTCTCACAATGGCAGGGCTGACCGCGGATGATATCATTCATGTATGTTACGGATATGGACTGTTTACCGGAGGGCTGGGACTGGATTTCGGCGCGAAGGCACTGGGAGCTATGGCAATTCCCATGTCCGCGGGCAATACGAAACGGCAGATGATGTGTATGGAGGATTTTGGCGCTACCGCGTTTGGCTGTACCCCGTCTTATGCGCTGTATCTGGCAGAATCGCTGCAGGAGGCAGGCGTGGTAGACCGTCTGAAATTGAAAGCCGGCATTCACGGCGCAGAGCCCTGGACCAATGAAATGCGCAAAAAGATCGAAGGAATCTTACATATCAACTGTTTTGATATTTACGGTTTATGTGAGATCCTGGGACCAGGTGTGGCACAGGATTGTATCCACCATGCGGGGCTTCATATCCACCATGACTATTTCTTCCCGGAAGTACTGAATCCGGCGACTCATGAGCCTTGCGCGGACGGAGAGACAGGCGAGCTTGTATTTACTACGCTGACCAAAGAGGCAATGCCTCTGCTCCGTTACCGGACAAAGGATCTGACCAGTATCACCTATGATAAATGTGAGTGCGGAAGAACGACTCCGAGGATTTCCAAGTTTACCGGGCGTACAGACGATATGAAGGTCATCCGTGGCGTCAATGTATTCCCGACACAGGTAGAGACTGCGTTGCTGAGCCTTGGCGGAGCGGTAGCAAACCATTATATGCTTATCGTAGACAGAGAGAACAATCTGGATGTACTGACTGTAATGGTAGAAGTAGACGAAAGCATGTTCTCCGACGAGATTCGGAAACTGGATGCACTCAGAGATAAGATTGCCGCTGTCCTGAAGCAGGCATTAGGCGTAGCTGTACGCGTGAAGCTGGTAGAGCCAAAGACGATCCAGAGAAGTGAAGGAAAGGCTGTCCGTGTCATTGATAACAGAAAGATGTGAAAGGTAGGTAACAGGATGGGAATTACGATTCAACAATTATCAGTTTTTTTGGAAAATAGAGAAGGACGTTTAGATGAAGTACTTGCGGTCCTGGGAAACAACGATGTCAATATCGTGGCACTGAGCCTCGCAGATACGTCCGACTACGGCATGCTTCGTATGATCGTATCCGATCCCAACAAGGGAAGAGCCGTATTGAAGGATAACGGGATCACAGCCATGCTGACAGATGTGGTGGCGCTTCGTGTGCCCCATGAGACCGGTTCACTGAGCAAGGCAATGCACCAGATCGTGGAAGGCGAAGTGAACGTGGAATATATGTATGCCTTCGCAAATGGCGCGGACGCGTCCGCGGTCCTGAAGTGCGACGATCCCGCAAGGGTCGTGGATATCCTGCGCGGAAGCGGATTTGACGTGTGGGAAGCGGCAGAAGCGTATGCGCTGAATCAGTAGAGATAGGAGAACAGCAGACCTCAGACACGTCTGCTGTTCTGTGCTTTTTCCACAAAAAAGAAACCGGATTTGACTCCGATCCCTTTTCTTAATCACATTTTCTGTATTGCTTTTAAAATATTAATTCCAGGCTAATTTATATATTAAAAGGTACATCCGAAATTCTGATTAAAGTTTTACTACGTTAGTTGCTTGTGGTCCCTTCGCACCTTCTGTCACTTCGAATTCGACAGACTGGCCCTCTTCTAAGGATTTGAATCCATCTGTAACAATCCCTGAATAATGTACGAATACATCGTTCCCCTCAGAGTCAGAGATGAATCCATAACCTTTTTGGTTGTTAAACCATTTTACAGTACCTGTCATTGTGTTGCCCTCCATAAAATTGAAAAGTAATATTGTTGCTCCATCATTCAAAAAGAAAATGAATGATACTTATTTAAGATAGCATACTTATCAGCGAAAGTCAATGAATTTCTACGGTTTTCCGCTGTTTTCAGCCAAATCGTTACTATTCACGGTCTAAATTTTTTTGCAACACAAATGGACCGGTATTTCGCCG
>CAZFXM010000047.1:0-23938 GCA_964523125.1 uncultured Clostridium sp. | reverse complement strand
TCTCTGTTTTGAACAAAATGAATTTGTTTCTATTAGGGGTTCTGAATAGTTACCAAAATAGAAATTTTAATAAATGGAGGAGAATATGAAAGAATTAACCGTACAGGAGCTTTATACCTTAGAAGAAACCATTGCAAAATCTCTGTTTGACGGGGTTACATATCCATGGGAGGTACTTCCCAGGATCAGCGAGTTCATCCTGGAGCTGGGCGCCACGCTCTCGCCCGAAGAATATGAGAGGCGTGGGGAAAATATATGGATCGCCAGATCCGCAAAAGTAGCGCCTACTGCTTTTATCAATGGGCCGGCCATCATCGGGAAAAACGCGGAAGTACGCCACTGCGCGTTTATCAGGGGAAATGCGATCGTGGGAGAAGGGGCTGTGGTAGGCAACTCGACGGAACTGAAAAATGTGGTTCTCTTCAATAAGGTACAGGTTCCTCATTATAATTATGTGGGAGATTCGATCCTTGGTTATAAATCTCATATGGGAGCAGGTTCCATTACCTCCAATGTAAAGTCAGATAAGAAGCTGGTGGTTGTAAAGACACCGGAAGGAAATATTGAGACCGGGATGAAGAAATTCGGCGCTATGCTGGGAGATGAAGTCGAAGTCGGCTGCGGCAGTGTTCTTAATCCGGGTACGGTTGTCGGGGCGCATACCAATATTTATCCGCTGTCATCTGTCAGAGGCTTTGTCCCGGGCGGAAGTATCTATAAGAAGCAGGGAGAAGTTGTGGAAAAAATGGAATAAAAAGTACTAAAACGGAGGAGAGAGGATTGGGACAGATAAAAAGCGTAGGATTTATCGGTGTAGGGATTATGGGAAAATCCATGGTGCGTAATTTGATGAAAGCAGGCTTTGAACTGCATATTTATGCAAGAACAAAATCAAAAGTGGAAGATGTGATTGGCGAGGGTGCGGTTTTCCATGAAAGTATCGCGGACTGTGTACAGGAACGGGACGCGGTGATCACGATCGTGGGATTTCCCCAGGACGTGGAAGAGGTCTATTTTGATGAAGGAAAGATCCTGGATCATGTAAAAGAGGGAATGTATTTGATCGATATGACCACCACCAGCCCACAGCTTGCCGAAAAGATTTACCAGGAAGGAAGCAAAAAAGGCTGCCATGTGTTGGACGCGCCGGTGACCGGAGGGGACACAGGGGCAAAGGCAGGGACGCTTTCAATCCTGGTGGGCGGTGACAGGGAGGACTTTGAAGCCTGCATGCCGCTTTTTAAGGCTATGGGAACGAATATTAACTATCAGGGAAAGGCAGGCTGCGGACAGCACTGTAAATTGGCGAACCAGATCATGATCGCCGGCGCTTTGTCGGGAGTCTGTGAAGCATTTGCCTACGCAAGGGAAAAAGGGCTGGATCAGGAAACGGTTCTGAAATCGGTCTCAGCAGGAGCTGCAGGAAGCAGGCAATTGGATACTCTGGGACCAAAGATCTTGAAAGAGGATTACGCTCCGGGATTTTTTATGAAGCATTTCATTAAAGACATGAGACTGGCATTGATCGAGGCAAATATGAGCGGGTTATCTCTGGATGTATTGAGCCAGGTGCTTGCAAGCTGTGAAGAACTGGAAGCGGAAGGCATGGGCGACCTGGGTACGCAGGCATTGATCAGGTATTACGACGCGATTGAGGTGGAAGAAGAGATAGAAGACATTGTAGAACAGACAGAAGAGGAATGAAGGAACCATGTTAGAGATTCAGGAGTTGAGCAAATCATATGGAAAGCATCTGGCAGTTGACAGAGTCAGCTTTTTCGTGCCGGACGGCCAGGTAGGAATCCTGCTGGGGCCGAATGGTGCGGGAAAATCTACCATCATTAAAAGTATAGCCGGTCTTTTGCGGTACAAGGGAAGGATCGGGATCCAGGGCATGTCTTCCAGAACATTGGAGGCAAAGAAAATATTTGGATATGTACCGGAGATTCCAGCCATGTTTGACGCATTGACGGTTCGGGAGCATGTGGAATATATCCGGAAAGCTTATGCCAGTACGATAACAGATGAAGAAGTGGAGGAACTTTTCCGACGTTTCGAACTGGATGACAAGCAGGATAAGCTGGGAAACGAACTATCTAAAGGTATGATGCAGAAGGTCAGTATCTGCTGCGCCCTTGCCATAAAGCCACGGGTCATCCTGCTGGATGAGCCTATGGTAGGGCTTGACCCGCAGGGGATCAAAGAGCTGAAAAAGGTAGTTCAGGAGATGCGGGAACAGGGTGTGACAGTGTTGATCAGTACCCACATGCTGGAGATGGTAGAGGATCTCTGGGATATCATGTTTGTGATGGATCAGAGCCATATCATTGGTTCCTACCGGAAGGAGGATGTGGGAGAAAAGGATTTGGATGATTTGTTCTTTGAGATGACAGGTGGTGAAAAGCAATGAAAGCATTGGTATATCTGACCTGGAGATCTTTTGTGAACAATATCAAAAGGGCGGTCAAAAAGCCGGTTACATTAATTTTGATCGCTTTTCTCACAGTGTATGCGGTTTATGTCGTATTTGTGTTGGGGCAGCTCGTGCTGGAACTGCGGTTTGACTCCGTGGAAGGTCTGGTCGCTTTGATCACCGTGTGGACGATCTATATTTTTCTGTCAAATTTTATCGGATATTCTTCCAGAAAGGGAATTATATTCCGGCCGGGACATGCTCATTTTGTGTTCCCGGCGCCGATTAGCCCGAAGCTGATCCTGGTCTACAGCGCCTGGATGAATTATCTGCTGTCTGTGGTGATCAATTTGTTATTTGTGCTGGCAGGCCTGACCGTATTCGGTGTGGAACCGTGGCGGATGGTGCTCTTCTTCCTGGTGGGATGTGTGCTGGAAATTCTGCTGGAAGCCAGCCTGATGGTATTCTTGTATACAAACGAGTCTTTGCCGGAAAGGTTTATGAAGATATTATGTGCCGGAATAAAAATATTTCTTGCGGCGATGACATTATTTTTTATCTTATATTTCCGCCGGAAAGGCTTTAGCCTGGAAACGGTTTCCGCCTTTTTCGACTGGCCGGTATTGCAGATGGTTCCGGTAGTAGGCTGGAATATCGCCATGTACCGGCTGATTTTGTCAGGAGCGACCAGATTGAATGTGATCTGTTCGGTTCTGTATCTGTGTACGGTGGCAGGAATGTTCCTGGCTGCCAGGTGTATGCGCTGTGAGGGGGCTTATTACGAGGATGCCGCTAAATTCGCAGATGATTACGCGGAGATGAAGCGGAAGAAAAACAGTGGGGATATGTCTGCCGGGCTTGGAGGAAAGAAACGAAAATTCCGCCGGATTTCTGGAAATTATCAGGCATACGGCGCAAAAGCGGTCTTTTACCGGCAGCTTCTGGAATATAAAAAAGAACGATATTTTATATTTACGAAGGTCACATTGATCAATCTGGCTGCATCCGTGATCATGGCATTTGCTCTTCGGGAAAATGTATTGGAAACGGGGATCCCGCAGATCTTCCTGCTGGGAATGGCAGCTTATATGACGCTGGTCTTTTCTGGAATTGCGGGAAAATGGGAATCGGAATTGAAAAGCCCCTATCTGTTTTTGATACCGGATACGCCTTTTAAAAAACTTTGGTATGCCACAGTAATGGAGCATGTAAAGGCACTGGTAGACGGAATTTTGCTGTGTGTGCCTATGGGAGTGGTATGGGGAGTGCATGTTGGACAGGTTGTAATGACGGTTTTGATCTATATGGTGCTCCAGGCAAATAAAATGTATACAAAGGTGATTGCTCAGTGTATAGTTGGGGATTTCTTTGGAAAAACGGGACAGGATATTATCCGGATGCTTCTTCAGATGTTTATTATCGGGATCGGGGCGGCAGTGGCTGTCGCGGCAGGAATTATGATTGACCTGAATGTCGTATTTCCAATCATACTGATCTATAGCCTTATAGTAACTGTAATCTTGGGAGCGCTGGCATCCGTCCGGTTTGATACGATGGAGCAGATGGATGGATAGGAGCTACCGTCTTATTGTTAGTCAGGCTGTAAATGGATTGTTTTATGATTTTTGTTGACACGGAGGAGACTTTAAACACATTGTAAGTCTAAGGAATAGCGTATTTACAGCGATTGTTCTATGTTAAAGATTGAGTAAAATGTTGTTAGATTGCGCACATAATACACAAGTAATACACAAATATGAACAGCAAAAAGGCTATACCTTCCTTCTAATTAATGTTATATTTCCAATTGTACCAACTCGCGGTCGAATTTTCTGATCATTGCTTTATGGAATTAGTATCCTTTTCACTACAATTAATACATCCATTAAAACTGGTGAGACGGGAGGACATTGATGACAATTAAAGAAGTATGTGAAAAATATGACATTGCCGCAGATACGCTCAGGTATTATGAGAGGGTCGGCGTTATCCCGCCCGTCGCCCGCACAAAGGGAGGCATCCGCTGTTATACGGATCAGGATATCGGCTGGGTGGAAAATGCCATCTGTATGCGCGGCGCCGGGCTTTCCGTGGAAATGCTGGCGGAATATGTGCGTCTGTCTCAGGAGGGCGACAAAACGATTCCCCAAAGGCGGGAGCTGCTGATGGAAGCGCGGGAAAAGATTGCCGCAAGCCTGAAAAGATATCAGGAAACCATGGATAAACTGGATTACAAGATTTTCCGGTATAATGAAGCGATTCGGACAGGCAGCCTTACATGGGATATGCCAAAGGAAAGGAGAGATTATCAAATGGAATTTATCACATTGAACAATGGACAGGAATGCCCGGTAATCGGGATTGGGACCTTCATGCTTAATCCTGCGGAGGCTGAAAACAGTGTCAAGGAGGCTCTTAAAATAGGTTACTCCTGTGTTGATACGGCTGCGGCGTATTGCAATGAATGTGCGGTAGGCCGAGCAATAAAGGCAGGCGGTGTTGCAAGGGAGGACGTTTTTCTTTCCACAAAGCTCTGGCCTTGTGATTATGAAAATGAAAACGCTGTAAATGAAACTCTGGGGCGTCTCGGCACAGACTATGTTGATCTTCTCTATATCCACCAACCCGCAGGAAACTGGATGGCAGGCTATAGACTGTTGGAAAAGGCATATAAGGACGGCAAGGCAAAATCTATCGGCATTTCCAATTTTGAGGGTGAGTATATCGCGGAGCTGGAGAAAAAATGGGAGATCGTGCCACAGTTTATCCAGGTGGAGGCACATCCGTATTTCGCACAGGATGAACTCCGTATGACGCTGGATAAGTACGGTATTAAGCTGATGAGCTGGTATCCGTTAGGGCATGGCGATAAGGCGCTTATCTCGGAGCCGCTTTTTGTAAACCTGGGTAAAAAGTATGGCAAGAGCAGTGCGCAGGTGATTCTTCGCTGGCATACCCAGATGGGCTTTGCGGTTATTCCAGGCAGCAAGAACGTGGATCATATCCGGGATAATCTGGATATTCTCGATTTTAAGCTTACCGATGAGGAGATGGCGGAAATTGCGAAGTTGAACAAAGGCGTGCGCTATTACCACCGCACGGACGAGCAATTGGCGGGCTTTGCCGCATGGCATCCGGCATTTGAAACGGAATAAGCCGGAAAACCATCCCGCGAGGCGGTTTTATGGGAGATTGACGGAACGCTGTCCCGTCTTAGAACGGACTATTTGGATCTATAAATGGATATATGAAAAAACTGCAGGGGTACGAAAATGTGATCCGCATCGGAACCTCGCCTATGACGCCGGCGCAGATCCTCGTAGAATTGTGGCTGAAGATCCATGCGCTTTGCTTTTGAAAAGCCGTTCTTACCAACTGGCCAGGATAGATGAATGAATTTTTAAGAAACCTGTGAGCCTCAAACCTGGTGTACTGGATCTATGGTTTGAGGCTTTTTCGGCTTATTAGAACAGCGTTCATCTTCCCTGCTTTTTATTATTTCCCTGCTTTTTTTGCCTGATTTCTGACGGGGGCTCTGGTCTTTATTTATAGTTATAAAACTTCAAGAAAAAAACCTCCTTACCCAGGGCTGTCAGGACAGCCCAGACTCTTTTGCGTACGGAAGTGCCTTTCGTGTACTGACACGTTCATGATCAAACGAACTGAACATGTCAGTACACCAGCGGCAGGTTTTCCGTATTCTTTTTTCCGGCGCCTTACTTATTAGACTAACAAAAGCAGCAAAAAGTTTCAAAAAAAGTAGAAAAAATCAAAACATATATTCACAAAAGCTATTGACAGGTAGTAACTACCGTAAGCTATAATTGCTTTTATAAAGCGATGGAAACAAACGCGTTGTAGTATGAAAATAACAGAATTGCAACAAAAAGAAGGAGGCTCTTATGAACAAAGACACAGAAAAAAGAGTCCGGAAATTATTTGCCGGGGCAGAGTCCGCTTTGGGCAGTACAGATCCGGAGTTTTTGGAGATCATTACCAATTTTTCACAGGAGGAAGCTGTGAAAGCAAATCGCCTGACGGAAAAGGAACAGGTGCTCTGTATTCTGTCCGCGCTGCTGGGCTGTCAGGGGATGGGAGAATTCCGGAATATGCTTCACGCGGCGCTCAATATCGGTGTTGAACCTGTTGCGGTCAAGGAAGTCATTTACCAGGCCGCGGCATATCTTGGGATCGGCCGGACCTATGATTTTTTACAGGCGGCAAATGAGATCATGGAGCAGCACGGGATCAGCCTGCCCCTTGCGCCCCAGGGAACAACCGATGAGGAGTCCAGGTTTGAGAAAGGGCTTGCCAAACAGGTGGAGCTGTTCGGTCCTGATATGGCAAGGAGGCAGACAGAGGGGCCGGCGCTTCGCAGAAATATCAACCGTTGGCTGGCAGATAACTGTTTTGGCGATTACTACACCAGAAATGGCCTGAATGACCAGGAGCGCGAGATGATCACTTTCTGCTTTCTCCTGGCCCAGGGCGGCTGTGAAAATCAGCTCCGGGGGCATACGGCCGGTAACCTTGGAGTGGGCAATGATAAAGACAAGCTGTACGCGGTCGTGGAGCAATGCATGCCCTATATCGGCTATCCCCGCAGTCTGAATGCCATGAATATCATAGATGAGGTATCAAAGAAAATGGAAGAGCAATAAGGAGACGGTGATCGCCGGATAGTCATATCATACTGAGCGGCCGGTTTATCTGACGATCAGTATGATCCGCGGCCAGAGGCTCCAGCTCGATCAACCGGATCTCCAATGGTTCCAGGACCGCATGAAGGTTATAATGATGTTCCTCAATAGAAATTTTCTTCATATGGCACTGAGGTTCTGACAGCGCTTTTAATGTTTCCATTTCATCGGAGCCTAACGGCATGGCTCCCATCTTTACCCACTGATCAAAGCAGCTTCCGCTGTTTCGGTTGACCCATCGTTCTTTCAGACGGTAATCGCCGTTTTTCATGCCGGTAAGATGTATTGTCATCTGTTTTTTCCGGTTTTCCGGAAACGGCGTATACCGGTCTGTAAAAGTCATATCAAAGGGTTCTCCCATAGCATACAGCTCTGTAAAATGAACATAATAGTACAGCATGATCTGGAATCCTTTTTCAGAGCGGGTGACAAAATATCCGTCCCCCTTCTTCAGGACCTCCGTCCCCATACGGCTGAGAAAGAGATAGGCGTAATATCCCGGTTTTTTGATCCCGTTATAGGTGAATAATCCAAGCCCGCCGTGAAAAAGCTGCGGCGAGGCGCGGTATTCTCCGTGCAGGTCGGACAGAAGCCAGTAACCAAGGCTGTCCAGCTTGTTATAGTTTTCCAGGACATTTTTTACGATGTAAACAGATTTAAAACAGGTATCGCTGACCAGGTCGTCATGCAGGGCGGTGGAGTTCCATTCTGTCATAAATACAGGCAGCTTTTCCAGTCCGTCCGCGCGGATCCTGCGTTTCAGCGTGTCGATAAAATGTGCGAGGGAATCCGGGGCCACGCTCAGACGAAGGTAGTTGTTCGCGACATTTTCCCAGATATTTCTGTCCGGATAGTGACTGACATCCAGATCATAGTAATTAATGTTAAAAAAATCAGGCCGGCAGTCATTTTCCATACACCATTGAAAATATTTTCTTCCAAAGTTGTTTTCCTCATGAAATAACGGCTGCAGGGACGCGCCGCCAAAGCGCAGGTTTCTGTCACAGCTCTTGACAGCACGGAAGCTTCGGCGGTGCAGCTCATAAAAATCTTCCACCTTTTCAAATCCGTACATACTAAGGTCCGTGTCCGGTTCATTCCATGGCGAGAAGAGCCATTGTTCGACCTCATGCTTTCCATAACGTTCCAGGAAATGCATTGTCAGGGCATGGACCAGAGCTTCCCACTTATTCCAGTCTTTTGGCACCCCCATGATCATGGGAGAATAAAAGCGTATCCTTTCCGGCGTTTCTGCCAGAGCCCGCGGCATAAAGGACAACTGGATCAGAGGCTTCAGGCCGATGGACACAAGAAAGTCCGTCACCATATCAACATAGGTGAAGCAGTAGGCAGGGGTACCGGCCTCGTCTTCGTCATAGACTATCATATCATCACTGAGAATGCCATGGAATTTGATATATTGAAATCCAATCTCCCTTTGTATGATCCGCAGCATATCCTGTATCGGAGCCAGCAGGATTTCCTTCGCGCGTCCGACGGAGGTAAACACCTGGAAGGAATGGGGGGTTCGGAAAGCCGTTCTCCTCCGCGATTTCCTCAATCGATTTTTCCGTGTAAAGCAGGTCGTTCAGAGAACGGCTCAGTCTCAGCGTATTGATATAATTTAAAGGTGTCATCTTCATTTCCCGCTCAAAAAAACGCGACAGGTAAGGGACCGAAATATAGACGCTGTCCGCGATCTGCGCAAGCGTGATGGGTTCTCTGAAATGTTGATTGATATATTCCAGGATACCGGTCAAACGCTGGCTCTGCTTCTGAGAGACAGAAGTGCTGCCCTTGGGTTCCGGACAGAAATTATGAAGAAGCTCATAGAGAAGACGGTATGTCAGTGCCCTGACCAGGATTTGGCGTTCGGGTTCCGCCTCCCCGCCTGCTTTGATAAGGGAAGCAAGAAATTATTTTTACGGATAATTTAAATTACAGTATTCAGAACAGCAGACGGGTCTGCGGTCTCTCGTTCTGAACAGATACTTTAAACGAAGGAAGGAATGAGAAGCATGGATAATCACATTTTCCCCTTTCTCTGGATGCGCGGGGAAGAGGAGGAAACGATCCGGAAAGAAATGGCTGCCATCGATTCCTGCGGGATCAAAGCGGTCTGCCTGGAATCCCGCCCGCTTCCGGGTACGGAAAGCGACGGCTATTTTTGCGGCGGACGATGGTGGCATGATCTGGACATTGTGTTGGATGAGGCAAAGAAGCGGCATATGCGGGTATGGGTTCTGGACGACGCGCATTTTCCGACCGGTTTTGCCAACGGGCTGATCGCCGCAAAATATGATGAACGGAAAAAAATGTATATCAACTACAATTCCGCGGATATCTATTCCACCGGCGTGAAAATGTCACTGAATGTACAAAAAATGCTGCAGCCAAAGATTTCTTTTATGGATCTGGGGAAACCCATGGATCATGCGGAAGCGGCACGCAACAGCATCCTTGCCGTGACCGCCGCGGAAATGGGAGAGAAAAGCAGCCTTTCGGGAAAAATGATGGATGTAACGGGGCAGGTGGACGGTGAATGGCTGGAAATTGCCCTGCCCGAAGGCGCGTGGAGGATTTTTGTCATCTTTCACACCAGACAGGGAGGCGGACGTGAGAACTATATCAATATGCTGGATGCGGAATCGGTAAGTACGCTCCTGGAGGCTGTTTATGAACCCCACTACGCGCGTTACGGGGATTTGTTCGGCAGTGTTTTCGCAGGGTTCTTTTCGGACGAACCGGAGATCGGCAATGTCGGAGGCTATGCCGGTGACGAACGGGTAGGCCACCGCGAAATGCCGCTCCCCTGGAGTACACAGATGCCGGAGGAAATGGAGAGGCGTTTTGGAACGGATTGGACACGGCAGCTTCCCTTACTGTGGTGCGGATGTATGGACCATCAGATGGAAGCAGATACCCGCCTTGGCTATATGGATATTGTGACCCGGCGTTATCAAAAATGCTTTGGCGATCAGATCGGAGGCTGGTGCGCGGCACACGGGGTAGAGCACATCGGACATGTAGTGGAAGATAACGGGCAGGATACAAGGCTTGGGGCAGGCGCGGGACATTATTTCCGCGCGATTTCCGGCCAGCATATGGCGGGGATCGATGTCATCCGCAATCAGATCCTGCCGGGAGGCGGAGAAACAGACCGTATTGTCATGGGAAACGCGGACAGCCATTATTATCACTATGTTCTGGGAAAACTCGGGGCTTCCGCCGCCGTGATTGATCCCAAAAAGCAGGGCCGTACGATGTGTGAACTATTTGGCGCGTATGACTGGGGACTTGGTGTGCGAGATATGAGCTGGATCTTAAATCATCTGCTCAGCCGCGGCATCAATCATCTTGTTCCACATGCCTTTTCCATGGCAAAGTATCCGGATGTCGACTGCCCGCCCCATTTTTACGCAGGGGGGAATAACGCGCAGTTTCAAGATTTCTCGGATCTTATGCATTATGCCAACCGGATGTGCGGAATCTTAAGCGGCGGCCGGCACGCGGCAGACGTGGGGCTTCTTTATCAGGCGGAAGGAGAGTGGATGGGAAATTACCAGCCTGTCACGGTAACCGCACGCGAATTGACGCGGAACCAGGTGGATTTTGACATCCTGCCGATCGATGTATTTACGGACAGGCAGCGTTACCGGACACGGCAGGCTGACGGGACATTTTCTGTCAATGGAAATCCCTACGGGACAATTTTTATTCCGGAGGCAGAATGCATTACCAGGGAACTGGCAGAAGCCATTTTAAATACGCCGGAGGTTTCCTTCCTTTTTACCGGAAGCTATCCGCTGCAGGTGACGGCAGGCGATGAAGAGCTTTTGGAAAAGGTAAAGAAAACAGCAGGCTGTGTGAAGCCGGATCAGGCAGGCCAATATTGCAGGGAAAAGGGGCTTCAGAGCGCACAGTGCCCGGAGGACGGCGACCTGACCGTATATCATTACAAGAAAAGCGGCGACTGGTATTTGATCTTCAATGAATCACTTACCAGAACGATCGAAACGACGGTTACCTTTTCGGGAAACGGACGGGTTTACGGTTACAACGGATGGGAGGATACCTTTACCTGGCTTTCGGATTCCCACACTCTCCCGCTGGCACTCACTCCCCGCGATCTCCATGTATTTTACATAACAGATCAGAAGGTTACGGTACGTCCGGAACCGGCTGCCCTTGACGCGCGGATGGATATTTCCGGAAATTGGGATGTTTCCATTGTCCGGGCGATCGAGTATCCGGCATTTGAGCCGCTGCGGCAGATGGAAGAGCTTGTTCCGGTCTCGGATTTAAAGAGGGACTTTTCCGGGATCATCCGCTATGAGAAAAAGATCACACTGCCACGGAGAACAGAACGTCTGGTATTTTCGGCGGAACAGATTTTTGACTGTGTGCGGGTGTATCTGGATGGAGTCCATACCGGAAGTAAAATTATGCCGCCCTACGATGTAGAACTGGGCGGATGTGAAGCAGGGGAGCATACGCTGACCGTGGAGGTTTCTACCAATATGGAACGGGAACAGATGCAGTTCCCGGCGCCGCCGTTTACGCTCTATTTCGTTGCCATGCAGCCCACCGGGATGTTTGGCAGGATTGTACTGAAGTGGGGAAGAGAATAAGTACTTATAAAAATTCGAATTATAGATAAGAACAGGAGAATGAGAAGATGGGTAACACAAATGAAACAGCGGCTTCTATGCCGAAGGAAAAAATGAATGTATTATCCGCGGCAGGTTACGCGGTCGGGTACAGCGGCGTTAATGTCGTATGGTATATGATCAACAATTATCTGATGCTTTTCTACACGGATGTGGTAGGACTGGCGGCGGGAGCCATATCGGCAATCATGCTGATCGCCCGTATCTGGGACGCGGTCAATGATCCTATGATGGGCGCGATCGTAGACCGTACCCGTACGAAGTGGGGCAAGTTTAAACCTTACATTGTCATCGCTCCGCCGTTCCTTGCGATTTTTAACGTCCTAACGTTTACCGCATGGCCGATGGAGGGCATGACAAAGGTTGTTGTCTGCCTGCTTTGCTACATTGGCGTCGGCATGGCCTATACAGTGGTCCAGACGGCTGTAAACGGCCTGGTGAACCGCCTGTCTAATGATTCGCAGATTAAGATGGATATCACATCCATTGCGCAGGTCGGTTCGTCCATCGTCCAGATGATCTTAAGCGCTACCGCAATGCCTCTTATTCTGTATTTCAGTAAGAGTGATGTGGCAAACGGCACCGGCTATTTTTACGGCACGATTGTTTTCTCTTTGATTTCAGTTCCGATGTTCTGGTTCTGCGCGGCTTTTTGTAAAGAGAAAAAAGATAAAAAAACGGAAGATACACTTCAGGCAGAGACGCCGGTTAAAAAGGAAAAACAGTCCTTTAAACGGTCTATCCAGGCGCTTGTGAAAAACAGGATGCTTCTGATCTCCATTTTCAGTACGTTTATCGGCGCTATGGGAGCAATTGCCCGTATGTCCATGCTGACCTACTATCTGATCTATGTGGCGGGCGCATATACGATCATCGCTCCTACCTTTACAATTATCAGCGCCTGCCAGATGGCCGGAAATGTCTGCCTGCCTTTCCTGACCAGGAAGTTTGGGAAGATCGGCACGTTTAAGCTGATGCTGGGCGGAAACGCCGCGTCGATGCTGCTGATGTTCTTTATGCCGGGCGCAAGTACGCCGGTGATTCTGGGAATGAGCGCGCTCTATGGATTTACCAATGCGGGGGCCAGCATCTGCTATGGTATGTGCTGTGATTCCATTGATTACGGCGAATATAAGTACGGAGTCCGCGACGACGCGCTGGGATTTTCCTTCATGGGGCTGGCCGTAAAGTGTGCGACCGCTGTCACCGGGTCCATTGGCGTATTGGCTCTGAGCGCCGTCGGCTATGTCCCGAATGCGGAGCAGACTGCCGGAGCCATTACCGGCATCAATGTGATCGTCAATCTGGCGCCGGCGATCCTTGTGGCGATTTCAATTGCCGTCATGTTCCTGTATACGCTGGATGAAAAAACGATGGAAAAAATCCATGCCGAACTGGAAGTCAGGAGAGCGGAAAAGTAGGAGGGGACAGGTATGATCGACTTAAAAAAGAACCCCTTTTATCTTCAGGACGAAGACATTGCGTGGGTAGAAAAAACGAAAAAATCCATGACACTGGAGGAGAAGATCGGCCAGCTCTTTATTGCGCATGGATATACGGATGATGAAAAGCTTCTTTCTCTTTTTATGGATAAGATGCATTACGGCGGATTCATGTATCGTCCGGCATCCGGCGCTTCGATACAAAAGACCCACCGATACCTGCAGAGTCTTGCGAAGGTGCCTTTGCTCTTTGCGGCAAATCTGGAATTCGGCGGCAATGGGATTGCCGCCGACGGGACCAGCTATGGCCAGCAAATGGAAGTGGCCGCGACCGATGATGAGGAATACGCGTACCGTCTGGGAAAGATCAGCTGTACGGAAGGGCAGGCAGTAGGCGTCCAATGGGCGTTCGCGCCGGTCGTTGACATTGATTACAATTTCCGCAATCCGATCACAAATGTCCGTACCTATGGTTCGGATCCGGAGCGTGTCAGAAGGATGGGCAAGGCTTATGTAAGAGGGGCAAAGGAAGCCGGTACGGCGGTGGCTGTGAAGCATTTTCCGGGAGACGGCAGAGACGAGCGGGACCAGCACATTGCTGTTACGGTAAATGACCTTTCCTGCGAAGAGTGGGACAAGACCTATGGCTCCATCTACCGGGATCTGATCAAGGACGGGGCACAGACCATCATGGTGGGTTCCATTGCCATGCCGGCGTATGTCATGAGATTCAATCCCGAAGCACAAAATCCCTGTATCCCGGCCAGCTTAAGCAAGGAATTGCTGCAGGGACTTTTAAGAGACAGGCTTGGTTTTAACGGACTGATCGTTTCAGACTCCACGGTCATGGTTGGATTATCCGCGGTCATGCCCCGCAGGGAGATGGTTCCGGCGCTGATTGAAAGCGGCTGTGATATGTTTCTGTTCTGCAGGGATGATTTTGAGGATTATGATTTTATGATGGAGGGATACCGAAATGGGCTCTTGTCTGAAAAGAGGCTGGATGAAGCGATGACAAGAATCCTCGCCCTGAAAGCGTCTCTGGGGCTGCATAAAAAGCAGGCACAGGGAACCCTGGTGCCGGAGGAATCCGAACTGAAAGTCCTGCGTCAGGAAGAACATGAACGGTACGCGCGGGAATGTGCGGACCGGGCGGTGACTCTGGTAAAAGGCCATGAAGGGATTTTACCTTTGAGTACGGAGAAATATAAAAAAATCCTGCTTGAGGTTGTAGGAACCGGCAGCAATAACGAAAGAATTGTGCAAAGCTTTCTGGAAAAACTGATTTCGGAAGGATTTCAGGTCACTCTCTATGAAGGGGATGATTTCAGCAATATTCCGGGACTGGATAATGTGGCCAGGATTCGGGAGAAATACGATCTGGTCCTGTATGTGGGAAATGAGGAGAATACCAGCAACAAAACCGTGACAAGGATCAAATGGAATACCGTATATGGACTTGGGAACAATACCCCCTGGTTTGCGGCGGAGGTGCCTACGATGTTTATCAGCCTTGCGAATCCCTATCATCTGATCGATGTTCCGATGATAAGGACTTATATCAACGCTTATTCCAATAATGAGTATGTGATCGACGCGGTAATGGAAAAGATTATGGGCAGAAGTGAGTTTCAGGGGATCAGTCCTGTGGATCCGTTCTGCGGAAGAGAGGATACAAAATGGTAATGCTTCAAACAGCAGGATTTTGGAGGAACTTATATGGGAATGAATTACGGGAAGATCAAAGAATGGATTCTGGCAGAGGACTGCTTTGAACCCACACAGCTTGGAAAGTGTGAGGCTGTGATGAGCCTGGGAAACGGATATCTGGGGATCCGCAGTGCGGCAGAGGAGGCATATCTCGGAGAGACCCGGGATATGCTTGTAAACGGAACCTTTAATAAATGCGATTCTTCTGCCGTTACGGAGCTGCCTAACGCGCCGGATATGCTGGCGGTTGAGCTGTGGCTGAACGGGGAACGGTTTACGCTTGAGCAGGGAACCGTGGAAGAATATTCACGGGAATTGAATATTAAGACAGCAGAATTGAACCGGTCTGTTATATGGATTTCCCCAAAGGGATGTAAGGTGAAACTGGTATTCCGGCGCGTGGTATCGTTGGAGCGTATTCATGAATTTGCCAGCCGTATCGAGATCACACCGATTTCCGGGAAGCTTCATGTACAGATGAAAACCGGGATCAACGGCCGTGTAACGAACACAGGCTCACAGCATTTTACGGACGGCGAAAAGCGTTTCTATGAAGGCAGGTATATGCAGTATGTTTCCAAAACAACAGAATCCGGCATTACATTTATACAGAGTTCGGTTCATCGGTTTGCCGTAAATGGGAAAGAGACGGAGCTTTCGATGCAGTTGAATATGGATCAGCGGAGGATTTACGGTACTTTTGACGGGGATATTGAAAAAGATGACACATTATCCATAGAGAAGAGCTGCAACGTATATACGAGCCGTGATCTTGATATGCAGGGAAATACAACGGAAGAAATTCAGGAAATATCGCTGGACGCACTGAAAAAACAAGCTGAGGCAGGCTATCCGCGGTTAGCGGCGGACACGGCCAAAGAGTGGGATGAGCAGGTCTGGAAGGAAACCCCGATCGAGATCACAGGGGATGCTTTTGATCAGTTCGCGGTTCGATTTGCACAGTACCATTTACGGCTGATGCTGCCCTGCCATGATGACCGGATGAACATTGGAGCGAAGGGGCTTACCGGTGAGGGATATAAGGGGCATACGTTTTGGGATACGGAGATATTCCTTTTGCCTTATTACACATTTACCTGCCCGGAAGCGGCAAAAAAGCTGGAGAAGTACCGCTGTCATTCCCTGCCGGGAGCGCATCAAAAGGCTCTGCATAACGGCTATCAGGGGGCGATGTTCCCGTGGGAATCAGCCTGGCTGGACGACGGGGAGGTCACACCGGAATACTGTGATGTTGACATTGTAACGGGGCGCCCGCTTAAAGTGTGGTCCGGTTTTATTGAGCAGCATGTGACTTCGGATGTCGCGTACGGTGTATGGCAGTACGCGGCAATTACCGGCGACATGGAATTTATGGAACAGTATGGCTATGAGCTGATCCTGGATACGGCGGTCTTTTGGGCATCCCGCGTGGAAAAGGGAACGGATGGAAAATATCATATCAACGATGTGGTGGGTCCCGATGAATTTCGGGAGCATGTAAATGATAACGCGTTTACCAACTATATGGCGCACTGGAATATGAAAAAAGCACTGGAGATCTATGACAATCTGAAACAGGGAAATCCGGAACTGTTCACCAGACTGGACGAGAAGCTGAAACTGGAGAACGTGTATCCTGTCCTGAAGGAGCGGTGCGAAAACATGTATCTGCCCCGTCCGACAGAAGAAGGCGTGATGCCACAGGATGACAGGTATCTGCAATGCCGGGACATTGACCTGTCCAAATATAAGACACAGGAACATGTAGGCGGGATCATGCGGGACTACAATCTGGAACAGATCCAGCAGATCCAGGTGTCCAAGCAGGCGGATGTCCTCGTACTGTTCTTCCTGCTGGAAGATTTGTTTTCGCCCGAAGTCAAAGCGGCTACATGGGAGTATTATGAACCGCGGACGATCCATGATTCTTCCCTGTCCCTTTCTACCCATCGGTTCTTGCCAGCGACATGGGACAGATAGAAAAGGCATATGAACTGTTCCGGAGGGCCGCCGCGATCGACCTGGGGCCATTTATGGGATCTTCGGATATGGGAATCCACGCGGCGTCATTCGGCGGAATCTGGCAGTGTGTGGTTTATGGCTTTGGCGGCGTCCGGATGCTTGGAGGAAAACTGCGGATCAACCCTTGCCTGCCGGAAAAATGGGAGAAGCTTTCGTTTACGTTGATGTGGAAAGGGCAGAAGCTGGAGGTCATTGCTTCCCGGAACCAGGTAAAGGTTACAAATCTGACCGGCAGAGAGCCTATATCCGTGGAAATCTGTGGGGAAGAGAAGCTTGTGGCGGACGTCTGTATTACGGAAAATTGAGGGTGTGAGGAAATGAGCTATTCGGGTTTAGAATTTACAGGCAGAAATATTCTGATGGAAAAGGAATATAGCCTGCCCCATGAAGCGAACGTAGCGGCCCTTCTGACGACAGGAAACGGATATATGGGTGTCAGGGCAAGCCTGGAGGAATATGGGAGTTTGGGGATTCAGGGATTTTATGTGCGTGGTGTGATGGATGAGGTGGTGGAAGTACGGCTCACCATGTGCGACAACATGTACATGAAGAAGTATTACGTGGAAGAGGACAGGCTGAAAAAATTCGAGAAGCAGGAGCGTGTGATCAACCTGCTGGATTTTCTTCTGGTACGGTTTGAGATCGACGGAGAGACCTTTTACCCATGGGGCGGAAAGGTATTGTCCTGGAAAAGATATCTGGATCTCTCGGACGGAGTGCTCCATAGGGAGGTTGTCTGGGAGAACTCAAAAGGCCAGCGGACAAGACTGGATTTTCAGAGATTCGCGAGCTTCTTCGACGACCACACCTACTGTATGAAAGCAGAGTTAGAGCCATTGAATTACTCGGAGGCTGTGACCATTTTAAGCGGTATGGACCTGCGGACGAAATCGAACGGCCAGATTCCGCAGAAGACGCTGTGCGTTCGGCATGAGGGGCATACCATCCGGCAGGAGGAAGTGGTGGGACCAAAGTATGGCTTCCATTCGATGACAGGTATTTATCAGAATCTGGAATGTGCTTCCTGTCCTGGTGACCGTATGGCAAAAGAAGATACTAAAGCGGCAAACGCGGTATGGACGGATGTCTGGGAAGATGGATTGGCGGCACAGAAGATTACTTTTGACGCGGAGCAGGGGAAGGTCTATCGGTTGGAAAAACTGATCGCGACTGTGACAAGCCGTGATACGGACAGAGAATTATCCGACTGTATGGAGGAATATATCCTCGCGTATCAGAAAAGCTCTTATCAGAAAGAATATGAAAAACATCGTGAGGTTTATCAGCGGTTATTTTCAAAGCTGGAGATTACTATAGAAGGGGATGATACGGCGGACCGGGCGATCCGGTTTTCGAATTACCATACGTTGATCTCTCTTGAAAGAAATGACCATGTACATAGTTTTTCCGCAAAAGGGCTGACAGGAGAGATGTACAACAATTTTGTATGGTGGGACGCGGAGATATTTCAGGCTCCGGTGTTCCAGCAGACCATGCCGGAGTATAGCAGGAATCCGTTGTTATTCCGTTATTCTCATTTGAAGGAGGCAAGAGAGCTGGCGGTAAAAGAAGGCTGCCGGGGAGCCAGATATCCGTTCACAACAGGGGTTACGGGGGAAGAGACTGTCTGGATAGATGTACGCCATCCATTTATGCAGATTCATTGTGTATCGGATGTGGGTTTATCCATACTTCATTATCTGACGGCTACGGGAGATCATGAATTTATGAGGGAATACGGCATGGAAATGCTGCTGGAGATCAGTCGGTACTGGATTTCCCGGATGGTGTGGAAGGAAGAAAAGCGGTGTTACGAAATCCTGCAGGTTACCGGAACGGACGAGCATCATCCGTATGTGGACAACAATGCCTATACGAATTACAGCGTGTACCGTATACTGACGGCTGTATGCAGGCTTCTTGACGAGTATGGCGGTGATCTGGAAAAGCTGAAAAGGAAGATTGGCTTCAAAGAGGAAGAGAGGGCAGAATTTGAGTATGCCGCCGGACACATTTATCTCCCGTTAGACGAAGAGACGGGGATGATCCCGCAGTTTGACGGTTACTTTGAATTGTCAAGGGAGCTCGAAGTGCAGGGCGGAAGTAAAAGCGGTTATACCCAGATGAAGCAGTCAGGGCTATATAACAAAAGCCAGGTCATTAAGCAGCCGGATGTGCTGATGTTATTTGCCTATCAGAATTTAGATATGCCGGAGACGATCTACCGGAGGAATCTGGATTATTACCAGGGCCGGTGTGAGGCAGCGTCCTCTCTGTCCTATTGTGTTCACTCTATCTGCTATGCGGATATGGATATGCCGGAAAGTACGTATGGTTATCTCATGGAAACGGCGGAGATGGATCTGAAAGACAAGCATGGCGGCACACAGGACGGCATCCATTCCGGATGCGCGGCAGGCGCGTGGATGGCAGTCGTAAGAGGTGTTGCCGGAATGAAGATGACACGGGACAGGGTGGAATTTACCCCACATTATATTCCGTGGTGGAAACAGGTATCCTTCCATTGCGTGTGGCACGGCCAGGGATATCGGGTGAGTCTGAATAACCAGGGGATACAGGTGAAAGCGGACGACGAAAATACAGGTAAGCTTGTACTTACAATCTATGAGAAAGAATTTGTACTGAGCGCAGGGCAGCACGCATGTTGTTTGTTCCCAAAGATTCAGTCTGTTCGAAGATAAAACTGGAAAGGAAGAAAAGAAGATGAGTGATATAGGCATTATTTTTGATCTGGACGGCGTAATCTGTTTTACGGACAAATATCACTACCAGGCGTGGAAGAAAATGGCTGATGAAATTCATGTATATTTTGATGAGAAAATAAATGACCGGCTGCGGGGGATCAGCCGTATGGCAAGTCTGGAGATCATACTGGAATGCAGCGAGAGATTCTATTCCCAGGCGGAGAAGGAAAGACTGGCAGAACGGAAAAATGAATATTATAAGGCGCTTCTGAATCAGATGACGCCGGCGGATCTGAGCGATGAAGTAAAAAATACCATGGACGAACTCAGGAAAAAGGGATACCGGCTCGCGCTTGGTTCCTCCAGTAAAAACGCAAAATTGATTCTGGAGCGCCTGGGCCTTTCCGGATATTTTGACGCCGTCAGTGACGGCACGAATATTACAGAATTCACTTAGTTACTACACCTATCAACCAAAAAATCAAACCCGCATATTTTGTGGGTTTTCCGGTCGATATAAATTTCTGCCAGGATGCTTCTCCAGAAGCTTTTTCTGTGTTCATAGTCTAGTTTTTCATAGAGTTCTTTCCAATTACCAGAAACCTTCTTTTGTATTTCCTGATAAGATTCAACAGTCACGATTTTTTGTACTGCCTGTTCATCCCGAAGTGCCTGTTCCAGTTTTCCATACTGTTCATCATAGTAGTCCAGGCTGATCCGTCCTTTCTGGAAAATAAGGTTGAGGCGTTCCATTTCAGATTTAATCTTCCAGGTATTGTCTTTTTTCGGTGTCTGCTTCTGGCACTGCTGAATTCTATAGATTCGGTCCTGCAATTCTGGATATAAGTTTTCCAGCATATAGTTTTCAATCCGTTTTTCTGTGATGCAGGGACTTCCGGAATGATAACCAATCTTTCTGCTGCAGCGGTAACGTTTAGAATAGGTTATAGTGCCGTCATTGCATTTGTGTCTATTCACAAAGCCGGTCATGCCTGCGCCGCAATGTGGACATTTCATAAGCTGGCTGAACAGGTAGGGCTCTTTGGTGGAGGGATAAGTTTTGGAATCACAGATAGAAATAATTTGTTTGTGTTGTTCAAGTGTGATGTATGGTTCGCAATATCCTGTTCTGCCATAGCGCATTCCTACATATACCTCACTGGTAAGCATCCGGTCGATCTGGTAAGCGGTGGGCGCCCGGTCTCCATAAGTGCTTTGTATATATGCAATTGTTTTCCTCTTTGAGAAGCAGGAAAAATACTGGCGGAAAATATCCTCTGTGATTTCACGGGTACTTTCATCTTTCTGGAGCTTCTTATCTACGATTTTATATCCGAACTGGATAGGACCGTTCAGATGCTCCTGATTCCTCTTTTTATGCTCAAAGACTACCTTGATACGCTCAGAAGTACGGTCAGACTCATTTTGAGCTACAGCCAGCATGATATTGATTTTGAGCTGGCCGTCAGCCGTAGAAGTATCATAATCTTCAAGCACGGTCTTCCAGTTGCAGTGATGCGCCTCCAGGATCGCCTGTGTATTGTGATAGTCCTTTACATTACGGAACCAGCGGTCTAATTTGGTGACAAGGATCAGATCTATTTTATCAGCCTGGACATCATTCAGCAGTCGCTGGAGCTCTTTACGGTTTTGCAGTTTTTTTCTGGCAGTTAATCCTTCATCGACATAATAGTCTACAATTTTATACCCATGGGAGACAGCATATTCTGTCAAGACCTCTTTCTGAGTATCAAGTGAAAGTCCCTGTTGAACCTGTATATCTGTAGATACACGGTCGTAGATTCCACACCGGATTGTTTCGTTTTGTTTCTTGCTGTTCATAATACTATCACGCTCCTTATAAAGTATATAAAAATAAGTACAAAAATAGCACCTTGCCATGACAGGTGCAGGCGTGATATAATCTCAGTGTTGTTGGTGGATTATATCACGCACACGTGCATGACATGATTACCTATTGAAAGCCGTTCCTGTTGGCGCAGGGGCGGTTTTTCATTTATTGCAGTAAATCAGATATTCTGATAGTCAGATTGTCAAATATATGGCTAGGTATTTCATCATCAAAAAGATATACGTCCGACTCTTCTACACCTTCAAAAATATATGTCTGGACAACTTTTTTCATCGGGTTTACTATCCAGTATTCACGGACACCTGCGGTGCGGTATTTGAATAATTTGATAGTATAATCATTTTTGGGGCTGCCCGGGGAGACAATCTCAATAATCCAGTCCGGAGCTCCTTCACATCCACGATCTGACAGTTTGCTTTTATCGCATATGATGGAGATATCAGGCTCCACCCATGTTCTATCGTTTGCTGTAAGATTTACGGCAAATGGGGACGGATAAACCTTACAATCCCCTCTGCGATCTTTGATATGCTGCCGGATTGTTGCAGAAATTTCCATAATCAATTCCTGATGGATACGGTTTGGCGGTGCCATGGCATATAGCTGTCCATCGATCAGCTCCGCACGCTGTCCTTCCGGGAGATTCCAGTAGTCTTCAGATGTGTAAATGTGTTCTTTTGGTAATGGCATGTAATCACATCCTTTCTCTTAATATTTTAGCGTCGCTTGAATCAAAATTATTCACCGACAGGAACCAGTTGCACTGATGTACCAGATATTGAAAGAGTATTCCCATTTTCAAATACAGCATTATTGTATTGTGCTATGCTCAATCCATCATTAGTGGTTCCCATAATCTCATTCAATCCACCGTTAAACATATTATCAGAGTTGACATTCCCATTTCCGCCTGTCGCAACGACATTATATGTGCCTGGGGGGAAATCATTTCCACATGTGTAATTGCCGGCGCCTAAATCAATAGGAGCAGCGTCAGTAGCTGATCTGGCAGTTATTCCTGTCAATTTCGCGTTTTCAGAAACTAAATGTAAAGTTACTGTATTTCCCAGTGTCAGAATGACACCTTCATCCATCTTTAACCCGTTGAAGGAATCAATAGAGTATTCATCGGCTGGATTTCCCATGACCTCGTTTAAACCGCCGTTAAACATATTAGACGAAGATACATTACCGGATCCTCCTGTGGCAACTAAATTGTATGTCCCGACAGGAATATCAACGCCGGCAGTATAATTACCGGCAGATAAATCAACCTCATAATGTTCTTCAACCACTTCTGGTGGCTGAGGATCCGTTTGTCCAGATTCTGGTTCAGATACATTATCACTGGTTACATTTTGAGTATCTGGATCGGCTTGAGTCTTGGCTTGCTTAGTGGAATCATTGGATTTATCATTACTGTTGCCAAATAACGCGCCGATTAAGACAAGAGCGATAAACGCAATAATAATACCTTTGATGACACCACCGCCTTTTTTCTTCTCTTTCACTTTTTTAGTTGTTTTTACGTTGTCTTTCTTACCTTCTTTCTTTTTTACCATATCATTATCCTCTTTAGTTTCCTGTACCAAATAGTATTACGCCACATTTATATAAACGCCGAAGCGGTTATACCTTATTAGCCCCTGATTTAACAGGGGCAGATTTCAGGTTGATGTTTTTGGAGCATATTTTTTGATATGTTCGCACTCCATGGTAAGAGTCAAGCTTACAAGGTGACAATCCAGCATCTTTCGGACTTTGTCAACATTGCTTTTGGTGACTTTCACTCTTTTTGCCTTCATATGTTCTGCCTCCTTTCCAGTAATTCCCGGTGGATTTCACACATCATTGGACTTACAATTATTTCATGAGAATTCTACTTTCAGAAATAATGTTCGAGAGAAAACTGTCAGTCAGGCAAGTATCCATTATGACCGGTATTCCAAAATCTACGATAAACCGGATTATGAATGGTGAGGTTTCACCTACGGCAGACACTTTGGAACTACTTGCAAAAGGGCTAAAAATATGTATTTACGACCTAATTGAGTCTGACTTCAAATAAGTGTCCCATATCTGGGACGATTACCAGATTTTACATAAGCTTTATACTATCCGCTTGTTTACTTAATAGAAATGTGAATAAATGGAATATTCACATAAATATAAAATGCTAACAAATGTTTGCGATTTCCTATTGATATTTTCTACATCTAGTAGTATTATATCAATAAGAAATTATCGAACACATGTTTGTTGACTGAGCGGAGGTAGTACATATGAGTAATGAAAAGTACAAAAAATACATAATTGAGATGGTTCAAAAAATTGATGATAGTAAATATCTCAACTTTCCCATAAGGTTTTAGGGCGCAATATCCCCTAAAAAGCGGGCTTTCA
>CAZFXM010000046.1:0-24545 GCA_964523125.1 uncultured Clostridium sp. | reverse complement strand
AGCCCGCTTTTTAGGGGATATTGCGCCCTAAAACCTTATGGGAAAGTTGAGTAAAATATTTTCAGAAGAACTAAATATAATACGAAAATTTCCGACACGAAGTCGATAATCAGTCCTTCCTTGCAATTTTTTTACATCGCCGTTTGGTAGTTTATTGATTGCGTCTATAATTCTCCTTTGTGCTATTTTATCCTGTTTGCTAAGAAACTTTACGGCTTGTTTAGAATAATTGATATTCATATATTATCCCCTTTATATTTCCTGTTTGATTAAATGTAAGTAGAATCCTATTATATTACATGTTATTGCATAATGCGATAGAAAAAACGAAAAATAATAAAAAAGTTGCGGAGAGCTATTTGTATATTTCTTACATAGTGCTACGATTGATTTAGGCAAAGAAGGAATTCAGCTTGCTTTATGGTTCGCGTACCGGTTCTACCGGTCTCTGCGTCCGGTCTGTGCCGAGATTGACGCGCTTGCGGAAAAAACGCCTGTAGTATTGGCAGAAAAGGGAATGACCAGCGAACTGGCGAACAGGCAGAACCAGACATCCCAGATTCTGGAAAAGCAGGATCAAAAGCTCCGTCAGAGAGACGACGCAAGAACGAGCTGGATCGCCGGCGTTTCTCATGATATCCGCACGCCGCTGGCGTTGATCCTGGGCTATTCGGACGCGCTGGCAGAGAATCCCAGGCTGGGAGAAGAGGAACACATGCAGGCGGAGGCTGTCCGCAGGCAGAGCCTTTTGATCAGGCAGTTGATCGATGATCTGAATCTGACTTCCAAGCTGGAATATCATGCACAGCCTTTGCGAATGACGGAATATTGTCCGGCAGTCCTGCTCCGGGAAACAGCGGCAGAATACTATAACGAAGGAATGGAGGAGCAATATGAAATTACGGCGGAAGCAGAACTTCAGACAGAACAACTGAGGCAGCAGGGGGATATTCCCTTGTTGAAGCGTGCCCTTCGGAATGTGATCGGGAACAGTATCCGGCATAATCCGGAAGGCTGCCAGATTATGATCCGGCTTTCCGTGGAAAGGGGGTGTGTGGTCTGGAAGATTCAGGATTCCGGACCTGGAGTCCCGGAAAGCGTCGTGGAGATTCTGGAAAGGAGGAAGTCCGGTCTTGAGGAAGATATCCATGTCATGGGGCTTCGGATCGTAAAGCAGATCATTGCGGCACATGGCGGACATGCAGGCTTTCCGCAAAATGAAAATGGCAGATATGGCGTGGAGTTCGTACTGCCGGTAGAAGAGCAGCCGACGCCAGGCTCCGATTCTTTCAGATAAATTTTTTAAGAGTGCTCGATTTCATTCTATAATATCATCGCAAATATGTCACACAACTTATGTTAACATCTGCGCGTCCCTGGACTTTTGGTCTTGGGGCGCTTTTTTTCAACAGACAACGAATTGAACATATGTGCAAGCAATGAGAAAAAGAAAAATGAGCAAATGTGCAAAGAATGAGAAAATGTTGAAAATGGAAACGCGCTATGCTACTATATGCTCACGAAGTAACATCATCGGAAAACACAAAAGAAAAATTCCCGGGAAAATTTGTGAAGACATGTGATATGAGACTTCTTAAAACGCAGAGAGACAGAAACAGCAGGCCGTGATTGCCTCTGTTCCTGACAGTTCTCTTAATAATGATAAGAAAAGGAGCCAAGGACGCAATGAATATTCTGGTTATTGATGTGGGAACATCCAGTATGCGCGGAATCTTGTTTAGCCATGAAGGGAAGCTTTTGGCAGAAAAACAGATCCTATACAATGTGTTATATATGGAAAACAGTTGGGTCGAACAGGATGCCTCCGATTGGGAAAACGCGCTGTACAACATTATAAAAGAAATCGCCAGGGCAGCGGAAAAAAATCAATGGAATATCGATGCCGTAACGATCACTTCCCAGCGTTCTTCCGTAATCCCGGTAGACCGTTTTGTAAGACCTTTGTGTAATGCGATCATGTGGCAGGATAAGAGGACCAATGAGATTTGTGAACAGTTGAATCCGCAGAATGATAAAATATTTTCTTTATGCGGTTCCAGAGTGAATCCGGTCTTTTCCGCCAGTAAGATGACCTGGATCAGGGAAAACCGCCCTGAGATTTATGAAAAAACATATAAATTCCTGGTAATCCCGGATTACCTGAACTATTTGATGACAGGAGAATTGTGTACGGACTATACTTACGGCAGCAGATCCCTCCTGATGAATATACATACCCACCAGTGGGATCCGGAGCTTCTGGAGCTTTTCCGGGTAGAAAAAGAAAAGCTGTGTGATCTTGTAGAGCCGGGGAGTATATGCGGCAGGATAACGAAGAAATTCGCGGAACTGACGGGATGTCCGGAAGGTGTGCCGGTGATTACCGCCGGTGGCGACCAGCAGTGCGGCGCGATCGGACAGGGCGTTGTGAAAAAAGGAGTCTTGTCCGTTACGGCAGGGACAGGGGGATTTTTGATCACGGCTACAAATGAGGTGCCAGAGAACCTGGAGCCCGATGTCCTGTGTAATTTTTCGTCCGTAAAAGGCCAGTACATTCTGGAATCCAGTATATTGACCTGCTGCTCCGCTTTTGACTGGTTCCGGCGGGAATTTTATGCCGGATGTAGCTATGAAGAGATCAATGAGGCGGTGGCCTCCGCGCCGATCGCTTCGAATGGGTGTCTCTGTATGCCGTATTTCCAGGGAAGATCGACTCCGGACTGGAACAATATGGCAAAGGCGATCTTTGCGAATGTCACATTAGGGACATCAAGAGCGGATATGCTGAGAAGCCTTCTGGAAGGGATCTGCTATGAGATTGGAAATGGAATCGATACGATGCGGAAGTATCTGGACATTTCTGATATCTATGTAAACGGCGGACTTACGAACAGTGAGGCATTTAACCAGATTCAGTGTAACGTATACGGAACAAAGATCATCCGCCGGGGAAAGGCAGACGCGACCGCAAGGGGAGCACTGATGGTCGCGGCGGAGGCAATGGGCGTTTACGGCTCTGTGGAAGAAGCATTTAAAGTGATCGGACAAAGTGATGAGGTCAAAGTCTACCTGCCCCAGGAGGAAAATACATTGCTGTATGAAAGAGGCAAGGCACAGATGAACCGTCTGTATAAAAAGGTCTGGGGAGGCACTTTAAATGAAGACGGAAGCTTTGAATTCAATGCATGAATCAAGAGAAAAGGAAGGAGAAAATTTTATGAGTACGATAATAGGACTTGCGGGTCTGATCGTCGCGATTGGTTTTCTGGTTTATATGGCATTCAAGGGGCATGGTATTATTGTCGTGGCACCCATAGCCGCGATGATCGCAATACTGTTTGCCTATGGCCTGAAAGGGCATTTTATGGCACACTATACAATTACTTATATGGAAGGCTTCGCGAATTACGCAAAAAATTATTTCCCCATTTATCTGCTTGGCGCGATCTTCGCGAAGCTTATGGATATCACGGGAAACGCACTGTCGATCGCGCGATTCTGTACGGATAAGCTGGGCAGGTCAAGAGCCGTCCTTTCGGTGGTCATTACATGCGCGGTCCTGACATATGGCGGTGTCTCACTGTTTGTCGTAGCCTTTGTCATGCTGCCGGTAGCGACTGCGTTATTTCGGGAGGCGGATGTTCCGAAAAGACTGATTCCGGGATGTATCGCGCTGGGGGCATTTACATTTACGATGACCGCGCTTCCGGGCAGCCCCCAGGTACAGAACACCATTCCGATGCAGTACTTCGGGACAGATTCCTTTGCGGCACCGGGGCTGGGGATCATCGCGTCTGTCATCATGTTCGCCGGCGGAATGATGTGGCTGACCTATCGCGCGAATAAAGCAAAGGCGGCAGGCGAGGGGTATGGAAATCATGATGATAAGCCTGCCAAAATCGATGGAAATATTCCTGGGATCCTGATGGCGGCGCTTCCGATACTGATCATCCTGGTCATAAATTTAGCGCTTTCCAAGATCGTATACCCATCGCTGGACGGTTCCTATATGGAAGAGGAATTCGGCAGTACTTTGGCTGCCAACAGCGGTACGTGGAGTGTACTGATCGGCATGCTGGTATCCATCCTGTTTCTTCTTGTTTGCAATTTCAACAAGATCAAAGACAAGGTAAAGGATGGATTGAAGACAGCTTCCATCGAATCGCTGACCCCCTTGGTAAATAGCTGCGCGGTGGTAGGATTTGGATCCGTAGTAAAGGTGCTTCCTGTGTTTACTGTTGTTTCCGGGGCGGCGCTCAGTCTGTCGGCCATCCCGCTTTTAAGCGAGGTGATCTCCGTAAATCTTCTGTGCGCTATGACGGCATCCGCGTCCGGTGGATTAAGTGCGGCACTGGAAGTGATGGGAGATACCTTCTTAGCTTCCGGAGTTGACCCGCAGGTACTGCATCGTCTGGCTTCCATCTGTTCCGGAGGACTGGATAATCTTCCTTATAATGGGGCAACCGTGACGGTTCTGGCATTGTGCGGCATGACACATAAAAAATCCTATCTGGATATGTTCATGGTGGCTACCATAATTCCAATCGTTGCTTCGCTCGTAGTGATGGTGTTAGGATCCTTTGGCTTGTGTTTTTAAAAACGAGGCTCATATGGTAAATCTGTACATATGTGCAGAATGTGAGAAAAAATGGAAAGAAAATTTTATTCGTGATATTTTTATGATTAAGAAATCAGATAGATTAATAGAAGGGAGCAGGAGAAATGTATAATGTTCATAAAAATCCGATCGGAATTTATGAAAAGGCGCTGCCAAATGCTTTTACCTGGGAAGAAAAATTCAAGGCGGCAAAAAAAGCAGGATTTGATTATATGGAATTGTCCATTGATGAATCTGATGAAAGGCTCGCGAGACTTGACTGGACAGATGAGGATATCGAAACATTGCGGTCCGTGATGCGGTTTACCGGAATTTCTTTTCAGACCATGTGCCTGAGCGGGCACAGGAAATATCCCTTTGGAAGCAAAGATCCTAAAGTCAGGGAACGGGCCATGGATATGATGGAAAAGGCCATTAACCTGTCGGTAAAGCTTGGGATCCGCTGCATTCAGCTTGCAACTTATGATGTATATTATGAAGAATCCGACGAAGAGACGAAAAAAATGTTCCTGGAAGGAATGAAGGAGGCTGTGGCCATGGCGTCCAGGGCAGGCGTGATCCTTGCCATGGAGATCATGGATACGAAATTTGTAGGAACCATCGTAAGGGCCATGCACTACCTGAAAGAGATCCCGTCCCCTTACTTTAAGATCTATCCGGACATGGGAAATCTGAGCAATTTCAGCAATGACGTGGCTGGAGAATTTGAGATCGGGATCTCGGAAACCGTGGCGATCCATGTAAAAGAGACGAAGCCGGGAGTTTTCAAAGAGGTGCCGTTCGGAGAGGGAGAAGTGAAATTCACAGACATTTTCAGGAAGCTCAGGGAATTGAATTATCAGGGAATGTTCCTGATCGAAATGTGGGCGGACAACAGCTCCAGCCAGTCCATGGAGCAGGCTACGGAAAAAATAGCGGACGCGTATCAATTTGTTACGGCTAAAATGCGGGAAGCAGGAATGGAGGTTTAGACATGAAAAAAACAGTAATGGCGGAACTGGAAAAATGTTATTCTATCGCTCCCTTGAAATACCAGGGAAGACAGCATATTCTGGTTGCCGCGGAAAAGAAGGACCGCTGTATTTTATTTGACGCGAAGGGGAAGGAGGAAGCAACCGTCTGGGAAGGCCCGGGGGGAGTCATGACGATGGTACAGGTTCCGGGGACGGACGGAGTGTTCCTGGCAACCCATCAATTTTATTCCCCGAATGATTCCAAAGAGGCGAAGATCGTGATCGCCACGCCGGACGGACAGGGAAAATGGGAGATCCGGACACTGGCAAAGCTTCCCTTTGTGCATCGGTTTGATATCCTGCACAGCGGCGGGGAGAATTACCTGATCGCATGTACCTTGAAGTCAGGGCATGCGTACAAGGATGACTGGTCATCCCCCGGAAAGGTGTATGGGGCAAAGCTGCCTAAGGATCTGTCCGGATTTGATGAAGAACATTCGTTACCGCTGGAAATCTTAAAAGTAGGAATGCTCAAAAATCATGGGTATTATAAGGTGACGGAAAGCGGTGAGGAATCCTCGCTTGTATGCAGCAATAACGGGGTGTACCGCTTCTATCCGCCAAAGGTGCCAGGGGAGGCATGGCGGGAGGAACAGCTTCTGGATGTACCTGCCAGTGACGCGGCAATGATCGATCTGGATGGGGACGGACAGATGGAGCTGGTCGTACTTTCCCCATTCCATGGAGAGGAAGCGGCTGTCTATAAAAAAATGAAGGGGGATTACGAGAAGGTATACCAGTATCCGGAAAAAGCGGAATTCCTTCATGCGATCTGGGCCGGGAAGCTGGCCGGGAAGCCGGTTGCCGTACTGGGGCATCGGAAAGGTGCCAGAAGGCTTTTTGCCCTGCTGTGGACAGGCACGGGTTACAGCTTCAAGACGATAGATGATGACTGCGGCCCTGCCAATGCCTATGGATATACCTATGATGGAAAAGACATCCTGGTAGCAACCAACAGGGAAATCAATGAGATCGCGATGTATACATTTGAAGAGGGGGATCTGTAATGGCAGGAAGAGAATGGAAAGAGTTAAAGGAACGGGTTTATAAGGCGAATATGGAGCTTCCGAAATATGGTCTGGTTACATTTACATGGGGAAATGTCAGTGAAATCGACCGGGAAAGCGAATGCTTCGCGATCAAGCCCAGTGGTGTGGATTATGACAAGCTCACCCCGGAGGACATGGTGATCATGGATCTGGAGGGAAATAAAATCGAGGGCAGGTACAATCCTTCCTCGGATACGGCCACACATATCGAGCTTTATAAAGCATTTCCTAAAATCGGAGGAGTGGTCCATACACATTCCCCGTGGGCGACCAGCTGGGCACAGGCAGGAAGAGGGATTCCCTGTTACGGAACCACCCATGCGGATTATATTTACGGGGAGGTTCCCTGCGCAAGGTGCCTGGAAGGAGCGGAATTTGACGCATATGAAAAAAATACGGGTATTCTGATCGCGGATACCTTCAAAGGCAGGGACTATGAAGCGGTTCCGGCAGTACTCTGTAAGAACCATGGCCCGTTTACCTAGGGAAAGGATGGAGCCGAGGCAGTACATCATGCAGTAGTCCTGGAAGAGGTGGCAAAAATGGCGGCACGTTGTGAGATGCTCCAGCCGAAGGTGCAGCCTGCGCCGCAGGAATTGCAGGATAAGCATTATTATAGAAAGCATGGCGCGAATGCCTATTATGGACAACGGTAAAAGAGGAAGAGACGAAGAGAGTCAGGGCATTTGCCCCAAGTATAAAAAGAAAAGGAGAAAATGAAAATGAGTAAGATTGATGGAATTACAAGAGAAAGCTGGATTATGAGTACATTCCCGGAGTGGGGAACCTGGCTGGTGGAGGATATCGAAAATGAAGTCGTACAGCCGGGAAATGTGGCAATGTGGTGGCTCGGATGTACCGGGGTGTGGTTCAAGACGCCGGGCGGGGCCAATATTACGATCGACCTTTGGTGCGGGAACGGCAAGCGTACCCACGGCGACGGAAAGATGAAGGTCGGACATCAGATGGCAAATATGTGCGGCGGACGCGCGATGCAGCCGAACCTGAGAAATGTACCCTTTGTTATTGATCCCTTTGCTTTCAAACAGGTGGATGCCGTACTGGCTACCCATTATCACCAGGATCATATGTCCGCGGAGTGGGCGGCACATGTATTGCAGAGCGGCATGACGACGACCGACGAGAACGGCAGGGAGATCCCGGTTCCTTTCATTGGACCGCAGAAATCCGTGGATACATGGGTAGGCTGGGGAGTTCCCAGGGAACGCTGCCAGGTAGTGCGCCCGGGTGATGTGATCAAAATAAAGGATATTGAGATCGTATGTCTGGATTCCTTTGACCGTACCTGTATCGTAACTACAGATAAGACAGGCCCGGACCGGGAAGAGCTGACAGGCATATGCCCGACGGATATGGATGAAAAGGCGGTGAATTATCTGGTAAAAACGCCGGGAGGAAATATTTATCATTCCGGAGATTCCCATTTCTCCATCTATTTCGCGAAGCATGGAAAGGACTATGATATCGATGTAGCGTTCGGTTCCTTTGGTGAGAACCCGATCGGTATGCAGGATAAGATGACATCCACGGATATCCTTCGTATGGCTGAGAACCTGCGATGCAAAGTCGTTGTTCCGATCCATTGGGATGTGTGGACGAACTTCCAGGCGGACTGCGAAGAGATCAAACTTCTTTATGATTTTAAAAAGGACAGGAATGAATACAAGTTCCATCCGTTTTTCTGGCAGGTAGGCGGAAAGTATGTATATCCACAGGACAAGGACAAGATCTATTATCACCATCGCCGGGGATTTGAAGATTGCTTTGAGGCTCCGCAGAACATTCCGTTCCGTTCCTGTTTATAAATCGAAAAAATTTGAAAAAGCCGGGGAAAGCGAAAAAGCGTTCCCCGGCTTTTTCAAAAAATAGTGCCTGTACGGTTGGAATTGAACCTGCCGTAAAGGTGGAAATTTTTTCGCTTTGGTTTACAAGTCAGGAAGAATTTGCTAAATTATTCTAGAGGAAAGGGGTATCCGTTAAAACATGCATAAGGAGAAGGCGATGGAAGATTTAAAGAATTATGAGGCGATGAGTGTCCAGGAAAAGTGGAATGTACTGGCAATGGTCGCCAACCTATATTACAATTCTGAGCTGACACAGAATCAGATTGCCGAACGATTATATACCTCCAGGTCAAAGATTTCCAGAATGCTAAAGGAAGCCCGGGAGCTGGGGATCGTAAAGATCAATATACAGGAGCCGTGGGAAAGAAATCTGGAATACGAGCAAAGGATGGGGGAATGTTTTCATCTGAAAAATGTCAGGATCATCAAGCAGAAGGATACAGATCAGGAAAAAGTGCGCAGCCTGATCTATGAGGCGGCCGCGTATTATCTGGATTCTGTCATCAAAGAGAATATGGTGGTAGGGATTTCCTGGGGAAATACACTTTATAATATTGTCAAATATATTGCCGCAAATAATCATAAGAATATTCCGATCACAGTGGTTCCGATCATGGGCGCGGCGAATATCAACAGCCCGGAAAAGGATGGCCTGGACCTCTCGAAGGATTTGGCTTCCGCCTACGGAGGGAAATACCAGTATATTTACGCGCCGCTTTTTGTGAAAAAGAAAGAGGTCAAGGAAAGCCTGATACAGGATGAGAATATAAAGGGCGCCTTAAATCTGGCAAAAGACGCGGATATCATCCTGACCAGTGTGGGTTCTGTCACTTATAAATCATGGAGGAACTATCTGAGCGGCGGGACACTGGAAGCCCTGGAGAGGAAGGGGGTTGTCGGGCATATCGGAGGCCATTTTTTTGATATACAGGGTCAGGAACTGGAGACTACACTGGCCGAGAGGATGATCGGCATCGATATGGAGGATCTGAAAAAATGCCCGGAAACCATATGTATCGCCCTGGGAGAAAAGAAGTCGGAAGCAGTCCTGGGGGCGGTAAGGGGAGGATATGTCGGAACCCTGGTCGTTGACGATAAATGCGCGGAAAAAATATTTGCATGTATAGAAAAGTAGCGGTTTTTATGGTAGTATAAGCAGAGCCCCAAAAAAATATAGTTGTAGCAGTGTTTTCCGGTCTGCTGCCAGCTTGAATACACTTGACGTAAATTTATACACTTGATATAATATGATCAATAAAAATTCTTGTCGGATATGGAGATCATACAACCTCCAAAACGCTGAGGGAATCAGGAGGCATACGGAATATGTCACTAGTGAAAACGATATTGTCAAAGCTGTTTGAAACTGCTTTGGACGAAGAAGAAAAAGAAAATCCGGATTCCGGACCGCAGGTGGAGGAAGAAGAGATTTTGGAGATCTTACCAGATCCGGCTTTGTTACAGCTGCCGTTCAGACATCCTGTGAACATGCTTTGGGACGTATGGTCGAAGCAGGCAGGGCGGTCACCGATTCCCGTATTCTGTCTGTCCGGCCTGTCCGGAGATCATGAGATACTTTCTGCAGTCGAGCTGGAAAGAGAGCTGGTTCGGCTGCGTCGGTTTGTTACATCTACTGCGGAGAAGCGTTTGAAAGAAGCAGAGCCGAAACCGGTTCCGGAATCAGTTCCGGAGAAAAAAGATTCTCTTTCAGATAACAAGGTCCAGGAGAAGATCCCGGAGAAAATACGTCCCGATCTGGATGCCCGTCCGGTCATATTTACCATTAAGAATCAGTTGGCCGCATGGCTGCTGGTTTATCCGCCGGTGGGGCAGGGCAGGGAGATTAGCCGTGATATGCTGGCGCAGGTACTGAAAGAGAATGAAGTGGGTTTCGGGGTAGATGAGGCCTTGCTCGATAAACTGTCCGATGCTGAGGACAGATATTTCCATCTATTTTTGATCGCGGAAGGAATCCCGCCGGTGCATGGAAAGGATGGTTATGTCATAGACCATTTTCCACGTAAAAAGAGCCGGGAATTGTCCGTTAATGAGTCAGGCCATGTAAACTACGCGGAACTGAACATCATCAACAATGCGGATATAGGGGATGTGATCTGCCAGATCGTGGAACCGGTGGCAGGTGTACATGGCAGGACGGTCTTTGATAAAGAGATCCCTGCGAAAGACGGTAAGAAAGCCGCGGTACCTAAGGGGCGTAATACAGAACTTTCTGAGGATGGAAGCACTCTGACAGCCGCAAAACCGGGACATGTAGAATTTGACGGGCGGAACTTCCAGGTGAAGCCAGTGATGGATATCGGCAGGAATGTGGATTATTCGACCGGAAATATTAACTTTTTAGGTGATATACATGTCCACGGTGATGTATGCAGCGGTTTTACCGTACGTGCCATGGGAAATATTACCGTGGACGGTGTGGTAGAAGCCAGCACCATTGAAGCCGGTGGAGACCTGGTCGTAGTCAAGGGTGTAAAGGGAAATAACCAGGCCGTGATCAAGGCATGTGGAAGCATTTATGCAAAGTATCTGGAAAGCACAAGCGTATGCGCCAGGGAAAAGCTGCATACGGACTGCATTATCAATTGTAATGTGTACAGTGATGGAGAGATTCAGGCATGCTCCGGCCGCGGTATCATTATCGGCGGTAAGATCCGGTCGGCAGGAGAGGTAAAGGCGAATATCGTAGGATCAAAATCAGAATGCATTACGTCTATTATCCTGGGCGGGCATCCGAGTGATGATTTTGAGTATGAAAGCCTGATCCGGGAGATCCAGGAGCTGGAGCTGGAGTTTGATGATCTGGAAAAGCAGCCGGATAACCCGGCAAAAGTAAGAAGTCTGCCGATGGTGCGGATGAAGCTTTCCGTGGACAGGACAAAATTAAAACAATTTGAAACATATATGACAGGAGCAAAGGAAGAGTCTCAGGATCAGGAGGATATTCAGGATAAGCGGCGTCTGGTGTGTGGGATCGCCTATCCGGGAACAGAGGTAACGATCGATGATATCACCTGCCGTCTGGAACATGAGACCTATAACTGCAAGGCAATGCTGTGGGATGGAGAGATACGTTTTCAGTAGATAGAAAATATAATAGTAGGAAGGAGGGGGGGTGTGTGGATACTGTTATGTCTGAGGAAAAGCTGCAGGATGTATTTGACCAGGTCACCAGGGAAGTCACGGAAAAGGTGGCAGGCATACGGTTGTGTGTGGGGAATAGTTCTCTGAAAGAGGATTCCTGTACCGTACATGCCGCCTTTGCGAGAGGATTTCATTCCAGCCTGGCCTTATGCGCGGATACGGCGATGTTTACCCGGCTGACCCAGTCTATGCTGCAGACAGAAGAGGTTTCCCGGCAGGATGTGGAGGACTTTACGAAAGAATATTTTAACGTACTGTGCGGTCATATTGCTTCCCGGCTGTTCCAGGTTACCAAAGTGGCATCACGGTTTGGGATACCGGAATTTTATACCGGACGATACCAGCCGGAGAATCAAAGAGAACAATTCGCGATCTGTTATTCCAGTGACAAAAATGAAGGAGCACGTCTCAGTCATTTTACGCCAATAAAATAAAAAAGTATAAATATTAAGAAAGAGGTGATTCATGATGGGAAAGAGAGTCATGATCGTAGATGATTCACGGGTAGTTGAGTTTCAGATGAAGAAGATGTTGGAGAACACAGATTATGAGGTAGTGTCTTACTGTCAGGATGGGGAGACAGCCATTGAGCAATATGGCGAGGTATTGCCGGACCTGGTGACGATGGACATTATCATGCCGGGTATGGATGGGCTGGAGACCGCCAGGGCAATTCTGGAAGATCATCCGGATGCCAAAATCATAATGGTGTCTTCTCTGGCGTACGATGATACGATCGAGGAAGCAAGATCGATCGGTACAAAGACATTTATCTATAAGCCCTTTGAAAGAGATCAGTTATTGTCCGCTCTGGATGAGGCGCTGGACGAAGCTTGATTATTACAGGCCACAGATAATCTGGAGGCCTGTTTTTTTACGAAAAAAAACAGGCAGTTCACGTAACACTTTCTTCTTTCCGTTAAAAATATGATACAGTAACAGAAATTTTAGATATCCACACAATGATCTCAAAAAAAGAAACAGGAAGGAAGTATACGATGAGAAAAGAAGATTTCAATCATGGCTGGAGCTGCCGGTGTCTGACACGTGATGAATCGGAATATCCCGTTACCCTGCCTCATGATGCTATGCTGTCAGAGCCCCGTACAAAAAGCAGCAGAGGGGAAAATAATATTGGATGGTATATCGGAGGGAATTATGAATACCGGAAAGAATTCTTTCTTCCGGAAAATGCCAGGAATCATACCATACTTATCGAATTTGAAGGAGTGTACCATCAGGCAGAGGTATATATCAATGATAAAAAGATGCGATCACGTCCCTATGGCTACACCAATTTTTATGTAGACACAAAAGGGGCTCTTTTTTATGGGGCAAAAAATAAAATCCGGGTAATTGCCCATAACTCGAACCAGCCCAACAGCCGCTGGTATACGGGAACCGGGATTTACCGCCCGGTATCTCTGTGGATCGGTGAGGAAAAATATATTCTGGTCAATGGCATGCGGATCCGTACGGTCAGTTATGATCCGGCCGTCATAGAGGTGGAGGTCAGGACCTCCGCAGGCGGGAAGGCGCAGATTGAAATCTATAACGGCGATGAGTCTGTAGCAGTCCGGGAAGTAAATACGTCCGCTTCTATAGAAGCAGAAGAGACAAAGTATAAAGCTGTCGTAGAGATTCGGATTCCTTCGGCAAAGCTCTGGAATTGTGATTCACCGGATCTGTATCGCTGTAGGGTCACATTTGAAACAGATGTAGTAGAAGAACTCTTTGGCATCCGTTTGCTGGAGTGGAACAAAGACGCTGGGTTTACCATCAATGGAAAGCGTATTATCCTGCGCGGTGCCTGTATCCATCATGACAACGGCATTCTGGGGGCGTGTGCGTTTCCGGAGGCAGAAGAGCGGAAAGTGCGGATCCTAAAAGAAAGTGGTTATAACGCTTTGCGCTCCGCCCATAATCCGTGTTCTAAAGCCATCCTGGATGCATGTGATCGACTGGGAATGCTGCTGATGGATGAGTATGTAGATGTGTGGTATATCCATAAGACAGAGCATGACTATGTGGATCATCTCCCGTATTGGTGGAAACAGGACTTAAAGGATATGGTAGAAAAAGATTACAACCATCCTTCCGTAGTGATGTATTCTACAGGAAATGAGGTGTCGGAGACTGCCCAGAAAAAAGGGATTGAGATGGCAGGCCGGTTTACGGAATATCTTCATACATTGGACAGTACAAGGCCGGTCACCTGCGGAATCAATATTTTCTTTAATTTCCTGAGCACCATCGGTTTCGGCGTATACAGTGATGACAAAGCAAAGAAGAATGCGGAGGCAGCGGTAAAGAAATTAGATAAGGATAAAGAGAAAAAGCCGGTAGGAAGTGAATTTTATAATACGCTGGCCTGTCTTGTCGGAGATTATTTTATGAAATGTGGTGCTACCTTATATCCATGTGACCTTAAGACCAGGGACGTATTTTCGAATATGGATATCGCAGGGTACAATTATGGGATTTTCCGGTATCTGCATGATTTGAAAAAATATCCTGGCAGGCTGATTTTGGGTACGGAGACTTTCTGCAAAGATGCATATTCTTTTTGGGAGAAGGCAAAGAAAAACAAACGGATCCTAGGAGATTTTGTCTGGTCAGGTATCGATTATCTTGGAGAGACCGGGGAGGGAGCGGCGGAATATGCGGATTACAGGGAAGAAAATCCGGCATGCCGCATGACTGGGGGAAACGGCCGTGTAGACCTGCTTGGAAAACCACGGGCGGAAGCAACATATACCAAGGTCGCGTTTGAACAGGAAAGGGGACCTGTGATCGCGGTAAATCCAGTGTATCAGAAAGAAAAGCTGAACCTGACCGGGTGGCAGTTGACAAAGGCATTGGAAAGTTGGTCGTGGCATGGATGCACGGGACAGCCTGCTACAGTAGAGGTATACACCAGGGCGGCGGAAGTAGAACTGCTGGTAAATAAAAAGTCAGTGGGAAGAAAAAAATTGAAACATAAATGCCGGGCGGTATTCCATACAAAATATGAAGACGGAGAGATTACGGCAATATCTTATGATGCTATGGGAAGGAAAACCGGATGTCAGGTCCTAAAGACGGCTGGGAAGGATACCAGGTTGGTGATCTGTCCGGAGGAACAGGAGGTACAGCCCGAACAGCTTATTTTTATTTCACTTCAATATACGGATACGGAGGGAATCTGGAAGCCCATGGTACGGGAGCGGCTGAAAGTGGATGTAGAAAACGGGGTGTTGGTCGGGCTTGGCAGCGCAAACCCGTATGTAAAAGGAAACTATACACAGAATACGACAGATACTTATTATGGGGAGGCCTTGGCGGTAGTACGTGCTGGAAAAGAGGGTGTAGTGCGTGTCGCGATAACGGACAGCAAGGGGATTCATGAGACAGAAATTTTTATTTCCCATTCGCGTTAAAAAATATGCAGATTACGTCCCGGATCCTCCGCAATCGAGAATCTATGCTATAATCTCATTTGTTTAGCGGTACCGTGAAGATATAGAAAGGAATGGAAACACATGAATAGTCAGAAAAATGATTTTTGGAGCAACCCCCTGGCAAGATCCAGGATCCGCTCGTCCGAGGTGAAAACGCCGGAGATGCTGTTTGGTTATTTTATCGGACCTTTTGGCGCATTGCTTTCCTCCGGAATATTTACCAGCATCCTGCAGAATTATTTTACGGATGTACTACGGCTTGATCTGACATTTTTGACAACCCTGCAGCTATTTTCTACGATCCTGATCGTTGCGGCGAATCTGATCGTGGGACAGCTCATTGAGCGTACCCGGATCATGGCAGGAAAGGCAAGGCCGTGGATCCTGCTTTCCGCCCTGACCCTGTCTGTGGCAAGCGTACTGATGTTCATCGTCCCCTTTGAAGGGATCGCAAAGCTGATATGGATCGCGGTGGCCTATAATTTGTATTACGCGCTGGCATATCCGATCTATAATACAGCCAATTCTACACTGGTGCCGGTTTCTACCCGGGACAGCCAGAAGCGGGGAGCGTTAGCTTCCTTTACCAATGTAGCCGGTCTGGGAGTGATGGGATTTGGCTCTATGGTATTTCCGGTACTGGTCTCGTTTGCTTTGAAAGATAACCAGGCACTGTGGTTCATGGTGATGCTGGCAGTGGCAGTCTTTTCCGCCCTGACGATCTATCTGCAGTTTATGTTTACCCGGGAACGCGTGACGGAAGAAGCGTTTGATCCTGAAGCGGAAACGACGGAGGAAAATAAACGAGAAGCAGTTTCACTTTCCTCGCAGCTCAAAGCTGTAACAGGTGAAAAAATGTGGTGGATCGCGATCTTGTTCTACTTGATCTTTCAGTGGAGCGGCGCGATCAAGAATGGCTCGATGTCGTTCTTCTGCAAATGGGTGCTGGATAATACCTTTTTCGGCTCTGCTGACGCATGGGGGGCTTCCCAGTCTCTTCTCAGTATCATGGGAGCGATCCCGATGGCTCTGGCAGTGGTCGTGGTGGTGCCCTTGTCCAACAAATTCAGTAAGAGGACGGTCGTATTTGCTGGAATGGTGGTGGGAGTCATCGGCGGCGTGATCGCCGGTCTGGGAAATGGAAGCATCGTACCGGTGGCAACAGGTGTTGCGTTAAAATGTCTTGGTTCATCCCCGGCAGCGTATGTGATACTGGCTATGCTGGCAGATGTGATCGACCATATTGAATTTAAGACCGGGATGCGTACCGACGGACTGACCATGTCTATCTACAGTTCCATTATGGTGGCAGGGACGCCGGTCTGTAATTCGATCTTCAGCGCGGTCCTCAATGTCAGCGGATATGTGCAGGATGCAGATGTGGCGCTGGGAACCGCGGCACAGAACGCGGCGGCGCGGCAGGCCATTTCTGTCAGCTATATCTGGATAGAAACGATTGCTTATGCAGTCTGTGCGGCTTTGATCTTCCTGTTTACCGTGGAAAAAAATCTCCCGGAAGAGCAGGCGCGGATCATGGCGCGGAAAAATGAAAAATAAAAGAACAAATGAAAAGAAAAGGAAAATCAGGAGGGCAATATGGAAGCAAAAAAATCAAAACGCGGAATCTGGCGCGGACTGACAACGGCATCTACTTCTTTTTTAGCACTGGCTGTGTCAGCTTCAATGATCATAGATAGCTTTCGTACCGACATTGACAAATTTCTTGGTACACAGAGTACAAAGATGGTAACAGAAAACCAGTCTGAAGAGGATTACCGTTTCAAATCTGATTACAGTAGTACTACAGAGCTGCTGGAGGCGATCCAGGATTTAGGAGAACGGATGAGTGAAGAAGGAACCGTCCTTTTGAAGAACAACGGAGCGCTGCCTCTCTCGGAAGAAGAAACACAGAAAGTATCCCTTCTTGGGTTTACAAGCTATTATCCGCTGCGGGGCGGGGACAGAGGGAGTAACCTTTCGGAAAATGAAGGGACAGACGCGGATACGGTAGATATGGCAGAAGCATTTACCGCAAAAGGCTTTGGGCTGAATCCTTTATTGCAGACGATGTATGAAGGGATGAAGGAAGATTTCAAATCCGATCCTATTATCCGTGGGGATGGATCCCAGCTTGTTTACTATCATGCGGTAGCCCCGTCTCTTACCAGTACCTTTAAGAGCCTGGAGCCGACACCGGAAAAAATGACAGAGACCGATCCGGAGTGGCTCTCAAGCCTGGATGAATATAATGTGATGTTAGTGACGATCGGACGTTCTTCTTCCGAAGGCGGTAATTATCTGCCGGACGAAGAGGGTGTGAATCCGGAGCAGGACCTGAACCAGACTGACCCGCTGGGACTCTCGGATTCAGAAAGAGCGATCCTGGATACGGCGATCGAAGTAAAAAAGAAGAATGACAGCAAGGTAGTCGTTCTTTTGAATAACGCGTCTGCTATGGAAATTGATGAACTGAAAAAGAATGACGACATTGACGCTATCCTGGCGATCGGACTGCCGGGAGGATATGGATTTTATGGCGTGGCAGATGTACTGAGCGGGGAAGCGAACCCGTCCGGGCATCTGGCGGATACCTATGCGGTAGACAATTCCGCTTCACCGGCGGCTCAAAACTATGGAATCTATGAATGGACAAACGCAGATTCCGAGTACTGGTTCAAGTCAGAGATCGTAGAGGCAGAAAGTATTTACACCGGATACAAATATTATGAGACCAGATATGCAGATGTGGTACTGGGGCAGGGAAATGCTTCTTCCTCCACCGGAAGCTCTACCGGAAACGCATGGAACTATGACAGCGAAGTGTCTTATCCATTTGGATACGGACTTTCTTATACGACATTTTCACAGAAGCTGGAGGATGTTAAGGTCAATCTGGAGGACAGGACTGTTACGGCAGAAGTGACGGTTACCAATACCGGGGACAGGGCAGGAAAAGACGTAGTACAGTTCTATGCGTCCGTGCCTTACACAAAGTATGACATTGAACATCAAGTAGAAAAAGCGGCTGTCCAGCTTATGGACTATGCAAAGACAAAGGAGTTGGAGCCGGGGGAATCTGAGACGGTCACGATCACAGCGGACGCTCAGGATATGGCAAGCTGGGACAGTACAAGTGACAATGCGGCAGGTACAAAAGGAAATTATATTCTGGATGACGGAGAGTATTATTTCGCTATAGGGGACGATGCCCATGACGCGGTAAATAATGTACTTGCGGCACAGGGAAATACCAAAGAAGACGGAATGACCGAAGAAGGAAACGCGGAAAACGCAAAGGTATGGACACTGGATGAATTTGATTCGGAAACATTTGCCTATACGGAGAATGGCACAGCAGTGGAAAACCAACTGGATGACCTGGATCTGAACTATTATATGCCGGATAAGGTGACCTATCTGTCCAGAAATGACTGGAGCGGAACCTGGCCGGAAACCTATAAGGATCTGACGGCGACAGATGAAATGCTGGTACAGCTACACAATGATATTTATGAAATTAAAGAACAAGGAGATCCAGATTCCGTTACATATGGGGCTGACAATGGTCTGACCCTTGCAGATATGATCGGGGTGGATCTGGAAGATGAAAAATGGTTGCGTCTGATGGATCAGATCACACTGGAGGAGTGTATGATCCGGACAGCATTCGGAGGTACCAGTGTCAAGCCGATCGAATCCATCTCATCACCGGAAGCAGTACAGAATGACGGACCCAACGGATTTAATTCCTATCCTTTCGGACAATACGCCAATACGGATACGAGCTCCGCAGACCCATATGCGGTAGACCCGGATGACAAAAATCTATCCTATTCAGCAGGAACCATGGCGGTCGGCGCATTGATCGGACAGACCTTCAGTAAAGAACTGGCGGCAGAGTACGGGGCTGTGATGGGAAATTATTCGATCTGGGCAAATCTTCCGATCCTCTGGATCGCGGGTACCAATCTTCACCGTGTGCCGTATAATGCCCGGAACCACGAATATTATTCGGAGGATCCGGTACTGACTGCATACCAGGGAGCAAGCTGTATCGCGGCAGGTAAGGAATATGGCGCGATCTTCGGCGCAAAGCATTTTGCGTTTAATGATACGGAGATTAACCGTGAAGGACTATCGGTATTCATGACAGAGCAGAAAGCACGCGAGGGTGAGTTACGCGCAAACCAGGCCTGCTTCGAGGATGCAGGGGCGCTGGGGGCGATGACTTCCTTCAACCGTGTGGGATGTACCCCGAGTAATGCGCACTATGGAATGATGATGAATATCCTGCACAAGGAATGGGGCTTCAAAGGCCTGCTTTCCCAGGACTTTATTGTAGATGCCGGATTGAGCGTGCTGAAGGAAATGGTACAGTGCGGTGTTACGATGACGGTTTCTACCGGTGATAATGACCTGGATGAGGTCAGCGCGAAATGGGATTACTGGACGTTAGATAATGTAAGCAAGGATGCGGTGGAAATGCAGGCACTGAAGGATGCCATGACCTGGCAGGCATATGCGATCGCAAATTCCAATGCCATGGATGGCCTGAACGAGACATCCGAGATCGTGAATGTCAGAACCTGGTATGATAATGCGCTTACCGGATTACAGATCGCATTCGTGATCTTGACGGCAGTTATGCTTCTAATGTATGTAAAAGATTTCAAAAAGCAGAAATTATCACAAAAATAATCCATTTGCTTTGCAGACAGGTTCGAAAAATACTAGGAGGAGTGAATATGAATTTTTTGAAAAAACAGTCAGCCGGTTTCTATTTTACCGTTCTTACCATAGCCGCTGCTGTCATTTCCGTCGTTTTTTATATGATCAATTGTAAAACAGATTACTATATCAGCATGGGAGTGAACAGTGCCCTGATCGTTTATCTGATCGTTGCGGCGGTACTGGAAGCCGTATTAGTGATCGGGGTAAATGTGAAAGGATATCAGAGGTATTTTGATGTGCTTCCCGTCCTGTGCGGAATACTGCTGACGATTGCCCTTGTCACATTTTTAAGGATTCGCGTAAACAGTATCGCGACGATCCTGACATTTCAGAAAAATGACCTGACCATGGCAGACCTGACCAGCGCGCTGGTGGGGATCGGATTCAGTGCCGGGGCGGTAGTGTTGAATATCCTGGCATCCTTTTTCAAGATTGTGAAGGAATAAAATAAGCATGGACGAAAGGCGAAAGAAAAGATAAAATAAGGTAGTGGAGGTTCTGAAATGAATACAAAACAAGCATTTAACCCGTATCTGCCAAGCTACGAGTATGTGCCTGACGCCGAACCACACATTGTGGGAGACCGTATTTACATATACGGCTCCCATGACCTGTTCAACGGACTGAATTTTTGTCTGGGGGACTATGTGTGCTGGTCGGCTCCGGTAGAGGATCTGGGCAGATGGAAGTTTGAAGGCTGTATCTACAAACGGGAACAGGATCCGGCAGCGCCCCGTATCCGTCTGACCAACGGGCTGGCGGCGCCGGATATGGTACAGGGGCCTGACGGAAGGTTTTACCTGTATTATTTTATGGGAGGCACGAAGATGATCTCTGTGGCAGTCTGTGACGAGCCGGCAGGGAAATATGAATTTTACGGGTATGTAAAATATGAGGACGGGATACCGATCGGAAAAAAGAAGGAGCCTTTTCAGTTTGACCCGGGAATCTTTTTAGACGATGATGGGCGGCTGTATCTGTACACCGGATTCGCCCTGGCAGGCAACCCCATCCTGCTGGATGGCTCCAAACCGACGGAGCATGGGCCTATGTGCTTTGAATTGGACCCGGCAGATATGCTGACCGTAAAAGCGGGACCGATGTATATTGGAGTCGCGGGAGAGAAGGAGGCGGCAGGAACACCCTATGAGGGGCATCCGTTTCTGGAGGCAAGCTCTATGAGAAAATTCCACGGAACCTATTATTTTATTTACAGTTCTATGAACAGCCACGAGCTCTGCTATGCCACAAGCGACGATCCGACCGGCGGCTTTGCCTACGGTGGGATCCTGATAAGCAACGGTGATATCGGTATGCCGGGCGTGTCGGATGTGAACCATGCGAAAAATTATACGGGAAATACGCATGGAAGTATAATTGAGATCAACGGGGAATACTATATATTTTACCACCGTCACAGTAACCGGAAGCAATCTTCCAGGCAGGCCTGCGCGGAGAAGCTTCGCTTTGAGGACGGAAAATTTTATCAGGCGGAGATGACCTCCTGCGGACTCAATGGGAAGCCGTTGGAAGGAAAAGGACATTATCCGGGCTATATTGCCTGCAACCTCTATGGCAGAAAAGGGACCCGCTTTCTGAGCATGATCAAGCATCCCAAAAAAGGGTATCCTTTTTTTACACAGGACGGCAGCGACCGTGAATCAGGAGAAGACCAGTATATCGCGAATATGGATGATGGGGCAGTGGCAGGGTTTAAGTATTTTGATCTGCGGGAGACTTCTAAGATCCGGATCAATATCCGGGGAAATGCTTCCGGAAAGGTATATATCAGCGTTGTAGAGAATGGGTCTCCGATGGCAGAGATTGAAGTGAAGCCGACCAGAGACGTACATGGCTTTGTGACAGAACTGAAGGCGCCGAGAGAAAAACAGGCATTGTTTTTCCGATACGAGGGAAAGGGGAGCTTTGATTTTATTTCCTTTGACCTGGCGTAGAGTATGAGCGAGGGTATCCATATAAGGAACCGTAGGAAAATAACTGACACATCCTGCGCATTCTGTATCAGTTATTTTTCTACAGATCCTAAGAATTCCGGAGGGATAAAGGAATGATTTACATTGCGATTGTAGAAGATGATGATCATGACAAGACCCGGCTGAAAAAGTGTTTGAAAAAATATGAGCAGGAAATGCGGCAGCGGTTTGAGATCATGGAGTTTTCGGACGGAGAGGATATTACGACGGACTACACGGCAAAATATGACCTGATTCTGATGGACATTGAAATGACCTTTATGAATGGCATGAGCGCGGCACAAAGGATCAGGGAGATGGATCCGGATGTGCAGTTGATATTCATTACAAATATGCCCCAGTACGCGATCCAGGGATATAAGGTAAACGCGCTGGATTATATCCTGAAGCCGATTTCTTATTTTTCCTTTGCGGAAAGCATGAACCGGGCACTGAAGCGGATCGGTTCCTCCGAGAAAAAATATGTGGTGGTCGCCACCAGGAGCGGAAAAGTGAAAATGGATATATCTGATATCTGTTATGTGGAGGTACTGGATCATCTCCTTCTGTACCATACGACGGATGGGCTTTACGAAGCAAGAGGAACGCTCAAGGATACGCTGAGCCAGCTGGATGAACGCTTTTTTAGCTGCAGCCGGAGCTATGTGGTGAATCTGGATCATGTAGAGCATTACAAGGGGAATGAGCTGACGGTAAACGGCGATGTCCTGACGATGAGCCGTGGCAGGCGGAACGCGTTTCTCGACGCGTTGAATGTGCATATGAACGGAGAACGGAAATGAACGGGACAGAGATTTTGAATACACCAGGGTATTATTTTGCGTTTGCGTACTGGCTGTCCGCTTTTGTGATCATCTGTACTTGCCATGCCCGGCCGAGGGATCGGAAAATGTTTCTGGTGGACGGAGCCGTATTTCTGGGACTACAGGTATTTATGCGTCTCACTGACGGTGTCGCGAGATGGCTGTTTATCCCATCGATGCTGTTCATTATTTTGTTGATCCTTTTTTATGTGCGGTTCTGCTGTGATTTTACATGGAAGGAAACAGGGTACTATGGCGCCGCGGTCGTGATCAACGCGGAATTTGGAGGCTCTCTCTGCTGGCAGATCTATTATAATTTTGCCTCGGACATTCCGGAAAAGTATCTGGTATTCTGGCGTTGGGGAGAAATGCTGCTGGTCTATGGCGCGGTGTTCGTGATGATCTACCTTCTGGAGCGGTATTTGCGGAAGGATATCGAAGATCTTCTGATCACGGGGCGGGAGCTGGCCAGTGTGCTTGTGATCATGGTCATGGTATTTTGCGTCAGCAATATGAGCTATGTGGATCCGGAGGGGCTGTTTGGCAGCGCCATGAGCAGGGACATTTTTATTATACGGACATTAGTGGATTTCTGCGGCGTTTCTCTTCTGTACGCTTACCACATTCAGATGCGTGCCATGCAGATGCGCTTTGAGATGGATACCTTGCAGAATATTATGGATATGCAGTATAAGAGCTACCAGATGTCCCAGGATAATATTGATATGGTGAATCAGAAATATCATGACCTGAAGCATCAGATCACTTTGTTGAAGGCAGAGATGGATACACAGAGATCGGTGGAATATCTGGAGCAGATGGAGCGTGAGATCAAGATCTACGAGACTCAGAACAAGACCGGCAACAAGGTGCTGGACGCAGTGCTTACCAGCAAGAGCGCGGCCTGCCAGAGCAAAGGGATCGAACTGAAATGCGTGGTAGAGGGAGAACTGCTCTTTTTTATGGATGATATGGATGTTAGTGCTTTGTTTGGAAATATGCTGGACAATGCCATCGAGTCGGTGGAAAAGCTGCCGGATGAGGAGAAGCGCCTGATCCGCCTCTATGTGGTGAGGGAAAAGCTGTTTCTTCGGATCTGTACGGAGAATTACTGTATGGAGCAGATCCAGTTTAAGAAAGGAATGCCGGTCACAACGAAAAAGGATAAACGATTGCATGGATTCGGCATGAAGAGTATCCGCAGTACGGTAAAAAAATATGACGGGTCAGTGATGACAGAACTGAACCAGAACTGGTTTGAAGTAAAAATACTGATTCCGATCCCGGAATAAATCAAGAAAGCCAGGATGATCGACCAATCCGCAAGGAAAGGGTTTCATCCTGGCTTTTTCGCAGGAAATTAAGGGATACTGCCTCTGAACTGCTTGGCAGTATGGATGTCTGAGGGGATAGCATTGTTTTCCATAAGAATGTCCTCCTTTAATGTTTTCTACCATTATGGAGAGGAACCGCAGGAAAGGCCACACCCATGGCGTTTGGCCAGTGGAAAACGGTTCATGGGCCAAAGACCTGCTGGCAGTAAGGCGCCGGATTTTTATGGGACTGTAGGAAGGACTTTGCAAAACAGCGGACAAAAGCAGAGGCGAAATCCGAATAACCAGGCCGGAAGAGCAGGGCTTTCAGGAAGGAAATGCCGGATGTCTCCATAGAGGAAATGACGCCGGGCCACTCCTGTTTCTGAACCCGGAAAAGCTCCAGCCAGCGGCGCAGCTGGGAAAGGGTGATGGAGAAACGTTCACAGAGTTTCTCTACTGTGGAGAGATGCAGGAAATACTCCGCCAGGACACGGAGGAGGAAGAACAGGCCGTAGCCGGAGTAGGGGATGATGAAGTCCGGGAGGATGGCATGG
>CAZFXM010000045.1:0-26990 GCA_964523125.1 uncultured Clostridium sp. | reverse complement strand
TTATATGTACTAAAAAAATCATTGTAATTTCGACTTAATCAGCAGTCACTATTTAGGAAAGACTCTGCAAAAGGAGTTCTTTCTTCCGGCCGGAGATACGGACAGGCTTCAGATGGGGACATTGTCATTTGAAGAATTTGTTTCTGCGCTTGGAGAAGGAGAACTTTATAAGGATACAGAGCTTTATGGAGGTTCAGAGGCTTCAAGTTATGAGAAGTTAAAAGGATATTTTGATATATACCAGAGAATTGGAGGATATCCGGAGATCGTTTCCTATTATGTGGAGCATCAGGATATCCAGAAATGTGAAGGTATGATTGGGCGGCTGATGGATATTTTTATGAGTGAGTCTATCCGCTATTTTACAGATATCACAGATGTAGATATTTTTCCAAAGTTGTTTCAGGCAATTGCAATTCTGATGTTGCGTGAAAAACAGGGCATGCACGAATTAACCACAGAGCTTAACAAAATCATATATCAAGAGGAAAGCGGACGTACTACAAAAATTATGGTGAACCGTGCAATCAGCTGGCTTGCACAATCCCATATCATTGGATATGCGTCAAAAAGTACGGACTGTGACCATTTGCAGATTAAAGAGAACTGCAGATATTACTTTATGGATCTGGGCATTGCATCTTATTTTTTAAAGGCAACAGGTGAAGAACCAAGGCAGGTTAAGGGACTTCTGGCAGAAAATTATGTTTATCTGTGCCTGTATGAGCGGATGCGGAAAAAAAGAGAGATTGCAGGAAATGCCCCATGGTTTGTATTGTATCAGAAAACCAAAGGAGAACTGGACTTTTTTGTGAGGAGCCTGTTGGATTATAAAAACTATGGAATTGAAGTAAAGAGTACTGACGCTGCTGCAAAAACAGCTAAGAGACTTCTGGAAGATGGGAAACTTGATTATCTCTATTTGTTAAAGGGAGATACAAAAGGTGGAATTTCCGAAGATGGAAAAATATATACAGTTTCGCTGTATCTGGCAGACAGAATAAAATTTAATATGGGAGAACCATACTACTGAAATTCAGATAGAAATTCAGTGGATAAACGGATAGAAGGGCGCAGATCATTTTTTAGAAGATGATAGGTGCCTTTTTATTTGTTTTAGGAACGTTAACGGGAGGTATGAGATGATAGACGCTATGGAAACAAAACGACAAAAAGCAAAACTGCTTAGATATAAAAAGCCAATTGTAAAGGATTTGAACTTGCAGAGCATTTACGAGGAATTGTGGGATATCCAGGAAGAATGCGAGAATGTCCATTGGTATTTTGAGACAGATGATGAAACATTAATAAATGCCTTGGATGGAAACGAAGACGAAGCATTTGAATTCAAAATGATGTTCGGCGATTTGTGTGCGGAATGCGAGAAAATGCTTGAAGATTTACAAGAAGAGTGGGTTCCGAAGTGTTTCGATAAGTTTTTTGTAATGATCGGAGCAGGGGAAGGTTATGGAGGACTTTTGGGATTTGATACCTACGAACAAGATTATTTTGGCTTGGACTGTACAGATGCCTTTGCGGAGGATGAGAGCAAAAAGGCGCTCAAACAGCTTACGAAAGACAACTTGATTGCAGCAGCCAGACAATGTTTTCGGGTTTATCAATCCTTTATTGCTTTGAGGCATCGGTATGATTGCCTGAAAGCAGCTATGGATATACTGAAAGACCAGAATACAGGATATTTACAGATGGTGCAACAGATCAATGAAATATATGAAAAGGCGGAGAAAGAATCCTTTGGATTTCGCAATCCATGGTGCAAGGAAGTAGTACAACTGGACAGATTCCTGAATAATCTGCCGCAAGACGCATGGTTACAATAAGTAGAAATTGGATAAGGAGGAAGGTGCAATATGAGAATACCATTACCATGTAAAATGGGGAATTTCGCAGAATGTAATGGAAAGCTCTTACCCTTGTGCAAAGTATCATGGTTTCATTGGACGTGGGGAATGGAATATACATATTTCTTTGCCAGAAATGACTTTTGGCATGAGATAGACTTTTATACGACATTTGGTGTACAGCAGCCGTATGAATTTATTATTCCGGACAGCTTATTGGTGGATAAACTCATAAAAGAACATGGGTATCCTTTGAAGGGAAGAGGATATGCTGTTGGGATAAAATGCAGGAATGAAAAGATATATATGGATTTTCTTATGACAAGTATGTACTTTGCCCATATTGCAGTGCAATGTGATGACAGTGGAAAATATGTTTCTGGAGGCGATATCATATTCCCTTTAAGCTGGGATACAGAAGAAAAAAGGAATAGCGCCGTTTTAAAGGGTTTTCGATTTCATAGAGATAAGCCCTGTAAGTAATGCAAATTAAGTGATGGCAAAGAAAATGTCGATATAGGGCAAAGGATTTGTAGAAAACAGTGATGTAATTTGTTTGATTTTCTGCTACAATGTAAAATAGAGAAATAAAGAAGAAAGAATTTTTGTATTATCAGTAACAAATACAAGGTGGTGAGATGATGACAGAGGAAGAAATTAGGCAAGACAGCAAAACAGTAGAACAGATTGTTGATGATATGGACTTATTTGATGATGACCTGATGTCTATGGCATTTGATGATAATATTGAAGCTACGGAACTTCTACTAAAGATTATTTTGAAAAGAGACGATATTGTAGTAATAAGCGTTGTCGGACAGCGAGAATTCCAAAGTCCAATTGTGGGCGGCCGGAATATCCGTTTAGATATTTTGGCAAAAGATAGTACGGGAAAGCATTATAATATTGAGGTACAGAAGAAACCGGAGGGCGCACATGTACGCCGAGCTAGATTTAACAGCAGCATGATGGATTCACGGATGCTGAAAGAAGGGCAGGAATTCTCGGAGCTTCGAGATTCCTATATGATGTTTATTACGCAGACAGATATATTTGCGCATGGACTACCGATTTATACGATAAACCGGCATTTTGAGGAAATAGATGGTTTGTTTGATGATGGTTCCCATATTGTATATGTTAATGGCAGTTATAAGGGTGATGATGCTGTTGGCAAATTGATGCATGACTTTGGATGCAAGGAATCAAAGGATATTTATTATCCTGAATTGGCAAAGAGTGTGAAGCATTTTAAAGAGGAAGAAGGAGGCCGAAAAGTTATGTGTGAAGCTGTTGAAAGATATGCAGAAAGATATGCAGAAAGATATGCAGAAAGAAGGGTTGCTGTAAAGGTAGAAGAAGAAAGAAGTTTAATGACTAAAATAGTTGCTGCATTGGCTGCGAATAAGGATAATGATACCATTATAAAAGAACTGAATTGTACGTTGGAGCAAATCGTTCCGCTTCGTGCGGCGATGGGGAAATAAAAGAAGTACAGTTTTAGAATAAAGTCTTGAAAATTCAGAAGAACACATAGAGCTGACTATATTTTTGTGGGGTGTGAAGTGATTTGCACCTCATTTACCCTTGTGCAAAGTATCATGGTTTCATTGGACGTGGGGAATGGAATATACATATTTCTTTGCCAGAAATGACTTTTGGCATGAGATAGACTTTTATACGACATTTGGTGTACAGCAGCCGTATGAATTTATTATTCCGGACAGCTTATTGGTGGATAAACTCATAAAAGAACATGGGTATCCTTTGAAGGGAAGAGGATATGCTGTTGGGATAAAATGCAGGAATGAAAAGATATATATGGATTTTCTTATGACAAGTATGTACTTTGCCCATATTGCAGTGCAATGTGATGACAGTGGAAAATATGTTTCTGGAGGCGATATCATATTCCCTTTAAGCTGGGATACAGAAGAAAAAAGGAATAGCGCCGTTTTAAAGGGTTTTCGATTTCATAGAGATAAGCCCTGTAAGCAATGCAAATTAAGCGGTGACAAAGAAAATGTCGATATAGGGTATTCAATCCAATCTATCCTTTCGTGGTGTCAGATATTATCTCTGTTTTGCTGGATTAGCAGGTGGAAAAGAGATTATAAAATATGCCGGACTCAATGTGAAAAAGGTGAAAATCACTGCATAACCAGTAGAATACATAGTTCCGGGGATATGTGATCAGGACGCAAACAGGGAAGAATTCATTGCAGTTTAGATATTATTTGCATATAATTAAGTAGGAAGAGATAAAAATACAATTCAATTCGTGAGGTGATGTTGATATGGCAACATCAAGTATATTTACTAATATAAAAATTACAGATTCTAAAAAGGCGGAAGTTTTTGCGGAAGCATTAGATATTTCAGCGCATGAACCAGAAAGGATACCTTCCAAACCTATTATTCCAATAGTTACAAATATAGGGGAAATAAGAAAATTCATGGGAATGGAGAATAGAGAAAATGAATGAATATATAGGAGTAAATATTCAGGACATGCTTAAAGCAATCGGAGAGGAGGAATTAGTAAGGCTTCTCTCCGATTTTAAGCTTTTGAGTTCTTCCGCTTGCTCCGAAGGGCAATGCAAATAAGCAGAAGCGGGTAAAAGAAGTCATAAACATGCAAAGATGATAGAAGATGAGCAGGAGCAGGCGTTTGTAATTGCGAGCATATTGGTTCGCGGTGATAAGTTTATAGATGGGAGTATGCAAAGGATATAAAGAGGTATTTGAGTATGACAAAAGTATTTCAGATTTTGGAAGAAGAAAAGCAAGAAGCAATTATACATGAGAGACGTCTGGCAACAATGGAGGAAAAGCAGCGAACAGCGACACGTATGATTCGCAAAGGAATGGCTGAACAGATTATTATGGAAATATCGGGTTTAACAAAAGAAGAAATCAGTAAAGTTCGTAAAAACATGCTTGTAGAATAATCTCTTTAGCCGATACTTCCTTGTAGATTTGCTTAGAGGAGGGAGTCTATTTAAGGCGATTGTGCTAAAATATTTCTTAAAGAGTATTCATTTCAGAAAAGATAGGATTCTATTTTATGGGGTATGGAGAAATCCGCGCCCCATTTTATAAGCACCGGAATAAATTGCGACGATATTGCGACTGCATTGCGTCCGCCGCGATATTGACATATAATTTCAACCGATATACAATGGTAAAGTAAAGTTTTGTGCATGCGGGACGTGCATGGAGAGCCGCAGGACCATACAAAGAACGGACAGCCAGTAAGAGGAAGGCTGTCTTTTTTATGCGTATTTTTAAGACGCTCAGACAGAAGGGAGGGAAAGGATTGGCAAAAGATTTCACAAAACAGAATACAGAAATACGTCAACCTGGGAATCAGTACATGGAGCTGGTTCCCAGGTTTGCGTTTACAGCGTTTCTTACGGTTGTGTTACTGGCAGTGTCTGCGACACCTGTGTTTGCGACTACGATTTTTGATGTCGCGAAAAATGCCATGCAGACGGTCTATAAGGATGTAGCCGGTATCGCAACCGTGGCGGCCGTGGTATGCGCGGCAGTCTGCCTGCTTCTGATGAATTTCTCAAAATCCGGCCGTACGGTAGATGAATCCAGGTCATGGCTTAAGAGGATTGTCGTATGCTGGGCAGCATTGATGACGCTTGGCGCGATCGTAACGTATTTTGAGAGTATCATTCCACAGAGCATGTTCGGCGGTTAAAACGCCGGAAGGATAAAATGTGCCGGAGCTCTCCCGGCAGAAAGGGGGATGCCTTAACGGGTATAACAGATAACACATGGGTTGGTTATTAGATTTATTGATTGAAAGCATCTGGGAGATGTGTTCGCAGTTTATTGTAGATATGATGTCCCTGATCACCGATATGTTTACAGAGCTTTTATCCTGTGACCTGAGCCTGTTTGAGGAATTGTTTTCCGTAGTGGGGGATCTGTATTCCAATGCGATCATGCCTCTTGGAATGGCAATTCTTCTTTTGATCTGTGTCTGGCAGCTGCTAAAGAGCATGTTTGGCAAGGCGGGGATTCCCAGTGAAGACCCGGTTGAGCTGATATGCAGGAGTGGGATCTGCATGTTCTTCATTGTGGCGGCAAAGCCGTTTATTGATTATATCTTAAACGTAGCGGGCACACCGTACCAGTGGATTGCGGGAACAGAGATTGAGGTCAGCAGTTTTTCCGAATATGTCTCCGCGTTAGAGGCAGTCACATCCGTACTTGGGATCGGAAGCCTGAATATCTTGATCCTGAAGCTGATCATGCAGTTTTTTGTAGCATGGAATTATTTAAAAATGCTGTTTGTGATCGCGGAGCGGTATGTACTACTGGGGGTGTTTTCTTATACGGCGCCGCTGGCTTTTTCAACCGGCGGTTCCAAAGCAACGAATAACATCCTTGCTTCCTGGTCGAAGATGTTCGGGGGGCAGATTGTCCTGATCCTCTTAAATTCCTGGTGCTTGAAAATGTTCCTGTCCGGCTATGGGAACTTAAATGCCAGCAGTTATGGGTTTACAAAGTTTTTTGTAGCGACCCTTTGTCTGGTTGGCTTTTGTAAAATCACCTTTAAGCTGGATTCCTATATGTCTTCCCTAGGGGTAAACTTAGGGCGTACAAGCACTGGGATGGGAGCAATGGGGCTTATCATGGCAGCCGGACGTGTGTTTTCCCATGTTGGAAGGGGAAGCAGCCAGGCAGCAGGTACTTCCGCCGGAAACGGAGAGGATTCCGGAATGGGTACTGGTATCGGAACGGACTCTTATATGGAGGAATCCGGCATGACAGGCGCTGCGGGTCCGATCCCCATGGGATTCGGAATGGAGACGGCACAGGCAGAGGATGGAACGGATTTTGGCAGCCATATGGAAGAAGCGGACGCAGAGTCAGAAATGCAGACTGGTGATTTCGACGCAATGGAAGATTACGAGGATGGAAGCGTATTGGAAGAAATGGGCATGATGCCGGAAGATGCGGTCCCGGAAAGCGGAGAATTTGCGGATACAGCAGATATGGATCTGAAATCAGGAGAGTTTTCGGCTTTCGAAGGAGAAGATTTGGATCCCGGAATGGAGGAGCCAGGTACGGAAACCGTGTTTGGCACCGGAGATGGCATCTCTGCGGAACTGGGAGATTATCCGGCCGGACAGGAGGAACTGGCTGCAGGCGATATGAAAGAACCGGATATGAACTTGGGAGGCACTGTGATCGGAGGTGGCAGCGCAGAGGACGCGGGTCTTGGAAGCGGTATGGATGCCTTCAGTAAAGATGGCAGTATTTCCAGCAGCCTGTCCGGAGCAAACGTTTCAGAAGGAACACAAGGAATCCTGAGTGAGATGGACTTTGAAACCGGCATGAATGGTAACGGATTCCATGAAGCAGGAAATATGGATCTGGGGAACGTCCCGGTATCAGGCGTGGAGAGAGAAGTCAATACAGGCAGCCTGCCGGAAAATGATTTTTCCAAGATCAGAGCCGGCGATACGCAGGTTTTCCCAAGAGTAGGAGGCGAAGAAGTAAATGGGATTGGCTATCACGATTTTGATATGCCAGTCCAACAGGAGACATCATCAAATCCCGGTACCGGCCGGCAGCATACACCCGTGAATTCCAGTGCAGGCCAGCAGTATGCTCCAGGAAATCCGGATACCGGCCGACAGCATGCTTCGGATTTAAGGGTAGAAAAGCAGCACGCGCCAATCAATTCCGGTACGAACCGGCAGAATGCTCCCATCAATCCGGACACAAGACAGCAGAATATACAGGTCAATCCGAAAATGGGCAGTGGAAACCCGTCTTCAGAAATGAAGAAGCAGGAGTACCGGAAAGAGACAGAGGAAAGAAAAATCCGGGAGGTGCCAAAATCCAGGAAAGAACTGAAAAAGAAGAGAAAAAAGAATCCAAAGCAGGAAAATGAGGATTCACAGAAGTAAGGAAGGGGTGGGCATATGAAGGAGGACAGAGTCAATGCTTCCCCCATGGATCAGGCAGCAGACGCGGCGGCCCATACATCCCAGGCGGCTTATGCGGTGAGTGCCGCGGTAAAGGGCGGAGGTGAAGCGGCAGGAGCCGCTGCCGGTACCGCGTTAGGAGGGCCGTTAGGAACGGTAGTTGGAAGCCTTGCAACAAGCAAAACTTTCTGGAAAGTGCTTGCGGGGATCCTGGCGGCTGTCTTTTTGTGTATGTTTTTGATCGCAAATATGATCGGAATCATCCTGACCTATCTGGGATTTGCTGACGCGGATGCCTTTGCCAATGAAGCGCAGTCAGCGGAGCTGTCCAACATCAAGGCGCGGATAGAAGAAATCTTAAAAAATGAGGCATACGAGCAGGAGATCATGGAACTGATCGAACAGGCAAGAGATAAAAAAATACAGGAAATCCAGGAGGACAAGGAGGCAAATTATAGAGAGTATGAGCTGACCGTCATAGATGAATATGAAACAAAGCTGAAACGAAATGTAAGCTATTACCTTTCGATCCTGCTGTCCCAGATTTGGGACAAAAGCTCGATTCACTCCTTTTTGGGGTTCTCCAGTGACTGGGGAGACATGTCAACAGACCTCGCAAGCCCCTATGACTCCTATTTTGAAGAAGCGGCACAAGCCTATGGGGTACCGGTCGCTCTTTTAAAAGCGATTGGAATGACGGAATCCGGATTCAATCAGAATGCCGTCTCTTATGTTGGCGCAATCGGCATCATGCAGCTTATGCCCGGCACGGCAGCCTCCCTTGGGGTAAACCCATACGATGCCCGTGAAAATATCATGGGCGGGGCAAAATATATTGCCGGCAACCTGCAGCAGTTTCAAGGCTATTCCAATGGTTTGGAGCTGGCAATCGCGTCTTATAATGCAGGGCCTGGGAATGTGATTAATTATGGATATCAGGTGCCGCCGTTTAAAGAGACCCAGGATTATGTGAAGAAAGTGATGGGTTATATCACGATACAGGAGCAGCAATCCGGCAGTACAAATCCGGCAGATCCCGAAGAAGGTAGGGAGGACGATTTAAGTGCCCCTTATGAGCAGTTAAAGCAAGCGGTATCTGAGAACGCGGATCGCTTCTTCTCATGGACAGTTACGGATGAAAGGGAAGGGGAGCAAATAAAGACTGTATATTACCAATTATCTGATTCCGGATGGATGGAGGTAGACAAAGAGGTTTATGAACAGCGAAAGGCGGTTGGAGACAGGGTGATGGCGGATACATTCCCGGCAAAGATTCAGACAGTGGAATATACCTTGGCGCTCCTTTTAAGCCAGAAACCGTCTGCCGGAAGAGGATATGAATATAAGTATGTGACAAGCCAAAGCACCTTTGAACTGGTTTTGAAGGTTTTGAAACTAATGAGCGAGGGGATGGATTCCCTGAAGGAGTCTTTCTTTTCTCTATTTTCCTGGTCGGATTTTGTGACGGGAGGCGGGTCCGATTCCTATAATGGGAACATTGACGCCACCGGGGATATCATTACCTACGATACGGTGGAGCAAGGCGTGAAAAAGGTAGTCTACTTTAACCAGGGGGAGGAACCCTGGGGGAGCATGCCTTACGGCGACAGTACCATCGGGGCAGCCGGGTGCGGCCCTACTTCCCTGGCAATCGTGATCTCCACACTGACAGGCGAGACGGTCAATCCCCAGATGACCGCTGCTTTTTCCATCAACAATGGAGAGTATGTCTCCGGAGCCGGTACCGCGCATTCCTTTCCTTCTAACGCGGCCAGGCATTGGGGGCTGACCTGTGAGCGTGTAGGGAAAGACAGGATGGAGGAGGTAGTCCAGGCTTTGAAGGATGGAAAGATGGTCGTAGAGATTTGCGAAGCCTATACCATTACCGGGGGAAGTGACGGCCATTTTATTGTACTTACCGGCGTGACAAGGGATGGATATATTACGATCGCGGACTGCGCCAGCCGGGAGAGGACGGCAAAAGTTTACAGTGTGGATACGATCAAATCCTATGGACGGGATTTAAGCGATGGGGCATTCTGGATCATTGGGAAGTAAAGGAGGATGGGATAATGTTTGAGAAACGAAAAATCTGTATGGTCTTTTTGATATCTTGTTTGATGGGCTGCCTGTTCGGAATCCATGCGTCTGCAAGTGAAGAGGTTCCAGAGGGACTGCCTGAGATTGTCAGATGGGAGTGCGGAGGTGGATATGACCGTGACGGAAACAGGATCATCGGAGCCTGGGCATACGATACGGTGAATGAAGCCGGGAGATACGTCTTATTTGACGTGAACGGAATGGTGCAGAAAAAAGCGGACGATTGGGAAACACGCGACCAGGTAGAAGAATATTATACCCCTACGGAACAGGATTCCGGGACGATCGCCTTGCGTTCGGAGAGATTTCCCGGATTTGACGGAGAAATTTACGTTACGGTTGGATATGAGAACGGCGTTACGAGGAGATTTGGATTGTCTTTCGAGAACCTGTATGAGTATAATGTTCCGGCTCCCCAGGGTATATATCATATCCAGGATGTGGAAGCGGCAGATTCAGAGTATATCTATTCTGTGGACTATCCAAAGGAAGAACTGCAGATGGAGAAAAATGGGCTGATCGTAGTTACCGTCAAAGTGACAAGCCAGAAAACAGGAAATGTACAAGCATCTGAAAACGTGAGTGTGGCAGATGGACAGGCAGAAGCAAATAAAGTAGGAACGGAACCAAGAAAAGAGAAAATTGATATTAACAAAGAACAAAGGACGGAAAGGAGCATGGGTGAGAAATTTATGAACGCAAAACATATTTTATTACGAAGTATCCAGCAAAACGCGCCAGTGACGCGTTTTGTTGGATTTGGCGGTGCCCTGGTGCTGATTTTAACAGCAGGGATTCTGATCAGAAATAAGAAAACGAGGGCTTCAAGAAACAAAACTGGTAAAATAAACCAGTAAAAGATGTATTTTGAGTTTTTATGGGAGGTGTTTCAAGATCGCGCAGAGAGAACGGATGGATGTATATACCATTCCACCCAATTTTGCTCAGGAGGGGACGATATTCTCCGGCAGGGTCAGGTTTCGGAATGCTTTTGAAGCGGGCTTTTTGGGCCTTTTTTTATTGCGGGTTTTATTATCCATGGAGTGGGGCATACGTGGGAAGATTTATGCCGGAGTGATCGTGATCCTTCCGGTTGTGATATTTGCCGTGCTGGGAGTACAGGGAGAGAGCCTGACCTCCTTTTTATTCCAGTTTATAAAGTATCTGTGCAGGCGCAGGGTTTTGACTGCTCCGGACGGGAAATACAGGCTGAAAAGGAACCGGAGGCTTGCGAAGCAAAAAATAAAGAGCCAGAGAGGGAAAGGAGGCGGAGACAATCGGAAGCGAAGTAAGGGAACTCAGGGAAAAATTACGGGAAGCAAAGATGGCAGAAAAGCAAAGCCGGAAAGAAGAACGGCAGAACCGTAAAGAGCAGCAGAAATTAAAAGCGGAACAGTCCCGGGAAGAGGGACGGATGCGCAGGCTCCAGCTTAGGGAAGAAAAGGAGCTGAAAAAAGAACTTGCAAAATCCGGTCAGGGAAAGGAACCCGAAGAGGAATCGAAGAAAAAGCGGTGTGACCACAGGAAAGAAAAGAAGGAAAAGGAGCCGGAGTTGGATCTGCTTCCTGTCACCTGGGCATCCTCCTATCTCCCTATCCGGCAGATCAAGAATGGAATCATACTTACGGCAGACCATCGGTATGTCAAATTGATTGAGATCCTGCCGATCAATTTTTTACTGCGGTCTTCGGCAGAACAGAGGAACATCATGATGTCTTTTATGTCCTATCTGAAAATCGCACCGGTGAAAATGCAGTTTAAGGTGATATCCAAAAAGGCGGATATTTCTGAGTACATTGAGAGGATCAAGGAAGAGGCAGCCAAAGAACCTGATGAACGTGTCCGGCTTTTGCAGGAGGATTATGGGCGGCTGATCGAGACCCTTGGGAGAAAGGAGGCCGTTACAAGGCGTTTTTTCCTGATCTTCGAGTATCAGTCTTACAATAATAATAAAAATCCGGCCGAGAGGGATGTGGTCCTCTATATGAGGTCGGTCATGCAGACAGCCAAAAAATACCTGTTACAATGCGGGAACGTGGTATTAGAGCATGAAAATGAAACCCGTTTCCTTGTAGAGGTGCTGTACCAGATCTTAAACCGGAGGACAAGCACCTATGAATCACTGGAAGAGCGAACGAAAAAGGTGGCGGAGCATTACCGGAGGGAAAATGGGGAAGACAGTATCCGCCATATTCCGGTCACGGAATTGATCGCGCCGGAAAGGATTGATTTTAGCCACCGGAATTTCCTGGTGATGGATGGGCTGTATTACAGTTATCTGATGATCCCTTCCCACAAATACCGGACAAAGGTTCCGGCAGGATGGATTTCCCTCCTGATCAACGCGGGAGAGGGGATTGATGTGGATCTGTTCTTTTTTAAGCAGGATAAGAGCAGGACGATGGAGCGGATCGGCAGGCGGATCCGGTTAAACCGCTCCAAGATTAAAGACACCTATGATACCAACAGTGATTTTGATGACCTGAGTGAGTCCATCCATGCTGGATATTATTTGAAGCGGGGGCTTAGCGGCAGTGAGGATTTCTACTATATGAGTACGCTGGTCACCATTACCGGGCGGAGCGCAAAGGAGGTGGAATGGCGGGTCAAGGAGATGACAAAGCTCTTAAACTCGCAGGATATCGGAACGGTGAGCTGCTTGTTTAAGGAAGAGCAGGCTTTTTTGTCATCCCTGCCGATTTTGAGCCTGGACAGGAAGCTTTATGAGCGGTCAAAACGAAATGTCCTGACCTCCGGCGTGGCAAGCTGTTATCCCTTTACATCGTATGAGATGTCAGATAAGGAAGGGATCCTGATGGGGGTCAATAAGGCCAACAATTCACTGGTCATTGTGGACATCTTCAATACCCAGATTTATAAGAACGCCAATATAGCGATCCTGGGCACATCCGGCGCGGGAAAAACCTTTACGATGCAGCTGATGGCGCTTCGATTGAGGCGTAAAAATGTACAGGTCTTTATCATTGCCCCGGATAAAGGGCATGAGTTCGCCAGGGCATGTACGAATACAGGCGGCGCGTTTATCCAGATTTCCCCGGCTTCCCCCAACTGCATCAATATCATGGAGATTCGGCCGGCAGATACATCCGCAAGCGAACTGCTGGATGGGTATACGGTGGAGCGATCGGAACTGGCTTTGAAGATCCAGAGCTTACATATTTTTTTCAGCCTGCTGATCCCTGATTTAGACCATGAAGAGAAGCAGCTTTTGGATGAGGCACTGGTCATGACTTACGCGGAGAAAGGCATTACCCATGATAACCGCAGCCTTATAAATCCAGAATCTCCCGGCCGCTATAAAGAGATGCCTATTTTAGGGGATCTGTATGAAGTGCTCCTTCGGAAAGAGGAATGCCGGAGGATGGCAAACATTTTGAACCGCCTGGTACATGGCTCCGCTTCGACCTTTAACCAGCAGACCAACGTGGACCTGTCCAATAAGTATGTGGTGCTGGATATTTCAGAACTATCAGGGGACCTGCTCCTTGGGATGTTTGTCGCCTTAGATTTTGTCTGGGCAAAGGCAAAAGAAGACCGGACGGTGGAAAAAGCGATTTTTATTGATGAGGCATGGAAACTGCTGGTATCCAATGAAATGGCAGGGGAGTACCTGTTGGAGATCTTTAAGGTGATCCGTGCCTATGGCGGGTCGGCAGTTTGCGCGACCCAGGACCTGGTGGACTTCTTTGCCTTAAGGGGCGGAAAGCTGGGACGGGGGATCCTGAATAATTCAAAGACCAAGATCATCTTAAATATGGAAACCAGTGAAGCGGGGAACATCCGGGAAGAACTGGATTTGTCGGAAGCAGAAGCCATGTCCATTACCCGGTTTGAACGGGGGACCGGGCTGATCTCTACCAACAGCAATAACCTGATCGTCGATTTTAAGGCCAGCCAGTTGGAAAAAGACCTGATCACCACAGACCGGAGGGATTTGCAGGAGTTAAAGCAGCGGCTGCAGAAATACGGGGATCAGGCATACGGAAGGAGGGAGGGGCATGCATCATAAAACGTAATGAAAACGCATAAGAAAATAAAACGTATAAAAAGTGTCCTTGTAGGTGTCATTATCTCATATCCTTAGGATAGAGATGGAAAAAGTGTCATACAATGCGTCTTTTAGAACACTTTTTATGCGTCATTGTGGATACCATATATGCAGAAAAGCTGCCGGCAGCCAGTTTTCTGTATCGAAAAACACAAGGCAGGAGGATATACGCACGATGGAAAACCAGAATAAGCAAAGAGGTGTGGAACGGGAGTTAAAAGAACTGGTCCAGAGATATAACGTGCTGTACAAAAGCCAGTTATATGCTTTTTTCCAGAAGGATGGGAGGGACAGGTTTGTAGGGAGGGCGTTAAAAAACCTGGAAAAGGAACATTTCATTTTCATCAGCCAGGAAACAAAGCAGGTGGCATCCAGTGAAGACGCATATCAGGCATGGGAACGGGGAACCAATACCTCCGTCTGGGTGCTGTTAGACCTGATGGATCAGAAGAAAATCGAACAGCATTTCATGGCTTCCAAAGAGGAATACCCTATCCGTATCGTCTTTGTCGGTGACGGGGAAATCTATGATATTTTGTATGTCGCGCCAGAAGACGTGGAACTGACAAACCAGCTGTTTGCGCGCAGGAAGATCGATGCGTGCGGGCATATCGTAGTGGTAGAGGAGGCGGAGGATATCCCGAAGATTCAGATTCCGGATGTGATCGGATACTGCACAGTAAAGGAGGCGGGTCAAATCGAATACTATCGAAAAGACAGCAAGCAATAAAGAGGCATTTTGGAAAATGAAACAGCAGCTGGATGATGCCCAGAAAATGGCTTCGGATGTAGGGCAGCATCTGGCAGAGGCAAGAAACCTGATGGCTTCCTACAGAAGAAGCCACGCGGAAGCAGGCTATAGGAACCTGACGGATATGGTGCTGGAAGCGTCCAAAACAGGGGAACGGCTAACAGAAAAACTAAGGAGGCTGTCTCTGGAAGTGGTAGTGGATAGCATGAAATATGAGCAGTACCAGTCAGAACTGGTCATGATCCATGGAATCGAAATCCAGTACCGGGAAGGAATTTTGGAAATCACGGCTCCGATCCTGGTCCCCCACCGGAAGGAAAGCTATACGGATTATCTGTATAAGCCTTTGCAGACCGCCTTTTGGAACTGGTGTATGAAAAGACGGGAGGACGGGCAGGAAATACCGGAGTTTGGCCAATGTACGGTCTGCTTTTTGCACCTCTATGACCGGGCACTTCCGATAGGGAGGGTAAGGGATCATGACAATGTGGAGGAAAAGCATGTGCTGGATGTGATCTCAAATTTTTTCCTGGTATCTGACGGAGGGCTCTATACGGATACCTATCATATCACCCGGCTGGGGGAAGAGGATGCCACCCGGATTTTTATCATGGACGCGGAGAGATTTCCACGTTGGGTGAGCGCGTTTTGACCGAAAAACCATATCGAAAAAATGTGCCGTATCCCGGATTGCTTTTCGATAATGGGAAAAACAGCAAAAAAGCAGGAATTATCGGCGGATTTTATAGAACAAGAGCTTCATTTTGTACCCAAGTATCCACGTATAGGGTACTGTTTTTTTGCGGAAAGGGTGGATTCAAATGAATAAACAGGACGCGTTATTGGTGCTGATCGCATTAAGCGGAGAACTGCCTGCGGACATGGCAGAGACGATCATTGGGTCTGCTTCCTATACGGCGGCGGTTATTACCCGCCTAAAACAAGACGGGCTTGTGCTTGTACGCAACAAATCCGGCCGGAAAGGATATGTGCTGCGGGCAAAAGGAAAGCGTTATGTCCTTTCCAGGTTCGGGGAAGAGACCGGATATTTTTTGGAAGGGGCGGTTGAGACCAGCCACGTCAAAGGGGAGATTGAAAAGCGGCTTCGGCTGCACCGGATGAGCAAGGTATGGGTTTTCTTCTGGAAAACGGGGATTCCCATTCTTCGAAGCGAGAAACCGGAATTGTTCGGGAAACGTTTTCAAGATGGGAGGGGGATTACGGCATATTATGGCAGCCTGGAATTTAAAAGGCGGACAGACGCCATTAAAGGCTCCAGGGCCTGCGGGATATTGCTGTCCGGGGAATCCGGTTATATTGTCTATCATTCCCTGTCACAAAGGATGCGGTGGGCGAAAAAGATGGAGCGTGCCATCAGGAGCTGGGCAGAGAGGGAAAGCATGAAAAGCGGGAAGCTTCAAAGAATGGATGCGGTTGTGCTGGGAGATACCATAGATTTTTTGATCGAGCTTTTGACAAGCGATGGAGGTGTAAAAGGGAACCTGTTTCAGGTAGATGACATTTACGAGCATTATTATTACCTGCCGATGTTGGAGGAAGCGGAGGTTCAGGTAATCCTTCTAACAGACGCAAAAAAACAGGAGAAGCTGTATCGGTTTCTTTGCTCCGCTTTATGGGAGACGAAAGAGGCAGGGTACCAGATAAGCGCCGGCACTGATGGGGACGGGAATCCGGTGTATTTTTGTTATGAGCTGGATATGCGCTATCTGCTCCGGGTAAAGCAGGAGTTCGGATGGAGGCAGAAGGGGATTATTTTTTGTTTTCCCTATCAGCGGCAGGTGTTGGAGCGATTTTTTGGAAAGGGGGCTGGGTATCGAGAGATTGTGACGGAAAAGGTGATGGAATATTTATACCAGAAATAACAAGATATATCCCATAGCATGGCAGGGCATATGGCGAGGAGGTGCTGCATGAAAAGTCCTTTTGAAACGGGCAGCCCAATCGTAGACCGGATGAGCCGCCTGCAGATATCCGGCAATGTGATTCCCATAAGCTGGTACCAGACAATCCGGAAGGAAACTGGAAAACCGAACCTAATGGCAATTGTCATCCTTGCAGATATCGTATACTGGTATCGGGCGGTGGAAATCCGGGATGAAATGACAGGACAGCTCATCGGGCTTCGGAAAAAATTCCAGTCTGATCTTTTGCAGAGAAGCTATCAGCAGTTAGCAGAACAGTTTGGGATTACAAAACGGGATGCTACGAATGCCATTGTGGAATTAGAGAAGCTGGGGGTTGTCAACAGGGTGTTCCGGACGCAGCAGATTAACGGACAGAGGTTCTCTAATGTGTTATTTTTAAAACTGGATGTAGATGTGCTGGAGATGTTGACATACCCGAATCAGGCAGAGCAGGCATCACCGGAGGCAAGAGGATGCTATCCGCCAGAGAGGGTATCACCGAAAATGGGGAGGGGTATCACTAAAATCGGTGAGAGGGTCTCCCCGGAATTGGGGAAAGGGGCCGCCGATATTGGTGAGACATATACAGAGAATATAAATAAAGAATACAGTACAGTCAATTCTTATCCTTCTTATCAGGAAATAGAGCAGATGGTGAAAGAACAGATTTCATATGATGCCCTAAAACATGACAATCCACATGATAAACGGATTGATGAACTGCTGGGAATCATGGTGGAAGTCCTGAATTCCACATCGGAAAGTATACGGGTAAACAAAGAAAACAAGCCTGCAGAGGTAGTAAAGGCACAATTTCAAAAGATCAACAAACAACATGTGGAGTTTGTATTGCTTTGTATGAGTGAGAGTCATACCAAAGCACGAAATATCCGGGCACTGCTGATCACTGCTCTTTATAATTCGGTTCATACGATGTCCAGCTATTATGGGAATCTTGTACAGTATCATGAGGCGAATGGTTTTAACGAATGCATTCTGGAGGGAGGAAAGAAGGTGGGAGAATAGAAAGAGACAAGAAAAAGACTGTTAAGATGATTTTTGTGATTTTAGGATTATTGGCGCTGGCCTTCTATACAGGAGGATTTTTAACACAGCTTTTTAAAGAATCGGCAGTCCGTTTAAACCCGATAAAGAATCTCTGGTGTGGGATATCTTCCGTGGCGGGCTTAAAATGCACGCTTATGGTATTCCTTTTATTTGCCGCAGTCGCAGGGCTCATCATCTGGAGAGGGATGGGAAACGGAGATTATGACGAGCGTAATTTTGAGATCTCAAGGCAGGGCACCTATGGTACGGCAGGATTTATGAGCGGGGAAGAGCAGGAAAAAGTGCTGCAAACCGACAGGCAGGTCGGGAAAGTGCAGGGAGTGATCTTTGGGAGGGACTTAAAAAGCGGGCATATCCTAAGCCTGCCCATAGATTCCAGACTGAACCGCAATTTTGCCGTATGCGGTTCCCAGGGCAGCATGAAGTCCCGGGCTTTTGCGCGGGTGATGGCGCTGCAGTGCATCCGGCGTGGGGAGAGTATTTATTTAACCGACCCCAAATCGGAGCTTTACGAAGACCTTTGTGCTTATCTTAGGTCTTGTGGCTATACCGTCCGGCAGTTAAACTTAATCCATCTGGAACATTCGGATGCATGGGATTGTCTCGGAGAGATTGACGACGGGAGCCTGATTGATGTATTCTGTGATGTAGTGATCCGCAATACCACAGATAAATTTGATCATTTTTATGACAATACGGAGATGGATCTGTTAAAAGCGCTGTGCCTGTACGTGTTCAATGATTATCCGCCGGAGAAACGCACGTTCCCAGAAGCCTATAAACTGCTGCTGAATAAAAGCGTGGATATGCTGGATGCCATTTTTGAACGCCTGCCGACCAACCATCCGGCAAGAGGGCCGTACCAGCTTTTCGCGAAGGCGGACAAAGTGAAAGGGAATGCGGTCTTAGGGCTGGGCACCCGGCTGCAGATCATGCAGAATAAACTGGTACAGAAGATTACGAGCCATGACGAGATAGACCTGTCTCTTCCAGGCAGGGAAAAATGCGCTTACTTTTGTATCACTTCGGATCAGGACAGTACTTATGATGTACTGGCGACGCTGTTTACTTCTTTTTTAAGCATCAAGCTGGTACGTTATGCGGATCAGACGGAGGAACGACGCCTGCCGGTCCCGGTCCAGTTTATTTTAGACGAATTTCCGAATCTCGGGGTGGTCCCGGATTTTAAGAAAAAACTGGCAACGGCACGCAGCCGGGGGATCGGGATGAGCATCCTGTTCCAGAACATCCCGCAGCTTCAGAACCGGTATCCGGATAACCAGTGGGAAGAAATCTTAGGCGGCTGTGATTTTTCCATCTTTTTAGGCTGCAATGATATCACCACGGCTACCTATTACAGCGGCCGTACCGGGGAGATCACGGTGTCGGTTTCTTCCACCCGGAAAAATTTCCAAACGATGCGTGTCACGGATTACGTGCCGGAATACTCGGAATCCACTTCCCTTGGAAAGCGGATGCTGCTTCTGCCGGATGAAATTTTACGCTTTCCCTTAGACCAGGGGCTTTTGATCATCCGGGGGCAGAAGGTATGCCGGTTCCGGAAGATGGATTATCTGGAGCATCCGGATTCCAAGCATATGACATTAGAGAAGGTGGAGGAGCATATCCCGGAGTGGTACCAAAAGTGGCAGGAAGAAAAACAGCAGTTTCAGATTTATGAAGAAGCGAAGGGAAAAGCGGCAGGAGAAACCCAGGAGGATGTTGGGAGAGAGGACATCCAGGAGAGCCTTTTCAACCGGGAACCTGTTTTTGAAAGAGAGACAGAAAGACCGGCAGATGCGGTAGCGGAAGAAACCCAGGAGCCGCTTGCTTTGGATACGCCGATGAAAAAACGAGAACGGATGAAGACGTCAGAGAAAAAAAAGACAGAAATGCGCATTACAAAGGTGGAGGATCTGTTTGCAGACCATTCATCCGATAGGGTAGTGTAAAGTATCGTATGAAAAAAATACGGGAATTGCCCGCATTTAAAATCTGCTCCGCAGATGGCGGGCAAGCAGGCAATCAATTTGCTGCGCAAATTGGTTACAATAGCTAGGAGGACGAAAAATGATGGTAGAGAATATACTGGTCAAATGTACGTTCCTGGAATTACTGGAGCGGGAATTTGGACTTCGCCTACAGGAGACAGACTCAGAGAAGATCAAACTGGCAAGGGGAAGCATTGAGGTATACGATTGTGTGGAGGATTTTTATAAAGCCACTGGATGGCAGCGGGATAATCCACAGGAAGCCAATCTTACATATCTTTTAGAGCATAAAATCTTGGTGCAGATTCAGGGAAAGCTTTTGTATTTCTCCAGGATCCGGTATGAGGATGGACTGAAAAAGCTGGATGGGCCAAATCGCGCCGGAAATGCGACGGCATTGCAACGGCAGTGAAATTGACATCCGATGTCAGCCGGTTTAAAATGGTAAATGTAAAATACTGCGGGACACAAAGGAAGCAGCCGGAGAAGGGCTGTTTTTTTGTGTCCCTTTTCAGTGGAAGTTACACTGCCACTAAGCTCGAAAGAACCTTGCGAAGTGGCCAGGTAACTATAACTCATACATAAGTGCCCAAAAGACAGGCACTAAGTACTCGTAATAGGAGGTTTGCTATGGCAGAAACGAAAATAACAGCGAAGAAAACGGAAGAACAGAACATTCCCAGAGCGGCATTCTCAGATGGGATTCTGACAATTGATGTGGATTCCCACGTAGAGACTTTGGAAGAACAGGAGGACGCAAGGTGGCACCAGCTTTTAAACGCACACCGTACCAGAAAGATACTGACCGGGCAGCTGGGAGGAATTGAGAAGCTCGAAAGCGGGTGGGTTGTCGCGATTACTTATTACAATGGATTCCGCATCATCATTCCGATGGATGAGATGATGATCAACCTTTCCGGAGACGGAAGAGAGAACGCGGATACTTTAAACCGCCAGACCAGGATTGCTAACAACATGCTTGGCAGCGATATTGACTTTATCATCCGTGACCTGGACGAACAGAGCAGGAGCGTGGTGGCTTCCAGAAAGGACGCCATGCTGAAAAAGCGCCAGACTTTTTATCTGTCGGAACATGAAGGGGAGGATCCGATGCTCTATCCGGGGCGTGTGGTGGAGGCACGCGTGATCGCGGTAGCGCCAAAAGTCGTCCGGCTGGAGGTGTTTGGCGTGGAGGTCTCTGTCCGCGCAAGGGATATGGCATGGGAATGGATGGTAGATGCCGGGGAGAAGTTCCAGGTAGGAGAGCTTGCACTGGTCACGGTCAACAAGATCCATATGAAGTCCATAGAGGAAATGGAGATTTCCGTGGATGCCAAAAGCGCCACAGCCAACGTCAATAAGGACAACCTGAAGAAATGCGTCAGGCAGGGAAAGTATGTGGGGACCATTACGGACGTATACAAGGGCACCTATTTTATGCGGCTGAATATCGGGGTCAACGCGGTGGCCCATTCCTGTAACATGGCAAGCCTCCCTTCCAAACGGGATGAGGTGGGTTTTGTTGTTACCAGGATCAATGATAAGTACGAAGTGGCGGAAGGGATCATCACCCGGCTGATCAAAAGGGGAACTGTATAAAATTTTGTTTCAAACAGGCAGAAATTCTGTTGACACACAAAACCCGGATTGTTTACAATACCTGAAACCATGAAAAGGGAACCATCATGAAGAACGGTTCTAAAATTGGTTTCAGGAGGAGGGGCACGAATGAAGAAAAGAAAGAAAAAAACAGGACAATCCATACTGCGCTGCCCATACTGCGGCAGGATCGCGCGCATCCACCCGGCATCTTACGTCTATGGGCGTGATACGCTGGATACAGAAAGCTATCTGTATGTATGTGACGGGTATCCGGATACCTGCGACGCCTATGTGGGGGCGCACAAAGACTCCCTGCTTCCCAAAGGGACGCTGGCAGACGTCCGTTTAAGGCATAAGCGGATCTTAGCACACCGGGCTTTGGATGCCTTGTGGAAGCAGGGATATATGAGCAGGCATAGCGCTTATATCTGGCTGCAGACCAGATTGTGCCTGCGGGAGAAGGATATGCACATCGGTAAATTTTTAGATTATTACTGTGACCAGACAATCCGGGAATGCAGGGAATTCATCAAATGGCATCAGGAGGGCCAAAAAGGAGGCGGAAAATGTGCATGAAGGGGAAGGAAGAATCTAACAGAAAGGACGTAAGATATGCGGTTGTTGGCAAAGGACGAGGATATATATAAACTGATGGATCTTAGGGACGGGTATCTCTGCGGCGGCGGATTCTGCCTGATTGCAACGGCAGTCTCGATACATTTCCTGATGCGGGGGCTCTCCTGGGAGCGTGTGTATTTCCTGACAGCGTTTGGGCTTGGCGGTATCCTTCTGTTCTTTTACGCATGGAAGAACAGCAAACGGATCATGGAGGCGGAGTGCTGTTATATGGAACTGGATGGGGAATCCCTGGCAGTCTATCAGCCAGAGCAAAATGGACAGTATGAATCCTGCCGGATCTTCTACGATGAAGTAGAAAAGATCGTGGAGGGCAGCAGGAAGGGGATCCCGGAATTCTATGTTGTGATCGATTCCAGTAAGGAGCGGGAGAGCTTTATCCTTTTGGATGACGAGGAACAAAAAAGGAAGATCTTCTGTGTCCGGTCTCTTGGCTATGGGAATCAGGAGTTTAAGAAGTTTTACAGGCGGCTTCGCTGGGAAGTTCCGGGGAAGGTACGGATCATCGGCACGAAATACCAGTCTGTGTGGGATAAAAAGAGCTCCCATGCAGGCGTGTATGTGGTACTTGGGATGATAGTATGCTATATCATCCCGAAATTGGTTTTGGTTTTCAATTAGGAGGACAACATGAAGTGGTATACGGCAGTCGGAGTAAAAACAGAGTGTCCGGATGATGTGTTCCGCATCCGGACAGGAAAGCAGGAAAAGGATCTGCTGGGCGTGGAATGCTACATATGGAATACGCTGCTTTGGTCTTTTGTGGAGGAAGGGCAGATTTACGGGCGGATGACGAGATTATTGAACCTGGCGTTTCCAGAGGATCCGGTGAAGGCAAAAGTAGATTTGGAAGAATTTAGGGCCTGCTTTGAACGGCTTCTGATCCGGGAACTGGTTATTTTCCAGGAAGCAGAGAGCCTTAAGGAGGCTGCGAGGGGGCTTTTTCAATCGGCTTCCGTAACATGCGTGCGCAGGACTTTTGGGGAACGCTTCCTGGCTTTCTGTGAGAGCGCGGCATTTGGAAACCCAATAAGAAGCGCTTTGCAGGTATTCAAAAAGAACCCTTTGGAAGCATCCTATAAACACCTGCTCAAAACCATCCAGGACAATGGAGAGATGGGGTTCCCTTTGAAAGAGGCGGAAGAAGGGACATTAAAAGCAGTTATCGAGCTGTACCAGAATAAATTGTTATTTATCCAATCCGTAAAGGAGGGAGCGCTTGCGTAAGAAGAAAAAAACAGAAAAGCTGGAACATCTGGTCTCTGATATCAGCCAATGGATGAAAGAGATTCAAACGATTCCGGCAGTCTTGGCAGACAGGGCATTGAAAGTGGGTGCGCTGTCTTTTTTAGCGCTCTTTTTAGGCGCTTATGTGGGGAGGGAGAACCATTCTACGAGTTTCATCCTGTGGTCCGTGGCAATCTGCCTGTTTGGTATGGGATACGCCTTCTGTTTGCTTCGCTGTGGCAGAAAACAGGAATATGAGACCATAGAGGGATATGTCTGTGAACTAAAAGGCAGGCATTCCATCGGCCGGGTATACCACGTAGGGGTTCAGCTGGAGGACGGCCGTGTGGCAGAGCTTTTGCTGGATAAACAGTATCGGTTTCGTCTGGGGAGAAGATACCGCTTTTACTTTAACCGGAAGGGGCAGAGCGCCCTGTTCGGGATCAGAAGCTTAGATGCCGCGCTTCACATTGATTCCTTCTATGGAGCGGAAGAACTTAAATAGTGGGAGGAAAGCCGGCAAAGAATGGAAAAATACATTTCGGGGGCAAGGATATCCATGGCATGGTTCGAATCCATGCCGCCTCCTTTCGTGTATTGCCGACACGAAGAAAAAATAAGAAAAAAGGAGAATAAGAATATGGCAGGAAAAACAGGAACAGTGAAATGGTTCAGCGCAAGGAGAGGTTACGGGTTTATCAGTGATGAGACGGGAAAGGACTATTTCGTGCATTTTTCAGAGATCCAGACAGAAGGGTTTAAAAAGCTTCGGACCGGGCAGCAGGTGGCCTTTGAGACCGCAGTGGACGGGCAGGGCAGGGAGCTTGCGAAAGCGGTTTATCCGGAAGATACAGAATCTGACAGGGAAGCGGAGTAAAAAGCTTTTCCATGAGATCTGTGTCATTCCGGGGAGGAACACATTTTTGAAGGATTACGCCAATATATAGTGGTCATAATCCCCAGAACCATAAAGTAAACACAAGATATAGATTTATTTTATTGACACAGACTATATCTTGTGATATCCTTATGGTGAATTAAATTTATGCCGGTTCCAGAAAAGGACGGGCAGGATTTATCTTTTTGTTCCGGCTTACATAACCGGAAGTTTACTTTTAAGCGCAGGGCGCTTTGAAAAAAACGGGCATAGATTAATCAGAAAGACGCAAAAAGCAGAAGATTCTTTTTGTGTCTTTTTTTGTGCCCGGACAGGAAGAAAGGAGGACAACGAATGAAGACACGCAGAAAAGGAGGAAGATTATGCAGGCAGTAGAAGTAAAGTGGGAGGATATCAACAAGCTGGATCTTTGGGCACTCCAAAGCATGGGAGAGGACGGCTATCTTTTTGAGATCGGTGATGGGAGAATCTCTAATATCGTGATGTCTACAGGATTCCCGGTTTAGGATGCCTTAGAAAGGAGCGGTATGTATTATCACGATGATTTTGGAAAAGTCTTTAAAAATGAACTGAGTTTCCATGAATATCTTGCGGAGATAGACGGACGCGCGGCGTGGATCCGGGTACCGTCAAAAAGCCTGAAGGTCCTGACAATGGAGGAAGCGCCAGATGATTTTAAAGAGAAAAGCGAAATGCAAAACATCCTTGCGGATACAAGGAAGCATACAGGATTGCTGCTTCAAGTGAAAGATGGGGTCTACCCGCTTGGGAAAACGGCCATCGGTACGCTCAAAGACCGGGCACGGATCAAAGGCAGCGCGCTTTTGGATGTGAAAACACACGTCCTTGCAGAGATCCTAAATGCATGTCTGAAAGTCGCGAAGGGAAATGCGCTCCTTCGGATTTCCGAAGGAAAGGTAAGGGGCGTTATGTCCGGGGATGAAGCGGATTACGCGATCATCGCTATGCCGGAGCTGTTCATGATCGCCTCCGCCTATATCAGTACAGGGGAGCATGCAAAATTTTCTTATGGCTATGCGGACCATTATATGGCGCAGCTTGCCTGGCAGATCGGAAGCAACGAGATGACAAAGGCATATGGGGAATTGATGGAGGAGCACGGGAAAAAGCCCTTTGGAGAGATCAAAATATTTATCCGTGTGACCAGTTCGGATGTAGGGGCATCCGGGGCAAACATCTTTTACTCCATGCAGGATGGCAATTACAGTATCATACTGGGCGAGGCGTTAAGGATCAAGCACCAGTACAAGCGGGGGCTTGAAGAGTTTACCTGCAACATGGAATCACTCTTCCAGTATTATAAGCAGAAGCTAAAGGATATTGGCCGGCTCTGTGATATCCGGATCCGGTATCCCGTAAATACCCTGGCGGAACTCATGAAAAGCCAGAATTTCGGAAAAAAGCTGATTGCCGAGACAGTGGAGCGTTTTAAGGCTGCGTTCGGGGAAGAACCCTGCAGCGCATACGAAGTCTACTGTGGACTGTGTGAATCCCTCTTCTTTGCGAAAAAGAATGACCAAAGTGCGGCGAACATGATCAAGCTGGAAGAAAAGATCGCAAGGTGCATATCCCTGCGGTGGCATGATTACGATATCCCGGGAGGATATTCATGATGAAGCAAAAAGATTTGGAAATGCTGCCGGCCTGGGTAGGGGAAAGCAGCCGGACGGTTTCTTTTTTTGAATGGCTCATGGAGGAAAGCGTATCCCCGTGGGACTGCCCGGAGGCGTCCATCGTTAAGGTGCTGCAGGGAAATTTCTATTTCCTCTACAGCGGTTCCCGTAAAGGGCGCGTACTTGGTATCGGCAATGCTCTGGAGTTTGAAGGCATCTTTAACCGGAAGGACTGCGGGCTCTATGACTTAAAAGAAACATTGCGAAAGATTTTAGGAATCCGGGATACCTTTTCGTTCCCGGAAAAAGCGGATGCGCTCAAGGAAGCCCAAAAAACTGCCAATCGGAAAGCCTTCCAGATGGCAGGGCAAGGCTTTGAAGAGCTCCTTTTGGAATCCGGCTGTGAGAAAGAGAAGCTGATCCCACAGATATCCAGAAGTGAGATGAAAAAGCGCGCGGAGGAATATTATCGGGAAGGGAGAACGGAAGAAGAGATCTGTTTTCGGCCGAAAGTCCCGGTGGCGGAATATTTTTCGGATCACTGTTACCTGATGTATTTAACGAAGAAAGAGTGGGTAGCGGAACGGATCGCAAGACAATGGGTTTTAAAGAACGCGGAAGCGATCTCCAGGCAGCGGATACGCTATGGCTGTATCCAAAATGAATTCCAGGAGATAAAGAAGGCAGCGGAAAAGAAAAAACAATAGAAATGCGAGGAGGAAGGCAAATGCGAAGCATTTTTTTAATGCTTTCCGACGACTTGCCCTCGAACGAAGTGAGGGGGCGTTACATTATTATACTAGGAGGAAACGAATTGATGAAAAATTATCGGTATTTGAATCTGGAACAGAAAATGGCAAAGATCAGGAAAAAGATGCCGTCATTATTAAAGAAATTCCATAATGGTGAGGCGGGCTATGATTTCGCGACGCTGGATGATATCTATGAATGCATGACACCGGCTCTGAATAAATACGGAGTGAACTTTGACATCGTAGGAGAGAGGCCGACACAGTATGATAAAAAGAAGAGATGGGTATATCTGGTACAGGATTCGGATGGCTTCTGGCGGTATGAGTCGGATCTGGATATCTGCTGGACCAATATCGACCATCCGGAAGAGGAACGGCGGGCAACGATCCACATCATAGGGACCCATGAAATCCCGGATAAGGCCCGTGGCACGGCATTGACTTATGGCCTGAAATATTATTTCAGGGTAACTATTCAGAACCCCTAATAGAAACAAATTCATTTTGTTCAAAACAGAGAA
>CAZFXM010000044.1:0-27247 GCA_964523125.1 uncultured Clostridium sp. | reverse complement strand
GGGCTTATTAAAGTTACCCATTTTTACATCAACTGCTTGAAAAAAACTTTTTTAAAATTTTTCATTTTACCTATTGACATTTCTTAGCTGGACTTTTTTTCTTATTTTTTTTGTTGATGATAACATTTTGAAAATTTCATTTCTATAACTAATCAGACTTTCTGCTATCACTGATTCGACCTTTGAAGTATCGCATTAACATTGACATTACAATCTGAGATATGTATACTCTAATTAAAGCATTTTTGTATTTGTTCTGGACAGTTACTAAGACTTTTACTAATTTTAGGAGCCATACATTATGGAAACGCACCACATCTCGCTTTTCCCCCAGGAACATTTTTTAGATATCCGCCCCTATCAATATGGGTGGGAAGAATGTGAACCCCTTCACTCCTTCGGCCCCTTTGTCCGCAATCATTATTTATTCCACTACATTATCAGCGGAAAAGGAATGTTATACTCTCACACCACCAACGGTGAGATACATGAATACCATCTGGAAGCAAATCAAGGCTTTCTAATCTGCCCCGGACAGATCAATTTGTATACCGCGGATGAGAAAGATCCGTGGAAATACGTCTGGATAGAGTTTGATCCTAAAATCCCGACGAATTATACACAGGTCACATTGTGACCTGGTATAATTCCATAATCTCACGTTGAAATTTGGTTGGGGTTGTTACAAGTTTTTTGCGTTTGCCTTCAACAGATATTTCCTTTAAAGATTTCATTTCACTAAAAATTTCTTGAAGGTTATGGCTGCGAACCCAATCTTGCTTTTCCATAATGCCCCTCAGATAGGTGGTCAATATCAGCGAAACAAACTGAATGAATATACGTCCCTCCATAGCGCTATTCGAATGAATTCCCAGGCGTTTCATATCCAGATCATTTTTGAGGTCATCAAACCCTTTTTCAATCGCATCCTTTTGCCGATATGAACGCAATGCTTCGGTGGCATCCTTAGTCTTGTTGCTTATTATTACAAGCCATCCAATATGATTTTGCTTATGCCTGCGGATCGCCTCTTCATTATACTGTACTTTCCGCTCCCGTTTCGGAAAGTCCCTGACAAAAAAATATTTTTCATAAAATACCTGGTTTTCTGGCCTCTCTTTATGGTTTGTCAGCTCATCATGGCATTGAAGCAGCCTGTGGGTAAAGTTTTTGTTCTCCAACTCCGCTTTCAAACTGTCATAGTATGTATGGAGATAGCATCTGTGCCCCTTCCATTTTATACATTTTGTAACAGCGTATAGGTCATCCTCTCCAATATTGATAAAATGTTCATGGGAATCCATGCCCATCCGGTTTTCTTCTACAGCATCTGTGGCAATGGAGGCGGTGAAAGGAACGCCGACGCTAAAACGGTAATGGCTTTCATAAAGCCTAATCTCCCGATAAATTATACACAGGAAAGTGAATAGAAAAATGGCATCATATGTATATGTTAAAAATCCAAATGGAACGACTTATGTATACCAGAATGAGTCTTATTGGGACAAGGCAGAACAAAAAACAAAACATCACCGCAAGTGCATTGGAAAACTTCATCCTGAAACGAATGAACTCATTCCTAACCCGGATAAACCGGAAAAGTTATTTTGCATTTCCTCCAAATTTCAAGTACAATAAAGAAAAACGTTGGAGGGTGTGTTCATGTTACTTACGGATAAATATGCTGACAAAATTAACGGGATCATCACTTGCAATGACCGTATGATTATCCAGGGCTATATCCCTGGATGGAGTTATGCAGAAGGCATGACCAGCTATTTAAAAGCCAACAACATCCGTATTTTTGATTTTTCAAATTTCTCCCAACCCCTTACCGAACAGGTTCGCGCGAATGCCCAGCGCATTGCAGAGGAAAATGGCATTGAAATCGAGTTTATCCGTAAGCTTCGGGCTTTCCGCAAAGATGACCGCATCCAGGAGATCATTCGGGAAACGGGCAAGTCCGAGGGGCTGATCCATATCTTTTCTGCCATGGAACAGTGCAATACTTATAAGCCATGGCATGATAAAACAACGGGAAAAACATTCCTGAAATTTGACCAAAGCAAATGCCTCCATTATTACTTTTATTTCATAGATAAAGAACTCGGCCTGTTTACCTGCGGGTTCCCACCTGGGCTCCGTTCCGCCTGCAGTTCTACATGAACGGCCACAATCTTCTGGCCTATAAGCTGCGGAAAAAGGGGATCTCTTACCAGATGCATGACAACGCCTTCCTCGAAATCTCAGATGTAGGAACTGCACAGAAACTATCTGACAGGATCAATCCGGAAGGTCTCCATAAAATCCTGGATGCTTTTGCAAAACGCTACTGTCCCGTTACGGAAACACTTGGCCTGGGCTATACATGGACCGTCCAGCAGATTGAGTGCGCAACCGATATCATGTTCAAACAGGCCAGTGACCTGGAAGCCCTTTATGATAAGATCATCCGGACAGCAATCTTTACGGTAAAACCGGACAACATCGCCACCTTCCTGGGACAGCGCATTACCTATAACTGTAAGAAAGAAATCGGCACAAACTACAACAAGCGTATTCTCGGCACGAGGATCAAACACCACATGGGTGATGTATCAATTAAAATGTATGATAAATTTGGCTGCGTCTTACGGATAGAAAGTACCTGCAATGACATCGGGACTTTCCGGGTAAAACGGAAAGTGGAACACAAGGACGGCAGTTCCACGGAACAAAAAGCCCCTCTGAAAAAAAGCATTTACAGCCTGTATCAATTGTTTACGATCATGAAAGCCGCCAACTACCGGTATCTGGAATTCATCTCAGAATTTGATGACCATAGTAGTGGAAACGGGAACCTTACCAAAGTGACAGGGGCGGTTTAGGAGAAAGGGCGTTCCTACCGTGGTGTAAATTTCTTTTCAAAAAAGGATCTGAAGGTACTGGAAGTTATCAGCCGTGGCGAATACATGACTTTCGGTATGCAGGGAAAAGATATCCGTGGTCACTTGAAAGATATCAGCCCGTCTGCCATGTCCAGGATTTTTAAGCGTCTCCGACTCCATGGGATTATTGAGCGTGCGGAAGGCACTTATAAATATTTTGCTACGGCCTATGGGAAAGAAATCATTGCTGCGGGATTAACCGTCAGAAACCTTGTGCTTATACCAGCATTGGCATAAGTGTTTTTTTCACGCAGAAATTTTGCCATTTTGCGTCAAAAATCATTTATAAGTGGCCTAAAAAGCAGTTTCTCTCAATATGCTTTCAAAATTCTTTTATGATAATGCAAAAACGGAGAGCTTCTCACACTCTCCGCTTCCCATCCATCATCTTACAATACACCACCGCCGCCACCGTACTCACCGCCGTAGCAACGATCGCCGGGCTCTGTACTTCTGCAAACATCGACAATCCACTTTTTTGTTCCATCTGCTTCTGGACAGAAAATCTATCAGACAAGCACAGGTTTAACTGTTCCGATTCTTTCTGGTACGCTGCTTCCTCTGAATTTCTTTCCTCTTTCCACGCAATGTATTCCTCCTTCGTGATTTTTCCATCTTTCCATTGATGGTATAGCTCTAAGCGGCTGATTCTGCAATGCTTTACCTTTCAGGAAAAATCTCCACCCTGCCCCTGACACACATCCTGTAGTTTTCTGTCAAGCCACGAAAAAAGCAACTGTCTATGACTTTAGAAAATTTTAATCCAAAAAATTTGTTGAAATATGTCTCAAATAATGCTACTCTATTCATGCACAGTATCATCGTGCTGGAAAGTACCTATGACAGGGCGCTAAGCGTCCGGGGGACGCTTGTTTAGCGCCGACCGAAGCGGAGCGTAGAGGTAATCTCCCGAGCTTACATAAAACCGGCTTGCCGGTGTTAAGAAGGGAGGTGCGTAACATGACAGCCTATGAAATTTTATCACTTGTTATTGAAATATTAGTTTTACTGATGTCTTTCGGAAGCTTGATCGTTATGTTTCTTGCCTTTTTCGATAAAAGGAATAAGAAGAAATAAAAATAGCCTACCCCTGTCGGCAAACGGGATAGGCTGTGTCCGTAAGGACATTCACGCATAATTTCGGGAGCATCCACTTTGGAGTAGGTGCTTTCCTTTATTTAATATAACATTTGCGTATCTAAAAATCAACTATATTTCTGTAAAAATTTCAATGGTTTCTATGCCAGCATTCATGACCACCTTTCCTTAAAAACATACGATTACTGCTATGCTGTTTTCTCTGTTATGTATCAAAATGAAGATCATCAACTTAGCCGCATATATCCGGCCATATCAATGTTCTTTGTGCTTATTCTGTCTCTTTTAGTTTAGTAGCCCGTCTTGCTGTTTACCTCAAAAAAGATATTGAAGTTAGCTGAACAGTACACCATATTTGTAGAAATTTCATGTCCTGCATTGCCGGAGTGCTTCGACCAGGGCTCCGATTGTATCTTCTATAACAGTCTGTTCATTTTGTCTTAAATCACGAATCCGAAATATAAACTCTGAATCTGGTTCCTCATTTTCCATCTCCAGAAGATTGATTCCGAGCAGTTCGTTTGCATCCATATCCAATATCTGCACCAGTTTTATAAATGTCTGGATGGTCATTGCTGAATGTCCTCCCTCAATACGGCTAACCGTGTCCGAACTAATGTCCGCCATTTCCGCAACTGCCTCCTGGGATAGATTTTTCTCCGTTCTCCGGTCTCTGATACGGTTCCCTAGAACAATCAAATCCTGTGATATCGCGTAATTTCCCATACACACCTATCCTCCACTGCACTGTACTGTACACTTCTGTTATGTCACTTTACGTACTGTGTGATCGTACTCCCGCCCTGCACAAAGGATCGTTCCTTAATATCCATCAGCGCAGCCCGCCCAATCGCAATCAAGTCAATCCCACAGTGCTCCTCAAACCAATGGTCTTCCACGGATATCGTGGTATCTATGTAAAACTGCGGCAGTTCGGAATAAGGCGTAAACCCTTCCATGCCATGGATTTCTTCCACACGCTCACTGATCGGCTTTTCTGCCACAGCCTCTTTGTACATCTGGTAGCCTTTTACACCGAAAAAAACGCAAACCACAACAAATATGCAGAGCAGAACCATAAATACACACAATGCTACAAGTATTCCTATCTCCTTACCCCACCGAATCAGCGTGCTACAAATGCAACTCTTATTTTTCATATGCCGCTCTCACATTCTGAAACTGCTGTGTAGAAATCCTGCGGCACAGCAGCTTTTTCTCTTCCCACTGTGCCGCAGTTTTTATCTGCTGTTCCAATTACAGGTCATTGATCGTATCCGTGATTGCCATGTTCCTCATACGTTTCGCCGGTCCATGAACCGCAATCATGCACGAAAAACGCAACCAACAAAAATACAATTCCAATAGTGCTAAATGGAATATTCCAGCCACCACCAAAATGAATAATAACAATCTTCACATAAATCAAATAGTGAAGTATCAACCCAAGTACAATTCCGGCAATTGTGCCATTTATATAATAGCCTTGGTCAGCATCAACATTGATCGCATCATACCATGAGGAAACCTCAACATTAGCATTTCCGCAAATCTGTTCTGCTTTATCTTCCGGTACATTCTGAAGAACAATGTGCCAATTTCCATGATTATGGCGCATTGCCGTTGTCTGCCCGTCCATCCACATTTCAAGCATAGAAAAAATTGCCGTTACGAGGAATACAGCAAGAATAATACAAATTCGTGTCATCCGGCTCTGGCGCTTGTGAACCTTTGCAGAAAGCGGAATAAAGCTTAAATAACTCTTCATTCACTGCACCTCCCCATATCAGTCAGTACACCGTCCGATACCTGCAGAACCCTGTCCGCTGACTGTGCGATACTCCGGTTATGGGTGATCATGATAATCGTCTGGGCATACCGCCTGGATGCATTTTTCAGCAGAGCAATCACCTCGCTGCTGTTCTGGGTATCCAGGTTCCCCGACGATAGCTACATATTCCCCTTTTGGAACCGAAAAACTGACATTTCTTAATGCGTGTACGACAGTCTCACCACTGCCTTAAGTTTTGGAACTCTATTCTTTTCCTGAACTGCTACAAGCATACCATCCAAATCCTACAGTAACATGACTCTCAGCCTACAATTTTGTAGGATCTGAAAAAAGCTGCACCGTCATCATGACGGGCAACTCCTGGATACTTGGGCCTGGGGCTTGCGGTGAGCCGGGTGCTATGCCGGAAGCATGGGGGAACCATAGAACTGTCAAACAAACCGGTCATCCCACTCAAAAAATGCTTTGCTAGGATAATGTAGCGCATGTTATTCTACCATCTTCGTCTCATCTGCCACATACTCAAAGAAATCAAAATCCGCATAATGCTGATGCTTCACTCGATCTGCGCAAGTAATCCCCACCATAGTTCCTGTAAATTCCCCATATCTGCAGTATTCGTCCGAAAATTTTGAAGTGTCAAATACCCGGCCAATTTTTTCATAGCTTTCATTGTCATAGCTCCATTCAAACCAGGACATTCTTCCTTCTATAATAGAGGCGCAGATAAATAGGCCGGTCTTCCACTGGAATCCTTGTATTCAAAAACTCTGTTTTTTCCCCATTTTCCAGATAAATCACGGAAATAGCGCTCTGTGCAAGAGTTTCGCTGTAATATTTCCTTAGATTGATATAATTCATATTATCATAATACAAGATCAATCCCGCACTGTGCTGATGCACCTCCGGGGAAAATTCCATCTTCGTCGTAATCCTCGCATAAACGCTGGTCAGCTTCCGTGCAAGGATGCTCACCTTATTCAGGGAGGTTCGGGATTCCTGCCCCTTAAGCCGGACATATCCCGGCCTTGCTTTCACATCTGCAAAACGCTGCGGCATGATGCGAGGCGCATAATAATAATTTCCAAGTTCTTCCCCGTCAAAATCATCAAAATCAGGGATTTTCGGCATAGGAGCTTCCGGAAGTGAACTCTCCGGCACTTCCATTTTTATTTCCCGGGTCTTTTTCATACAGTCCCCATATCTGCCTGGAACGCCCCATAGTAACGCAGTGGTTGTATCCGGTGCCGCCTTCCGCACACATGATGTAATAGTACCCGCCCCGTTTCGTCAGGTGGGGAGCCTCAATGCATCCCCGGTCTGTACCACCACTCCACATCCGTTTTGGATATCCTACAATCTCTTTTTTCTCCGACGAATACTCCACCATGCAGATCGCACCTGGTTTTTCATAGCCCTCTCTTGTCTCCCATTCCAGAGAGACCACATATTTTTTTCCGTCATCATCATGGAAAATGGATGCGTCGAACCCGGAAGAATGCAGATACACCGGCTCGCTCCACGGCCCTCGGATGTCCTTTGCCGTAATAAGAAAATTATCTACGTCAAAATATCTTGCGTTCATGGAATTCATCACGCCGTACACCACATAAAATAAATCCTCTGCTTCACAGTACGTCAGGCAGGGCGCCCAGATTCCTTTTGCACTGGGAAGCTTTCTCAAATCTACTTTCTCATCGTCTGTCAGGACGTGGGTGTACAGTTCCCAGTTCTTCAGGTCTCTGGAATGATATACCGGGATTCCCGGAAACCACTCAAAGGTGGAAACTGCCAGATAGTAATCTTCTCCTTTTCTACAGATGCAAGGATCCGGGTTGAAGCCCGGAAGTATTGGATTTTTTATCATATTCATCTCCGTTCCGCCGCCTTTTTTCCATGCAGCAGTGCGTAATACACAGCGGATCACGCACTGCTGTAATGACGGCACCAATCCTATTGGTCTTTATATTTTCCCTGTGCAAGATCTGAAACAGCCTTGTCATAGTATTTATCCAAGTCAAAGAAAAATACACAGGCTGCGCCAATAATACAGGTTGCAAGCGGAATCCAGATACAGGATATGTTGATTGCCATCAAAGAACCCGGGCTTGTCGGATCTGTGTTGAATCCGCCTGCGCCAAGAATCCAGCCCAAAGCCGCCGTTCCGATGCCAGAGCCAACCTTCATGCAGAAGGATGAAGCTGCATTTCCCATTCCCATGGCCTGTACACCGGTAAGCCAGGAACCGTAGGTAATGGCATCCTGCAGCATACCGAACATGGTAGCCCCACAACAGCCAAAAGCAAGGCCTTTCAGGATATTTGCCACCACTACGAGAGTCACGTTGCTTCCCACAAGCCCAGTCAGGATAAATGCCACAGAAGCAATCAGCATTCCAAAAAGGCCGGTGTTGCGTTTTCCGATTTTTTTCATGATAAATGGAGTAATAAAAAGCATCACAATCTGGGACGCAGACAACGCATTTGCTGTCAGTGCATATACACTTTCATCCCCTAACACATACTGTGCAAAATAATATGCGCCGCCGAAAAACGTAGACATCATGAAGTAAAGCACAAACAAGAATATCACCATAAGGATCCAATACTTATTTTTTACAAGGCTCTTCAAGCATTCTATAATCGAAGCATCCTGCCCTTTTTCGTCCTCCTGCTCTACAACACGTTCTTTACAAAAATAAACCGTGACCAGATTCAATATTATAAATACAATCCCAAGCACAAGAAATGTCAGTGTCCATCCCTTCTGGCTGTACTGTTCCCCGCCGCCGAAAGCAATGCAGAGCTTCATGACAAATGTATTGACCGTCATGGTTCCCGCCGTTGCCAGAAGATTTCGGAAATTTCCGAGCAGGCCGCGTTCATACTGGTTTGTAGTCATCAGTCCCTACAGCGTGGCATAGGGCACGTTGACTCCGGTATAAAATATGGTAGAAACCAGGTTGTAAGTCAGAAACATATAGGCTACTTGTACCTTGCCTGTAAGTCCGGACGGTACCGAAAACATCAGAACAAAACACACAGCCGCAAAAGCCACGGACGGGCTTTCCCCATCTTGCTGTGGGTCTTATCCACGATCCGCCCCATGACCAGATCGGATACCCCGTCAAATAACTTTGATACTGCCATAATAGAGCCCGCCGTTACAGCATTAACTCCCAGAACGCTTACGTAGTATACCAACAGGAACGCAGAAATTGAAGAATAGATAAGATTTCCTGAATAATCTCCAAGCCCGTAGGCAAAACGCTCAACAAATGAAAGCTTTGCATTTGTATCCGTTTTTACCGTTTTATTTTCACTCATATCTCAGTTCTCCTTTGTTCGAATCGTTATCTGATTTTTTATAAAACCTTTTAAATCCATTCTAGTACAACGGATAATGAATATTCGTTGTACTAATTAGGGGCAGTTCCTTACATTGAACAGCTTCATAAAGCTCGTGAACACGCGCTTATCCGCCGATCGGGAACCATTCCTCATCTACACATTTTCCAAGATCCCAGCAATCCCATCCGCTCCACTCTGGTTCATTTACCGTATCCAGAAGCAGCTTGTAACTCCAGTAAAAATACCCTGTTCCCTTGTTCCATGCCGCAAGCTGTGCGTCTGCAAGCTCCTGATATACCTGTTTCTTAGTGTCGGCATCCATAGTTTCTTTTTCTTCCAAAACATCAATCCCGTTCAAGACGGATTGTCCGCCCTTTGTATCTGCTCCCACCGCATAGCTATTGAACAGGCACCACTCTCCGCAGATTACATCCACATACTGCTGCACTTCAGCGATGTCCTTTGCAAAGACCTCCCGGATATATTCCTGATATCCCTCCAAAGACTGGCTGCATCCGGACATTTCCGCAAGCATCAAATACTGGTGGGTATCCAGCATCACTCGTTCAAACCGGGATTCTTCCAGAAATTCCTTCCAGTCCTTCAAACGAAACGCATCATGGAATATCACGTATTTCTCCTCTGCCAGATGAGGATGGATGCGGCTGTAAGCGTCCCTGTAAAATTTTCTCAGAAATTCCATCGTGTTGGGTGCGCTGCCATCTGCCAGTTCTGCGTCTACAGGTGGATACCGTTTCTGCACATTCATCGTACTCCACATCGGTTCCGTCACCGGCTCATTGATAGGCGTGATTCCCAGAAGCCCTTCTCTGCGCCCATAGCGCTCTGCCAGTTTCTCCAAAACATTTAGCTCAAATTCTACCTCCTCCGGAATTTGGCTCCAACGGCAGACTCCGCTCAGCCCGCCATTATCAAACCCATTCTGGCTCATAGGAGCCGTGTGCAGGTCAATCAGGATCTTCAACCCATACTTTTCCGCCCAGGAAAATGCCTTGTCCAGCTCCGCAACGCATCCAATATAAGGCGGGCGGTCACCAAAGATAAAATATGGGACAGGAATCCGAACCGCATTTAGACCGATTCGTTTGATTGACGCAAAATCCCGTTCCGTAATGTACTCACTGCGGTGGATCTTAATCCTTGCTTCATACACCTCTGGTGAAAGCTGTGTTGGCAGATAATATTCATCCTCCGCCGTAGTCCCTTCAAAAAGCGACGGACTCATCCATTTTTCTAGAACCAGCCAGTTTCCAAGATTTACTCCTTTGATCTTCATACGTTTCTCTCTCCTTTTCTATTTTTTCTTTATGAGTATAGTTTAACGGATGATATAGTGTATTTTATATTATGTTTTTCGGCATTATATTACATTTCTCGGAAGAATATGATATACTATTGGCATTAAGGAACTGAACAGAAAAAACTTTACAGTTCGTTAGAAAATCTATAGGATAAGGTTTGTGGAAATACTATAATATGAGCGTTTCGAGATGTACAAGATGAACCGATTTTATTTGATGAAATATATTTCTTATCAGCTTCATACCATCGTAAAATTTTATGACGAAACCTGCACATTAACGGACCTGTTCTGCGGCCGTCCTGATTTTGATGATTCAGCCATCACTGAAGCAGTACTCCTATACTGCCGTGGACTGGTTGGGGATTCATCTCCGCTCCCGATTATTTTTGAGGTGGATTCCATATTCTGCTACGGCTGGGTTCCTGATTGCGGAGGTTCCTTCCTGGTCGGGCCGGTACGTTTTTCTGACCTGGTTCTCCTGAATTACCGTTTCCAATCCGGTTGCGACAATCAGAACCAGATTTCAGATATCCCCTTATGCAGTTTTCGGGAGGTGATTGATTCTATTTTGTTGCTGTATAATCTCTACCACGAGGAAGAACTGGACCAGAACCGCCTGATTGCGAACTGCTGTATTCCCAAAGGTGCAAGTACGGCTCCGCTCAAGACCTATTCAGAACTGATATTCAGAAATCAGGAATATGATCGAAAACATAACCCCTATAGTCAGGAAATGCGTGAACAAGACAGTATTGAACAAGGCGACCCGGTGCTTTTGCAGAAGAGTATTGAGGAAGATTATATTGGTGAAATAGGCACCTTATCCAAAGATTTCCTCCGCAACTGGAAATATCTTGCCGTAGTCGTCATCACCCTTGCCTGCCGCTCGGCCATCCGTGGAGGGCTGACGCCAGAGATTGCCTTCTCCCTTTCCGACTCTTATATCCAGAAAGTGGACGAAAGCAGTATGCAGCCTCATATCTTTCATTTAATACGGGATGCGGAATTTCAATATGCCCGGATGGTGCAGGAGCTAAAGGCACGGCAACAGAAAACAGAAAAAAATCCTTACATTGAGCAATGCAAAGACTTTGTTTTTTCCCACCTTCATGAAAAACTGGAAGTGGCAGACATCGCAGAACATCTATGTCTCAATGCTAATTATCTGTCCGAACTTTTCCACGAATATGAAGGAATCACATTAAAATCCTATATCCAGCAGGAAAAAATAAAGCTGGCAAAAAATCTCCTGACTTATTCCTACTACACTTACAGTGAGATTGCCGCCTATCTGGGTTATTCCTCCCAGAGTCATTTTGGGAAATGCTTTAAACAGGACACCGGGTATACCCCCAGCCAGTACCGCAAAAAATATGGAGCTGATGGATTTTTTTGACAAAGTGGTTAATCCCCACTCATCATATTTCTTAGAAAGCTGAACCTGGGGCGATCAGCCGCACATGGTAATTGTCCATGCAGGCAAGCACATCCGAATCTGACACATCCATCATCTCAAACAGGCTTAACGGCCCATCCCACTTTTCCGAGCCGAAAATTATAGTCACCGTGATGGATGGTATCAGCCTGTCTTCCGCCCAAAAACCGCTTAGGAATTCACCTGCGTTTGGCGTAGGTTTCCCGCTCCGTTTTGCGATCTCTGCCTGTTTAGCCCGCAACTTTGCCAGCACAGAAGCCCTGCCTTTTTTCTTCTTCCCATTATTCTCGTAACCACGATTGCCGGTCCATATATTTTAACTACGATACATCTTTTACATTTTAACGAAATGTCCTATCGTATCTTTCAAATCGTCACTAAAATCATTCGGAAGGTATGGCTATTTGAATCAAACAGTTATGATGAACGATTCTTCATAATATGGAATTAATGAATCATGTGTTAAAAACATTAATTTTTCATTTTCCATATCAAGAAGCAGTTCTTTTGCTTTTCTAGTCAACTTAGGATCATTTAATACTGCCCAGATGGCTATGTGCGTATCTATCAATATTTTCATTTCGAGTAAAAAGCGCAAATTATCATCCGACAAGCCATTGAGGGATTGAATTACTTGTCTTTGTAAAATTGACATGTTCAATTACCACTTTTCTTACTTAAACTATATTCTTTTACTTAGTATACCCTAAAAAGCAGTTTCTCTCAATATACTTTCAAAACACTTTTTTTCTCCTTGAATAACACAAACGCGGAAGATTTTATATCCTCCGCTTCCCATCCATCATTTTACAATATATTACCGCAACAATCGTACTCACCGCCGTGGCCGCAATCCCCGGCCCCACGATCGCCGTCGGATTTACACTCCCATATTGTGACCGGTATGCAATCACATTCATCGGGATCAACTGCAGCGATGAGATATTCAAGATCAAAAACGTACACATCTCATTGCTTGCCACCCCACGCTTCCTCACCGGCCCGGGAACCCTTCCGCTCCTCCTGTCCTCCTCCAGCTTAGAAAGTTCCTCCATGGCCTTCAATCCCCCTTGTGTCAAGTTAATGACACGAATTTTATTAATTTTTTATCGAACCGTGGAGTTGTTTGTAAATTCAAGAAAACTTTCCAGTTCATCTTTAAATTTAAAGATAACTTCCACTCTCCCATTTCCATACACATAAATAGCGGATACAAGCTGATCTACAGTTTCTTTTGTCAATTCTGACAGGTTCTCTTTCCCCTCCAGTAGAAGGAGAATATCTGATCTATCCAAAGATGTTTCCATATTATCCTTTGAATACTGCCCTAGCTGTTGCTGATAAACTTCCATCATCCTCAGATTCTTCTGCCGTTGCTCCTGAAATTTATAGCTATCAATTTCTTCATTTTTGTATTGTTCATACAGGGAGAAGTTTTCATTCTTACACTTTTGAATTTTTTTCTGGAGAAATTCCTGTTCTTTTTCCATTTCCTCTTTTTGTTGTTTAGCTGAATCACGGTAAAACTTGGACAATTCTTTACGATCAGCGAACAACGCCGCTTGTCGGCTAATTGCCTCTCTGACAATCTGCATCAATTCAATTTCCTTCACATTTTCCGAGCAGCATTCGGGAGCCTTTATCTCATAGTAATGTCTGCAGTAATAAGAAGCGTTCCGCCTGTTCCTGCGAGTCATATTGTGTCTGCAGCCGCCGCATTTCACAATACCCTTTATGGGCGAATCCTTGTCCCCTCTTTTCCGTTTCTCTCCTTCACAGTATACCACAGAATCATAACCTTTTGTTCCTTCCTCTGTTATGGCAGAATGATTGCCAATTTTATTTCTCACAGCACGATTACCAGCTTTAAACTCTTCACTGTTTACCCATTCAAACTGTTTCTTTTGAATGATTCCTTCGTGAGTATTTTCACAGGTCTTCCACTCATCCTGCGGCAGGCATCTTGTCCTTTTAGAGCCAACCTCTACTACTTCTTTTTTATGAAAAACTGTATTTCCGATATAAATAGGATTTTTTAATATTCGGCCGATAATAGAACCGTTCCAAAATTTTTTCTCCTGTTCGTATTTCCAATGTTTTGCAATGCCTTTTCTTTTTGCATATTCCTGTGGTGTTGCGACATGTTTTTCATTCAGATACCTTGCCACATCCGCTTTTACTCCACATTCCTCATATAAACTAAAAATCTGCCGTACTACATCAGCAGCCTCTTCATCTATTACAATCTTATTATGATCCGTTGGTGACTTCTTATAACCATATGGTGCGAAAGTTGCCATATATTTCCCACGCATCCTTTTATGGAAGAGATCGTTTTTAATCTTTATAGAATTTTCTTCACTGAAATAGTCATACATCAGGTTTTCAAAAGCGACATCCATATCCGGTGTTGTTCCCAGATAGTCCACACTATCAAAATGATTGTTTACAGCTATAAACCTGATATCCAAAAGAGGAAATATTTTTTCAATATAATTTCCTACTTCAATATGGTTTCTCCCGAAACGTGAAAAATCCTTGACCGCAATCCCATAGATTTTACCGGATTTCACATCTTCCAAAAGCCGCTCTATGCCTGGACGTTCAAAATTTTTACCGCTATAGCCATCATCAATATATTCCGCCAACTGATAATGGGATAGTTCCGGCATCCTATCTATATATCTACGGAGTATGTACCTCTGATTTGTAATGCTGTTACTTTCATCCATAACTTCATCATCTTCTTTTGAAAGCCGCATATATAATGCCATAATCATAGAATCATTTCCCTCCTTCCGTCCATTTTTCCAACATGGCAAAGCAGTCCTGATAGCTTAATCTTATATCAATCCGTTTATCCTGAAAGACCTCAATCCGCTCAATGCAGCAATGAACCATGGCTTCTGTCAGCCGGGTTTCACCATCCAACGCCATCCATGTGGTAAACATTCTCTTGATCGATGTTCTGTTCTTTCTGATCTTCCTTTCCTCAGTTTCCAATTCCTTTTCCTGTAGATCGCAAGATTTCTTTTTGTCAGCATAAGAACTACGAAATAGACAAAATTCATTAGCAGTTAATTCTCCATTTGTGTATCCGGCATATTGCTCCAAATACTCTTGTTCAAGCAAGGCTTTTCGATTTGCAATCCGTTGTTTTTCATGTTCTATATGCAGTAACTTTCCTTCAAACGAAAAATGTATATCGTTCTCAAGCTGCTTCTTTAATCCTTTTATCATCAGTAAATGTTCCTGAATCGTGCGATAGAGGATTTCACACAGTACCTGTTCTTCTATATATCTGGAATCACAGCAGTCCGAAATTTTTCTATGGGTACTGCAGCGGTACACTTTATATTGCACTGTCTTTTCATTTACCTTACGGTATTCCACAGCCCTTACCATAACAGCTTTACAACTGCCGCAAAATACTTTATTCTCCAAAACATCAGCTTCAAATATTTTGGATTTCGCAATCACATCAGAATTCATCCGATATATGGCAAATTCTTCTTTTACCTGTTCCAGTCTCTTTTGGACAGACAGGAAAATATCTTTATCGACAATCGGAGGATGATTCTCTGTAATCAGTATCTGTTCTTCCTCCGGCACTTTTTCCGCTTTCTTTCCCTCACAAAAGCTCTGTTGCGTCTTATGCCGCAAGATGTTCCCCATATAGACAGGATTCTTTAAAATCCTGTCTATAGTAGTTGATTGCCAAATTTTCAATGTATCTTCCGGGCTTTTAAAAATCCTCCCTGTCTGGCGGTATTGCGCCGGTGTCAATATGTCATTCTGGTAGAGTTGTCTGCAAAGTTCATATCTGGAATTTCCCTGGCTGTATAGTCTGAAAATCTGCCTTACAATATCTGCTGCCGGTTCGTCAATGCAATAGTTTTCATTTGATTCATCCATCTTATATCCATAAGGAATGGTTGATGAACGATAAAATACCTTTTTTTCCTGTTTGATATGAAATGTACTGCCTACCTTTTTTGAAATATCCCTTGCATACATTTCATGCATCAGATTCTTTAAAGAAATAAGCAATAGTTCTTTATCGCAGCCTGCATCACAACTATCATATCTATCTACAATAGAAATAAAACGCACACCCAAAAACGGGAATACTTTTTCAATATAATTTCCGGCTTCGATATACTCTCTTCCAAAGCGGGACAAGTCTTTTACAATCACACAATTTATTTCTTTCCGTTTCAAATCGGTGATCATCCTCGTAAATGCGGGACGTTCAAAGTTAGTTCCTGTTTTTCCGTCATCTATGTACTCTTTCACAATAGATAAGTCAGTACTCTTATCTGCGTACTCTTTTGCAAGCTTCCGTTGATTTTCCAAAGAATCACTTCCTGTATAATCACTGTCTACGGATAACCGCAGATAGTTCCCCGCACGGAAAGTTTCTTTAGGCTGCGTTGCAGATGAATGTGCCTTCAAATATCTGTTTGCGGTTCTTGCCATTATCCCTTCACCTCCTGTCTCGCAGGCCCTGATAGATTTTCTGCAATTCGGCAGGCGGTTTTATATTTATCATCATATTTAAAAATAATTTCTATACGGCAATCCTCATGTATGATGATTTTTTCAACGAGCAGGAGCAAAATAGTCCTGTCCAATTCATCAATGTTCCTATTCCTGGCAAATTTTTGAATCCATTCGTTAGAAAGTAACCCGTTTCGAAATATTGCTTCTATTTCCTGCCGTAGCGCCTGAATAGACATCTCAATCTTTTCTGCACGTTCCGAATAGATCTTTGAGAATTGCAGGTATTCTTCTTCGGAAATAATACCGTCAAACAAATCCTTATGCAGCGCCAATTCCATTTTTTTACATTGGTTCAATTCATCGTATTTTGCAAGAATTTCCGTATCGTTTGCTATCACATCTTCACACTGAACTTCCATAGAATCTGTCATTTGTAAAATCTGATCTAATTCTGCAATCTGCTCAATATGCCTTTTTATGGAATCAAGCACAATTTCTTTCACCGCACTTTCTTCGATGCTGTGTCTGGTACAGCCTTTCCCTTTATTATAGGTAGAACATATATAGTATACATAGGAACTGTCTTTATACTTATTTTTCCTTCTTACCATACTGCGGCTGCATTCACCGCAAAACAACAGTCCTGAAAATAGATATAGATTTTTCTTTGCGGGAGCTGTGCGTGTGTCCAGGCATAACAAGCGTTCTACATTTTCAAAATCTGTGCGGCTTATGATGGGTTCATGACTACCTTCTATGACAGCCCACTCGCTTTCAGGCTTTTCCACAATCTTATCCAGCTTATAATTCACTTTTTCACGTTTCCCCTGTTCCAAAACCCCTATGTAAATTTTATTTTTTAAGATCCGGGTAACGGTAACCGCTGTCCATTGTGCCTTAGAATTCTTCTGAAACCCAGATTTATAATTAATTCCCATAAGCCTCTTATATTCAGAAGGCGGAATCACACCTAAGTGATTGAGTTTATCTGCAATCGCTCCGGCATTCATGCCATCCAGTTTCCATGCGAAAATTCTTTTTACTATATCTGCAGAGTATTCATCCGGCTCAATTCGGTTTTTATCGTTCTCTGCCTTCTTATAGCCATATGCCACATATGGGCCTATATAAAGTCCATTTTCCCGCATAACTTCCTGGTGGCTACGTACTTTGCCGGAAATGTCCCGGCTATAATTGTCGTTTACAAAATTTTTTACTGGAATCAGCAAATTTACATCACTCTGTGAAGCTGTGAGACTATCAAAGTGATCCAATACAGAAACGAAACGGACATTTAATGATGGAAAAATCTTTTTTACATAGCGTCCGGATTCGATGTAATCCCTGCCAAGCCGGGATAAATCCTTTACAACCACCATGTTTACTTTTCCCTCATAGATATCATTCCGCATACGGCGAAATCCAGGCCGCTCAAAATTCAAGCCTGTAAAACCATCATCAATATAAATATCAAACAGGATAACATCCGGCATAGATTTTAACTCTTTCAGTATCAATGCCTTTTGATTGGCAATGCTGTTGCTTTCTGATTTCTCTGTTCTAAGCGACAAATCTTCATCTTCCTTTGACAAACGAAGATATACAGCAGCCATATAAGATTTGAATGAATTATCTTTATCCATAAATATTCTCCTAATTTTATAGTGCTGAAATGACCATAAAATCAGGTTTCCACATATGGATTTAGTCCTGATTTTATTCTATCATACGCCTGCCCATTTGTCCATATAGATTCCAAAATCACATTGAATTAGCTGTTTTTAAAACTAATTCTTTTAAACGGTCTGTCAGGGTTACTCCAGTATCTTCAAATCCAATCTTGACGATGTAATCACCGTATTTATAACAATATGGATTCTTAATTTGAGTTACAAAATCGTTTATCTGACGTTCCTGTTTCAGATATCGGTTTATTCTCACATCCTTTACATCCACTAAGTCTGTCCGCTTTACTTTTGTCACATCAATTTTTTTCATTTCATCTACATTCAAAATAAATATGTCCTTTCTAGCTTGTTTCTTTATCAATATATTTTATCCTGCTTGTCTTATATGTGTGTGTTTCAATTCAATGCTTAAAAACATATCCTACAGGCGGCTGTCGGGAAACAGCACCATTTGTCTTAACGTGCGGAAAACCTCTAATAGCAGATTTCCCGTAAGTAATTACAATCTTTTCAGACCGGATCAGCTTAACTCCGGAAGTATCATTGTCAGAAACAGTATCATCGCCGCAAAGTTCCCATATCTTTGCCTGTAATCAAATATCTATCGCTCGTATCTTTACTTCAATGCCCGAATCAACATTCCTTCGTTTGCAATGCCCGTCACTTTGCGACATGATGTCGCAAAGTGACCAGCACAGATAGTCATGGCGTATTCATTACCTGGCTCCACTGCTCCATACGTCCTGCAGGATTCTTAATATGAACTTGTCAAGGTACATCTGTCTGCTTCGTTCCTGATGAATAGAAAGGGATATTCTATCCGGAATTATCAGACCTTGATTTTGAAATCCAGAATTTTAGTAATGAGTTTTGTTTCCAGCCTCCGTTTCATATATTCATCCGTCACATACTGCTCATGCCCAAATTCATCCTTAAATTTCCTTTTGCATCTAGCATTGATATATGGTTGAAAATACGCAATAATCTGGTTAATAGAATCAACGTCACCTTGTATGGCCGCCTGAATAATCTCAAACTCAACCGGCTCTTTATATTTCTTCTGTTCCATATGTATTACTCCAAAATATTCTTTAACATCCGCAGTGATTCTGCTTTATGGTAATGCACGGTACTCTGTACCAAATGGTAATAATCTGCAATTTCCTGTTCCGTCATGTCCAGAAAAAAAGCCATAAGTATAATCATGCGTTTCCGTTCAGGAAGCCTTTTTAAAGCATCATTGATGTCCTCATCCCGAACCGGCACATCTGTGCCCATTACTCGAAAATAATTCATTTCCAGCAAATCATCATATACGCTTAACTGATTCCGTTCTTTTGATGTCAAATCTGAAAAGCACACTTCCTGTTCCTGCTGTCTTTTCAACTGACGCAGATAATACAACGCTTCACCTTCCATAACCTTAATGCAATATTTGCAAAATTTTTTTCGCACAATATCCTGCTCCTGTTTGGTCAACTCCAAAGGGGATCACCTCCCCTCTGCATGAAAGCTGTAGTAAAAAGTGTTTGATTCTCCCTTTCATACCAAGGAGAACTGATTTATTGAAAATAATCGAAGATTTGAAAATTTTTTTAAATATTTTTCTTTCGTGACCGCTTACTCCTTTCATCCATTTAATTGCAAATGGATGGGTGGAGCACGACATCTATCTTCATGACGAGAAATGTTGAAGAAAAACAGAACACTGAGACGCTTATTAGGCTTCCCGGTGCTTCTTATTTTCAGAAAGGGAAAAATATAAAAGTGCTGTTTCAAAAAGTATATTAATGCGTATTTTTGAATATACATACCCCATGGGGGAATCGGAATTTTTTTGACCAGCACCAATTACATTGTTGTCGCTGAAAAGAAAAACCACCCATGAGTTACTCCCACAGCAAATCACAGATGGCTACACAAATAAGCCCTGCTGCAAAAAGCTGTTTTTTATTTTCGCCAGCAGAGCTTTATATTTAGTTCCGAAATCAGTATGTTAGTACCTATTTAATACATACATTAAGGTAATTCAAATTCTGTAATCAGTACGATAGAATATATTTGAGATGAATTATAATGCCGGAAGATAAATTAATCTATTTAGGAAAGCGCATCCGTGCTGCGAGAAAAGATTGCCGTCTTACCCAACAGGATTTAGCTGATCAGTGTGGCTTGGCAGTCAAAACAATTCAGGAAATTGAAAAGGGTCGAAAAAATGCAACCTATGAAACTTTAGCTCAATTAATTGAGCGCTTAGGTATTCCTGCAAATATCCTGTTTCAATCAAAAGCTTCCATTGATAATGAGAATACGCAAAAATTTTTAGGCAAATTCCAATCATGTTGTCCCGAAAATCAAGCGATTCTGCTTAACACATTGGATTTTCTGGCAGAACAATTATTAAGCCGCCAACAAAAATCTAAAAATTCCGAATGAATCAGCATGTAAAAGTTATTTCCCTGCCGTTTTTTTCACTTCTGCTATCACTATTATGTTTATCTCATTGAAAATTCAGCAATATCCGTAGGCGAATTTCGGGTAAATAATGAATGTTCTATCAGCTTTTTATAAAAAACATTAACTGTAGCATCATTATCGTTGTAAGCATTAATATACATCTTAATGTATGGCATTTCTATAAGATAATATGGTGAATCTTGAAAACTGCGCAGAAACTCTTCTATATCAAGAGATTCATTGCACAGTTTTCAGTAATCTTTATACTGATTGCATTTGTCAATGTGTTTTTAAAAATTTCAATATCTCTGCATATCCAGCAGCACAGTAGAATGCACTCCCTCCATGATCTGAATTATTTACACAAATGAAAGTTACATCTTTTCCTGCTTCTTTTGCCAGTTCAAACAATTCTACGCTTTGTTTAAATGGCACCAAACGATCCTTATTCCCATGCATGATAAGAAGCGGCGCATTTTCAACAGACTTATTAATATAAGTCGTGACATTACATTCTTTTACTCGTTCCTGCATCTCAGGCTCCTCCGGTGCTCCGCCTAATGCCATACCCTCTGCAGAAAACATTCCGGAATGCTGCAAAGCAGAAGGTTCTTTCAGCATAGTAGAGAAATCAACACACCCATAAAAATCCATAAACGCTCTAATCTTTGGTAGCTCCTCTTCTCCTTTATCTACCAGCCCTCGAACCGGCCATGTCGCCCAGCACATTGCGGAAGCATGTCCGCCGGATGAGTCTCCTGACAGATACATCCGTTCCGAATCAATCCCCAACTCCTCTGCGTGCTTCGCAACATATCTGACAGCATCTTTGACATCGTATATCTGTCCAGGCATTTTTGTAATCATACTATGACGATATTCAACGATGGCAACTACATAACCCGCAGCGGCAATCTCTTTTAAATCTTCCACATGGTCATACATATCCTGCTCCATATATGCTGAACCCTGCACATGGATCACAACCGGATATGCAACCTTATCTTCTTCCTTATCAATAGACTGTGGTCTCAACAGTTTTAAATGCAGATCCATATCACTCTTATGAGCATAAACGATATCTCCCATATAAACAACTTTACGGTTTTCCACATCACCTTCGATTAATTTCATCCCCTCCGGAAATATTTCACATTTTGGCATTGATCTATATGTATATTTAAGTGGTATTATTTCTGATTCTGTTACATTTCCCATACCTGTTTCTCCTTTTTCTCTAAAGTTAAATTTCTGCTAATTTTGGCTACGAAGTCTTCCGGCTTTAATATCTTCATGCATTTGTGGCGCAAGCTTATCAAGATTCCAAAATACCAGAAGCAAAATATCAAGAAGAGCTACAATGACAGGCACTGCAGTGTAGTTAAATCGGATTGCCGCCAAAGCAGAGGATGACTGCGTATTAGCATTAGCCACATATCCGCCCAAAGCCAAAATCCAAGCTCCTGCCGCCGAACCAATCCCTGTACCAAGTTTTGATGCAAAAGCACAAGCTGATGATAAAAAACCTTCCGCACGTATCCCGGTTGTCCAAGTAGCATAATCTGAAGCATCTGCGATCAATGTATACATTAAACCACTGCTGATTCCAAGGAAAAAACTTTGAATTGCTGTTCCCACCAAAAGCAGCGGAATATTACGTCCGGATATTGCCACGATAATATGTCCTGCCAATGTAATTGCTGTTCCTACAATCATCGTATTCTTTCTGCCAAACCTCTGTGCCAACCCTGGAAGAACTACCATTGCAAGGATCATAAGCAGTCCCATCATATTTACAGTTACTACAAGACCTTCATTTCCTAAATAGTAAGTCATGTAATAAACTAGCCCCGCGCCCCTCATCGTCGTATAAAGATTAAAAAGAAAACTAAAACCAGTCGCAATTAACCATGGAATATTTCCTTTACAAGCTAAAAGTTCATCTTTTAAGGATAATTTTTCTTTCTTCTCTGCCTCCATCCCATCCATTTCAACCCGTTCATGGATATTACGGAAAACAAACAAAAACAACAAAATCACGATAGTACCAAAAAACAAGGCTGTCCTAAAATATCCAGATTTTGCACTACCTCCACCAAAAGAATTTACCAACTGTAAAGTAATCATTCCGGCAAGACAATTTCCCAGCATTGCTCCAACTGTACGAAACGCTGCCAGAATATTTCTCTGATCCGCATCATTTGTAATCCTCGGGAGAATCGCATTGATAGGGATACAAACAGAGGTATACAACATATTCAGCATATTATAGGTCACTACCGCATACACAAATTTACCAGTCGTTCCCAAATCCGGAGCCGTAAATGTCAGAACAAGTAATGTTGCCAGCGGTACGCACATCCATAAAAAGTAGGGCCGGCATTTCCCCCATTTGGACTTCGTTCTATCCACAATCATACCCATCATTATATCATTCACTGCATCCCAAATCCTTGACAATAAAAACATTGTTCCAACTACAGCGGCAGAGAGATGCGCCACATCTGTATAAAAAATCAACAGATAGGAGCCAACCATCCCCCACATCAAACTACCTGCGAACTCACTCATACCATAAGCAGTCCGCTCCTTTAGAGAAATCTTTTCATTCATTTTAACCTAGCACCTCCAAAAATATAACATTTGTAATTTTTCCTTTTTGTAAGATACTATAATTCGTATGGATTTTCCTATGTAAAAGTAACCTATTTATATCTGTTTTGTGACAAAATGAGGAGTGTCTGTCCACAGACACTCCTTCTAATCCCGGTAAGATTCATCACTCTACTCCTTTTCCTGATATCCTTTTCTATACCGTGCTGGCGTAATGCCATATATTTTCTTAAACCATCTGATAAACTGTGTTTCTGACCCAAAACCATTATGTATTGAAATCTCCATAATTGTATGCGCAGATGTTTCCAGTTCCTGCTTTGCTTTCTGAAGCCTATATCTGGTAATATATTCCTTACAACCTATCCCTGTCTGTTCTTTAAAAAATCTCGAAAAGTATTCTCTTGAAAAGTGAAATTTTTTTGCCAGCTCTGACTGCTTCAATTCTTCATTATAATGTGAATTTAAATAATCAATGATAATCTTTGTCCTTTCTTTATCTTTTTCAATATTAACTGATATAAGATTTTTATACTTTCTGCATTTTTCATACAGAACTGCCATTATTTCCAATATTTTTGACATGATATAAAGCCGGGATACAACTGTGTCTTCCTCTGTATAATGATGATATATTTCGAGCATGATATCTGACAATTCTAATTCTGTTTCCCTGCTGTCCAATTCAAAATAGAATTGTTCAAAACCGGGAATAATTCTACAAAGCACACTATAATCAATCAGGAGCGTAAAACCTCCAAATTCCCCTTCATACTTATTTACATAATTTTTCATACGTGTGACTACATAATGGATTGAGCCTGGATTGACAATATGAATCCCTGGACTCTCAATAGTCCTGCAAACCCCATCGGTATAGAAGTCCGCTTTTCCATCAAACATACATGTAATCTCAAAATCTTGATTCCAATGACTTAATGATTGTCCATAAACATATTTTGAATGGCAACTGATTCGATAGGGCACTTTATCAGCTTTAGCAAAATCGACTAACTCCATCCCATTCTGCAAAATTGTTATTTTTTCTTCACTTGAAGGTTTGATTCTTTTCATTTCATCATACGTTCCTTTCACCCCGTTCAGGCACAAATCACAATAATAATGCCGAAGCATCTTTTAAATCTAACACACTTCTAATTGCAGATACACTACAGAGCCGGAAATATACAGTAATATTGAATCCATCCTTTGTAGAAATTGTTCTTGTATCGGCAGAAAGTAATCAACCACCACAGCCATATGAAAGCTCTACTTAAATAATAAATCATTTCCATATCTACGTCTATATAAACATTGAAAGATAAACTTGTTTTTCATCGGTTAAAGCATTCTGCTCTTTTGCTGATACTTTCAGCAGTGGTCTTTCCCTTAGCGCAATTTAATTTCGACATTGTTCTGATAAGGCACAACTGCAGAAAAAACTTTAGAATATCTAACCAGCAAGGTTATTTTCCTTTTGTTCAATCTTACTGCAACTCCCTTATGTCATTGACAGTCATTCAGATAATTACGATAAAGAATCCCTTAATTTCTATGCTTGATTTTTTTATACATGCTAAACATTATTCGAGAAGATTTTCTTAGAAACCGTTAATAAACCATATTTCTATAAATCTTCTGGAATAACGAAACTTCTCGGATAATGCTCTTTATGTCAGAACTGAAATAAAGCGCAAGTTTCGCCTGAGTTACTCAAAACCCACTTTGTAGATTTTGCTTACCCGGCAATCTTGATGGGGATTCCGCTCCCCATACCCTCGGTTCCTGCATCTTTTTCAACTTCCAGTTTAGTTCCTATTGAGAATAGTCACAGCGTGATTGTCCCCATCACGAAAAATCCTAAAATATTTCTTAAAAATCTTCTTTTTATTTCCCACGAATGCTCCATAATCGGCTTATATTATAGGAACCCTGTACTCAGAAAAGTTATATCATAAATATGTTTTTAACAGAAAGGAATCCTGAAATGGCAAGACCAAAGAAAGACATAGAACTTAGGCACAAACATCAAATCATGCTCCGCCTCACAGACACGGAATATGAAATCGTATCTGCAAATGCAAACGCCGCAAATCTCCCTCTGGCAGAGTATGCCCGCAAGCAGCTAATGAAACAAAAGGTAATCGCAAAATATGAGATTGTGGCAGACCTGCCCGAACTGAAAAAGTTAATTGCAGAGTTTGGAAAAATCGGCAGCAACTTAAACCAAATTGCCCGACACTTCAATAGTGGCGGCATCCATTCACAGGAAATGCGTAAAGCAATCGACCAGAGTGTTACGAGAATTTATGAAATGAAATATGAAGTCCTAAAAATGGCAGGAGCTTTCCATGGCAATACTGAAACACATAGCGAATAAAAATGCAGACTATGGAGAAGCACAGAAGTATCTTCTGTTCCAGTATGATGAGTATACCAACAAACCAATCCTTGACGAAAACGGTGAACTGATTCCCCGTAAGGAATATTTCATAGACGGTATAAACTGTGATCCTTTTACTTTTGATCTGGAATGTAAAGAACTGAATGCCAGATATCATAAAAATGAAACCTATGATGAAATCAAATCGCACCATTACATTATCAGCTTCGACCCAAAAGATTCTGTGGAAAATGGTTTGACCGGGGAGCAGGCACAGCAGCTCGGACTAGAGTATGCAAGAAAAAATTTCCCTGGTCATCAGGCTTTAGTCTGCACACATATGGACGGTCATAATGAAAGCCGCAACATCCACGTACATATCGTAATCAACAGCGTGCGAAAATATGACGTAGAGCGCCAGGACTTCATGGAGCGATCCTGTGATTCCCGTGCCGGGTATAAACATCATGTATCCAAAGATTACCTTATTCATTTAAAAAAATCTCTCATGGATATGTGTCATCGTGAGCATCTGCATCAAGTAGATCTGCTCACTCCTGCGGAAAAGAAAATTACAGACCGTGAGTACCATGCAAACCGCAGAGGGCAAGTAAAACTTGACAAACGTAACAAACAGATTCTAGCGGACGGCGCTACCCCACGCAAAACTAAATTTGAGACACAAAAGGACTTTCTCCGTACTGCAATCGAAGATACTGCTTCTATCTCCTGCGGCCAGGAAGATTTTCAAAAACTTCTTATGGAAAAATATCATATTACGCTCAAAGTCAGCCGTGGTCGGTTCAGCTATCTTCATCCGGAACGCAATAAACCAATTACCGGAAGAATGCTTGGCACTCATTATGAAACAGACTATCTTAAGAAATTGTTTGAAGAAAATGCAAAAGCACAAAAGAATAGTAAGAATCTGATTACTTCTGATAGATACGACCCGGAAGTTGAAGCACATATAAGTCCTCAGTCTCCTACCATGCATGAAGAGTATTTCCCGATCCTATTTATCAAGTCAGAGCTGCGTCTGGTGGTAGATTTGCAGGATTGTGTGAAGGCAAAACAAAGCAGAGCTTACGCACAAAAAGTTAAACTTTCCAATTTAAAGGAGATGGCTAAGACTGTTGCTTATATACAAGAACATCAATATGATACAAGAGAATCTCTGGAAAGCAGATTATCCGATACAAAATCCCTTGCGGCTTCCTCCAGGAAATCATTAAAAGCTACAGAGGAACGGCTCCGTAATATCAATGAACAAATTCATTATACCGGCCAATACCTTGCGAATAAATCTGTCTATCAGCAGTTTTGTAACTCGAAAAGGAAAGGACAATTTCGAAAAGAGCATTCCGTAGAAATTGCTCTTTATGAAACAGCACGAAAATTTCTAAAAGGATATTCTGCAGATGGCAAGCTGCCTTCCATGAAGTTGCTCAAAGCAGAAAAAGAACAGCTATTGCAGCAGAAAAAAGAAATACAAAATACCTATCACTACTATCGTGATTACTTGAGAGAATTAAATACTGTCTGCACCAATGTTGACAAGATCTTAGGTCAGCCACGCAGCAGACAACAAGAACAGCAGAAAAATGCATCTATTTCCTGACGAGGGTGTAAATTTTTCTGTGTCTATGGCGGAAAAATCCTTCCGATAAAAATTAG
>CAZFXM010000043.1:0-27752 GCA_964523125.1 uncultured Clostridium sp. | reverse complement strand
AATTCTGTGACAAGCAATCAGGGTAATTATAGGTCGGGAAAAATGGGTAGCAACAGAATATACCTTCCTTTACCATAGTCTGATAAATATCAATACATTCATTCAATGCCTCATTTCCGGCCAGATTCGGAGACCCGTCTTCATTGAACAGGGACGCTCCCGCAGATTGCAGCATCATCATGATGATGTCAGGGCTTCCAGCTTCTCCCGACAACATATACTTACCGGTTTTTTCTTTGACAGTTTTACCAATTTCAATAAACTGATCCCAATCAATATCCGTAATATCCTCGATAGTATAACCTGCTTCTTCCAGGAAATCCGTACGGTAACACGAAATCACCGCGCCATTATCAAATGGGACTCCATAGTTTTTCCCGTCTACCGTAGAATAACTCAGCTTTCCTTCGGCAAATTTTGAGAAATCAATGCCACTGTCCGTTAAATCTGTAAATGCTTCCGGATAAAATGTTACAAACTTTTGATAAGAGTTGTCCTGCATCATGGCAAGATCTGGCAATGTGCTTAGATCTCCCGATTCTGCAGACGTCTGAAGCTTCGTTTCATTGTCATTGTTTATCATCTCTACGATTTCAAGTTCAAATTCCGGGTCTACTTCTTCTTTATAAATTCTTTCTGCCTCTTCCAGAACCGGAAATATAAATAACGGATCCCATGTCCAGATTACAAGCTTTTTGCTGTCCGCGGATTCTCCTGCGCTTTCATTGCTTTCAGTGTCCGCAGACGTTTCCGTCTCCGTGTCCGTAGAGTTTCCTGTATCATTGTCCGCCCCTGTGTCATCTGTTCCCCCGCCGCACGCCGCCAGAGACAGCACCATTACACCTGCAAGTAACAATGAAATTATTTTTTTCTTCATTTTTTCTTTCCTCCTGATTTTTTCATACATTAATAGTTCAGTTTCTTAAAAAGAGAGTGCCCTTTCTTCTTTCCACGTTGACCGATATTCTGATGGTGTCATACCGACTTCTTTTTTAAAAATCCTGCTAAAATACTGTGAGGTTCCATATCCGGTCTCCAGCGCGACCTCCGTAATGCTTTTCGTACTTTCCCACAGCAATTCTTTTGCCCGGTTCATACGCATGACCGTAATATACTCCATACAAGACATTCCGATCTTCTGTTCAAAATATTTTCGGATATACCTGGAACTGACCCGCCATTTTTCCGCCAATCCTTCGATACTGACCGATTCATTATAATGTTCCTGAAGATACCGCATGATACTGATCATTTTTTTATTGGAGCCATCCTCGACTAAATCCTCCTTCCCTCTGTAATGCCAAAGCGCTACCAGAAGCTGGAGCACTGCCAGGTCGATCAATGCCGTATGGTATGGGTTTTCTTCCTTCCGGAAAAGTCTCGCGATCTGCTCGATCAACGGAACTATATTTTCGCAATCCTTGATTTTATAGTAAGACTGCGTTTTTTCAAAAAGAGGAAAACACTTCGACACCTGATCCGATATCTGTACGCTCATCTCCGCCTGGCAGATCTTACAGCCGCTTTTCGTATCGACCAGAAAGCCATGATGGATATACGGCGGAATAATGATACATTCTCCGGCACTTAAGATCACATGCTTATCGTCAAAGGTCATGACTCCTTTTCCGCTGGCAATATAATTGACCTCATATTCAATATGCCTGTGCATCTGATAGATATAGGTATTCGGAAAACGATAGGTTCCTGCTTTCCTTACCACGATCTTACATTCTTCATCTCTGAGAAAATCACCGATCCACATTTCGAGCTCGTTCATGGCAGACTCCTTTCTACATGATCCCATGCCGGTCAAAAGATTCTTTTGCCCCCATTCCCCCTCTGATCGCTTCTGCTACCATCTTCTCTCCTGTTGCCTTTTCATAGGCTCTTTGGATCACTTCTGTTTCCACCTCTTTCGGGATGACCAGGACTCCGTCCAGATCTCCGAAAATGATATCTCCCGGATTCACCCTCACGCCTTCCAGTTCGATCGGCACCCGGTAGTCAATGACTTTTCCTCTTGGCCCCTGATCCTGGGCGTATCTTCCGTAGGAAAAGCAGGGAAGGCCCAGATCCAGGATTCCTTTTGTGTCTCTGTGGAATCCGTTGACCACCGCGCCGGCCGCTCCCAGGATCTGCATTCTTGTACACATAAGCTCTCCCACAAGAGCATAGGAAGGAGAGGAACCGGTACAGATATATACCTCATTTTCTTTCAGATCATCCAGTGCTTCCAGCATAAGTCCGAAAGGCTTTTTCATAATAGGATTCTGCCCCTCCGACAATTCTTCAAATGCGTCTGCCTCCAGGACCGGCATCGCTCTTCCTGCAACGACCATATTGTCATCGATCGGCTGGATCCGCTGCGGAAGGAACTGGTGAAAGTAATGCATTTTATCAAGAATATCTCCCAGAACAGCGGAATATAATTCTTTTCTCATTATCTCAAATAATTCATTATCATGATTCCATGTGATCATATTTGCCTTCCTTCCTCAACCACAGCGCCTTCTGCCGCTGATCTGCTGATGTTCCTGTATACTTTCAGATATCCGTCCTCTATATTTTTTTCCAGAGGCTTCCAGTACTTCCTTCTTTCGTCCAGCGTTTCCCCGGATACATTCAGGCTGAGCGTCCGATCCGGCACATGGATCGTAATCTCATCCCCGTCTTCCACCAGCGCCAACGTCCCCCCCTCGTAAGCTTCCGGTGAGATATGCCCTACAAAACAGCCTCTGTTAGAGCCGGAAAATCTTCCGTCCGTCACTATGGCACAGCTGGATGAAAGCTCCATCCCCTCCAGGCATTTCATGGGCCGGTACATTTCCGGCATTCCCGGTCCGCCCTTCGGTCCTTCGTATCGAAGTACGATGATCGTAGACGGTGGGACCTCTCCCGCCAGTATCGCGTCACAGGCTTCCTGCTCACTCTGGTAAACCTTTGCCTTCCCCGTAAATATCCGGAGCTGTTCCGGAATCGCGGCCGGTTTTACCACTGCTCCCATAGGAGCCAGATTTCCGGTCAATACGGCAACTCCTCCGTCCGGATGAAACGGCTCCTGTACCGTCCGGATCACTTCACGCCGCTTTGTGAAAGAAAATTTCCCCAGATTCTCTCCCAACGTACTGCCTGTAACCGTCATACACTCTGTATGTAAGAAAGGTTCCAGTTCCTTCATCACTGCCGGAACGCCGCCTGCCTCGTAAAAATCTGCCATGTCATAGGGCGATGCCGGATAGATGGACGCGATCTGGGGAATGTTCCTGCTGAACCGGTCAAAAGTTTTCAAGTCAAGATGTCCCAGCCCTGCTTCCTTATAGATTGCCTGTAGGTGCATGATTCCATTGGTAGAACCGCCTGTTGCCATCAAAACAGTAATCGCGTTTTCTATGGCTTCTTTTGTGATGATATCACGTGCCGTAAGCTTCTGCCCTACCAGCTTCATGACCGCGCGGCCTGTCTCATAGGCAATCTGCATCCGCTTTGCGTAGACCGCCGGGATCGTCGCGCTTCCGGGAAGGCTCATTCCCATCGCCTCTGCCATGCAGCCCATGGTATTGGCCGTCCCCAGCATCGCACAGGAGCCGGTACAAGGCTCAGCCAGATTTTCAATTTCTTCAAATTCCTCCCTGCTGATCTCCCCTCTTTGAAGCCAGCCCACCGCTTCTGTCACAATGTTGCCGTCGTAATCCTTTCCTTTATAGCATGCCGGCAGCATGGGACCGCTGTTGCAGAAAATGGCAGGAATATCCAATCTGGCGGCCGCCATCAAAAGTCCCGGTACAATCTTATCGCAGGAGCCTGCAAGAACCAGTCCGTCGAACCGGTGTGCCCGGATCATACACTCCACGGAGGACGTGATCAGGTCTCGGGCAGGAAGGATGTACCGCATGCCTTCATGCCCCTCCGCGATCCCGTCACAAGGCGCGATACTGCCAAAGGTCATCGCTGTTCCACCGGCTGCCAGGACTCCTTTTTCAATCTGTGAGCAAAGCTCGTTGATGTTGAAATGTCCGGGTGTCGCGTTCGTATAAGTATTTACGATCGCGATCAATGGTCTTTCCAATGCCTGGTCCGTAAATCCCATGGATTTATATAGGGCACGTTTCAGCGCGCCTTTTTCTCCTTTCAGCAAAGGATTATAATAATTATGCTCCATACTATCCCTCCACAAAATCATTTGCCGCTACAACCGGAAGTGTCGCGCCTCCGTCCATGACCAAAGTGGTACCTGTAATATACGCGGCATTATCAGAAGCAAGATATACCACGCCCTCCGCTACCTCCTTTGTTGTCGCGAATCTTTTGAAGGGAAGACGTTCTGCCGCTTCAAGCCGGATATCTCCCGGCTGCCATCCCACATCCGTGTACCCCGGCGCGATCGCCGCCATCCGGATTCCGTAAGGCGAAAGCTCCATAGCCGCGTTTTTTGTAAATTTCGATACGGCAGCTTTTGTGGACGCATAAATGGTCGCTCTTGGCCAACAGCCTTTGATTCCCTGCTCGATCATCTTCTTTGCCGCAATCTGGCTGCAGAAGAATACGCCCTTCCAGTCTATCCTGGTCATCCGGTCAAACATCTCTTCCGTCGCGTCCAGAAAATATACTTCCTCACTGATACCCGCATTATTGACCAATACGTCTACCACTTCAAATTCTTCAAAAATCTGCTCATACATTTTGCGGATATCTTCCATTTTTGACATATCCGCGTAAACGGATATTGCTTTTATGCCAAGTGATGCCACATCCCCGCATATTTTTTCCGCCGATTCCCGATCGCTCCGATAGTTTACAATAATGTCGTATCCTGCTTCCGCCATCGAATATGCGATCTGCTTCCCGATTCCCTTGGCAGCTCCGGTGATCAGAGCTGTTTTTCTTCTTTTTTTATCCGTCATGTTTCATCATCATTCCTTTCCGCGTTTTTATTCGTACCGGATCGCGCAAATAACTTGTATAGCATTCACCAGCAATGCAATATCAATCAGTCAGCGGAATCCATAACGGTTTACCGTGACTCCCTTTACATTCATTTTCTGCATGTACAGGTGTCCGTCGTTCCCTTCCTCGTCACGGGCCGTTGTCACATACAGAGTATCCAGTTCTCTGCCTCCAAAGGTACAGCAGCTCACAAGGGGATCCGGTACAGAAAGCTCCTCCAATATCTTTCCAGAACCTGGGTCTGCGCAGATTACCTTACTGCCTCCCCACATGGCGATCCACAGATTCCCTTCTGCATCTATACACATACCGTCCGGGCTCCCTTCCTCATACCGAAGGTCAATGACCGTAGTTCTGTCTTTCAGTTCGGCATTTTCTCCTATCCGATATCGATCCACTCTTTTTTCCGGCGTATCGATATGGTAAAAAAATGAATTTTTCTCATCCCATGCCAGCCCGTTTGGAATCGAATATCCCGGATAAGTCTGGATTACTTTTTCATTTTCAATACAGTAAAGGCTGCCCGCGCCTTTTCCCGCTCTCTCCTGACAGATTGCCATGCTCCCCGCCCACAGTCTTCCGGATGGATCGCATTTGCCGTCATTGTACCGCAGTCCCTCCGGCAATGCCTCAGCCATGATTTTTTCCTTCGTCTTTTTTTGAATGTCTACCCTGTACAATCCATCCGGCAGCGCCGCGATCAGATGTCCACATTTATCCGGCACAATACAGCCTACATAACCGGGCATATCGATTTCGTCCAAATGGTTGTCCAATACATTTAAAATGTATATTTTTCGGCACAAAATATCCACAAAGTACAGTTTTTCACTGTACTCATCCCAGACGCATCCTTCCAGTAAATTCCCTCTTATATTCGTTATTTTTTCCATTTTTTTCTCCCGTTTCGATTGTTGTTGTATTGATTATATAAATATCCGGACAATTTTTCTACTCTTTTTCGGAAATACGCAGATATATATGTGTACTTTTCGGAACTTTTTATGTAAATATTCTTAACAAGGTCACATATTAGTAAACAAAAAAATCCCTGCTGAAAATCAAATGTCGATAAGACCTTGATTTCAACAGGGATTTTTTTCAAGGGGCAAATGGTCACTTTTGGGGATCCACCATCAGCCCTATTAATTTAATCACTTACTTCCTCTTTTTCTTTCGGTAATATAAAGCTCAGCAGAAGCGATACGACAAATACGCCTGCTACTGCGTTTCCATTAAAGATATCTCCTACTTCCGGCGGAAATGCCGCGAAGAAATTGCCTTCTGTCTGGGTCAGTCCAACGCCGATACAAAACGCCAGAGATACCAGGATCATTGTACGGTCGTCAAATACACATTCCTTCAGCATCTTCATTCCTTCGTACATGATCGAACCAAACATCATGACCGTACATCCTCCCAGCACGGACTGAGGCAGCGAATTGAAGAGCGCGCCCAACGGCGGGAAAAGAGATGCAAGGATCAAGATCAGTGCTCCCATCAGGATCGTAAAGCGGTTGATCACGCCTGTCATAGTTACAAGTCCTACGTTCTGGCTGAATGAGGTCAGCGGAAGACATCCAAAGCAGCCGGAAATCGTACTTGAGAAACCATCCACGGCAAGAGAGCCCTGTAGTTCCTCCATTTTAATATCACGCCCCAGGGTTCCTTTACATACCGCGGTCGTAGCTCCCGTCGTCTCAGCGGCGGACACCAGAAATACGATCGCGATGGTAAAGAACGCGCCGATATTAAACACCGGTTTGTGGCTTGTAAAGAATACCAGCCGCGGAATGCTGAAAAATCCCACTTCGTCGATCGTCTTTGTGATACCTGAAAAATCGATCATCGGAGCAATCCCTGCTATCGTAAAGATTCCGGATAAGATATAACCAAAGAGCAGTCCCACCAGGATGTTCAGGTTTTTATAAACCCCCTTCAACAGATAGCGTGAAACAAGACATACGATCAAAGTAAACAATCCCACAAACAAATGATACCATGCACCAAAGCTTTCCGCTCCTCTTCCGCCGCCCCAGGAGTTCATACATACCGGCAGAAGAGAAAGCCCGATCGCTATCACCACACACGCGGATACGACTGGGGTCAGATAACGTTTCCAGTATTTCGCGCTCAATCCTACCACACCTTCAAAGATACCGCCAAGGATCACGGCACCAACCATGCCTTCATAGCCCAGATCAGGATTCGTACAGATCATCAAAAGACTGCCCAGGAAGGTGAAGCTGACTCCCATTACGATGGGAAGCTTAGACCCGATCTTCCACACAGGATAAAGCTGCAGGCAGGTTCCTATACCGGCCACAAACATCGCGCACTGCAGCAGACGTGTGATCTCCACCTCGGTCAGCGATTCTCCTGTCCCCCTTACAACGGCCGCGCCACATACGATCAGCACCGGTGCCAGGTTCGATACAAACATGGCAAGCACGTGCTGAAGTCCGAACGGTATCGCTTTTCCAACCGGCACCCGTCCATTCAGTTTATAGATATTTTCTTCATTTACGGTCGTAATCATTTCTTCTTTATTGTTCATTTTTTAAACCTCTTCCGCCTCTTTCTCTTTTCCTAATCTACGGAGCATGGTCTTTTTCACTGCCCGGAAAATATTTTCATATCCCGTACATCTGCAGAGATGCCCGGACATCAGTTTCCGGATCTCATCGTCCGAAAATTCTCTCTTTGCCTCCAGGATCTCTACCGCGCTCATAATAAATCCGGGACTGCAGAATCCGCACTGTACTGCCGCTTCATCAATAAACGCCTGCTGAATATCAGAAATCTCTCCGTTTGGTCCTGCAAGTCCTTCCAGCGTCAATATTTCCTTTCCTTCCGCCCACACCGCAAGATAGATGCAGGAATTAAAGCATTCTCCGTCTATGATCACATTGCACGCGCCGCATTCTCCTACCTCACAGCCTTTTTTCACACTTGTGAGACGATAATCATCCCGGAGCATATCCGTCAGGGACGCCCGGACATCTACCATTTTTTCTACCTGCTTCCCATTGATGGTGCAGGAAACCAGTTTGTACTGTTTACTCATCTACCTCACCTCCCGCAAGACGAATGGATTCTTTCAGCGCACGTTCTGCCAGCACGACCGCGATATGCTGCCGGAATGCTTTAGAAGCCCTCCAACTGTCTCTTGGATTGATATCTTCTAAAACTGCCTGCGCGAATGCTTTTACCGTTTCCATAGTTACCGGCTTACCTTTTGCCATTTTCTCCGCGGCCGGTGCCCGCATAGGCACAGGTCCCGCGACGCCATAGGCGATCCTGGCATCCTCGATCGTCTTTTTATCCGCGGATAACTTTACATTTACAGAACATCCTGTGGTCGCGATATCCATGGCATTTCTCATGGCATATTTGATATAGTGGCCTTCATAGCCTTCGTAGGATTCCTTCGGAATGATGATCGCCGTCTGCAGCTCTCCCGGATGAAGATCCACCTTACCCGCTCTTATGTAAAAGTCATGGATAGGGATCCTGCGTACCCCTTCCGGTCCCGTGATCTCTACGATCGCGTCCCATGCGTGTAGGGTAGACGCGGAATCCGCGGAAGTCACACCGTTACAGGTATTTCCACCGATCGTCCCGATATTCCGGATCTGGGGTCCGCCGACCATATCTACCGCCTCTCCCAGTACATTGATATGCTCCTGGATGATCGGATCCTTCGTAATATGGGAAAAGCTGGTAAGGGAACCGATTCGGATCGCCCCGTCTTCTTCGTAGCTGACGCCGCGCATCTCATCCAGTCCGTAGATGCTGACCAGCTCTTTTCCCGCGCGTTTTCCTTCCCGCATCTGTACCAGGACATCACTTCCGCCCGCAATGATCTGCGCCTCCGGATGTTCTATAAGAAGCCGGATCGCATGTTCCACACTTTCTGCCTCATAAAGCGCCTTTATATCATACATAATGCTAACCTCCTTTCATCAAATCTCAAAAAATCCCCTCTTCCGTGAATCTCCGGAACAGGTTATGTGGGTTGACAGGTGCCTCATTCACTCCTACTCCGGTTGCCTGATAGACCGCGTTCCGGATTGCGGGAGCTACCGAACATGTGGGCGGCTCTCCCAGGGCTTTTGTGCCAAACGCACTGGTAGGCTCCGGATTTTCCACGAACAGCGCCTTCAGGCGCGGGTGATCCATAAAGGTAGATATCTTATAATCCAGCAGGTTATTGTTCAATGCCCTTCCTGTCTTCTCATCAAATATCAGCCGTTCTGACAATCCGAAGCCAATTCCCATACTCATACCACCATGCACCTGCGCTTCTGCCAGCGCCGGGTTGATCAAAGTTCCGGCATCATGGGCATTGACGATATCCAGCAGTTTTACCTTGCACATCGGAATATCTACTTCCACCTCAGCGATCGTACATCCAAAGGAGTAAGCATTGGACTTGATCTGGGAAGTGCTTTCCGCTGTCAGATGCTGGCTGTTTTTCAGACTGTACAGCGCCTCTGTGGATAATTCTCCCAATGTCATGAGTTTCCTTCCGTCTGTGGTACGAACGATTTTTCCATCTATGATATCCAGATTGTATGGCGGCATCCGAGTCAATTCATGGGCATATTTCAAGATCCGCTCCCGCAGTAAAAGCGCTGTCTGACGGATTGCGAAGCCCGCCGTATAAGTCTGTCTGGATGCGTAAGCGCCGGTTCCAAAAGGCGTGATATCCGTATCCTGGCAGGATACTACATGTACGTCCTGCAAAGGAACACCCAACACATCCGCTGTCATCTGTGTATATGCCGTATCAGCCCCCTGGCCGATCTCGGTCTCACCCAACTGCACCTGCAGGGAACCATCCTGGTTCAATACCATGCGGCAGGATGAGGTTTCCAGGGAAATGGGCCATACCGCCGTATTGTACCAGAAGACCGATACACCGATCCCACGGCGGATATCGCCGGTCTGATTCTGATATTCTTTGAACTTCCGCTCGTAATCAATCGCCTCCATAGCCTTATCCAGACACTGGTTAAATGTATCATAATATAATTCATTTTTAGAAAATGGATCTACATATCCCACCGGCATCACGTTTTTACGTCGGAATTCCACCGGATCCATGCCCATTTTTGCCGCTACGTCCTCCGTATGGCATTCTACCGCCCACATCGCCTGCGGAATCCCGTATCCACGCATCGCGCCGGCCACAGACTTATTGGTAAATACCGTATACGCGTCAACCTCTACATTTTCACAAGGGTATAGCTGTGGGAACGCGCCGGCTCCTTTCGCGACAATACTGTGTCCGTGGGAAGCGTACGCTCCCTGATCTGAAAATGCTTCCAGCTTCCGGGCCGCGTAAGTACCGTCCGGACGTACCCAGGAAATGATATGGCTTCGGATGGAATGGCGCACACGGGTAGATACAAAGGTATCCTCCCGCGGAATATCCAGCTTCACCAGATGTCCTCCTACCTGCATGCACAACCATGCGCACAAAGGCTCATACAGTACATCCTGCTTATTTCCGAATCCACCGCCGATATACGGCTTGATAATACGGACCTTCCCCCAGCCGATCCCCAGCGCCTGGCCCACCACACGGCGCACAATATGGGGGATCTGCGTGGATGCTACCACCGTGACCCGTTCTCCCTCCATCTCCGCGTAACAGATAAAGTTCTCAATATGACAGTGCTGCACCGTTGGTGTCTCATACCAGCCTTCTACCTTTGTCAGTCCAGGTTCCTTAATCGCCTCTTCATAATTTCCTTTTCGTATGGTCGTATGCTTTAGAATATTGTTGGGATACTTTTCGTGAATCTGGGGTGCTCCGTCCTTCATCGCTTCCTGCACATCCAGAACAAACGGATATTCCTCATATTCGACTTTGATCGCACGGATTGCCTGCGCCGCGGCCACTTCATTCTCTGCAACGACCGCTCCGATATCATCCCCGTAAAACCGTACTTCTTCTGTCAGTACCAGGCGATCCGCCACATCCTGGTGTCCCGGATCCGTGGACCACGGATGTCCTGCCGTCGGAAAGTAGTTCTTCTCCTTCACGTCAAAGCAGGTAAACACCTTTACGACACCCGGTATCTTTTCCGCTTCGCTGGTATCTATGGATACCACTCTTCCATGGGCAATGGTCGAATGCAGCACCTGCGCGATATACGCACTTTTATCACACAGGTCATCCGCATATCTTGTGCGTCCGATCACCTTGTCATAGGCATCTACCCGGGCCACTTTTTTTCCTACATACATCGTTTCTCCCTCCTTTATTATGAGCACTTAGCGTCAGTATTTTAGACGCTTACGTGCGAGTTATAGTTACCCGACTACTTAGCGAGGTTTTTTCGAGCCTAGTGGCGGTGTAACCTCCTAATAAATGCTATATGCCTCCTCATCTCTGATTCGGCTGCATACTGTCACTTACACCTTGCCGTCTATGTAATATCCAATATGCTGTTTCATCCGCAGATATCCATCCTCGGAAATCACAATTTTTCCTTTTATGATCTGTATCAGACCATCTTCCTTTAATTTCTTAATATTACGGTTCAAGGTTTTTACGGAAAATCCAATCTCCTCCGAAAGCTGGTCCCGGCTCTGTTTCAATTCCACCACTTTTTTGAGCGGCTGCTTTTGTTCGTATTTACGAATCAAATGCATCATCAGACGTTCTCTGCCTTCGATAAAAAGATATTTCCGGGCATCCGCTGTCTGTGAGATGAGCCTTCGCATGTTCGCCTTCGTCCGCAGGTATAAAGCCGCTACGTCATTTTTCAGCCATTCCATATAAAATACTACCGGAATCACAACCACCCGGCATCTGGTTGCTGTAACCACACTGATCCGATAATTGGATAGATCAGCGAAATACTCGATCTCTCCAAAAAAATCTCCGGGGCCATAGTCTTTAAAAAAGTAAGGTCTTTCATTCATCGGCCATTCAATTCCGGTTACCTTTCCGGACAAAATAATATAAATATTACTGCATTTTTCCCCGGCCTGAATCAATGTTTCATCTTCGCCCACCTCCATTACTCTCATATAATACTTTACTTCTTCCGTACAATTCTGGAACAGCATTTCCATATACGTCTGCGTTTTTAATGGTAACTCTTTAAATATGTCCATAGGCTTTACCTCTTTAGATTTATTATACGAATATGTGAAGCTAATAAAAAGGACGAATGACCTCTTTTTCACATATTCCGGAAATACAGCAATTCAGACAAATATGCATTCTTTTTCATGTGTTAGATGGCACTTTTTTGTGCATATTCACGATAGAAATACAACAAAAAGACTGCGATATAAAATATTGCAGCCTTTACTTCACACCTTGTATTCGATTTTTTCCAATACAAGTCCCTGGGGCGGAGCCGTTATTCCTGCCGCCTGGCGGTCCTTTGCCTCCAGGATCTCTTTTACCTGTTCCGGTGTATAATATCCGCGCCCTACCCGCAAAAGTGTTCCCACAATGATACGGACCATATTATAAAGAAAACCATTTCCACGGATCCTTATCCGGATCTCCCGGCCATCCCGTAAATCGTCCGGCCCCTCTGCAGACCGTTCCAGAATTTCCAATTCATAAATCGTCCGCACAGTATCTTCCACGCTTGTCTTGATATTGCAGAAACTGGCAAAATCATGCTTCCCGGCAAGATATCCTGCCGCCTGCCGCATTTTCTCCAGATCAAGTGGATAGGATACAAAATAAGTAGTCGATCTTCTGATCGGGTTCGGTATTTTCGCGTTAAAAATATGATATTCATAAGTCTTGATACAATCACGATATCTCGGATGCCAATCTACAGGCACCTCTTCTGACCGGACGATCACGATATCATCCGGCAGCCGCTGATTCAACGCATAGGATATCCGCTCCGGCGGGATACGTGTCTTTGTATCAAACACTGCCACATTTCCCAGCGCGTGTACACCGGAATCCGTACGGCTTGCCCCGATGACGCGTATCTGCTCTCCAAGCAGCTTTGATAACGCACGATTTATGACCTCTTCAATTGTAATACCGTTCGGCTGTATCTGCCACCCGCAGTAACCGGTGCCGTCATACGCGACAATGATCCTGATACGCTTCATACGAACCTCTGCTTCCCAAAATAGATTACTGTCCGCACCATAGGCATAAACAGCAACAAAAATAGACATGTTTTCGATCGCGACTCAAAATATCCACACATGAAACGGTACAAATCTTCCCAGAATAAATATGGCGGCCAGATAAACAACCGTAATCATATATGCTGCATAATCTCCTGCTCTGTAGATCAAAGGCTTCATCTTGGTCCGGTTCTCTCCTCCGTTGTAGCAACGGGATTCCATGGCCATAGCCAAGTCATTTGCCCGGCGGAACGCAGAGACAAATAAAGGAATCAGGATCGGCACCATTGCCTTGGTCCTCTGTATGATATTACCACTCTCCAGATCTGCGCCACGGGCGATCTGTGCCTTCATGATCTTGTCTGTCTCTTCCAGAAGGATCGGGATAAAACGCAAGGCAATGGACATCATCATTGCCACCTCATGTACAGGTACCCGAAAACGGTTCAGGGGACGCAGAAGGCTTTCAATTCCATCCGTCAGACTGTTCGGCGTCGTGGTAAATGTCATGATGGAAGAGCCCATGATCAGATAAATCAGACGCACCGCCATAAAAACAGAGGTCCGTAAACCATTTTCCGTAATATGAAAAACCCAAAAGCTTACCAGTTCCTTTCCACCCTTTGTGAGAAACAGATTCATAACCACAGTAAACATGAGCAGCATCACGATTGCTTTCAGACCTTTGACGATATACTTCAAAGGTACCCGGCTGGTCTTGATCACTGCCGCCAGAAATAAGGTCGCCAGGCCGTATCCCAACACGCTGTTCTGCACAAACAGAGAAATCAGAAACAGCAGAGTACAGACAATCTTCACCCGGGGGTCCAGCCGGTGTATACAGCTTTTTGCAGGATAATACTGCCCGATTGTAATATCTCTGATCATAGGAACTCCTTTACACTGACTGCCTTCATAATCTCTTCCGCCGCCTCTTCTATCGTTGTGGCATCTGTGCGCACATCCATACCTTTCTCTTTCAGATCGTGCATGATATACGTCACCTGTGGAGCCGCCAGTCCTACCTGCTCCAGCTCCCTGTAATGGGAAAACACTTCCTTGGGTCTGCCGTCCAACATTTTTTCCCCCCGGTTCATTACAATGATCCGCTCCACATATCTTGCGATATCCTCCATACTATGAGATACAAGGATCACCGTCATGCCGGTACGGGTATGAAGCTGTGCCACCTGGTCCAGGATATCATCCCGCCCTCTTGGGTCCAATCCTGCAGTGGGTTCATCCAATACTAAAACCTTTGGACGCATTGCCAGCACGCCTGCGATCGCCGCGCGCCGTTTTTGTCCGCCAGACAATTCAAAGGGGGACTGCCGGTAATACTTTTTTGGAAAGCCCACCAGCTCCAGAGCTTCCTTTGCCCGTTCTTCACATTCCGCCTGAGACAACCCCTGGTTCTTCGGTCCAAAACAGACATCCGTAAAAACATCCACCTCGAATAGCTGATGCTCTGGATATTGGAATACAAGCCCTACCTGGCTGCGCAATTTTTTCATATCATATCCACTGTCATAGATATTTTCCCCTTCATAATACAATGCTCCTGACGTTGCCTTGATCAATCCGTTCAAATGCTGGATCAGCGTAGACTTCCCAGAGCCTGTATGACCGATCACTCCCACAAACTGTCCCTGGGGTAGCTCCAGCGATATGTCTTTTAAAGCCTGCTTTTCATAGGCAGTACCCTGACTGTATATATAATTGATATGCTCCAATCGAATCGACATCCTGTCCCCCTGTCATCTTTTTCTGAAAAACACTGTTATACTCACGGCCGATGAAATCTGACGCTCAGTATATTACGCTGTTTCCTCATATGTATACATACATTCCGGCAAACCGCGTCATCGACACGCTTTGCCGGCTATTTTCACAACTGCTTCTACCAGTTCTTCTTTTCGCAGGATTCCTCTTGGAACCGGAAGTCCCTTCTTCCGAAGCTCCTCCGCCAGCATGGTTGCCTGCGGTACATCCAGGCGGTATTTTTTCAGTTCCTCCACCTGGCTAAAGATTTCCCTGGGCGTTCCCTTCATAACGATCCGCCCACTGTCCATCACATATACCTGATCCGCGTCAATCACCTCTTCCATGTAATGCGTGATCAGAATCACAGTCACATGACGGCGCCTTCTGAGCTCCTGCACCGTATGGATCACTTCTTTTCTTCCATTGGGATCCAACATGGCAGTCGGTTCATCCAGTACAATGCACTGAGGCTCCATCGCAATCACTCCCGCGATCGCCACTCGCTGCTTTTGGCCGCCGGAAAGCTTATTGGGAGAATGGGTACGATATTCCAGCATTCCCACTGCCTTCAGGCTATCCTCCACACGCTGCCAGATCTCCTGCGTCGGAACTCCGAGATTCTCAGGTCCAAATCCTACGTCCTCCTCCACGACCGTACCGATGATCTGGTTATCCGGGTTCTGGAATACCATCCCTGCCGACTGCCGCACGTGCATCAGTTCCCGCGGATCCTTCGTATCCCTTCCGTTCACCCACATCGTCCCTCCGCTGGGAACAAGGATCGCATTCATATGCTTGGCCAATGTTGATTTTCCTGAACCATTATGGCCCAGGATCGCCACGAACGCCCCCGGCTGGATATCCATATCGATTTCATCTACCGCACGGTTCATACCGATCACATTGCCTTCATCATCCCGCTTTTCATATTCATAGATCAGCTTTCGCGCCTGTACCATTTCCATAAAACGCAGGTCTCCTTTTCTGCATACTATGGTATTAACACGGACGGCGATATTCCATCGCCGTCCACATTACCGAGCAAATACGCTCTAGTCCATATACTTTTCCAACTGCGCAAGCAGCTTGTCCATATCAATTGGTTTTGAGATATGCGCATTCATACCGCTGTCAAGGCAATGCTGCACATCATCGGAAAACGCGTCCGCAGTCATCGCAATGATCGGCAAATTCGCGTCCGGGCGGTCTATACCACGGATTGCTTCCGCTGCTTCATATCCATTCATCACAGGCATACGGATATCCATCAGGATCACGTCATACTCACCAATCTCAGACTGTCGGAACATTTCCACACAGACCGCTCCGTTTTCCGCCCTCTTTACCTCGAATCCGAACTCCAAAAGAAGATCCTCCGCGATCTCCCAGTTCAGGTCATTATCTTCTGCCAGAAGAATCTTTCTCCCTGAAAAATCACGCGCCTCCTCTGTGTTCTCTTCTTTCACGGAGGTATTACCAGCAAATTTACTCAAACCACAGTATAGATTGGACTTAAACAAAGGCTTGGAAATAAATCCATGAGCGCCTGCCGCAAGCGCTTCTTCTTCTATATCGCTCCAATCATAGGCAGAAACGATCAGGATCGGAATTTCATCACCTACGCGCTTTCTGATCTCGCGGGTCATCTGCACTCCATCCATCCCCGGCATCTTCCAGTCCAGAAGAATGACCTGATAGTCATCGTGCCTGGAATGGCGGTCTTCCACCATATGAAGCGCCTTCTCACCGTCCATCGTCCATTCCGCGTTAACGCCGATTTCACTCAGCGCCTCTACCGCGCTCTGACACAGATCTTCGTTATTATCTACGACCAGCATATTCCAGTCCGGCAAAACCATATCGTCTATCCGGACTTCCGCCTTTTCCAGATCTAGTATCACATGGAATTCGGTGCCACTATTTTTCTCGCTTTCCACCTCTATCGTGCCGTCCATAGCCTCAACAATACACTTTGTAATCGCCATCCCAAGACCGGTTCCTTCAATCTTGCGGACCTGGGACTCATCCCGGGTAAAGCTGTCGAACACTTTGTCTACAAATTCAGGCGACATCCCGATTCCGGTATCTTTTACCCGGAAATGGCACCGTACATAATCCTTTCCTACCGGAGAATCTTCCTGGGAAAGATAGATATTGATCCTGCCATCTTCCGGTGTGAATTTTATCGCGTTAGACAAAAGATTCAACAGAATCTGGTTCAGACGTATACTATCACAATATACTTCTTCTATCTGGATCTTCTGGACAAAAATATCAAAATGCTGCTTCTTGCCATGAATCTGCGGCTGTACGATGTTTACGATACTCTCCATGGTATCGCGTAAAGAGATCTGATCCATGTTCAAGGTAAGCTTTCCATCTTCTATCTTAGACATATCCAGCACGTCATTGATTAATCCAAGCAGCTGCTTACTGGACAATGTAACCTTTTTCAGACAATCCTGCACCCGCGCGGTATCGTGGATATTCGCCATAGCGATCGCCGTCATCCCGACGATCCCGTTCATTGGCGTACGGATATCATGGCTCATGTTGGACAGGAACTCGCTTTTTGCCTGATTTGCGTGGATTGCTTCCATCCTTGTCCGGTTCAATTCATCCATCTGCTGCAGGATCACACGGAGATATACCGCAAAAACAATAAATACTACAAATACCAAAACACCACACGCGCCTAATACAAGGCCAACCCGCTGCTCTCCCAGGCTGCTGATGATCTGATCCAGGGCATCATATGGCATAACACTGACAAGATACCAGTCTGATCCCGGAAGTGGGGTGCAATATAAATTTCTACGGCTGTCCTCTACAAGAAGCATTTCCGAATAATCTTTTTTCTCTTTTACCGCGTTCTGCAGTTCCCGGAGACTCTCTTCCGGTGATTTTCCATTATACTCCCGAATATTATCCTCGAGATAGTCGTAATAGTTAGACCATCCCTCATACCCTGTCCTTACGACAAAGTCTCCATTTTCCTGGATAATATGTGTATATACCAGCGCATTTTCTTCCTGTGTGATCAGAGCCTCTTCCAGATCTTCCATATCGAATCCCACAACAAGAAGTTCGCTTCTTTCCCCGTTCTCCATTGGATAATCCGCGTCCGCCCCCAGCAGGATCACTCTGTTTCCACTCTTAGTCGAACCTGAGGTAACCTGGATTTCTCCATTCAGAAGAAATTCTTCTACATCATTGATCTCTACAGGCTCCCCGTAAACGGTCTCATTCGTTCCGTCCTTTTTATAAAATCCCATATAAACGGCATTACGGACACTGGCATTCAGCCGCATTTCTTCCAGCATCTGTTCATCGTAACTGACACTTTCAGGTACGGTACGCTTCAGGATACCTTCAACCTGAGACATCCGCAGGTCAATAATCGTCGAATATTTCTGCTCCAACTGTCTGCTCATCTCTGACATATAGATCGATCCTATCTCAGTGACAGACTCTTCGTTTTTCTCACCCAGAAATTTGTATATCCACGCGAAAATAAAAACACAGATAATAATCAGGCCCAATAAGCTGATCCACAATCTTCTTTTCGTTTTTTGATGCATAAAATATTCCTCTTTATTCGCTCTGCAGCTTCTGAATAGCCGCGAATGTCTTTTCATATTCTGCTTTCACTTCATCCAGCATAGAAGGAATATAATCCTCCGGATGATTACGCAGCAGCTCCGTAAGAGTATCGCTGACCATGTGTAACCCTGTAAAGCCCAGGTTCTGGCTGACTCCTTTCAATGTATGGGCAGCGCGGAATGCCTCTTCATAATCTGCCGCCTCCAGATTCTTACACAGACTGGCGTAGCTCCCATCCGCCAGAAATTTGATCGCGAATTTTTTGATCCTTTCATCTCCCCGAAAGCGGCCAAATACGCCTTCATAGTCTCCATTGATTTGTTCATAGCATTCTTTTACTGTCATCTTTATTTACTCCTTCCAAAAGAATATATTATTCATCACGTTCATCCAACACCTTGCCGATCACTCCAAGATATTGCGGCTTCTCCTCATCGGACCATACCACGCGGCAGACGATCTCACTTAACCGCTGCTTTCCTCCTGATATTGTTTTACATTGATAATGTACATCCGGATCTTTCGGCGTTGCCCTGTGAAGAAGATCCTGAAGTTTTTTCAGATCCTCCCTGCTTATGGATTCAAAAACCTTTTCATTGTCCATTGGATCCACGGTCACCTCAGCAAGCCCCAGATAACGCGCGCTCCATTCCGTCAGCATAAGCATGGACGGCGACGCGGTATACTCAAATTGAATCTCTCTTGATATAGAGGCATAGAACTGGTTCTTTTCCCTCTCATCCTCAAGATAATGCAATGCACTATTCGAATCATCCAATTCTTCATGGCGAAGTATCTCATCCACGATACTGCGCATCTCTTTTTCATTTTTATTATTCAGAGAAGCGGACTTCATTTCCTCTTCCAGACTGTCCGCCACATCCAGCAGACACTCTACCAGAAGCGGATTAAATGTTCCGCACTCCCCATCCTGTATCATCTGCAGGGCAGTTTCGTGGGAAAAAGCCTTTTTATATACCCGGACACTGGTGAGGGCGTCATATACATCGGCCATGGCAACAACCTGGGCTCCGATCGGAATCTCTTCCCCTTTCAGTCCGTCCGGATATCCTTTTCCATCGTATCGTTCATGATGCCAGCGGCAGATCTGATAAGCCATCTTAACCAACGGTTCGTCCTGATGAAAAGGAAGATCTTTCAGCATGGAAGCTCCCACTGCCGAATGTGTCTTCATGATCTCATACTCTTCCGCCGTAAACCTTCCCGGTTTGTTCAGGACTTCCGAAGGGATCGCGATCTTCCCTATATCGTGCAGCGCGGAAGCCATCGTAATCATATTGATATCCTCATGGGACAGCTTATACTTATCCGTTTTTCCAAGCAGGCTCTTTAAAAGAAGCTCCGTGATCGTCTGGATATGCAGCACATGGAGACCACTTTCTCCATTACGGAACTCTACGATGTGACTCAATATCGTAACCATCAGGCTGGCATTCTTCTCTTTCTCATACATCTGGTTCGTGACCATCCTGATGAGCTTCTTCTGCTTGGCATAAAGCATGATCGTATTGATCACTCTTCGCTGTACAACAAGAGAATCAAAGGGACGGCTGATATAATCTGTAACCCCCAGTTCATATGCCCTCTGCACGTAAGACGGCATACTCTCTGCCGAGATCATGATCACCGGTACGTCCTTGATCCATTTCTTCTGATTCATAACTGCCAGAACATCAAATCCATCCATCTCAGGCATGACGATATCCAGAAGCACCAGCGATATCTGTGAACACATCTGCTGCAGGATGGCGATCCCCCTTGCACCGTCCCCGGCCTCTATGATCTCATAATCCGCCTCCAGCATGTCCGCAAGGATCATTCGGTTCATCTCTGAGTCATCAACGATCAAAATTTTTTCCTTATTTTTGTTTTTTTCGTTCATAAATCAATCACCCTCCATACCCATGGCTATCGTAAAATCTGACCTGCATATGTAATACTCCCCGGAAAAATAAAAACTTCGAAGACATTTAAAAATTCATTATTATAGAAATCCGCTTTTATTATAACATACCAAACCAAAAAGTCCAGACTATAATCAAGGAAATCTCAGCAGGATACGAAGACTATCCCCTTTTATCTCTGCGCGCACGCTCCCATGCATTTTTTCCATCAATTCTTTCACAATAAACAACCCCAGCCCGGAGGAACCTTTCCCCCGGGCTGAGTCTGCTTTATAGAATTTATCAAAAATCTGTTCCGGATCTGGCCTGCTTGTTTCGGATACCTTATTTTCAAAACATAGGCTCTTATCCTTCTGTGTAATTACAAGATTCCCGATGCCATGCAGGATGCCATTTTGGATCAGATTGTGGAAAATACGTCTCAGGCCTTCTTCATCTGCCGGGATACGTAGTTCCTCCTGCTCAAACAGGACTTCCGGAGCAATATTTTTTTCTTCAAACTGCCGGTACATTTCGACCAGACAGTCACTAAGCAGCGGAAGTACCTGTAATTCCCGTATCGTCAATTCAAAATCCGCGCTGGTCAGTTTGGTAAATAAGAAAAGCTCTTCCAGCATATCTCCCAATTCCTTCAGCCTATTCTCCGCCGACTGTAAATAATATGACTGCTGTTCCGGCCTTCTGCACTCTTTCGCGAGCTGGACGTATCCGGACGCCCCCGCAAGAGGTGTACGGATATCATGTGCCAGGTTTGTAATATTTTGCTTTAACTGTCTTTCCGCATTTTCATATTGTATCCTCTTTTGTTGTTGCTGCCTACGCAATTCATTGAGCTTCGCGCAAAGAATCCGTATATTTCTTTGGCGGCTGTATACCCCCAGTTCCATACTGCTCCCGCGCTCAAGCTCCTCCAGCTGCCTGCAAATAGAACCGATCTCTAAAATACCGCGTATATGTTGTATCAACAGAAATCCGCATAGAACACTTAATATCACCACTGCCGCCTTCATATTCATCCTCCCTAAAAAAACATCAGATATCCTGCTTTCTCAAAACCAGCCCGGCCAGTACCGGATAAAGCAAAAGAAATACCGCGCCTACGGCAAAAACTCTCATATCCTGTAGAGAGGTATACCTGTCCGGCCCCATAGCAAGTGTCAGATAGATCGTATTTTTCAGCCACTCTCCTGCGTGAAATATCGATAGTATCCGTTCCAGAGGAACCACGATCACGCCGCTCCCAAGCAGTACTGCTGCCAATGTCCCTGCCGCTACGCTTCGGGTGCAGATACATATCATGATCATCAGGCCGGCAAACGCGGTTGTCAGAAGCCATGCCCAGGAAATATAAAAGAGCACATCCCATACATTTGTATAAGGAACCATATTCCCAAGTATGGCATTCATCAGCAGAGAAAACATATACTGTAGGAGCAAATATACAATATCCACAATAGCTGCAGTGAGCAGCTTGCTTCCGATATAGCACCATCTGTTTCGATGAAGCGCCATGATATTTTTCACAAAGCCGCTTTGGTAATCCATACACATAAAGAGCATCACCCAGATTCCGAATATCAGATTATACAGTCCACCGTCTAATCCGATCTGGCGGAACATGATCAGGGAATCCACTCCCTCCAGCATGCTTTTCAGTTCCTCTCCCTCTTCTGCGGTCAGCATCCCGATCCGTATTGCAATACTCTGGCCTTGAGGCGTAGACATCAACCAGATCAGGCCATACGTTACGGCTGTTGCAAAAATCAAAAACCCCAGGCAGACGTACAGCGACCTGCCTCGTTTCATTCTATATAAATCCATCCGCAATAAATTAAACATCTGCCTCTCCTCCTTCCATACGGCTTAAAAAATATTCCTCCAGCTCCATGTGGTGAAAACCAGAAGCATACACCTGTACCTGGTGCCCTACCAGCATTTGAAGCACTTTTGCGCCTTCTGCCAATCCATAGGCATGTATCGTCCGGGCGTCATCTACCTCTGCCCGTGCCTCTGGAAATGCCTCCTGGATCAACACCAGCGCACGGCAGACATCATCCACCTCGATCCGGAAGTAATCCATACATTTCTCTTCTAATGTCTCACGCGCGATCTGCTCGATCATTTCCCCGTCCTTAATAATCCCATAGGTGGTAGAAATCTTACTCAATTCCCCCAGGATGTGGGAACTGATCAAGATCGTCTTTCCCTCTTCATGCAGTTTAAGTACCAGTTGCCGGAGTTCCCGGATCCCCTCCGGGTCGAGACCGTTGATAGGCTCGTCAAGTATCAGAAGGTCTGGATTGCCAAGCAGTGCCAGCGCAACCCCAAGCCTCTGCTTCATTCCCATAGAAAAATGCTTTACCTTCTTTTTACCGGTATCAGAAAGCCCTGCTAAAAGAAGAGCCTCATCCACGCTCTTTTCATCCACAAGCCCCATACACCTTGCTTTCATCACTGCGTTCTGCCTTGCCGTCATATTCGGATACAGCCCCGGCGACTCGATCAGCACCCCCATCCTCCTTCGGATGACCGGATCGCTGATCGGCTTCCCAAAGAGACGGATTTCCCCTTCTGTCGGTGCGGCAAGCCCGCAGATCATTTTCATAGTCGTTGATTTTCCGGCGCCGTTTTTTCCGATAAATCCATAAATCTCACCTTCCCGTACACGCATATCCAGATGTTTTACCGCCGCCTTATCCTTATACATTTTTGTCAGGCATACCGTTTCCACCGCATAATCTTTTTCCTGTTTCATTGTCACGTCTTGCTTTTCTCCTTCCTATCCTGCACTTATCCGCCTCAAAGCATCATATTATACTGCACGGCAGATTTCATCGGCCATGAGTATAAAAATGCTTCGCTGGATTATCTTCCTCACAAGGGCAGTATAATACCCCGGGTTTTAAAAAGTGCTCAGAAAAGTTTAAGAAAGTTTAAAGCCCATTCCCCATACGGTCTGAATGTAGATATCGGTGCCGCTTTTTTTCAATTTAGAACGGATATTACTGATATGTACGTTAATCGTCTTATCCTCGGCGAGATATTCTTCCCCCCATGCATACTCATAGATCATCTGCTTGGTAAAAACCCGTTTCGGGTTGCGTATCAACAGCTCCATGATCAGAAACTCATGCCTGGTCAGAGGAATCAGTTCCCCTTGTGCTGTCATTTCCTGCGTATCCGGATTTAGTGTCCATGCCCGATAGGTATAGGTATGCTGTTCATATTCCCCATCTCCCCGGTTCGATATATTTCCTCCGGATGCCCTGCTTTCTTCAGGCAAATCCGCTTCTCCCTGCCGCATGCTTCGGCGGCGGAGGCGTATCTGGATCCTCACCAAAAGCTCCGGCAGGTCAAATGGCTTACAGATATAATCCTCCGCTCCGGCAGACAGCACATCTACCTTACTCTCCAATCCGCTCTTAGCAGACAACACAATGACAGGAACACGGGAAGAAAATTCAGCAACCAGCTCTTCCCCTGGTATTCCCGGAAGCATCAGATCCAAAAGTATCAAATCATATTGCTCCATGGAAAAAAGTAATTTTCCCTCGCTTCCGGAGTATGCCTGTGTACAGGAATAGCCATGGTTTTCCAGATAATCGCAGATAATCTGGTTATTCTGTGCATCATCCTCTATGATTAAAATTTTATGCATATCAATCCTCCTAGTATAAGGTGTCGCCCCCCTCACCTTCGTTCGAGGGCAGCATTTGCCTGCCTCCTACCCGCTTGTTTACAGGCAAAGATATTATAGCAGAAAAGAATGCAGAAAAAAATTGAAAATAAACAAATAAAATACTTGCAAAACGAATGATTGTGTGCTAACATAAATAGCGGTCACCATGAAGGCGGTGGTTGTTCGCGATTAGGCTCCGTGGTCAAGCGGTTAAGACATCGCCCTTTCACGGCGGTAACACGGGTTCGATTCCCGTCGGAGTCATTTTTACAAATTATAAAAAGTAAATATTATTTATTAAGGCGCAGTAGCCAAGTGGTAAGGCGTGGGTCTGCAACACCCTGATTCACCGGTTCAAATCCGGTCTGCGCCTCTCAAAAAGCCTCGGAAAACCAACGTTTCCAAGGCTTTTGTTTTTCCAGGTTGTCTAAAAACAACTCAAAAAATAAGGCGGCGCAAAATCATGCAATCAACACATCAGCCAAATTCACCTTCTTTTCGATTCAGAACGAAACTGTAAGCTGCATTTTAAATTTTTCTTCACCGTATACGGCATGCGGAATGTCTTTCGGCATGATCAGCGTCTCACCTTCATTCAGGAAAAAGACTTCATTCCCAACGGTAAAACGTCCGGTTCCTTCCAGAACAGTCACCATCGCGTCCCCGCCTGCGGCGTGGGTGGAGATTTCTTCCCCCTTGTCAAATGAAAAGATTGTCATACTGACCTTATCATTCTGTACAAGCGTTTTACTGACAACCTGACCAGGCTGATAGTCAACCTGATCTTTCAACTGTAACTTTGTCTGTTTTTCAATGTTTTTGTACATAATGCATCTCCCCTTTTCTAGTCATCAAGAATTTTTCCGTCAATGGATATGGTTATGGTCTGCCAGGGAATAAATTTCCCGCTTTCCTGCAGCGCTTTTTTGGCGGCCATCTCAAGCCCTCCGCAGCAGGGAACCTCCATTCGCAGGATGGTAACGCTTTTTATATCATTATTCCGTATTATTTCCATTAATTTCTCGCTGTAATCAACAGAATCAAGCTTTGGGCAGCCGATCAACGTGACCTTCCCCTTCATAAAATCCTCGTGGACATTCGCGTAAGCGTATGCGGTACAGTCAGCCGCGATCAGCAATTTTGCACCGTTAAAATAAGGGGCATTCACAGGGGCCAGCTTAATCTGGCAGGGCCACTGAGCGAGGTGTGAAACTCCGGCCGATGCATGGGAAGGCGCGCTTTCTGTCTCCGGACGCGCCATTTGATGTACCCGCGTGCCCGGACAGCCCGTATGGGAAATTGTGTCCTGTCCCTTTCCCTTCTTTTGTTTGGCGGCAAGAACAGCGGCCTCATCATATGCAGGTGCTTCCCGTTCCTCGAAGCTGATGGCTCCGGTCGGGCACTCCGGCAGACAGTCACCCAGGCCGTCACAGTAATCCTCACGGGTAAGCACTGCTTTCCCGTCAATCATCTCAATTGCCCCTTCGTGGCAGGCCGCGGCACACGCGCCGCAGCCATTGCACCTATTTTCATCAATTTTTATAATCTTCCTGACCATTTTATATTCCTCCTTGACTTTATGTTGCTGATTATACTACAATCTTTTTTAAAAGTATGTGGTTATAACCACGGAAATGAGGTTTTTTATTTTGAGTTTTATTTCCAAAACAGCGCTCTTTCGGGGATGTTCCGAAGAAGATATCCTGAATATGTCAAAACATCTGGATTTTCGGACAGACAGATATCGAAAGGGAGATGTGATTTTCGGCGTGGGAAGCATTGTGACAGATATCGGCCTTGTTCTTTTGGGAAGCGTCCGGATCGAGCATACGGATCTCTGGGGGAATAAAAGCATCCTTGGCATCACCCCCGCCGGCGGTGTATTTGCGGAATCCTATGCCTGCATACCGGATGAGCCGATGATGGTGGACGCGGTGGCTAATGAGAACTGTGATATTTTATTCATAAGCGTTCCAAGGCTGTTCACGCCCTGTTCGGTCTGTGGCAGCCAAAACAAGCTTATTCAGAACCTTGTCATGATCACCGCGGGAAAAAACCTGCAGCTTTCCAGGCGCAGCCTGCACACATCGCCCAAAACAATCCGCGGGCGGCTGTTTTCTTATTTTTCCCAGCAGGTTTCCGCACAGGGGAGCAACAAAATTGTAATCCCATTTGACCGCCAGCAACTGGCAGACTATCTGAATCTGGACCGCAGCGCTTTATCAAAAGAACTGGGAAAAATGAGGAATGATGGCCTGATTGAATACAGCAAGAATACGTTTGTGATAAAAACGGATATCAAATAACATTATCCAGCATCTGTATTTTTCCTTTTTTGATCGCATGTATAAATATTTAACGATAGCGCCTTTTTCATGGTTCTTTCTTAACTTTGGATATTTTGTATCTTCCAGTAATTCATATTTTACTAGAAATATAATGTTCCGGCAAAATTGAATCTAACAGCATATCCAAACATGAGAAAGAACCTTTTTCATGGTTCTTTCTTAACTTTGGATATTTTGTATCTTCCAGTAATTCATATTTTACTAGAAATATAATGTTCCGGCAAAATTGAATCTAACAGCATATCCAAACATGAGAAAGAACCTTTTTCATGGCTGCTATCGTTAAATCTTTGAACTTATATTTATGCCACATGTGCCTTTATTCCTTTTTTTACTACTAACAACCCAGATTTTAGCAGTACCGGCCGAAGCACATTATATAATACCGCCACCAAAACAGTTGAAACTACCGCATTTACAAAGGTCGTAGCTGTACTCCATTTCGCCAAAACCTCAGCCATTTCCTGCGGCTGTCCGAGAACATATTGTTTATAAAAATACCCTACCAGCGGATCTGCAATCACATTAAATCCCAAACCTGCGACAGAAGCGATCACGCTCCAGCGGAAAATATACTTCTTATCAGTGCTTTCGTTAATTTTTGCAATCTTATGTGCTACAAGTCCCACGATCAAACCAATACAAAGCTTCAAGACAAATGTTTTCGGGGCACCGACAATATAGACCGGGTCTAAAATATCAGCAATTGTCATACCAACCGCGCCTGCAAGCCCTCCGTAAACACCACCGAGGAGTAATGCGGCAAGTACGCAGAATGCATTCCCTATATGAAGAGATGTAGCATCTCCACCCGGCATCGGAATCTTAATCTGCAAAAATGTAAATGATACAAAGCAAAGTGCCGCAAGCAATGCTGTCTGCGCCAATTTCGTAACTGTCTCATTTCTCTTTTTCATATCCTATAACCTCTTTTCTTTCACTCTTAATTACTTAGTTATACTATCACCAAAGTGGCTATTTGGAAATGTCCAGTTTTATATTTTTTATACATACCAGTTTTCTCAAAACTTTTCCAACTGTGCAGTTAAAAACTTCCGGGCAAAAAAAACCACCGTCCCCACAGCTTCTAATGTCTGCAAAAACAGTGATTTCTACTGCGCGATCAGGGGCTCGAACCCTGGACACCCTGATTAAGAGTCAGGTGCTCTTCCAACTGAGCTAATCGCGCATAACGTATATTATTGTCATTGTGTGTCACTTCATCAACAGCACAAAAACTATTATAACCTATTGCGACAAAAAAATCAAGTACTTATTTTATTTTTTTAAATAGGTTTTTTTAATGGTGAAGTGAAAAGTTAAATTCCACTCTGGAAGGGTGCGAGTTGAAAATAGTCT
>CAZFXM010000042.1:0-27994 GCA_964523125.1 uncultured Clostridium sp. | reverse complement strand
CGCCCTTACAGGGCTTTTTCAAACCACCACTTGAAGTGGTGGTTTGTGACTTAGAATTCTGATTCAAAAAGAATTTTATTGACAGATGATCATTTATGATAGAAAAAATCTTTTTATCTACATCTGAAAAATCTTCTTCTTCCTTTGCTCTGAAAAAAGACAGACCGGCATACGCGATATTGTTATACGCGACTGTAGAGCTGATACAATAATCCATATGATTTGGTTTCAGCCAGTTCTGCATCAACTCAGAACTAATACGCAGCTCGTTATCAATGATGTCAGTATCCCGGAATACACGGGATATAGGTATATCAGAATACCAGGCGATATAGTCGATATTTTCGAAATTATTCTGATACGCAAGGATTACCTCTTCCGGCAGATCGACACTATGGTAATCCTGGGATATCATTTTGCCACCCATGTGTTTATAGTAATGATACATGGAATGAGAATAGAAGAACAATTCTGACAGCTTTGTTGTGATGAGATCTAACAGTTGTTCCATGTTTGATAAGTAAATCGTCTTGATGATCTCATTGATTTTTTCCCATTGCGAATTAGACAGATCCATATAAATCCCTCCAAAAAAATGGGTAAAGTATACCACATAAAGACAGAAACGTCAATGAAATAGTACTCCGATAGTAGTACTAAAAAATCAATAAAAGGGATCATTGAAAGTATTATTCCACATTATATACAATGAAAAAAGAAAAACGGAAGAGGAGGCAGTCATGAAAGAGAAAAACAAAAATATAGAAGGAGGCAGATATGGAAGAGACAAATGTACAAAAGAAAAAGGTTAAGTTCGTTCCCATGGTTTTTCTGATGTATATGTTTATTTCCGGTGGGGCGTTTGGCGTTGAGGATATGATCGGAGGCGCGGGGCCGGGGATTACATTGATCATTCTGATTCTGCTTCCGATCATATGGGCTTATCCATACGGGCTGGTATGTACGGAGATGGGAGCGAAATATCCGGAAGCCGCGGGAATGTACGGGTGGATCAAAAAAGCTTTGGGAAGATTCCCGGCATATATCGCGGGATGGTCAATGTCAGTCGCAAATTATATTGATACGGCGGTTTATATGGTGATTGCGATGGAGTACATCAATTCGGCATTAAATCTGAATCTGACCACAGATCAAAGATGGATCATGGGAATCTGTTTTATCGCGGTCATATGTCTGTTAAGCATTAGAGGGATCGAAGTGCTGGCGGCATCAGCGACAGTTCCCGGGATAATTCTTTTACTCCCGTTTTTGCTGACGATTGTTATGGGAATCCCGCAGATCGTACATAATCCATTCACGCCTGTTTTTGGAACGGGAGACGCGATCATGATCGGATTTTGGATGTTTATGGGATATGAATCCCTTCATTCGTTCAGCGAGGAGGTGGAAGGCTCCGGACCTTTATTGACGAAAGCGTTTATGTGGGCTGTACCTTTGGCGTCAGTCCTTTACATCATACCTACATTTGTAGGACTGGCAGTGACAGGGAACTGGAGTGACTGGTCTACGGCCGGCCCGATTGATTTTATCCAGATGGGAAAACTGGTCGGCGGTAATTTTCTGATGATATTGTTCCTGATAGCCGGGATTTTCGGAAGAAAGCTGTCTTCTGAATAAGAACCGGAATCCGGAGCTTTCCAGAGAAGAGATTGAAGAAACATTATATAAATATCTCGGATTTGAAAAAGTGACCTGGCTTCCGGAAGGCGTTGATACGGAGGACGGAGAAACAGACGGCCTAGATGACGTCTGCGCGTTCATTGCGCCGGGAGAGGTCGTAACATGCTATACAGAAGACACAGAAAATGAATATTATGAAGTATTCAAAAGGTGTTATGAGGTTCTGTGCAGGGCAACAGACGCAAAAGGTAGAAAGCTGACCGTACATAAAATCCCGGCTGCCGCGCCCTTTAGGTTTACGAAGGAAGAAGCGGAAAATATGGTTCCGGAACAAGGGATTGGCAAGAACGAGGATGGAACCTGGAGAGAAGAGGGGGACCTTGCTGTTCCAAGCTACGCGAATTTCCTGATTACAAATGGATCGATTATTTTTCCCGTTTATGATCTGGAAACGGATGATGAAGCCGTCGCGCGTATGAGGGAAATTGTCAGTGGCAGATATGTGGTCAGGCCGGTAAAGATGCATGATATCGCGTTAGGAGGCGGTTCGATCCATTGTATTACCATGCAGGAGCCGAAATAGACCAGAGATTTCGAGAAAACCTTTATATAAACTAAAACAGCAGGAATCGGAAAATAACTTTGATTCCTGCTGTCTATTTTTCTGATAATATGTAATTGTTGACCATCGCTTTATTTTCTGGTGGATGGTGCGTAGTACTGACCATACATCATTGCCATACCTGCACAGATCGTCTCAGCGTTCTCTGCCCAGTACTTTTTGAATGCATTTATGATCTTTTCTCCCAGGTTCGCATTTGCCTCAAGCATGTATTTTGCTTCTTCTGCCGTCATATTCATGTTCATGATTATAATCTCCTTTTTTGATCTGAATGCCATCGTATACAGAAGCTTACCGGCTGCAGGCTTTTTTGCATATCATCGTATGCAGAAAAGCCGTCGGTGGCTGGTTTTCTGTATGTTGGGCGTTTCCTTGCTACGTGCATTATAATATCATGACCAAAAAAGGATTTTTAGATAAGTTATTGATGAATGATTAGGTTAATATTGACATTACGATAACAATAGGATTTAAAAATGGGGGATTGTTAGCCCGAAAGGGACCACTATCTCTGGAATTGACGAATGAATAAAATTTAGTCTATATAAACTTTGAGGAAGATTAGAGAATCGGTGATTAATTTTGCTGATCTGAATAATTTCAGGAGATAAAAGAATAATGGCGTAAAGCTTTTGGCAATTATGAAAAGCTTTACGCCGTTTTTAGGATTCTGTGTGTTAAAAATACATATAAAAAACTTTTAAAGGTAAGAAAATTATAGAAAATAGACAGAAAATTTTATAGGATATGGATATTCAGAATGCTATGATATCAATACGAACAAATCCGGTAACAGATACCGGAATAAGAAAAAGGAGGAAAAGTTATGAAAAAAAGAGTCGCGAAACTTATGGCGTTCTCCATGGCGGCAGCGATGACCGCGTCACTGGCAGCATGTGGTGGCGGAGGCAACAGCGGCGGCGGAGACAGTGGCAGCAGCGGTGGAGACAGCGGCAGCACTAGCTCTGACGGCGGTAAGGAGATTGTCTACTGGAATATCGGAACAGAGAGCCCGGACAAAGATGTTATCGCCAAGGCAGTAGAGAAGTTCAATTCTGAGACGGAATCCGGTTATACGGTAACGGTCGTTACGACCCAGAATGATACCTACAAGGAGAAATTAGTCGTTGCCATGAGCTCAGGCGAATGCCCGGATATGTATTCCTGCTGGTCAGGCGGTCCGATGTGTGAATACATTGACTCCGGATTCGGACAGCCCATTGATGATCTGTTCAATGCTTCTGATATCAAAGATAAGCTGATGGAATCCGCAGTCGGCCAGGCTACCTACAATGGTCATATATACGCGGTTCCTTACCTCAACGTAACGATGTCCGGTATCTTTTATAATAAGGAGATGTTTGACAAGTATCAGCTGGAAGAGCCGACGACCCTGGCAGAGTTGGAGAAGATCTGTGATACTTTGAAAGAAAATGATATTACACCGTTTGCCCTGGCGAACAGCTCTAAGTGGACCGGTTCCATGTATTATATGAACCTTGCGGCACGTTACGGCGGACTGGAGCCGTTCCAGAACGCAGTTGCGGGAGAAGGCAAGTTTACGGACGACTGCTTCATCAAGGCGGGCGATAAGATTCAGGAGTGGGTAAAAGCAGGATACTTCCCGGACGGTGTGAATTCTCTGAGCGAGGATGACGGCCAGGCAAAACAGCTGATGTATCAGGAGAAAGCCTGCATGGTGCTCAGCGGTTCCTGGTATACAGGTACATTTGCGACAGACAGTGCGGAATTCTACGAGAAGATCGGCTGGTTCCCGTTCCCGGCGATCGAAGAATCTGACGCAGATCCATCCATTATGATCGGTACGGTTGGAGATCAGTTTATCGTATTTAACTGTGAAGGCGAGAAGCTTGAGGCGGCTTTTGAGTGCGCGGAGGCACATCTGTCTGATGAAGTCGTTGAATTTGAAGTTGAGAACGGAAAGATCCCACCGATTCAGGGTGTTGAAGATATGCTGACCGATTCTATTACGAAGGAAGTTGTAGAGGCGGCAAACAATGCGTCTGAGATCCAGTTGTGGTATGACCAGTATCTGCCGCCGGCAGTAGCTACTGCGCATCTGGATGGACTGCAGGAAGTATTTGGCCTGACAAAGACTCCGATGGAGGCACAGGAGGCCATGCAGAAAGCAATGGATGAATATCTGGCAAATAAAGCGGAATAGGGCAATATTTTACTGAAAAAGAGCTCTGGAGACAGAGTTCTTTTTCAAAAAGGAGGAGGGATTTAAAAATGGGCGGAAAAGAGATTTCCCTGGAAAAGCTCAGGCAGAGGAATACCAGGAGAGTTGCGGCGCTGTTTTTGGCGCCGGTAGCGATATTGATGGCTATCTATGTTGTTTATCCGATCATAGATACATTTATAACAAGTACCTACCAGTGGAATGGGATTTCGGCTGATAAGAAATTCATAGGGATCACGAACTGGAAGACCTTGATCGCGGATGAGAGTTTTTGGATCGCGTTCCGCAACAATCTCGTGATCATGGTACTCTCTATCTGCATCCAGATCCCGATCGGACTGGCGCTGGCAACGTTCCTTGATTTCGGAGGAAAGAAGCTGACCATATTTAAGGTGATCTGGTTTATTCCTCTTCTGATGTCATCCGTAGCGATCGGTTTTCTTTTTACCTACGCGCTGGCAACAAACGGCGGTCTGGTAAGTACGATCTCCGGTTGGTTCGGCGGAGGGAATGTGGATCTTCTCGGTAACCCCAAGACAGCTCTTTTGACGGTTATTATGGTCATATGCTGGCAGTTCACGCCGTTTTACATGGTATATTTCATGGCGGCCTTTACCAATATACCATATGATGTTTTCGAGGCGGCCAGGATTGACGGGGCGACCCGGTCACAGTATTTCTGGAAGATCGCGTTCCCGCTTCTGGTTCCGTCCATGAAGAGTGCGGCGATCCTTTCCATGGTAGGTTCTTTGAAGTATTTTGACCTGATCTATGTAATGACCGGCGGTGGTCCCGGTACATCCACAGAGTTGATGGCTACCTATATGTATAAGCAGTCCTTCAGTACCTTTAACATGGGTTATGGTTCTACGGTAGCCGGAGGGATGTTTATCCTGATCACAATGGTATCTTTGATCACCATGAAGATCTTGAACGGAAAAGAGGGGGCATAGCGGTATGGATTATAAGAAAAATAAAAGAAAAAGTATCATATGTTGGATCATTGCGTTTGTGTTAGCCATTTTTTATCTGATCGTTTCAGTTATGCCATTTATATTCATGGTGCTGAACTCCTTTAAAGAGAAATTCGAAATGCTGACGAAGGGAGTATTCAATCTTCCGGATTCTCTGAATTTCGCGAACTATAAGGAAGTGCTGACAGGCGGTTTCGGCAGATATTTTATGAACAGTGTGATCGTGCTGACCGTTTCTCTGTTATTACTGTTGTTTATTTCTGCCTGTGCTTCCTACCCGCTGGCCAGGTTTAAATTCAAGCTGGCAAATCCGATCTACGCGGCGATCGTAGCCTGCATGTCTATTCCGGTGCATATCACATTGATCCCGGTATTTAAGATGTCAAGGGCAACCGGGCTTTATGATAGTATCTGGGCCTTGATCGGACCGTATATCGCGTTTGCGGTGCCGATCTCCGTGTTTATCCTTACAAGTTTTATGAAGGAGATTCCAAGGGAGATCGAGGAATCAGCAGAGATCGACGGATGCGGGAAGATACAGATGTTTTTTACGATCATCCTGCCGCTGGCAAAACCGGGGCTCGCGACATTGGCGATCTATAATGGTGTAAATATGTGGAATGAATTTTCCTTTGCGTATACTTTGACACAGTCATCGGAAAATCGTACACTGCCATTGGCGATCTGGGAATTTCAGGGGCAGTATTCTATGAATACACCGATGATCATGGCAGTACTTACTTTGACGCTTTTACCGATGATCATTATGTTCATTATTTTCCAGGATAAGCTGGTAAAAGGTATGACGGCAGGCGCGGTAAAGGGCTGAGGAATATGGAGTATTCCGTAATATGATCCTGACAGCGGTTTTGTCCGGCAGGATATATAAGGGCGTCATAGTGGAAATGGCGCTCTTTTTGTTTAAATACCATCGTAAGCGGAAAAGCCGGCGGCAGCAGGCTTTCCGTATATGATAGAGAAAAGTTTTTGACGGTAGACTTTTGTATAGAATGGTCAGAAAGAGTATTTTGGAGTATACTCTTTTTAGAGGAAAAGATTTATGAAGAGATGGAAAGAACAGATCAGCAGATGGAAATTTGACAGGAAGATGCAGACGCTCATCATTCTGTCTATTATCTTCACAACACTGATTGTCTTAATCGTGTCTACCGTATCTTCGGTTACGTCATTAAAGGCAAAATCAATTGAGCTGCTGCAGGATAAGAACGCGACATTGGCAGAGAACTACCGGAATATGCTGGAGGAATATAAAGCGCTGAGCCTGGCCCTGGTCATAGACCATTCCGTACAGCGCTATCTGGAATGTGCTGACAAACAGAACCGAGAGTATGGGCCGGCCTCCGCGGAAGCTTATAATGTACTCTCCAGTAGTCTAAATATGTCTTCGGATCTGAACTTTATCGCGATTATCAGTTACCAGATGGAGGATTATCTTTATCGTGGGAAACTGGCGATGTCTGTTACAGATTTCCTGCAAGTGTACCAGGAAGATCAGGAGCAGTCTAAAAACGGGCAGAAGAGTACGTTGAAAGTGGGTTTTTCCAATGCATACTTTAAAGGAACGCAGTACACGGTAAATGTGTATTTCCCGATCTACAGTGTAGAAAAAGTGATGCAGGAGCGGGGGCTTCTGTGCCTGAATTATTCCAACCCGATCCTCAACCAGATCATTGAAGAGGAAGAGGCCGGGCAGAGGACAGAGATCGTGAGTACGGACGGTACGGTGGTTGCGATGGGAGATACCGGAAAGATCGGTACTGTGGTAGATTATGTGGATCAACTGACGGGAGAACAGGGAAGCTTTTATCAGAATGACAGAATATACATGTACCAGAAGGTGCATAAGTGGAATTACTATATCATCAGCAGCATTGCTTCCATAGAACTGTACTGGCCCAGTATCCGTACGATCGGCCTTATGATATGGATCCTGTTGATCTTGATCTTTGTCAGTTATGTGATCGTAAAAAAAGTGATCCAGGTGGCGTATGAACCTTTGGACCGGGTCGTACAGAAGATGGATGATGTCGCGGCAGGGACTTTGACTGCCAGGATCGACGCCGGATATATGGGAGAGGATTTTATCAAGCTGGCAACCGGGTTTAACTCGATGATGGAAGAGATCGCGGTGCTTATGGAGCAGGTCAAGCAGGAACAGCACCAGATAGAACAGATTCGTTTCAATGCCCTGCAATCCCAGATACAGCCGCATTTTCTCTATAATACCCTGGACTGTATCCACTGGCAGGCAGTTGTAGACGGAAACGATGAGATCTCTACGCTTGTGAAGGCGCTGGCCAGATATTACAGGATCTGTTTAAGCAAAGGCCGCGATGTGATCCCGCTTGAAATGGAGATGGAGCATGTACGGAATTACATGATCATCCAGAATATGAGGTACGACCATATCATAGGCAGTGAGATTCATATCAGTGAAGAATGTAAGGAGGCAATGATCCCGAAGCTGACCTTGCAGCCCCTGGTGGAAAATTCCATCTATCATGGGATCAAGGTGGAGCAGGGCAAGGAAGGCAGCATCTCCCTGTCCGCAGTGAGGCGGGAGGATATGGTGGAACTTACGCTTGCCGATACGGGGACAGGCATGACCCAGGGGCAGATCGACGAGATGAACCAGCATCTGTCGGAGTATGACGAGTCATTCGGATATGGAGTGCGGAATGTGAACAAGCGGATCGAGCTTCTCTACGGAATGGGATATGGGCTGCATTATCTGAAGAACTCTTCCGGCGGCGTTACCGTGGAGATCCGGATTCCTTATGTAACAGAGGTGAAAGAGGAAATGATGCAGGGAGCGATGATCAATGTATAAAGTACTGATCGTAGACGATGAAAAGATGATACGGATGGGTATCAAAAAAGTAATACAATGGGAAAAACTGCGGATCGGGCAGGTATTTACCGCGGCATCGGCGAAGGACGCTTTGGAACTTTTAAAAGAGCATAAGCCGGAGATCCTGATCACGGATATACGGATGTCTGAGATGACAGGACTGGAACTGATCGAGGCGGCAAAAGAGATAAAGCCGGAGATACGCGTGCTTGTGCTGACCGGATATGACAGTTTTGAATATGCCAGACAAAGCCTGCGGCTGAAGGTACAGGATTTTTTCCTGAAGCCGGTGGATGAGACAGATCTTTCGAAAGCGATCGAGGAACAGGTGCGGTATCTCGAACAGAAGGAGGAGCAGGAGAAAAGCTCCCTTCTTGCGCAGCGGACACGGGGAGTTGCGGAGCAGATGCGCCTGGAAGCATGTATGCGTGACCTGATACACCACAGGGAGAAGGAAAACGCAAACCGGGAAGTGCTGTATGATTATTACAGCTTAGACAGCTTTTATGGTTTTCAGGTCGTGTTGGTCGTTCTGCCGCTGAATATGGACACGCAGCCGTTTGAGAAAAGTTTCCGGGAAATGTCTATGAAAAATATCTGTATCAGTATTGTAGACGCGGAAGAGGAAGGGATTACTTTTTTTGATAATGACGGGATGATTGTTATCGCATATTTTCTAAAGGAAGAAGAGGATTCTGTGCCGGAGAAGACAAGAGCCTTGTCTGATATCCTGCAGGATGAATTTGACTGTAAGCCAAAGATGGTGATTGGAAGTGTAGTGGAGCGGCTTGACAGATTATATGTTTCCTACCATGATGCCCGACATCTTCTGGATACGGAGAAGTCGGGGCTGCAGGATATTGTTCAGTTGCTGGGAGAGCAAAATAAAAATCATATTTTTCAGGACATTTATACGGAACTAAAAGGGATCATGTGCAGCAATATCGGAAACACGGAGTATGTCCTGAAGGCATTCCGGACGTTTTCCAAGGCGGCGGAATCCTACAATCTATCCCGTCAGACGGTCAGGCGGCTATGCTTTGAACTGGCATCGTCCATTTGTTTTTCCTATATGGGAGAAGCGGGGGAGATGGAAACGGGAAAGCTGGATGCTTTGTCAAAAAGCCTTCGTTCCGCGTCTAAAGAGGAGGCATGTGAGGTGACGGAGATGTTTTTGGCCCAGATGCTTGGGAAGCAGGAGGAAAATGTACATGAGATCATCGGAAAAGCGAAGTATTATATTTCCGAGCATTTGACCGAGGAGCTTACTGTTTCCAATATCGCCGTATCCCTTTATATTACGCCGAATTATTTTTCACGGCTGTTCAAGCGGGTCATGAAGGAAGGCTGTAATGAGTATATCGTTAGAAAGCGGATCGAGAAAGCGAAATCGCTGCTGGACACTACCAGTCTGAAGGTTGGGGAGATCGCCCAGATGGTGGGCTACCGGGATACCAATTATTTTTCACTGGCATTTAAAAAACATACGGGGAAATCACCGACAAAATACAGGGAAGAAATACAAAATCCTGGTGAAATACATAAATAGAAGGAAGTTACACCGCCACTAGGCTCGAAAAGACCTCGCCAAGTGGCCGGGTAACTATAACTCGCACGTAAGCGCCTAAAAAACAGGCGCTAAGTGCTCATAATAGAAAGGAAATTAAAGATATGGGAAATCACAAAAAAGAGAGGGTGGAAGCGAGAAAGAAGGCGAAAGAGCTGGTGTCGAAAATGACCTTGCTGGAGAAAGCGGCGCAGCTAAAATATGATGCCGCTCCGGTGCAAAGGCTGAGTGTGCCGGCTTATAATTACTGGAATGAGGCGCTGCATGGTGTCGCAAGGGAGGGAGTCGCGACGATGTTTCCTCAGGCGATCGGGATGGCGGCGGCATTTGACGAGGATGCCATGGAGAAGGTAGGAGATATCATTTCCACCGAAGGAAGGGCAAAATATAATGCCTATTCCGCGCATGGCGACCGGGATATCTATAAGGGGCTGACATTTTGGTCCCCGAATGTCAATATTTTCCGTGATCCGCGCTGGGGAAGAGGGCATGAGACCTATGGAGAAGATCCTTATCTGACGTCACGTCTTGGTGTCCGGTTCGTGGAAGGAATCCAGGGGAAGGGTCCGGTGATGAAAGCGGCGGCGTGTGCCAAGCATTATGCGGTCCACAGCGGGCCGGAGGCGCTCCGGCATGAATTTAACGCAGAAGCCAGCAGGAAAGATATGTGGGAGACCTATCTTCCGGCTTTCGAGGCTTTGGTAAAAGAGGCGGATGTTGAAGCTGTCATGGGGGCCTATAACCGGACCAACGGAGAACCGTGCTGCGGGCATCAATATCTGATGGAAGAGGTTTTAAGAGGAAAATGGGAGTTTGACGGGCATTTTACCTCGGACTGCTGGGCAATCAAAGATTTTCATGAAAATCATCATGTGACGAAGAATGCCAGGGAATCGGCGGCATTGGCCCTAAAGCGTGGCTGTGACGTGAACTGTGGAAATACCTATCTTCATCTGATGGCCGCGGTAGAGGAAGGGCTGGTCACGGAAGAAGAGATCACTGCTGCCGCGGAAAGGCTTCTTACCACCAGATTCCTTCTGGGGCTGTTTGACGGAAGCGAGTATGATGAGATCCCTTATGAGGTGGTAGAGTGTGACAAGCATGTGGAGGCAGCCGTGGATATGGCCAGGAAGGGAAGTGTCCTTCTGAAGAATGACGGCATTTTGCCGCTGGATAAATCAAAGCTTAAGACCATTGGCGTGGTGGGACCGAACGCAGACAGCAGGATCGCCCTGATCGGAAATTATCATGGGACCTCATCCCGCTATATCACGGTTCTGGAAGGAATCCAGGATGAGGTAGGGGAAGAGGTACGCGTTCTATACTCGGAGGGCTGCCATCTGGAGAAAGACCGGGTCGAGAGTCTGGCATGGAGCCAGGACCGGATCTCGGAAGCGGTCATTACGGCAGAGCACAGTGACGTGGTAGTCATCTGCGTGGGACTCGATGAGACGCTGGAAGGAGAAGAAGGGGACGCCGGGAACAGCGACGCGTCCGGTGACAAGAAGGATCTGCGCCTTCCGAAAGTGCAGGAGGAGCTGATCGAGAAGGTAACGGCCGTAGGGAAACCGACGATTTTGGTTTTGATGGCGGGGAGCGCCATTGACTTAAATTACGCCCAGGAGCATTGTAACGGGATCCTGACGGTATGGTACCCGGGAGCAAGAGGCGGAAAGGCAGTGGCAGACCTTCTTTTTGGAAATGTATCACCATCGGGAAAATTACCCGTTACCTTTTATAAAGATCTGGAAGAACTGCCGGAATTTACCGATTATTCTATGAAGAACCGGACTTATCGGTATATGGAGCAGGAACCCTTATATCCATTTGGCTACGGGCTTTCTTATGGGGACGTACAGGTGACAGGGGCAGAAGTGCGCGGACAGGTTACGAAGGAATCGGATATCCGGGTCCACGTTTCTCTGGAAAATCAGGGACAGGTAGATACGGATGAGGTCGTGCAGATCTATATCAAGGATCTGGAATCCCCTTTGGCCGTACCGAATCATAGCTTATGTGGTTTTCAAAGGGTATTCTTAAAGGCAGGAGAAAAGAAGGAGCTGGAGATGGTCGTTTTGAACCGGGCAATGCATGTGGTAGATGAAGAAGGAGAACGCCATATCGACAGTAAGAGGTTTCAGCTTTTTGCGGGGCTTTCCCAGCCGGACGCGAGGAGCGTGAAGCTGACAGGGAAGGAACCGGCGCAGGTTTTGGTGACGTTAGAATAGGGAACCGCAGGAAAATAAATTGGATAGGCAGGCGGATTTATTGCTGTAAACACCGTAGGTGTGGACAGCGTCTAAAGTGATTTCCCTGCAGATCCGAAGGAAAGGATCAGGATGGATGGGAAGACAGACAGGAAAAAGGATTGCGGCAGGAATGCTGTGTCTGCTGCTTTTTCTGATAGCCGGATGTTCCGGTGAGAAGGAAGAAAACAAAGTTCAGGGTGAGGAGCAGGAAGAGATCCGGACCGAAGCCCTGTCAGAAGAACAGGAGACAGGAACAAAGGAAAAGAAGCAGTTAAAGCAGGCTGATAGGCCGCAGTTTATCCCAAATGGGATCCGAAGTGTTTCGCTTCAGAAGGACGGGGAAGTGTTCCTTCATATTTCAAGGGAACCGGCAGAGTATAAGATGAGCTTTGACTATTGGGAGATCGTGCATCCATATGATGAAAATGTCACGATGGACACGGAAGCCATGTTTCAGATGTTTGAATCACTCTGCAGCCTTGCCTTTGACACACCGGCTCAGATCGGGGAAGGAACAGATACGGGAATCCGGGATTCGCGGACCGGCTTTACGGTGGAGTATGTGGATACCAGGGATGACACGGTGGCGCGGAATACGGAAGAAGCAGACACCGTAACCGAGATCTTGCTTGGGAAGGAAGACGGAAACGGCGGCCGTTACGCGGCGGTAGCAGGTAACGAAGAAGATGTCTACATCCTTCCGGAAGCCATCCTGCAGATGGTCTATGACCCGGTTCCGTTTGACTATATCCTGAAGATACCGGTACTCATTTCCGCGGATACCCTGAAAAATATCGAGATCACAACAGACGGCGGACGGTATGAGATCCAGGTGGATACGGCTGAAGATTCTTATCAGTTCGGAAAGAAAAAAGTGGAAAAAGAAGAATTCGCTTCTTTGTATCAGGCAATTTCCGGTGTCATGCTGGTATCGGAAACAGATGGGGAAGGCCATGGGGGAGAAGAAGAGCCGGAGCTTACCGTCATTTTCCACAGAAACACGAAGGAGGCTCCGGATGTGCGGGTGGCTTACTACCCTTATGATCATGAATATGACTCAGTAGAGATCAATGGCAGGGAATGGTTCCTGGTCAGGAAAGAAGATGTAAAGGCGTTGACAGAACAGGTTGAAAAGACATTTTAAAATAAAAAGCAGCGGAGGTTATTTTTGATGAAGATAAAAAATCCAATCCTTCCGGGATTTCACCCGGATCCCAGTATTGTACGGGTGGGAGATATGTATTATATCGCGACATCTACCTTTGAATGGTGGCCCGGAGTGCGGATCCATGAATCAAGGGATCTGGTAAACTGGCATTTTGCAGGGTATCCCCTGAATGAAAAACGGCTTTTGGATATGACGGGAGATCCGGATTCCGGAGGGATCTGGGCACCGGATCTGTCTTATTATGATGGAAAATTTTATCTGGTGTATACGGATGTAAAGGTTACGGGAGGCTCGTTTAAGGATTGTGTCAACTATCTGACGACTGCGGAGGATATCCGGGGACCCTGGTCAGACCCGGTGTTTTTGAACACGGCAGGATTTGACGCGTCTCTATTCCACGATGAGGACGGGAAGAAATATCTGGTGAACCAGTACTGGGATCCCAGGCCCTTCCGTCATTCCTTTTATGGGATCATGTGTACGGAGTTTTCCGAAGAGGAAGGCCGTCTGACCGGCGAACCCTGGGTGATCTATAAAGGGACAGAGGACAAGGTTACGGAAGGCCCTCATCTTTATAAGCTTCATGGATATTATTATTTATTCGTGGCACAAGGCGGTACAGAATATGCCCATCAGGAACGGGTGGCCCGCGCGAAAACGCTCCGGGAAGAATTTGTCACACAGCCGGGAGAACCGTTTTTGACTACATTGGACGCACCCTGGCATCCCATCCAGAAGGCCGGGCATGGTTCGCTTGTGGAGACCCAAAACGGGGAATGGTATTTTACACATTTGATGGGGCGTCCGCTCTGTTATAGTACGGATTCTGCCATAGGCACGCGGAAATGGTGCCCGCTGGGAAGAGAGACGGGGATCCAGAAAGTAGTGTGGGATGAAGAAAAATGGCCCCATATCGTAGGCGGACATCAGGGAACTGTGGAGGTAGAAGGTCCGGAGGGAGTGGAAAGCTATCCATGGGAGCCGGAATGTCCGGAAAAGGATGACTTTGACACGGAGAAGCTGAATCCTCATTTTCAAAGTCTGCGCACGCCGTTGGATGAAACAGTTCTGTCGTTGAAAGACCGTCCGGGACATCTCAGGCTGTACGGGCATTTTTCACTGGCATCGACATTTTCCCAGGCCCACATTGCAAGAAGATGGCAGGCATTCCATTTTGACGCGGAAGTGAAGATGGAATATCATCCAAAGACGATCCAGCAATTCGCGGGGCTGGCCTGTTATTATAATACCCGGAACTGGACCTGCATCCAGGTGATCTGGAATGAGAAATACGGACGTGCTATTGATGTGCTGAGTACGGATATGGGAAAGTCCGCCAGTGTCTATGAAGAAGAACCGGTTCCGGTACCGGAAGAGGCGGACTATGTTTACCTGAAAGTAGAAGTTCGGGGTATTTCTTACCGGTATTTTTATTCCTTCGACGGGACAGCCTGGAATGCGGTTCCACGTGTGTTTGATTCGGCAAAGTTGTCGGATGAATATGCGGCGGCAGACAGCGGCGCGGCGTTCACCGGGGCTTTCGTAGGCATGGTGAGCGTGGACGGGCTGGGGACAAAGCTGCCGGCAGATTTTGATTATTTCCGGTATCGGGAGCTGAAATAAAGTTGATCAATCGCATCCAGGAAAGGAATTGTCTTCCCAATGTATGGAATCCGTCTATTAAGCACAGAGCACTTACTGTTGACGAGATTCGTACATATTATATCGAGGGATTCCGCAAAGGCGTAGTCGTTGCAAAAGAAGCCGGTTTTGATGGCTTTGAAATTCATGCAGTCACATAAAACTACGAAAGCCGGATCATTGAATAAAGGCTTTACACTCAAATTCCCTTTTGATATAATGGAAGTATTCTAAGGCAGTATTTTCATATTCATTGAAGGGAGGTGATTCTATGCCGAATAGTGGGGAAATCATTAGAGATTCCATCTATGATTTTCAAAAAGTACAGAGACGTATGTTTTTGGCACGGAAAGAAAATGCCACAGAAACATATGCCGATTTAAAGGCGGAATATAAGTCCCTAAAGGCTATACTTACATCTTTGGGCGTGAATCTAACAGAAATTGACGAAATAAAAGAATAGTAAAAAAGTGTGTAAAGTCTTTATGGAATGATTAAGGGCTTTACACCTTTTCATCAGGCGGTTTAAGGTGGAAGCGTCCGTTCCGTCAGCATTTAGTTTTCCCATAAGAAAGTTCCCTTCATTTTATAAATAACCCCGTCTTTTTGCCTCGTTGATCAAATACGGTTGGATATCAGGATATGTCCATCTTTTCGGAAGTTCATCCATTATCACAATTTCCTCGATTTCACTATGTAACTCTGTTTCAAAATATTTGATATCAGCAAAGAACAACATTCCAAAAGATGAATCTCCCACTGCCAGCCACGAAAGACTTTTCTTTTGACTAAGAGTGGTTATGTAAAAAAGAAAAAATATGTCGGTTTTATAAAAAAATAAACAGGTGACTATATGGAAAAAGATACAGTACAATGAAGATCATAATGGAGGTGTAGAGATGGAAAAGGTAAAATTCAATGAAGGCTGGAAAGTTTGGAAAGATACGGATCCTTTTGAACTGGTGTTCCGTGTGCCGGACGATGCGAAGGAGGTGGAACTGCCGCATGATGCCATGTTCCAGGAGGAGCAGAAGCAGGGTGCGGAGAATGGCGGTTATACAGGTAATATTGACGCCGGTGAGTATAAATATTATAAGCGTTTTTTTGTCCCGGAGGAATATCAGGGCGGCCATATGATGCTGCAGTTTGAAGGGATATACCGCAATGCCTGCGTATTCGTCAATCAGTCCAAGGTAGGGGCGCTTATGGTTATACGGATTTTACCGTAGATATTGGAGATTATCTGAAGTATGGCGCGTACAATGACATTCTCAGTTATGATTATTCGGTTGATTTCGCGCGTAACTGGGAGATGGATATTGAACATATGGTGGAGGATGATTACAACCATCCATCCGTGATCTTGTATTCTACCGGAAACCCTACAGCAAGGATACGACCCTGAACCGCATTGCCACGGACGGGAAAGCCATGGGAGTACTGGCACAGTACGCGCCGGCCATTGCCGGGATTGCCGGCTCTGGCGACCCGGAGATGGGGGCGAACACGCTGGAGGATATCTCCCGGAAAGGATTCCTGCCCTTTGAGCCGGAGAAGCTGCAGCAGGCGGTCGCGGAATTATCGGATTTGATTGCCGGTTGATGACAGGCGGAAATTTTTCGCTGATTCGTATTGCTCCCATGCAAAAGATGAATGCGGCAAAAAACGACCGGAGTTAAAGATCAAAGAAGGACGAGGGGTTGCCTGTTTTTTTGATAAGGCATAGCATACGAGGAGGTATCATATGTCAGAAAACACTGAGAATAGTAAAAAGCTTGAAGGCAGAATCAAAAGATGCCGTGTTCTGAAGCATGTGATACAAAGATTCTGGATCTGATTGAATTCATTGAAACGCATGATCCGAAAGAGCAGACGGACGATGAATAAATGAGGAATTCATTTACGCATAGTCAATATGGCGGCAGAGTGTAAAAGCTCTGTCGCTGTTTTTATTCTATAGGAAACAATTTTTGAAAAATATACTTCCGTTTAATAACCGAACGGAAATGCCAACGATATTATTGGCCGTAAAGAAAATTCTTGCTTTTTGGCTGTGATTGTCCACGGTGCCCTGCACCTCTCTGCAAGGTGTCCGGCCAGTAAAACAGCGGTAACGATTGGCAGGTATGATCCTACGTGAAGCTGACATTTCCTCTTGTATTCTTTTATCCCCATATGCTACAATATCCAGGAAAGAGAGGCAGTATCATGAAGAGCGAAGGTTTAGAACGGTTTGTAAAAGCGCAGGAGTCATTCTATGCGCAGGCTCTGCAGGAAATCAGAAACGGGTGCAAGACCAGCCATTGGATGTGGTTCATTTTCCCTCAGATCCAGGGGCTGGGGCACAGTCCGACCGCGCAGTATTATGCGGTCCGGGATCAGGCGGAGGCAAAAGCATATATGGATCACCCGCTTCTTGGCGGCAGGCTCCTGGAAATTTCCGGGGAATTGACCCGTCTGAGATCCGACAATGCCAGGGAAGTGTTTGGCCATCCGGATGACATGAAGCTGAAATCCTCTATGACTTTATTTGAGGCAGTAAGCGAAGAACCGGTATTCGGACGGGTGCTGGACAAATTTTTTGCCGGGGAGCGGGATACGCTTACGCTGGATTTCCTGGAAAAAGAAAAAAAGGACCAAGGCAGGTATACGGTGAGAAAAGATGCGGATCCCATCCGGGAGGCGTCTCCAAAGTATAAAAGCTTCGGCGGAAGGCACGATTATACGGTGGACGATTATGAGGCGCTGCCGGAGGATATAAGGGTAGAACTGATCGACGGGCAGTTTTTTGAAATGTATGCTCCTTCTCTGGGGCATCAGGCCGTTTCACTGGAATTATGCGCTCAGATCCGTAATTTTATCCGGAAGAAGGGGGGAGGCTGCTCTGTATTTGCCGCCCCTGCGGATGTACAGCTTGACCGGGATGACCGGACCATTGTGCAGCCAGATGTGATGATTGTCTGTGACAAAAAGAAGCTGGGCAAAAAGCGCGTCGCGGGCGCGCCGGATTTTATTGTGGAAATTTTGTCCTCGTCTACCAGGGAAAAGGATATGTTCCTGAAGCTGATGAAGTACAAAAAGGCCGGGGTGCGCGAATATTGGATGATTGATATGGACAAAGGCCGGGTCATTGCCTATGATTTTGAAGCGGACGAAATCCCCGTGATCTATGGAATGAACGAGACGGTTCCGGTAAAGATATTTGCAGGGGAGCTGACCATTGATTTTTCAGAAATACAGAAAGCGGCAGAGGGAATCGGATAATGAAATTAAAGAACATTTTGATCGTGGTAAAAGATATTGAAAAGTCGAAACAATTTTATCATGACCTGTTTGGCCTTGATATGGTACTTGATAATGATGGTAATATGATCTTAACCGAAGGACTTGTACTTCAGGACGAGAAAATCTGGAAGGAGTTTTTGGGGAAAGATATTATTCCGGAAAGCAATTCTTGTGAATTGTATTTTGAAGAACGAGATATAGAAGCATTTATTGAAAAGTTAGAAAAAACGTATCCCTCCATTCAATATGTCAATCGGCTTATGACGCATAGCTGGGGACAAAAAATAATCCGCTTTTACGATTTAGACGGTAATCTGATTGAAGTAGGGACACCTATGTAAGGCAAAAGTAATTCATGGTGATGTCGCCGTGAAGCGACATGTCAGTTTATAAAAAAATAAATATATTTATGGAGGTAAGAAGAAAATGACAGAACAAGAAAAAATGAAACAAGGATATCTTTGGGGCGATGATGATGAAAATATGGCTCTGCAGGCACATGCGAAGGCTCTTGTGAGGCAGTTCAACACTCTGCCGCCGGAGGATATGGACGGACGCGTAGAGCTTTTGAAGAAACTATTCGGCAGTGTGGGAGAAGATGTATGGATCGTGCCTCCGCTTACCGCGGCGGTTGGAAAATATGTGTCGATCGGCGCCGGAACATACGCAAATATGAACCTGACTCTGATCGATGACTGGAAGATCACGATCGGAAAACATGTCCTGATCGGCCCGAATGTAACACTGTGTACAACAGGACATCCGGTTCATCCAAAGCATCGCGCGGACGGGATGTATTCCTTCCCTGTTACAGTGGAAGACAATGTATGGATCGGGGCAAATGTGATCGTTATGCCGGGAGTGACGATCGGGGAAAATTCCGTGATCGGGGCAGGCTCGGTCGTGACAAAGGATATACCGGCAAATGTAGTCGCGTTTGGAAGTCCATGTAAGGTATACCGTGAGATCAACGAACATGATGCGGAATATTATTTCAAAGACAGGCGGTTTGATGAGCAGCCGGAATAAATATCCGCTCCAAAAAACTGTACCCGGAATTGCAGCGGCAATATTGTACGGACCCGGATACTGTTAGTGAGGGGGCGCTACATTAGAAAGGAGAATGAGAACGATGAAGTTAGGAGTATTTAATCCGGTATTGAACAACAAGCCCTTTGAAGAGGCGTGCGCGTATCTGGAAAAGCTGGGTGTGCAGATGATGGAGATCGGCTGCGGAGGTTATCCGGGCAAAGCGCACTGCGATCCGAAAGTACTTTTAAAGGATGAAGACAAGCGGAAGGAATTTCTCGATGTGCTGGCGCGGCATCATCTGGAGATCAGCGGACTGAGCTGCCACGGCAATCCCATCCACCCGGATCCGGAGAAAGCCAGAAGATTTGATGAAGACCTGACGGATGCCATACTGCTCTGTGAAAAGCTGGGCGTATCCATTCTGAATACATTTTCAGGCTGTCCGGGTGCGGATGACGCGTCGAAGTGGCCCAACTGGGTGACTTGCTCCTGGCCGGAGGATTACAGCGAGATCCTTGCCTGGCAGTGGGAGAAGGTGCTGATCCCGTACTGGAAGCAAAAGGCAGCATTCGCAAGGGAGCATGGTGTGGATAAGATCGCGTTGGAGCTGCATCCGGGATTCTGCGTGTATAATACCAGTTCACTGCTGCGCCTCCGCCAGGAAGTGGGACCGGAGATCGGGGCGAACCTGGATCCCAGCCATCTGATCTGGCAGCAGATGGACCCGGTGGAAGTCATCCGGGTACTTGGAGAGGAACATGCCATTTTCCATTTCCATGCAAAGGATACCCAGATCAATCCTTATAACTGCCGGATCAACGGAGTCCTGGACACCGGGAATTATCAGGACCTGCGGAAACGTTCCTGGACATTCCGCTCCATTGGATATGGAAATGACCTGGGATACTGGAAGAATATCATTTCACAGCTTCGCCTGGCAGGATATGACCATGTGGTAAGTATTGAACATGAAGACGGGCTGATGAGCCAGAACGAAGGATTGACAAAAACAGTAGACGCATTAAAGCAGATCATTATTTTTGACAAGCCGGGGGAAATGTACTGGGCATAACAATGAAAGCAGCTTATGATGTTTGTTTAAGGAGTGGTGAGATGTTAGAATTTCGATACGATACGCAGTTATTGATTGAGGGAGAAGAGCTTGACGAGGACGCGGTCAGTGAATATTTTACTACCCATTTCAAAGGAGACTGCCTGTTGGCGGTTGGTGATGAGGAACTGATAAAAATCCATTTTCATACGAATGAGCCGTGGAAAGTGCTGGAGTATTGTGCTTCTATAGGAGAAATTTATGATATCGTTGTGGAAGATATGGACAGGCAGGCAAGAGGGTTAAAGGGATAAGTTTAATTTTTACGGTAAGGATACCAATGAATCTGCACAAAATACTTGACAAAACCCGGATTCCACGATATCATTTGTGGAAAAAAGAAGGACAGAGTGTACTCTGTTATTTTGGGAGGAAAGCGAAGATGAAAAATTGGAAAAAAGTTTTGTCTGTTGCTGTTGTCACTGCAATGACAGTAGGGATGCTTGCCGGATGTGGCGGCGGAAACGACAGCAACAGCAGCGGAAGCAGTAATGACAGCGGAAGCGGCAGCGAGACCAGCAGTGACGCAGGAAGCTCGGACGCCGTACTGAAGATCGGCGGGATCGGACCTACCACAGGCGGGGCGGCGATCTATGGCGAGGCCGTGAAGAACGGCGCGGAGCTGGCGGTAAAAGAAATCAACGCGGACGGCGGCATCAACGGCATCCAGGTGGAATTTAATTTCCAGGATGATGAGAACGACGCGGAGAAAGCGGTGAATGCATACAATAACCTGAAGGACTGGGGCATGCAGGCACTGCTTGGTACGGTAACCTCCGCTCCTTGCGTGGCAGTCGGTGAAGTGGCACAGGGAGACAATATGTTCCTTCTGACTCCTTCCGGAACAGCGGTAGAGTGTGTACAGTATGACAATGCGTTCCGCGTATGCTTCTCTGACCCGATGCAGGGCCTGGAATCCGCAAAATATATCGGGGAAAACAAGCTGGCAACAAAGGTTGCTGTGATCTATGACAGTTCCGATGTATATTCCACAGGTATTTACCAGTCATTCGCCACAGAAGCGAAGAACCAGGGACTGGAACTGGTAGCTACGGAAGCATTTACGTCTGAAAGCAAGACAGACTTTTCTGTACAGCTTCAGAAGGCAAAAGATGCCGGCGCGGAACTGGTATTCCTTCCGTTTTATTATTCCGAGGCAGCGCTTGTACTGCAGCAGGCAGCAGGAATGAACTACGCTCCGATCTTCTTCGGATGTGACGGTATGGATGGTATCCTTGACGTAGACGGCTTTGACGCGGACATGGCGCAGGATCTGATGTTCTTAAGCCCGTTCACGCCGACCTCTGAGGAAGAAGCGATCAAGACATTTGTAACAGACTTCGAGGAAGCTTACGGCGGAACGCCGAATCAGTTCGCGGCAGACGCGTATGACGGAATCTACGCAATCAAGGCGGCGATGGAAAAAGCAGGCGTTACGGCAGACATGAGCGCGGCAGATATCTGCGATGCGTTGAAGACGGCGATGACCGAGATCACCATTGATGGTGTGACAGCGAAGTCTCTGACATGGGAAGCAAGCGGCGAACCAAGCAAAGCTCCTATGGTAGTAAAGATCGCGGATGGAGATTATGCGGTAGTAGAGTAAAGGTAACTGTTCAGTCGGGATAGCGCATTTACTGCGCTATCCGTGCAAAAACATATAGATTGCGAGCGCAACTGTGAGGGGATTGGACAGTTACGAGTAAAGAATGTTGCTATAGTATGCGGAAAAGTTGCCAGTGACAACTTTTCCGTATTTATATATGAGGGACAGGTGGATGGAGAGATGAGTTTTATATCGTATTTAATGAATGGTATCAGCCTGGGAAGCGTATATGCGATCATCGCTCTGGGCTATACAATGGTATATGGTATCGCAAAGATGCTGAACTTCGCGCACGGCGATGTCATTATGATTGGCGCTTATGTAGTATTGACAGCCATGGCCGGCGCAGGGCTTTCTCCCGCCGCGGCGGTGCTGGTGGCAGTTATATTCTGTACCGTACTCGGAATGGTGATCGAGCGTGTGGCTTACAAACCGCTTCGAAACGCGGCTTCCCCGCTGGCAGTTCTGATCACGGCCATCGGCGTCAGCTATCTGCTGCAGAATGTGGCGCTTTTGATCTTCGGGGCAAATACAAAGTCCTTTACCTCCGTGGTTCCGATCCCTCCGGTGGTCCTGGCAGGGGGAACCCTGACTATTTCCGGAGAAACGATCATAACTATCGGGGCATGTATCGTGATCATGATCGGACTCACTTTATTTATCAATAAAACCAAGGCAGGCCAGGCTATGCGGGCGGTGTCCGAGGACAAGGGCGCGGCTCAGCTTATGGGGATCAATGTAAATGGAACGATTGCTTTGACCTTTGCCATCGGTTCCGCGCTTGCGGCCATTGCGGGTGTCCTGCTCTGTTCGGCTTATCCGACTTTGACGCCATACACCGGCGCGATGCCGGGTATCAAGGCATTTGTGGCGGCGGTATTCGGCGGGATCGGCTCCATTCCGGGGGCTATGATCGGCGGAATATTGCTTGGCATCATTGAAATTTTCGGAAAAGCATACATTTCTTCCCAGATGGCGGATGCCATCGTGTTTGGCGTGCTGATCGTGGTACTCCTTGTGAAACCTGCCGGAATCCTCGGCAAGAATATTCAGGAGAAAGTGTAGGTGGACAGGATGAAGAAGATGGATAAAATTACAAGAAATAATCTGATCACTTATGCAATGGTGGTCGTCCTTTATATCATCGTACAGGTAATGGTCATGACAGGCAATCTTTCCAGCCTGATGCAAGGCCTCTTAGTTCCTCTTTGTGTTTATGTGATCCTGGCGATCTCCCTGAACCTGACGGTAGGGATCCTGGGTGAACTGAGCCTTGGCCATGCCGGATTTATGTGCGTAGGCGCGTTTTTCAGCGCGTTTTTCTCCAAATGTACGGTGGACGCGATCCCGGCTGCCGGACTCCGGTATTTTATCGCGCTGCTCATCGGGGCGGCAGCGGCAGGCGTATTTGGGATTCTGATCGGGATTCCCGTGCTGCGTCTGAAAGGCGATTACCTTGCCATCGTGACACTGGCTTTTGGCGAGATCATTAAAAATATCATGAATATTTTGTTTATCGGGAAGGATGCCAATGGATTCCATTTTTCCACCAAGGATGTGATGGCACTGGAAATGGAACCGGACGGCGTGGTCATCATCAACGGCCCCCAGGGAATCACGGGGACGCCGAAGGATTCCACATTTACGGTGGGTGTAATTCTGATCCTGGTCACATTATTTATTGTATTAAACCTGATCTATTCCCGGAGCGGACGCGCGATCATGTCCATCCGTGACAACCGGATCGCGGCAGAATCCATCGGGATCAATGTAACAAAATATAAGCTCATGGCATTTTCCGTGTCAGCGGCACTGGCGGGTGTGGCAGGCGTGATCTACGCGCACAATCTGGCGTCTCTGACGGCACAGCCAAAGAACTTTGGATACAATATGTCCATCATGGTCCTGGTATTCGTGGTACTTGGAGGGATTGGAAATATCCGCGGCTCCATTATCGCGGCGATTGTACTTACATTGCTTCCGGAATTGCTGAGAAGCTTAAGTGATTACCGTATGCTGATCTACGCGATCGTCCTGATTGTGATGATGCTCTTCAACTGGAGCCCGAAAGCGATTGAGTGGAGAGAGAAGTATGCGGAGAAGTTCCGGTCAAAGAAAAAAGAAAAGGCAGAGGAGGTTTAAGTCATGGCATTACTGGAAGTAAAAAATCTTGGAATCTCCTTTGGCGGCCTCCGCGCGGTCAATGAGTTTCATCTGCGTATCGGGAAAGGCTGTCTGTACGGCCTGATCGGACCTAACGGCGCGGGAAAGACTACGGTTTTCAACCTGTTGACCGGGGTATACAAGCCAAATGAAGGTATCATCACCCTGGACGGGGAGAACATAGTCGGGAAGAAGACGATAGACATCAACAAAGCCGGCATCGCAAGGACATTTCAAAATATCCGTTTATTTAAAGACCTGACTGTACTGGATAATGTAAAAGCGGGCCTGCATAATCATTATAAATATTCGACCATTGAGGGAATCCTGCGGCTCCCGAAATACTATAAAGTAGAGAAAGCAATGGATGAAAAGGCAATGGAGCTTCTGAAGGTTTTTGACCTGGATAAAGAGGCAAAGACACTGGCCTCCAACCTCCCTTACGGAAAGCAGAGAAAGCTGGAGATTACAAGGGCGCTGGCTACGGAGCCGAAGCTGTTGCTTTTGGATGAGCCTGCGGCAGGCATGAACCCGAATGAAACAAAAGAACTGATGGAAACGATCCGTTTTGTAAGGGATACATTTGACATGACGATACTGCTCATTGAGCATGATATGAAGCTGGTTTCCGGAATCTGTGAAGAACTGACCGTACTGAATTTCGGCGAGGTGCTTTCGGAGGGCAAGACGAGTGACGTGCTGAACAATCCGGAAGTCATCAAGGCATATCTGGGAGAATAGGGGGTGGATGCTCATGGCAATGCTTGAAATAAAAGATATCGAAGTATTTTATGGCGTGATCCAGGCGATCAAAGGCATTTCCTTTGAGGTAAATGAAGGAGAGGTCATCGCTTTGATCGGCGCCAATGGGGCAGGAAAAACAACGATCCTCCATACTATTACCGGGTTACTGTCCCCAAAAAAGGGTACGGTTATCTTTGAGGGAAAGGATATCACAAAGGTTCCCGCGCATAAGATTGTTTCTCTGGGCATGGCGCATGTACCGGAGGGAAGACGCGTGTTTGCCGAGCTGTCGGTATATCAGAATCTAAAGATGGGAGCCTATACGAGGAAGGATAAGGACGAGATCGCGAGGACTCTGGAAATGGTCTATAAGCGATTCCCGCGTCTGGAGGAGAGAAAGAACCAGCTTGCCGGGACTTTGAGCGGCGGGGAACAGCAGATGCTGGCTATGGGACGTGCACTGATGTCCCACCCGAAGATCATCGTGATGGATGAGCCTTCCATGGGGCTTTCCCCGATCCTTGTAAATGAGATTTTTGATATTATACAGGAAGTCAGCGCGGGAGGGACCACTGTGCTGCTGGTAGAGCAGAACGCGAAAAAGGCTCTGTCTATCGCGGATCGTGCCTATGTGCTGGAGACAGGGAAGATCGTGCTGGACGGGGATGCCAAACAACTGATGAATGATGATTCGATCAAGAAGGCATATCTGGGAGAATAAAAATATACTCACGGCAGATTTATCTGACGCTCAGTATAACGGTATCAGAAAAGGGGTGTGGATATGGAAAATATTGTAGTAACGATCGCCAGGCAGTATGGAAGCGGCGGCAAGACCGTAGGGGAAATGTACGCGAAGGAACTGGGGATCCCATGCTATGGGATGAATATCCTGAAGATGGCTTCGGAGGAGAGCGGGATTAACGAGCAGCTCTTTATGCAGTTCGATGAGAAATTGAAGAACAGCCCGCTTTTGCGTATGACAACAGATATTTATGACGGGAAGGTTATCCCGCCGGGGCATAAGGATTTTGTGTCTGCCAAAAATCTCTTCAATTATCAGGCGGAGGTCATCAAACGTCTGGCAAAAACAGAAAACTGTGTCTTTATTGGGCGGGCAGCGGATTTTGTGCTGAAGGATTACCCTAACGTAGTCAGTGTATTTGTCCATGCGTCACCGGAATTTAACCTTGCCCGCGCGATGGAACGAAACAGTATGACCACAGCGGAGATGGAAAAATTCATTGCTTCAACGGACAAGTACCGTTCAGAATTCTACAGGCATTATACCGGCAGAGAGTGGACGGACGCGAGAAATTATGATCTGTGTCTGAACAGCGGGAAGCTGGGATTTGAGAAATGCGTGGAAGAAATTAAGGCATATATCAAGGTGCGGTTTGAGTAAAATAGATATAGAACCAGAAAAATCATCATAAGAAAATTACAGGCCGCTTCCGTCCTGATTTTCGTAGTGGTCATGTATCTGATGATGAAAGTGATGATCGACCGTTCGGCGATGTCTATATCCGTATCTGGTATCGAATGTTGCCTGTGGGCTGAATCTGGCATTCCCGTGGCAGATGTATGTAGGGATTTTCCTGTGTGTGTTGATCTTGTACTTTATCATCAGCCGGATTTTGATGTTCCGGGTAAATCAGATCCTTCCGGCGGAAGTACTGAAAAACAGAGAATAATTGTGCTTCGTCTCGATTTTCTTTCCCGATGAACTTTTTGTGATAAAGTATGATATAATCTGTTCAAATATTTAAACCAAAGGAGCATAAGATCATGGACATATTAGATATCATGAAAGCACGTCACAGTGTACGCCAGTATAATGGAAAGAAGATTGAGTATGAGAAAAGAGAAGTATTGATCGCGTTAGCACAGGAGTGTAACAGAGAGAGTGGCCTGCATATCCAGTTGCTGTTTGATGAGCCCAAATGCTTTGACAGCATGATGGCGCATTATGGAAAATTCAAGGGTGTGGAGAATTATATCGCGCTCGTTGGAAAAAAAGGTTCCGATCTGGATGAGAAGGCAGGGTATTATGGAGAGAAAATGGTATTAAAGGCACAAGAACTTGGCCTGAATACCTGCTGGGTCGCGATGACTCATGGAAAGAGTAACGCGACGATCAGGGCAGGCGAAAAGCTGGCCTGCGTCATTTCTCTGGGATATGGCGTTACACAAGGAACCGCGCATACCAATAAAACGGTGGAACAGCTTTGCGATTGTGCCTCAGATATGCCGGACTGGTTTTCCAAAGGAATGGAGGCAGTTCTCCTTGCGCCTACGGCGATGAACCAGCAGAAGTTTTATTTTACGCTGGATCAGGGAACGGTATCCGCAAAGGCAGGAAAAGGATTTTACACGAAGATGGATCTTGGAATCGTAAAATATCATTTTGAGATCGTGACAGGGCGCAAGGTGCTATAAATGAATTGGATCTATCGTATTATGAAAATCAGTACGGTTGTGGATACCCAGGTCTCTATGAAGAAAAAGCAGGTGGCGGCTTATGTATAGGAAAGCAGATATTGAAAAGCTGGCAGAAGATTTTGAAAGCTGCCGGAAGGTATTAGTCGCGCTTGGGGATGAGAACCGGCAGCATTTGATCCTGGAAATGATGAAGATGGAAAACTGTTATGGCGCCAGGGTGGGAGAGATCACGGAGAAAACACATCTTTCCCGCCCGGCGGTGTCCCATCATCTTCAGATTTTGAAAGACGCGGGAATACTGAGGGTAAGAAAAGAAGCGACGAGAAATTATTATTATTTTGATCCGGACATGGAAAGCCTTGGCCGTCTGGTCCGAGTACTGCAAAAAGCGAAGGAGCTGACAGCAAAGCTGCCGGACCGGAGCGGGGAATAACCGAAAGTGAAAAAAATGCTGTAAAAAGTATTGACAACTATAAATGTAAATGGTAATATATGCAAGCTGACTCGTGAGGGTACAGTTAAGTAAAGAAAGTTTGAAAAAACTTCGAAAAAACCTCTTGACAAATCGACAACAGATATGCTAAAGTAAATAAGCTGTCGATTGACAGAGAAAAGAAACGAACCTTGATAACTAAACAATAGACAACGATCCTTGAAAATTTCTTAAAGAGAGA
>CAZFXM010000041.1:0-29781 GCA_964523125.1 uncultured Clostridium sp. | reverse complement strand
GATGCAGTGAAGCGGTTTATCCAGGGATCGGCAAATGCTACGACAAAACGGGAGATTGAACGTCTGGTAGCAGGGGAAACCATTGTAAAAGAAATCCATCAGGAACTTACGTATCCGGAGATTTATCAGACGATAGATAACATCTGGAGCCTGCTCTTTATAACCGGCTATCTGACACAGAGAGGAAGGGCAGAGGGAAGGCAGATGAAACTGGCGATTCCCAATCTGGCGATCCGGGATATTTATGTAACACAGATTATGGAATTCTTTAAAGAAAATGTCCGGAAAGACGGGGATACGCTGAACCTCTTCTGTGATGCCCTGCAAAAGGGAGACGCAGAGGGTGTAGAAAAAGTTTTCACAGAATATTTGAGAAGGGCCATCCGTATTTGTGACACAGACATAAAGGAAATGAAAGAAAATTTGCCCACAGGGAAAGCGGCCATTAAGGGATACAGAGGACGGAGCCCAAGTGTCTGCTTTTATCATGGTGTCTTAATTGGAATCCTGGGAGTGAAAGACCGATGGGGCATTTCTTCCAACCGGGAAATGGGTGACGGCTATGCGGATATCCTCGCGGAACCGGATACCGGAGATATGGGGATTATCATAGAAGTAAAATATGCGCATGACGGAGATTTGGATGCCGCGTGCAAGGAGGCGTTAAAACAGATCGCGTATACCAGATATGAAGATGATTTGGAGGATGACGGGGTAGAGCATATCTTAAAATACGGAATTGCATGTTATAAAAAGCGGTGCAAGGTCATGTTAGCAGAAAGATAAATAAAAAGCAGATACAAAAACACCTTGATACGGCTATGAGAAGAAAATCAAGAATTTTATTCATCTTGGAAATAGAAACAATGCCTGTTATAATAACCAGAGAAAGCAAGGTGATCGTCATGAAAGATTTAAAACGGACTGCATACCAGAAAATGCTTGCATGGAAACAGCGTCCGGGACATAAAACACTGGAGGTATCCGGAGCAAGGCAAGTAGGAAAAACGTATCTTGTAAATAAATTCGCGAATGAACAGTATGCGCACAAAATTTATGTGAACCTGCTGGAACTCTCGGGAGAACTTTTTCAAGAGATCTACCGGGATATCCGAAAAGAAATGAAAGAAGGAAAACGATTCCAAAATCCGGTAAAAGAAATGCTTTTCCGGTACGAACCGGATTTTCAGGACTCCAAAGATACGGTGGTGATTATCGATGAGATTCAGGAATCAGCGGAAATTTACAACCGGATCCGGGAATTTACCCGTAACCTGGAAAGTGATTTTATTGTTACGGGCAGTTATCTGGGACGTATACTGAATAAAGAATTTCGTTATTCGGCGGGAGATATGACATCCCTCGAAATACAGACATTGAGTTTTGAGGAATTTCTGGACGCATTTGGAAAACGGGAACCATTTTCCAGGCTGGATATTTTTGGCTCCGGGGACGAAAACGATTATCAGGAGATTTCTTCCTGCTATGGAATTTACAGGCAGATTGGCGGATATCCGTCGGTGGTATTGAAGGCGTTGTCAGGCGCTTCAATGAAAGAATGCCAGGAAGAGTTACAGGAAATCATTCGGCTGTTTACAAAGGAAAGCCAGCGTTATTTTGATGATATTCTGGACTATGAAGCTTATGGTAATTTATTCTGCAGCATTGCGCGTGTTCTCGTCAAAGAAAAAAAGGGACTTGATGAAGACAGTTTCAGCGAAGAACTGCAACGGATTGTGGCAAGAGATTATTCCAGCAATCTTGGAAAGGCCGCAATAAACCGTGCGATGGACTGGCTGTACAGCTCCGGGATCATCGGATTCGCGGGGAAAATAGTGAACTGCAATATCTTAGATTTCCGTGCAAAGGCCAGATGCTATTTTATGGATACCGGGCTTGCCTCTTTTTTCCTGAAACAGATCGGGTGTGGGGATTCAGATATTGATGGAATTGTGAATGAGAACTTTGTTTATCTGGATTTAAAACGGAGAAGCCATTCTTTGGGGGAACTTGCCTTTGAAATGCCCGCATTTGCCACTTGGGGGAATGGAGAACTGGATTTTTATACAAAATCCCTGGATTCAGGAAAAACCTACGTGATTGAGGTGAAGGCAGGAAAGAACAGCGCAAAAACAGCAGCGGAGGTATTGGAAAAAGGGAAAGCAGATTACCTTCTTCTTGCAAAGGGGGCTACACATGGCGGTATCGCAGACCGGGTTTATACGATTCCTGTTTATGGAATTTCAAAGTTTAAGTTTTGAGTATACAAAAGATTTAACAACCATCAGAAATCCGGCGTTTTGATTTTCGATGGCTGAATTTGTATCATTTATTTTCAACCAAACTCTATATATTGTATTCAAATGCATTGACAAATACAATATATGACAATATAATAGAACAGAAGTTACTTTTTTCTGTTCATATCATAGGACAGAAGGATAAATTTGGTTCCGGCAAGGGCTGGAAGTCAACTTTGAGACAGAAGTCTGTCAAAAGACAATATGAGTACAGAATGGCACTGATTATAGAATGGATAGTCAGTGTCTTTTTTTGTGCTCAAAAACAATGCTGGAATCACAATAGAAAGAAGGAGGATTACCATGATGTCAAATCTTTATGAAACATGGACATTAAAGCAGGAGATCCCAGAGCCATTCGCGGGGATCGTCCAAAAGAATGGCGGAAGGAGAACCAGCTTAAAACAGGAAGATTGTTCCCGGTATAATACCGGAAGGGCAAAATCCGCAGTCCTGCATCCGCCAACGCTTCGGGCGATCCTGTCGTTGCTCCGGTTGATGGATGGCAGGGAATCCGGTGCTGCCGGGCATCAGGACAGCAACGGGGAGGTGAATTTTTACTGTCTGGAGTATCAAAAGCCGGATGGGAAATATGCCCTTGTCTATAACAGCAGGAATGGAAAAGTACAGGGATTGAGGCGGCTGGGTCAGGGATTGGAACCATTGCCCCCAGTATCGGAAACAGGCAGCAATGGGGAAGAGTATATGGCGGTCTTTGCCTATCTGAGCATAGATGGGAATGACGGCCTTTGCGATACGGAGTTTGCTTCCCATTTTTTCGATCTCCATGAGCATTTCGCGGGGCATAAGATCTTAGGAGAGGAAGCGCTTCTCCACTGCGCGTTTGTATGCTGCGATAATCTGTACCGCAGGATGGAATCCGGCGGCGCGATTGGTGAGGGCACGATTCCCCTGGAAGAAAGCCAGATAGGAAATCCGGAGTTTATCCCACAAAATCTATTGCGTACAGGTGTCTATAGCCCCAACACGACAGATTATGGTGAATTTGAAATCTTATCTACCAAACCGATCCTGCAGGAAACAACGATCGGGCAGATGAAAGGAAGGTTTCACCAAGGCAGGAAATATCCGGAAGAATACGCATGTATGATCCCAAATCTCCCGGAATATTACCGGGTGAATGTGGAGACACAAGAGATCCTTTCCATGATCGTCAATACACCTGCGAGGTTTTTCATGCTGGCAGGAGAATCGGGAGCCGGAAAGACCACCGATTCCAAGATCATTGCGCAGGCGCTGGGGTATCCCCATTTTGTGTTTACCTGTGGGCCCAATACGGAAGAGACCAGCCTGATGGTATCCATCCTTCCCAATATTGATAGCTGTACATTGCCAAAAGAGAACTGGCCTACCATGGAAGATTTTTCGATGGACCCGGCCACTGCGGTCGCGGAACTGACCGGCACTTACCCCGCAGGCATTTCAAAGGAAGAAGCATTCCGGAAGATTCTGGAAGAGATTTACCAGCGGGGGTATGACAGGGCCAAAGGGGAGAAAGATTTCATCAAGAAAGAATCCACGATCATCCAGGCGTGCAGGATGCCTTCCGTGATCGAGATCCAGGAAGTATCCATGATCGAGAAACCGGGAACACTGACCCGCCTAAACGCGTTGTTTGATGACTGCGCAAAGACCGACCTGTTAAACGGAGAGCTGATCGAGCGCCATCCGGATACGGTGGTCATTTTTACGGCCAATCTGGATTATATCGGATGCCAGATGTTCAACGAATCCGTTTTGTCCCGTATGAACCTGATCCAGCACCGCAAAGGCATGAGCGCGAAGGATATGGCAAGGCGGGCGGTAGAAAGGACGGGCTGTGAGGAATTTGATACCATTTATGGAATGGCCCAGATTGTCACAAAGATCCACCGGCATTTACTGCGCAAACAGGTGCAGGGCGGGGTATGCGGATACCGGGAACTGGAAAACTGGGTATGGAGTTATCTCGCGTCCGGAGATGTTTTAAACGCGTCTTTTCATACGGTCGTGAGCAAAGCGTCCCCTTATCCGGAGGATCGGGAGGAAATCTTAAAGACCTACATCCTTCCGTATTTTGAAATGGCGGCATAGGAAGGCAAATGCGAAGCATTTTTTTAATGCCTTTTGACGACATGGCAGGTGACGCGAAGCGGCGCGTGCCGATACCGATTAAAAAGGAGGAATTATGGAGCAAAACAGGGAATTCAGGGAACTGGTACAAAAAGAAAAGGAGAAACTGGCAAAGGAAGAGATCTTTGAGTCTGCATTTTATAAACAGTTGCTTTTATCCGTGGCTTTCGAAATAACCGGAGGCACGTTAAAGCAGGTGGAGCTTAAAAAAGAACCGGAAAGCCCATGGGCTGGCAAATGCAGTGAGAAGCAGGTATTTTTAAACCTGCTAAACAGCATCACCGCAAGTTTCCCTACACTGCCTTTAAAAAGCGACAGCCTTTTTGGAATTCTGGGGCACGAATGCGGGCATTGGAATTTTTCGGATTTTTCCTTGCGCAAGGGATATCTGGACGGGCTGGAAGAAGGAAGATGGTATCAGCTGCCGCCACAGCCTAAGACCCCAGAGGAAGAGGAGCATTTAAAGGAAATCAATCACTATTTGAAAGAAAAAAATCCCATAGCGCTTGCCCTGTTGTCCGAGACCGCGTCGTTTCTCCAGAATATGCTGGAAGATGTATACGTAGAGCAGAAAATGTGCAGGTGGTATCCGGGCAGCATTAAAAGAGGCATTCTGCAGAACCGGGTGCGAAGGGCAGAGATGGTTCCAAGTTTAAAAGCGCAGCTGGAAAGAGGATATGAGCCTGTATCTGTCCTTTTAAATTTGATGGCACAGTATTCCATGACCGGAACCGTAAATAACTGGGAAGAAAAGACCGGGGAGCTTTTGGAGCTCCTGGAAGCCGCAAAGCCGGTGATCAATTTTGCGGTTGTGGTGGAGGACGCGAGACTCCGGATGGCCGCGGCCAACCGGATCTTGTTGATCATTTGGAACCTATTGGCGGAAAAAATCCGGGAGATGGATAAGAAGCCGCAGGAGGAACCGAAGAAAGAGCCGCAGGAGAAGAGGGAGAGTGATTCAGATGGACAGAGGGATAGCGATTCGAATGGACAGGCAGAGCATCATTCCCAACAGGAAGCGCAAAAAAGCAGCCCAACAGGGCAGCCTGTGTCAAAAAGCGATCCAACGGAGGAAGAGGAAGGAAACCCTGTGGAGCCACAGACAGAGGAAGCGGCGCAGGAAAAAAGGGAACGTATGCCTGATGCAGAGCCAGGGCAGGATGTCCAGGGCGCATTGGAGCAGATGCTGGAGCGTATCCGGGAGCAGTTACCCTCCTTCCTGCTGAAAAAGGACCCGGAGGCTGTAATGGGAAATCCGAAGAAAAAGATAGGGAGAAACGATCTCCAAAAGAACCAGGAAATGGAAGAAGGGCAGGAAATGGAGCCAGGCGACCTGCTGATGGAGCATATCCAGAAGCTTGCGGAGAAAAATGCGCAAAAAGAAATGGACATGCGGGTTCGTTTGGAACTTGCAAAAGAGCTCTTAGAGACAGCGTTTGACGGAGACCATAGAAAGGTCAAGAAAGTCCTTATAAGAGAGACGGAGATCACGCCGGAGGCAATGAGAAGATACCGGACGTATGAAGAAGAGGTAAAAAGCATCATGCGCAGGATGAAGCCACGGCTGTTGCCGGTACTTAGCTGCCAGGGAAGCCATATGGAACGCCACCTGTTCTTTGGGCCACGGATGGACTTTCAGGCACTTTATGATCCCGGTAAGCGGATCTATCGGAACCAGGAAATCGTCCGCAAGGTAAATACGGCAGTAGCGCTTTTGATCGACTTGTCCGGTTCCATGTCAGGGGAGCGTATCGAGCAGGCCAGGTTGTGTGCCCTTTGCCTATATGAGTTCTGCCATAGTGCAGGGATTCCGATCCTGATCTACGGGCACCATATAGATAAAAAACATAGGCGCGTTCAGGAGGAAACCGTGTTTCTCCATTCCTTTGCGGAATTTGATCCGGATCGAAACGACAGGTACCGGATCTCGTCCATGGACGTAAGGGGCTGTAACCGGGATGGAGCGGCACTTTGCTTTGTGGGGGAGAAGCTTGCGAAGCGTCCGGAAAAGATCAAGCTGTTGTTTTCCATCAGTGACGGCCTTCCCAACGCGACCCATTATTGCGGGCAAAGAGCCGAAGAGGATCTGCTGCATATCAAGGAATCCTTAGAAAAGAAAAGGATCACGGTGCTGACTGCGGCGATTGGTTCAGACAAAGAGGCGATCCAGCGGATCTATAAGGAAGGGTTTCTGGACATTTCAGATATAGAGCAGCTTCCCTTTCTCTTGCCAAAGCAGATCATGGCGCGTATCAAAAGATAATCAAAAAAGGAAGGGCAGCCGGATACGGCTGTTTTTGTTTTTTGTTTGGAGGATGCTTATGGGAGAAATTTTAAAGGAAAGCCTGTTAGAAGCCGTATTTGACATGGATCAGTTCTTTCCTGCCGGTTACGTGATTGAATTGGGAAAAAACAGGTATTACCGGAAGTATCAGGATGGAAAAATCCTTTGTTCAGCGATAACGGGCGCAAAACGTTTTTTGAAAAGGGAGGATGCCGAGCGGTTTGCCCGCCGCCATCTGGGGTATGTGGATATGGAAGCGTACCTTTGTGAAGTGGCGTGGGTGCTGCTTTCTGCGGAAAGTGAGGTGATGGATCATGAGCAGTATTGGAATGGACGCCAGTTTACACCGGACAGGGAAAAAGCGCGTGTTTTCTCCAGTTATCAGGAGACCGCATCCTATCAGAAAAGAAACGGACTGGAAGCGGTCAGTATGATTGACCAGCAAGTCTTTCGAAGAGCACAGTTCCGGGTGGCCGCATGACCAGAAAGGAAAGTAGACGTATTTCTTTCAATATTTATATCGGGAGGAAGGATACCAAAGAAACCAGGGAAACAAAAGGGGCCGGATTCTGGCCCCTTTGGAAAGGAGAGAGGTATGCTGAGGAAATTTTATGAAAATGTATTTGATGTAGAACTCTATTGCCAGATGGCGGATCTGATCTACCGCTTGTCAGAACATCAGGATAAAAAGAATCTATATAGCGGGCTTGAAAATAGGGCATTATTCTTGAAAAAGCCAGAGCAGGAGATGGAGGAAGCCTATGGGTTCCGCTATCCCGGGGAAGTGTTGGAACGCCTGGATGAAAAAGCGGCCGTCACCGAAAGGCAGCTGCGCGCTCTGGGGCTGGCATTGCAGGAGACAAAAGCCCTTCAGAATGACGGGATGTTCATAGGGAAGCAAAAGCCTTCTTTTTGGAAGCGGATGAAACGGACAATGAAACCGTCAGATCTGTACTGGCTGGGAATCCAGTACCTGGCAGGAGATGGGGGACAGCGGGAACTGTATGGGAGATTGTTGGATTTTCCGGTAAAATCCATTGAGGAACTTATTTTTATCCTGTCCCTGCTTCCTAATGACCAGGCGGCATGGGAGAAAGCCAAAGGGAAACTCAACCTCCTGGTCGGAAAAGAGAGGAAATTCTCGGTTTATACCCATGTGGAAATCTACGTGTGGCTGACGATGCGCTACCATGCAAGGATATCAGGATACCACAAAAAGGATATTGAGACTTTGAAATACCTCCTGCGCCTTCCCTTTACCTATGCGAAGGATGGAAGCATCGCCAGGAAAAAGCTGGTAGAAGCAGGTTATAGTGAACAGGAGATCATGTTCCTGAGTATGTCCCTTCTGTATCAGGTCCGTGACTATGGCTTATTAAAAAAGAAAGGGCTGACAGCGGAGCGGATGGCAGTAGAGACCTGTATGCTGTTCCTTAGCGGAGAAGGCAAGTTTTTGGAGCAGGCAGGAAATCTCTGTGTACAGATATTGAATGATTACCGATATTTTGAAGTGCGCTTAGGAGATACGAGAGGGATTTTCGACAGGCTTTATCAATTATTGAAGGTAGAAAATGTCCATACATACCGGCTGCTCCTTTCCCATGACCGTCAGGAAGAACAGCATGATGGCTGGTTTTTGATTGACTTGACAGATGCCAAATGGCAGGAATTGTATTCTTTGATAGAAAGGGACAGCTTCGATAAGTGGGTGTTTAAGACTTTGGGCCGGAAACCCTATACAAAAGAAGAAATCCAGAGATATGTTTCTGTCTATGAAAACCTGACAGGGATGGCTTTTTACCAGCATTTTTGGAATACGAAACGATATGATCTGTATACGGTATTTGGCAGACTGGCAGAACTGGAGCTTGTACATCCCCTAGCCCTTTTGGAAGAGTATTTAAAAGAGCATCAATCCAATCAGGAACAGGCCGGTAAAAAATGGCAGGTTATGGCAGATTATCTGAACTCCTATATGAAGGGCTTACAGACCCCGGAAGCACTGGAAATGCTGTTTCGGCTTGAAAAAGCGTTTGGAACCTCTTCCCATGGGCTGTTTTCCATAGAAGAACTGTTATGCGACAGCTTCGGCATAGAAAGATACGGAAAAATAAAATTTTATGGATTGGATCTGATACGTCCATTTCTTAGTATTGAAGAACATCAGCAGCTTTTTTATATCCTGGAGCGGCATATTTTTAAAAGCTACCCGGACAGGTATATTCCGTTTCTGATCAAGGTGCTTTCTATAAAAGATAACCTGCTCTGGTTTCCAAAAGAAGACGCGAGAAATGTATTCCTAACACTGGAAGAGGTATCGGAACAGCAAAGGGAGTTAGAGGAACTGAGAAAGATTTACCTGACAGAGGAAGAGTTAGAGGCAGCCAATAGAGAGAGGAAAGAAAGAGAAGAGCGGAACCTGCTGATGGAACAGATCAGGAAGAAACGAAAGATTCGTAAAAAATTCACCCGGTATATCGCGAAAATCAGAAATACGAAAGAGCAATTCGCCAAATTACGGGATTATGTGCAGAAGTACTATATAGACAAGGAAGCCGGGAAACAGAGGAAATACATTACGAAGAGGTATCTGTGCAGTTTATTCCAAAAGAATCCGAGGATGCTTTTAGGGCAGAAAGAAGTAGAAGACCTGTGTGAACTGGCCATGGCCTTATTTACGGAAGAGGAACTTTCCTTTTCAGAAATGAGAGAGATGATGGGACACGTAGAGATCAGAGAGGAGGCGGCATAGGATGCAGTTATATGATAAGATTTTGGGACATTTGCATTTATTGCAGGAAATGAAAAAAGCGGGTGTATCGGATACCTTCGTAAGAGATTACAAGGAAGAAGCGCTTTTCAATTTATGCCGGAAGGTTCGTGAACTGGATGCGAAAGATGAGATTTTGTCTATGGATACAGAGGCAGTGGAATACTTAGTAAAGGATCCGGGATTTCTGCTGTATTTGGTACGGCTGTTACGGGAGGGCGTCAGTAACGCTATGCGGGCCGGCTGGCTGTTGATGGAAGCAAAGAAAGATATTTTATCCGAAAACTATTCTTATGAAGAGATTGCTTCCGTTTTAGCGGATTCACAGGTCAAAACAGCCAGGACTTATGTCTATCTGAAATACTTTTCGTACAATCCATTAAGTGAGGCGGAAAAAGAATTTTTGATGGACGGACTGGATGCTTTGGATACCTGCAGTGCATTTTCGATCGAAGAGCTGACAGATACCGAACGGAGCCTTTTGATGGAACCAGTCTTTTCCAGTCCGTTTTTACGGGAGCGGATTCAGGCGCGTGGGTTTTGGAAACAGCTTGAAAACCCGGCATATCGAACCCTTTTGGGAGACCTGTCCATTTATATGAGACCAACACTGTCTCTGGGAGAAGCGCAGGCAGAAGAATTGTGGCTGCATACGGAGGAAATACAGGAGGGATTAAAAGAAGTATTCCAAAAGCTTCCGGCGGATGAGATTGAAAATTTTCTGGCTCTCTGGCTGCAAAATGAAGCGTTGGTTTATGACCTGGACAGGTTAAAACGGCATCTTCCGGACCTTACCTGTGAAATGGAACGAAGCGCGTCCGATACAGGATATCCGGATGGGACAGGGCCCGGCAGGAAAGTAAAGTTTACCAGGAACCAGGTTGCATACTTAAATTTTCTTTATGGAGATCTATTGGATGGCGTAGACCTCGGGCAATTATCCCAAGCCCAGAAAAACCTGTTGGTTTACGCGATCACACATAAAAAGAGGCATTTTCTTACCATGGTGAAAGAACACTTTGAAGATTTTACATATCTCCGTCCATTTCATCTTTTGCTGGATGCGGATACCTATGAACATTATCTGAATGTGAATACGTTGAATCCAAAGAATTTAAAGGAAAGCGGGCATTTATGTGCGGTTTGTGATGAGAGCAAGCCGTTTTTAAAGAGGAGGCAGTATACCTTTGAAGAGGTAAAGCTGTTTTCGGAGGCAAAAAGCAGATATGTACGTCTGTATCATCTGTTGGCGTATCCGAAAAGTGACGACCGCCTGCGGGTCATCCGTGAGGTGATAAAAAGAGGGTGCCTGCCAAAAGACCTGAAAGAGGAACGCTATGCTAAACTTGGGACCATGCTAAGCCAGAAGCCGATATCCAGATGGATGTCACAGGAACTAAAGCATGTGGAGCAGCTATCCTATCAGCAGGCAGCCAGCCTGTTGTCTGTATGGGATCAGGTGGAACGTTTCATTCCGGAGATACAAACTGGCCATCAGGCTGATTTTTTGCTCCATAATCTGAAAGCAATCGAGGAGATTCCGGATTTTCAAACCCTGACGGAGCAGATGGTGGAAAATGACACCACATGGAAGAATCTAAATGCCAGATTAAAGATAGGGGAAGGATTTTTGCATAAGAACCGGGAAGGCGTGAATCAGTTTCTATACGAAGGCGGCGCGGAGATATTCGCTGCGTTTTTATCCGGCACAGAGGAATCCGAGTGGGAAAAAGCCAGACGGCTTTGTACCGCGGAGATCGCGGGGCGGTTCCGGGAAGTGAAATATTATAAGGATGACCTGGAACGAGAGATTTCCCTGCGTCTTTCTAAGGAAACCCAGCATTTCTGGATGAAGAATACGGAAACTAAGAAAAACGGGACAAGGCTTTGGGAAGAAGACCGGCTGCTTCCAATCATGCAGATCGGGGAATCTTTGGGGCATACCTGCCTATCGTATCGGGATGGAAAATATAAGAAATGTTTATTATCCTGCTTTGACGCGAATAAAAAAGTCCTGTATGTTTCCTGCGATGGGCAGCTTGTCTTTCGGGCAATGATCCGGCTTACGAAAGGGGCATTCTCCAGAAGGCCGGGGGAACGGCAGAACATGCAGTTCGCGGATATCATCCAGGAAGATATGGCAGACGGAATAGAGGACAGGAAAAAGGAATATCTGACCTTGTTTTTGGAGCGGCCATATTTCAAAGGGATTTCAGAGGATAAAGAGAAAGAAGTAGTGAATCTGGCTGTGGGGATGCTTCAGAAGAAGGCGAAACAGCTCCAGGCAGAACTGGTTTTGAGTGATTCTTATAGAAAGCTTATACTAGAAGAAAAGAAGTTTATCCGGGCGAAATACTACATGTATATCTCCGCTTCTAAAAATGGAAAGCAGTATCTGGACAGCCTGGGCGGCATGGCCAGTGTACAGGATGAGGGAAGCTATGAGGAAGGATATTTTCTTCTTCAGGAGTCCTTTGTAAATCCAAAGACAGGGAAGCAGTAGAGGAGGATGCATATGAGCGAGGATCTATATTTATGTCAGAAGGAGATCCGCCGTTTGCGAGGCGTCGTAAGGACCTATGAAGCGCAAATGCGGGAATTGGAAGGTTATCTGGAACAGATGGAAGAAAACAATACTCTTGGTGACGAAGCAAAACATACGGTCCGGGAGATTTCTGATTTTTGGCGCCAGATACAGGAAAATTAATGGGAAGGAGCGTTTTATGCCCAAATTTATAAAAATAGATTTGTTAGAGAATCTGGAGAAAATCATGAAACAAAATACCAAAAGCTATCAGTCGGATTTTGAGATTGATCGGAAAATTCTGATAGATGCCGCGAAAAATACCGGTACAGTGCCGTTAAGGGAAAGGACCTATCTTTGGATGTCCCGTCCCTGCGGAACATGGTGCGTGAAAGAAAGGGATGTGTTTTTAGATCCGGCATACGCACATAATATCTGGAACTATTACGCTGACGAGACGAGCCAGAAGATTCTGGCCTATACGGTAGAAGTGACAGGCATGGAAAGCAAAAAAGTACTGGGGAACCTGTATCCGCTGGATTACCGGAAGCATGCGGAATTTGTAAAGGCTACATCCATCCCGGCAGACCGGATCAGGGTAGTCTATGAGAAGGGAGAGCGTTTTCAGAACCGGAAGAAGCCCCTCAGCAGGAAAGATGATCCAGTACTTGGCAGATACAGGTATTCAGAGTACGTGCAAAATGACAGCGAAGCACTGGAGGCTGTTTTGTATCAGGAAAAACAAAAGAGAGAAGAGATGCGCTGTGGGAAGATTGAGAACCATATCCGGAGACTTGCAGCATAGATTGTAAAAGAGTAGATGGCAGGGCATAGCAGTCTGAAATGGCTGGTATGCCCTGATGGTTTATAGGATGAGTAATCAAAGAACAATATGGATGATCGCAGAGATATGTGATAAAATAAAGCTGAAAGAAAGCAGGATGATAGGTAAGGGATGGAGGTTAAAAATATATTCGAAGACGATTTAAAAACCCGAAGGAGTTGTTTGCGATGAGAGAAGTTACAGGGTACTATGATGGTGATATTGTACAATTATTGGAACCAGTGCCAAGGAAAAAACAGAAAGTAATTGTGACTTTCATAGAGGATGAAAATACCTTTGAAGACCTCCCAATTGGTATTTTAGCGAGATATGCAGATCCTGAAAAGCGTCTGTTAGAGGAAGGGGCATTTGAACGTGCTATGGTGGAAAAACATGGCAATGTCTGATGCAAATACTATGATCTGCTGTATTATAGGGGATGATCAGGAAAAAAACGTGAATTTCAACAAATAAGGTCGGGACAAAATATCATTTATACGTTGGAGGTAATTGCCGAGGTTGTATATGTCCTGACAAAAGTGTATCAGGTTTCACGCGAGGATGTCAGTAGTGCCATACAGATTTTCTTGAAAGCTAAGAATATCGTTTGTTCGAATGGCGCAATCACAGTGAAGGCTTTCGGCTATTAGGTAAATCCTGCCTACATGCCTACAAGTGGAAGTTGCAAAATTGGATTAATATGTTATGATAAAAGTATGAAAGCTATGTGCCAAGAAGGAGAAAAGGGATATAATGAAAATGAAGGTATATTTGGACACTTCGGTTATAAGCTATCTGCAACAAGAAGATGCTCCGGAGCGGATGAAAGATACGCTTGCTCTCTGGAAACAGTTTGAAGATGGGAAGTATGATGTCTGCCTGTCGCAGGTGACTCTTGATGAGGTGGGTGAATGCCGTGAGCCAAAGAAATCCCTGCTTTATGAATATTTGAGCAGAATTAGCTATACGAAACTGGAAATCACGGATGAAGTCCTCCGGGTTGCGGAACAGATTATAGATATGGGAATTTTAAGACCTAAAAGTATTGATGACTGCCAGCATATAGCGACGGCTGTCGTGCATGGATGCGACTATATTATATCGTGGAATTTTAAGCACATTGTGAATATAAAGACAATCAAAGGAGTCAGGGAAATTACGCATCTGGGGGAATATAATGACATTGAGATTATGAATCCGTCTGTATTGTTGGGAGGTGAAGAATGATGGCATATACATTGGAAATCAGCCCGGATTTTACGGTTGAAGATATACACAAAATCCGTGAACACAATTATGAAGTGACAAAGCATATGTCGGTGGATGAAAAACTGCGGTATTACAATACCCCCAGGACAGATGCAGAGGAACAGATTCAGCGTCTGAGGGAAAAGCGCAGAGCAAGTGTGTCATGTCAATGAGCAATGGCATGACAATTCATTATGCCCGTGATATGGGATGTAGGAGATTTAAAAATGGGTACATTAGTGATTTATTTTTCACAGACAGGGACAACCAAAGCGGCCGCTGAGAAAATTGCGGAGATAAAAAAGGCTGACTTAATAGAAATCAGGTCGAAAAATCCTTATGAGATGTCTTACTGGAAGACGGTATTTACATCTCTAAAAGAGATCCTTACAAAGGCGCGTCCGCAACTTGCAATGGAGATACCGGATATACAACCATATGACCGGATCATTTTCGGAACACCTATCTGGTGTGGATTTGTTCCAAATGTAGTCCTGACTCTGTTAGATGCCTTAAATTTAAGCGGAAAGCATGTGGCTTTGTTTACAACAAGCGGCGCGACGAAGCCGATAAAGCTTGCCGTAAAATTAAAAAAATCATATCCGGAGGCAAAGTGGCATAAGCCCTTAAACGCGAATGGGGTAACAGAGGAAGAAATCCGGAACTGGATGTAAGGCATGCGGATTTTGGTAGATGCGGACGCGTGTCCGGTAGTGAAAAACATTGAGAAACTGGCAAAAAAATATGAGGTTCCCTGTACGCTTTTATGCGATACAAACCATGTGCTGCGTTCTGATTACAGTGAGGTGAAGATGATTGGGGCTGGAGCGGATGCTGTAGATTTTGCTTTGATCAACCTATGCCGTTTGGGAGATATTGTGGTATCACAGGACTATGGGATTGCAGCGATGGCTCTGGGAAAGGGGGCCTATGCGATCCATCAGAGCGGGCGGTGGTATACCAATGAAAATATTGACCAGATGTTGATGGAATGGCATTTGGCAAAGAAAGCAAGGCGAAGTTCAAAGAAAAACCATCTGAAGGGGCATGCAAAGAGAACGGAAGAGGATAACATCCGTTTCGAGGAATCTTTTGAGAAGATGGTTAGAAAAGCACTGGGATTATAAGATCCGTGTAATGGCATAGTACGCAGAGGAAGCTGCAGGTGACAGGTCTTTTGTATTTGGGGAGGGGATGAAAACCATGGTGAAACAGATTGTAAGAGATGTCTTCTTTTTAGGACAAAAATCCGAACCGGCAACTAAGGACGATCTGCGGGTGGGAAGAGACTTACAGGATACATTAAATGCCAACCGCGACCGCTGTGTTGGTATGGCCGCCAATATGATCGGTGTGAAGAAAAATATCATTATCGTAAATATGGGAGTTTTTGATCTGGTGATGTTTAATCCGGTAATCGTTTCCAAAAGCGGACTTTACAAAACAGAGGAAGGATGCCTGTCACTGGAAGGTGTACGCAAAACGGACCGCTATAAAGAGATTGAGGTGGAGTATTTCGATTTGAACTGGATAAAACAGAAGATTAAGCTAAAAGACTGGCCGGCTCAGATCGCACAGCACGAGATTGACCATCTTTCCGGGAAGATCATATAGTGATGGAGCAGAATGAACTGCAGTGGGATAAGCTGCTGAAAATAAAATCAACCGGGCGGGATGATTCCCATTCTGATCAGTATCGATATTCATATGAGCCGACACCTTATAGGGTTTTGGAAAGATTGGCAAATACCGGATATATAGGGAAGAAGAATACACTTCTTGACTATGGGACGGGAAAAGGACGTGTGTGTGTTTTTCTCTCCTATCAGACCAGATGCAGGTCTATCGGGATTGAATATGATGAGTATATTTATGCCGGTGCCGCTAAAAATCAGTTGAGTGCGGTTTCCAGAAGAAGAACCTGTTTTGTCATGGAAAATGCAGAACGATATGCAGTTCCGGCAGATGCGGACAGGATCTATTTCTTCCATCCATTTTCGGTGGAGATACTGAAAACGGTTTTGGCAAAGATCATAGATTCTTATTATGAAAATCCACGGAAACTTCTGTTGTTTTTCTATTATCCATCAGATGAATATGTAGGTTATCTGATGATGCAGGAGGCGCTGATGTTTGTAGATGAGATAGACTGCCGGGATTTATTCCCAGGGGAAGACCAGCGGGAGAAAATTTTAATATTTGGGGTAGGGTAGAAAATGAGATATTTGATTTCAGAGACAACAAAAGAAGAGCGTGAGAAGATCGTTGCAGATTCTCTTGGCAACATGAATGCGGTTTGTGACGGGTGCATGGCTGGCCTGGCTGATATGTACCAGGATTATATTGACGGCAGGAAGGAACTGCGCCAGATCAATATGGAATTCAATGCCAGATATGTAAAAGGCGGTGACAGGTTTAGCAGAGAAGGATGCGCTTATCAGAAATAGGAGGAAATATGGGATATAGAATACAGACTGTCCAGGGTGACATTACAAAAGTAGATGATTTAGAAGCAATCGTAAATGCGGCAAACAATAGCCTGCTTGGAGGCGGAGGCGTGGATGGCGCCATCCACCGTGCCGCGGGTCCTAAGCTTTTAGCTGAATGTAGGACGCTGCATGGGTGTGAGACTGGAGAAGCAAAGCTGACGGGTGCCTATAACCTGCCATGCAAATATGTCATCCATACGGTAGGACCTGTCTGGCATGGCGGACAGGATGGTGAAGAGAAGCTTCTTGAAAACGCGTATCGGAATTCCCTTCAGGTTGCGGTTGACCATGGGATTAGAACCATAGCGTTCCCTTCCATCTCAACAGGGGTATACAGCTATCCGGTAGACCAGGCTGCGCTTGTGGCGGTCAGGACTGTCCGGAGGTTCTGTGAGGAACATATGGATAAGATTGACATTGTAAGGTTTGTCCTGTTTGATTCGAAAACGCACGCGGCATATGACCACGCGATTCAGGAAACGGAAAGGGAAAAATAAAACAGAACATAATGGAAGTGCAGAAATAAAAAGAGCAGGGATTTTATGACAGTGATGAAACAAAGGGCGATTGATATGATCAGCCGTATGCCAGAGGAAAAATTGTATTATGTAGTACAACTTCTTGAGGGTGTTGAAGGATTGTCTGAAAATAAAGCAGATGGGTTTGAAACTCCGGAACAAAGGGCATTGAAAGATCTTCAGCGGTTTCGTAAACGGAGCGACGTTGAAATTGACTATAAGGCCGAATTAGCAGAAGCCAGGAAGGAAAAATATGCGGGTATTAATTGACACAAATGTTCTGGCAGATGTACTGTTAGGCAGGGATCCTCATTATGATCTTGCGTACAGTATTCTTACGATGTGCGCAGATAAAAAAGTTTATGGATATATGGCGGCTCATTCCATTCCAAATCTATTCTATATTCTTAGAAAATTTATGACTAAGGAAGAACGGAGAGAAGCATAAAAAGATATTTGCCAAATTATCAAAGTGGAGGGAATCGACTCCTTTAAAATAATTTCTGCTTTAGATAATGAAGATTTTGGTGATTTTGAGGATTGTCTTCAGGAAGAATGTGCTGTTGCGATTTCGGCGGATTATATTGTAACGAGAAATGTGAAGGATTTTGTATCGTCAAGGATTCCTGCGATTCTTCCGAGTCAGTTTTTAGAAAAATATAAAGACACATTATCAATATAAGGAATGGGGAGAATTCAGAAAAATATAAAAAGTACAATATATAGAAAAATTAACTTGACTACATCTATATATTGTGTTACAGTGTAAATGGATTAGATTTTTGTGCATAAGTGTTCCTGAAATGCAGAAGAAAAGACATTTGTTCCAGAAGATGACTGGAAGATAAATTTAAGGCTCTGCCTGAGAAAAGATAGAAAGACATCAAAAACTTAGAAATGGTTTTTGGTGTCTTTTTTTGCGTTTTGGGACTGCTTGGCAAAAGAAAAAGGAAGGAGGAAAGAGCTGATCCGAATAAGAGGGCACTGGAAAAGAAGAATGAAAAGGCGGATAACAAAACATGTTACAGTCTGTACAGAAGAAGGAGGGAGGCTTCCTTCTTTTTTTGTAACATCGTAAGCAGAAAAGCTGCTGGTGACAGGTTCCTGCATGTATTGGTATCCGCCGGGATATCCGTACAGTAAGCAGAAAGGCTGCCGCTGGCAGGTTTTTGTATGTCCGCTAAGAGAAAGGAGTACATATGGTAGATCTATTTGCGGATGTCCCGGAGGAAACAATTGAAGACACATTACAGACGATCAGAAAGAACCTTGACAGAGTAGGCTTATATGGAGGGCATACGCTCTACCGGCATGCGGATATCCAGCTTCTGGCATTAAAGACGAGGCTTACGAAGGAGGATATTCTTTATGCCACATCCTATTGGGACCGGGAAGTGGCGGATGCCGTGGCCAGGGGGATCATGCGGAGATTTTTTGATTCCAATATCGCCCTATGGCTAAAGTATGGCAGAAGTGATTCTATTTCGCTGATTGGAAATTTCCCGAATACGATAGGCTACGGATTCCGGAAAGGAGAGGAAAAGCTGGAAGAGAATTTAAGGAAAGCCCGTCTGGTGCTTGTAAAAGACAAAGACGCAGACTGGGGCTTTCGGATTCTGACCAGTTATCCCATTTTCAAGAGACAGGAGAAGGTGTTTGGATAAGAAGTTGAAGCTGTTTGTTTTAATGGCAGGCAAGTATGACATCGTAAAAGGGGCAAAGATCGGGTTCCACCTGAATGAGGAAAAGAACCTCTATATTGCGTCCTGTGACCAGAAAGATTTTGGGATTGTGAAATTCATAAAAGATGGCTGTAAAAAAGATTTACAGATGCTCGGCACGGAATTTTGCGGTACCGTCCTGCGTACGGATTTAGACCAATACCTGGCAGAAGTTGCGGTAAGGGCAGATGGAAACGCGGCATGAAGAGATTCATATTTAACTGGAGGAAAGGGAATGCAAAGAAGCAGAAAAACGAAAAAGCGGAGCAGGAAACTTTTAAAATGGATCCAAAGGTACGGCGGGTACTGGTATCTGATCTGTACGCCCGGCGACAGCCATATGAATATGGTGGTTGCAAAAAACATCATAAAATCGCTGGCGAAGAACGGACTGTATGAAATGATTTTTGTGTTTTTGACAGTCCACAGGAATGAGGAATTTGTAAAACATATGCTGTCGTATATGCCCCTGGATCTGATGTTGGAAGAAATAAAACATAAAGACCTGGATCAGATTGTCCGGATGATAGACGAGAACCTGCGGTAACGCGTGTTTGGATACCATAGTATGCAAAAAAAGCTGACGGTGGCAGGTTTTCTGTATGGAAAGGAATTTTCATCTGCTTCGAATGATCGGCCGTTCATCCGTAAAGGGGGTGCGCGATGGCAGATTGGGACGAGGACAGCGGCTATTATTGTTTGCTGATTGCGATTTTATGTGATGTGGATGTGGCGGAATCGAAACTGATCTATAAGTATGGAATCGGACATCCGCTTTGCAGAAAGATTTTAAAGAAAAAATTGAAAGTGGAAGGAGTACAGGACATGGGAAAGGAAGCAATCGGAAATACCATGTACCGGCTGCGTAGGGCAGGATACACGTTAGAAGAGATTTCAAACGCTTTTGGCTGTTATCCGTCTACGGTAAAACGAAGGATCAAAAAGGCAAGGGACAGGAAGGAGGCGTAAACAAACGATGTTACGGATGAAGCCGTCCGAAACGCGGGAACAAAAGTTTTCCCGTCTGTCTTATGAGTGGGAAAAGACATATGCTTACGGGAATCCTGACAGTATGTGTACGGACGGGATTCTCTTGAATAGGATCAGGCAGGAACTTCTGAAAACCCAACAAGAGTTTGAGGAGAATGGGACTTCCGCTGAGCTTCAGATCCCGCCAAAAATGCGGGAGGGATATGTGGCATGCGCGGACCAGATCCGTATACAGGCACAGTCTGCCGTAAAGGAATATCTGGCATCGGAAGAATACCGGTATGTATTAACGGTCCTGCCAAAGCTGTCACCAAAGCAGAAGAGAGAGACAGGCGCGGCGGAGGTTTATGGAAAGGTGCAGAGCCTGGTGGATGCGCTGGAAGAAGATAATCTGGTGGTATTAAGGGAAGCTATCAGTTCCGGGATGCTCACGGGATTGATCCAGGAGACTGCGCGGAAGCTGCAGGAACTCCCGTTAAGACCATTGCCTGAAAAGGAGAAGGCACAGAAAGAACAGAAGGAAGACTGGGAGATCCAGGGGCAGATGAGTATTTACGACCTGGCTGCTGTGTCTTAATAACCAGAAAGGAGAAAATGAATGGTAGATAAAAGCAAGATCGCGGCAATTTTTAATGATTTCTTGTCACTTTATTTAGGAAAGTCCAAGATTGGGATCGAGGAACTCTGTAAGAAGTATGATTACCACCGGATGCTGATGGGGCTGCTTTCAAATCTGGATGAAGCGGCAAAGGTACCTATCCCTTTGGTCATGAAAGAGTGCTATGAGATCTACAAAAAGTACCGGAACCTGGAATTAAAGGAAAAGGACTGGGAAAAGATCGTAGCGGAGACCAGGGAACTATCCCAGAAGTGGAAGTCGAATAAATGGTGTACCCGTATCCTTGTAGAACTGATCGGGCTTTTGGAAGAAGATGATAAGGAGCGTAAGAGGATCGCGGAGGAAGTGGAAAAAGAGATGGAGGCAACAATGCGGAAACAATCAGAAGCAGCGTAAAAGGGCGGAGAGTTAGTGGACTCTCCATTTTTATATCAGGAGGAGCTGAAAGTGTACGAGAAAATCATTAATACGACAGAAGAATTAAATGCGATGGCAATGCACCTTAGGGCGTCAGAAAATTTCCATGAATTGAAAGTATTAGCGGCTGAGTGGCTGGTACCGGAACCGGATGTGGAAGATTTTATCAGCGGAAAAAGATTCCAGCTTGCGGAGATCCCTCTGTCTGAAAAGAAATATGCGTCTGCAACAGAGAAGCTGCGGGAAGAGATGTGGACTTTAGGGGACCAGCTGTTTACAGATGTGCTTGTCCAGTACCTGATACAGAAAGCAGAGGAAAATGTGCTGTTTGGTTTCCAGGTGCTTAAAAAGCACAAGTCTCTCCAGAAATGCGTGAATTATATTATGGAGCAAGCCTATCAGATTGCTGAAAAGGAACATGAAAAAAAGTTTGGCGGGAAGCAGAATACCAACCATCGGCCGGGCGGACAGAAGCAGGCAGTCGGTATGGGCATTGCCGAGACGCAGGTCTATCAGTGGGCAGAAGAGTATTACGCCCTGGATGATGAGGTGAAAGAAGCAAAGGAACAGGCGGCAGAAAGGAAAAAACGCTTAAAACCTTTGAAAAAGAAGGCGGAACGAAGCCAAAAGGCGGCAGAAACGAAGCCGTCCGCGATAGGAGCCTCTAAGGGAACGGCCGATACTTCCGCAAAAGAGAGTAAAGAAGGGCCGAAAGCGCCAGAAGCACCGGATAAAGATAAGAAGAACAAAGAAGAGATCGTGGACAATGGGGAAGTAAAACAGATGTCCATGTTTGATCTTTTAGCAGGATAAAGGCGGGAGCGGACAAAAAAAGGAGGTCAACAATGAAGGCGTTTAAAGGATTTTGTGATGACTTGACCTGTTTGGGCTACCAGTTTAAAGAAAATGAAGTGAACCGGACAGAAGCGGCAAACTGTGCAAGGAATGGATTCCACTGCGCGGAAAATCCACTGGACTGTTTTTGTTATTATCCGAATTGGCGTAAATCCGTTTATTATGAGGTGGATGCTTCCGGAGATTTAGATGAAGACGCGGTGGATAGTAAAATTTCCTGTACAGAGTTGCGGCTAAAGCGCCGCCTTTCCTTAGAGCAGATGCTTTTTGAGGCGGCAATCTACATGGTTGAACACCCAAAGCGCTGCTGGAATCGCAGGGTAAGCAGAGAAACTGGTTCCTCTTATGATGGATTTGGCGTCGTCCGGGGGAAACATCCAAGGGCTTTGGGCAAAGCGGGAGATATTCTATTGATCTTAAAAGAAGAGCCGGACAAGCCGGATATTGAAGAGGTCGCGCTGCTAAAAATTGACCGGAAACAGTATGCCCCGGATAAATATTATGACGTTTATGGAACATGCCAGGGAGAGAGGTAAGAATGAAGAAAAAAGAATTAATGGCACTGGTGCCGCCTGAAATGACACCATATTTAAGGAAGAAGGCCAGACAGGATACCCCAGTGAAATCACAGTATTGGGCATCAGACAAAAAATATAAATATGGAAGATATTTTCTGGCAAAGAAGGAGAAAGGATATCTGATCGTATCTGTTTTTCTGGCAGAGTATGTAAGGGCAGGAGCAAAGCATCCTACATATGTTGTGTATTTTGATAAAAAAGCGGATGATTTTATCACGTTTGAAACAGACAGCGGAAGATGGAGGGAATCCATGCTGCCAAACCTTGACTGGCCCAGGTACATGTATGATTCCGGTACATATATGGGTAAAAAGGACGTGAAACTGATCCAGGAATATTTTCAGACAGAAACGGCTTCCTATAAAGAATTAGAACGATTCCAAAGAGATGTCCGGGAAAGGCGGTTGGTTGCCCGCCATAAACGTAAGACAGATGTATGGGATCAAGCGATGGAGCCAGTGCCTGGATTGCCAAAAGACTGGGAAAAATGGCTTTTAAAGCAGGTGGTCAAAGAACACTACATCTTCTATCAATACAAAAAAGGCGGGGCAGAGGAAGGGTATTGTACCCATTGCGGAAGGATGGTTCCAATCAAAAAACCAAAATATAATCAAATGGGGGTCTGCAGCCGATGCGGGCAGAAGATTCAATTCAAGTCGGTGGATAAATCAGGTTCCATTTTTACGGAAAGGGAAACGGCTTATTTGATCCAGCGCTGTAAACCAGGAATTGTGTTGAGACGGTTTGAGGTGAGGATGTGCCTTTCGAAAGGAAACTTTTTGAATCCGGATATTTATTTTCATGAAACGAAACGTTATCTCTATGATGAAGAGTTCCATATGGAGCCATATTATTATGGGGATTTCAAGAATAGGGGTTACCGTTGGATTGCCGGTAATTGTGATGGTTACTGGAAAGGATATTACTACTACTATTATTATGCGTCTTCCACCCATGGAAAAGTGTATCCGAAGACATTGCCTGATCTGAACCGGAAAGAATTAAAACAGACCGGACTGGTTCCATGGATTCAAAAACATCCGATTTTAAAGCCCTATGCATATCTTGCTTCCTGGAGAAAACTTCCTGTAATAGAGCAGGTTTTAAAGGCGGATCTTCCACGGCTTACGGAGGAACTGGTTCAAAATCCGGAGAAAGTTATATGCCGTGAACCTTCCGGGGGATTGGCAAAAAGACTGGGGATTGATAACGCAAAATTAAAAAGGTTAAGGGAACTGGATGGCGGTATTGATGTCTTATACTGGCTGCAGCGGGAGAAGGAAGAGAACCTCTGCTTATCGGATGAGCTGATCGGTTGGTTTGTGCAGAACAATATCCTGCCGGAAAACTTAGACTTTATTATAGATAGGATGAGTTACGTGCAGATCAAAAATTACCTGATCCGCCAGCAAAAAGGGAGGGAGGAAGATATCTGCCAGGTGTTGACTACCTGGAAAGATTACCTTTCCATGGCAAAGCGCGTGAAAATGGATATTTATGATGAGATCGTGTACAGGGTATCTAAACTGTACCAGAGACATCAGGAATTGGTGGAATATATCGAGGAGAACAAATTGTCCGTAACTGCGGGAGAGTTGGCCGAGGCTTACCCTTATATCAATGACATTCTCCCGGAATTGCAGGAGAAATATGGATTTTCCGATAAGACGTATTCGATTATTGCGCCGGAAAAGATAGAGGATATTCTGGAAGAAGGACAGGCACTGCACCATTGCATTGATAAGAAGAAAGAGTACTTTGAGCGTATCAATAACCGGGAGAGCTTTATCCTGTTTTTGAGAAAGACAAAACAGCCGGACCAGCCTTATTATACGCTGGAGGTAGAGCCTGGGGGTGTGATACGGCAGAAACGGACGGAGTTTGACCGGCAGAAAAAGGACATTGAGAAGGCTTCTAAATTCTTGCGGAAATGGCAGACCGTGGTGCAGAAGCGGCTTTCTGAGGAAGATTTAGATCTGGCCAAAAAGAGCCGGGAAACACGAATAGAGTCTTATGCGGCAATGCGTAAGAAAAAAGTGAAGATTAATGGAGGGCTTTTTGCGGGGCAGTTTCTGGCGGATGTGTTGGAAGCGGATCTGATGGAGATACCGGATGCTGAAAAAAATGCTGCATAACAAGGAGGGGGCATAAGTGAAAAACAAGAAGAAAGATATCACATATGAACTTAAGGAGACCTGTAATTTTTCAGAAGTCTTTGAGCATTGCTCGCGGGCTTACGATTCCCTTAGTTTATCAGAAAAGCCGGATGCCGAAATTGGGCATGTGCGTGCATACCACGATGGATATGGGTGGCAGGGACAATATTTCCCCTGCAGGAATCACCTGCGTACAAAAGCTTTTGACCAAGAATCACAGGATATTTATAGCTGTCTGGTGACACAGCTAAGTACGCTAGAAAGATTGAAAGCATTTTGTAAGAAGTATCCTTCGGCAAAGGCGGGGGAAAATGAATATAATTTCTTTATGAATGGACGTGCAGCAGATTATTGGATCCGGTTTATCACTAGAAGTGGTGATTATAACCTGTATCTGAAGGCTTATGCGAAAGAACTTTAGAGCTTATAGAATGTTGAAAAATATAGGGCAGTACAAAAGAAAGGGCGAAACGGAGGTTTCGCCTGTTCTTTTGCCGGCGATCAGAGCAAGACAAGATTTTTATATTGTCCTATTTGAAGCAGGAGCCCAATCTGTGAAAGGAGACAAATGATATGGACGAAATTAACCGGATTGTAGCGTTTGCCGTGAAAAAAGACGTGGAACTATATACGGATATGCCTTCAGGCTGGAAAAAGATCGCTGGTGCTATGACCGCGCCGCGTGGAAGCATCTGGATCTGCAATGGGGAATCTTACTTTTCCGGGAAAAGGAAGAAGGCATTGTTGGTAAAAGCGGGCTGTATGGAATAAAAATTCGAAGGAGGAAGTAATCAATGAAGAACAGAAATGAATTTTTTGAGTATGTGAAAGAGAATGTGAAGGAATATCTGCCGCCAGCTTTTGAAAAGGCGCAGATATCTGTAGAGGAACTGAGAAAAGAAAATGACAGGATATCCCATGTCCTGACGATCCCATTTCCGGAAGCCGAGGTAAGAGCCCATATTGGTATGGACGGCTTTTATCAGTGCTACCAGGATGGACAAGGGCTTGATGACTGTGTAGGAGACATTGCGGATCTTTGTATCGCGTACAAAGATATGGAAAATGTAAAAGACATTGTGGATGTGTCAGATTATGAAGAAATCAAGGGACGGTTGATGATCAGGCTTTGTGACCCGGAATTAAACCAGAAATATCTGGAAGATAAGATTTACACCAGGCATGGGGACTTTGCGGCTGTTTACCGCGTGACCATACCGAAAAGCGAAGAGGATACTATCAGTTTTACAGTTACAGAAATGCTGATGAAAGAATGGGAGGTTTCGCTGGAGCAGCTACACAGAGATGCCATTCTTGCGGATAAAAAAAGGCAGCCTCTTTTGAACAGCCTGGATGAACTTTTGGGTTTTGAACTGGTCATGAATGAAAAACCGCAAAATCTTTTGGAAGAAGGCACAGAATATCACCCGACGGGAACGCGGACTTTATGCCTGACGAATGAGAATAAAACGTATGGCGCGTCTCTGATTCTCCATGACGATATCATGAAACGGGCAGGGGAGATATTGGATTCAGATTTTTATGTGCTGCCATCCTCCATCCATGAAACGCTTTTTATAGCGGATACAGAAACTTCAAGTGTGGAGGGATTTTCTTCGATGGTAAAGGAAATAAATGAGACCCAGGTAAAACTGGAGGACAAGCTGTCAGATAAAGTGCAGTATTATGACCGAAAACTGGGAGTCCTGGAAAATGCAGAGGAAAGGGAGCGCAGGATTTCTTTCTCATAAGAAGCGGGCACTGATTATTTGATGTGTAAGTAAGGGGCAGCAATGCCCCTTAGAAAGAGAGGATATGTTGAGGAAAGAAGAATCCTATTTCCAGCAGTCTGATGGACAGCTTACTCTGTTTCAGCCAGGCTTCATACGGGATGCGGACTGTACGAAAGATACACAGGTTGTCTATGGAGAGCCAGATACCCCGATTTATGGAACCGGAAAAAGAATCCGGCCGAGAGTGCCGGGGCGGACGGATTCGGAGTATATGAAGAAAATTTTGTTGGAAGAATTATTGCCATTGGAAACGTATGATCTGATCATTCTTTTGATTTCCGGTGGGAAGGACAGCATTGCCAGCTACTATAAGCTGTTGGAACTGGGCGTGCCAAAGCACAAAATAGAGTTCTGGCATCACGACATTGATGGAGGGCATCCTGTAAGGCGCATGGACTGGCGCTGTACATCCAATTATATCCATGCTTTTTCAAAGGCGGAGCAGATCCCCCTTCGGGTATCCTGGAGAAAGAACGGCTTCTTTGGGGAGTTATCCCGTATCGGAGCGTCGGAACCGATCGAATGGCAGGAACCGGATACACTGGAAGTCATGCAGTGCCCTCTGTCTAAAAAATATATCGATTGTCTGGAGCTGAAGAAAAAATCTGCGGAGGATATGGAACAGCAGTTAGAAAAACTTGGCTATCGCATGAAATTTCCAATGAAAAGCGGAGACTTAAGTAAACGCTGGTGTTCTGCGTATCTAAAGATTATGGTGGCAGATACCGTCCTGCGGAACTTGTGCAGTTTGGACAGTTTGGAAGAATTGGGCGGAAAACGCATGAAATTCCCAGCGAAGGGAGGCACCCATCAGGGACGCTGGTGCAGTGGCAGCCTCAAAGCTTCCGTACAGGACAGCGTGACGGCAAGTCTGGAAAAGACAAGAAAGGATACCCGCCTGCTGATTGTTTCCGGAGAACGGAGAGGAGAATCGTCAGGACGCAGTAAGTATAACGAAATGGAGATCCACAGGACAAACGCAGTGGCAAAGGCACACCGGATCGTACACCAATGGCGGCCGGTCATTGATTATTCGGAAAAAGATGTGTGGGAGGTTTTAAAAAGGCATAAGGTCAATCCACATCCATGTTATCGCGCCGGATGGAATCGCTGCAGCTGTGCAATGTGTATTTTTTCCACACCCAGATTGTTTGCGGGTATCCGGGAATTATATCCGGAAGATTATGAAATGCTGCGGCAGGATGAGAAGGTGCTGGGATTTACGTTGGATAATCACTGTGATCTGGATACATTTGTCGGAGCGGCCAAATCCTGTGTTTATCATGGGGATGAGGATGCAATCCATAGTTTAGTGACAGGGGAATTTTCTGAGGATTCCATTTATGTGACAGGAGATTGGAAGTATCCGGCAGGTGCGTTCCATGGAGCGGAAGGCGGGCCTTGCTAAATGATTAATGAGCATGTTTTACTACAAAGGAGAAAAATATGGAGAGAAGAATTAAAGATGTGAAGCAGGGAACTATTGATGCATTTTATCCAGGCTTTAGCTTGGTTGCATTTTATGAAAAGGTAGCAGAGGAATTTCAAATACCATTTAATAACGAAGATAGATTTGACTGTACTAAGATACGGATCGCATCTAACATAAAGGAACAATGGTATAAACGGTTTGAAAAAGAGTATGGGAAGGCACGGCGTTGGGAACTCAATATGCATCTGTGTATGTCGGGGCCACGTGTGGACAAGTATCTGCAGGAAAATGAAGTGGAAGTTCAAGAAGGCTGGATATCTAAAGCAGAGTAGGACTGTGAATAAGTAAATCGTAAGTGGTCTGGCACTGTGTCAGGCCGCTAGCTTCTTGTGTATTTATGATGCCCAACCATATAGAATCCAGCTATAAAGTGAAATATTGTAAAAAAATATAAATTATTTACAGAAAAAAGAGAAGCGGTGACTGTTTATTCAATAAATATATGAATCCTTGACACAGAAAATAGTTCGGGATTCAGATTTAAGAAATATCTTTTGACTGATTAAAAAAAGTTGAATGATTTTCCAGATAAAGGAAATGATAAAAACAAAGGAGGGGTGTAATGAAAGTCGAAGTGAATGATCAGTTTCGGTTTGCCTCTGTATGGTTGACGAATGAAGAAAAAGACGATCAGCAGATCAGAGAAAGCTTACAGCCATTAATGACAGAATATAAGCTAAAAAAATATAAATTTGTGATATTTGAGTCAGGAAGCAGAGATTTATTAGAACAGACAAAAGGACTCTTAAGCCATAATAAAAATTTGAGGGCAAATGAGATTTGATATTACCTGACTTCTGATATATGATGTCTGGAAGCTGGGACAGGAAGAGAAGCTTATGTAACGAGAACTGAAAACGGGAGAAAAAGCTGGTTGATTCAGCAACGTTTTCAGAGTATAATGATTTTGAAGTCATATACCTTTTGGGAATGGCTTTTACATTTCCGACAAATACACAAGAGGAGGTTATGGCTATGGACACAGAAATAAAAAATGCAGTAAACGCAACGGATAAAGATGCCGACGAAATTAATGTGTCTCGTGTACGGACAGGAAAAGGATCCGCATAAAAATTTTGTTGCAAAAACCACGATAAACCCGTACAATGAATAGAGAAGTATGCGTAGCGTAAAATGAGCCATACTAACAAAGGGGGTGTTTATATGGCAACTTCAAGTATCATGAAGAATTTTATCATATCCGGTGAGAAACAGGTGGAGATGTTTGCCGATGCGGTTGAAGCATCTGCCAACGATAGAACACCTCGTGTTCCAATCAACGTTACCTATTTACAAGGCGCAGATGAGATAGTAAAATTCATGGAGAAAAGGAAGAAAACGGATGCAGCCAGCAAATAATTTTATTGTGCTGAACATTCGTGAGTATTTGAAAAATGAGGACAAAAGGCTCGGAGAGGACAAATTAGTGCAACTCCTTTCCGAGTTTTCATGTCCGCTGAACATGGATGTTGAGCACTTTTTAAAGCAGCAGGCAATTGAATTTGCGAAGAAACATCAGGCAGTTACATATCTGATACTGTCACTGGAAGATGCAGAACTGTTAGGTTATTTTTCTATCACAATAAAGCCCCTTGTTGTAAAGGCAGAGTCATTTAGCAATACAGTAAGGCGCAAACTCGCAAGATTCAGTGAAATAGACAAAAGCGAACAGACTTATAACCTTGCGGCTTATTTGATTGCCCAACTTGGTAAAAATTTTAATGACAGGGCAAGAGGCAGAATAACAGGACAAGAATTATTGGAAGCTGCTATTAGACAGACACAGATTTTGCAGTATCAGGCTGGCGGCATGGTAGCGTTTGTGGAGGCAGATAATAAGGAGAAGCTGCTGTCTTTTTATGAAAATTATGGTTTTAAACGTTTTGATACCAGACAGACGGTATCGAAAGAAACAGGACCGCATGAGTTGATACAGCTTTTAAGGCTGCTTTAAGTAAAATTTAAATTTCAACCGTTATGTAAACAAGGGGAGAAGGAAAACTATATTGGTATAATTAGTGACTGCTGATTAAGTCTTAAATGCTTGATTTTACTGATTTTTCTTTCAATC
>CAZFXM010000040.1:0-29803 GCA_964523125.1 uncultured Clostridium sp. | reverse complement strand
GATGCAGTTAAGAAAATAAGGAAATTCAAGGGAATCGAGTTTCCGAGAACACACAGACCCCCTTTAAAGGGGTGCATGCAGTCGCCCTTACAGGGCTTTTTCAAACCACCACTTAAAGTGGTGGTTTGTGAATTTCTGAATTTCCCGGTGAATATCCTCAACGGCATGGACACCCACAGCAAAAGGAGGATGAGGAACTAAAAAAATTAGATCAGATTCGCCTGTTTGCGTTTCTCAAGAAGCGCATGGATCTTATCTGTAGGAGTCATTACGGCTCCAATGGGTGTATCATGATTCAGGGAATCAATGATGATGGCCAGGTACTTGCTCAGATCCGCCGTGATGAAATATGGCTTTTCCTGGATCTCCGGCGGAAGATAAGTCAGATTCGTGGTAATGACCTTGCTGAGATACCCATTTTTATAATATTCATCAAATTTCTCAAAACCATCTGTAAATAATCCAAAAGTAGTGCATGCGATCACTCGTTTTGCCTTCCGTTCTTTTAGCTGTTTGGCTACATCCAGCATGCTTTCTCCGGAAGAGATCATGTCGTCAATGATAATCACGTCTTTGCCTTCCACATCATCACCGAGAAATTCATGGGCTACGATGGGATTCTTCCCATTTATGATCTTGGAGTAATCACGGCGCTTGTAGAACATTCCCATATCCACGCCTAACATATTGGAAAAATATACGGCTCTGTGCATAGCGCCTTCATCCGGACTGATGACCATCAAATGATCTTTATCCACTTTCAGATCAGGAACCTCACGGAAAAGTGCTTTCATGAATTGATACAGCGGATTAAAACTGTCAAAACCACTCAGCGGAATAGCGTTTTGTACACGGGGGTCATGGGCATCAAAGGTGATAATATTGGTGATTCCCATGGCGTTCAGTTCCTCCAGTGCCATAGCGCAATCCAGAGATTCACGTCTGGTCCGTTTATGCTGACGGCTTTCATACAGAAACGGCATGATCACGGTGATTCGGTGTGCTTTGCCTGTAGCTGCGGAGATGATCCGCTTCAGATCCTGAAAATGGTCATCCGGGGACATATGGTTCTCATGTCCGTTTACTGTATAGGTCAGGCTATGGTTACACACATCTGTCATGATGAACAGGTCTGTGCCGCGGATCGTCTCCCTGAGAATGCCTTTTCCCTCCCCGCTTCCAAAACGGGGGCAGCAGCAGTCTACCAGATAATTCTTAGAACGATAATTTACATACAAGGGGGATTCGGAGACTTCGTTGATAGTATCTTTCCGAAACGATACGATGTGGTCATTCACCTTTTTCCCAAGCTCAGTACAGCTTTCCATAGCGACCAGCTTCAGCGGCGCGACCGGGAGGGTTTTTTCTAATAATTCGATGTTTGACATAAATTCTCTCCTGTGCTTTGTGCATACTTTCTTCAATGCGATGTCAGTGGAAGTAAGTGTAAATACTTCCTTAAAACTAGTAATAGTATATTTTGCTTTCATATATGGTTATATCATTTTTTCTACCGAAATTCAAGATGTTATGATATAATGAGGGAACGAAGTTATAGAAATGTTACTGTTCAGTTTAGGAGAAAAAGTATGGCACATGAGCATGTGATACGTTCTGTCCAGCCCATGAGTATCGCGTGGGAGCTGGGAATTGAGCCGGGAGACCGCCTGCTGGCGGTGGACGGCCAGGAGATTGAGGACGTATTTGACTACCGGTATTATATAGAAGAAGAGGAGATCATCCTGCTGATTGAAAAACCGGACGGCGAACAGTGGGAGCTGGAGATTGAGAAAGAGACTTATGAGGATCTGGGGCTGGAATTTGAGCAGGGGCTGATGGATGAATACCGTTCCTGCCGAAATCAATGCATTTTCTGTTTTATCGACCAGATGCCTCCAGGGATGCGGGATACACTGTATTTTAAGGACGATGACTCCCGGCTTTCATTCCTGCAGGGAAATTATGTGACATTGACCAATATGAGTGAGCACGATATCCAAAGGATCATAAAATATCATCTGGAGCCGATCAATATTTCCTTTCAGGCCATGAATCCGGAACTTCGCTGCAGGATGCTCCATAATCGGTTCGCGGGAGAAGCGCTGAAAAAAGTAGACCTGCTTTATGAGGCCGGAATTGAGATGAACGGGCAGATTGTTCTGTGCAAAGGGTTCAATGACGGAGAGGAACTAGAGAGAAGCATCCGGGAGTTGACTCGGTATCTTCCCTTCCTGCGAAGTGTTTCTGTAGTGCCGGTGGGGCTGACCCGGTTCCGGGAGGGTCTGGAACCCCTGGAACCATTTACAAAAGAAGAAGCAAAGCAGGTGTTGGATTTGATCCATAAATGGCAGGAACGTGTATATCCGGAATATGGCCTGCACTTTATCCACGCCAGTGATGAGTGGTATATTCTGGCAGGGGAGGAGCTGCCGGAGGAAGAACAATACGATGGTTATCTGCAGTTGGAAAATGGAGTCGGGATGCTGCGGCTTCTTTTGGATGAATTTTCAGAGGCTTTGGAAGCAGTAACGGGGGATCAGGCAAAGAGGAAGCTTTCCCTGGCTACCGGACTGTTGGCAGCACCCTTTTTGCAGCGGATGGCAGAACAGCTCCGGGAAAAATTTCCGCATACAGATGTAACGGTCTATGCTGTAAAAAATGAATTTTTCGGAGAGAAGATCACGGTATCCGGATTGGTCACCGGACAGGATCTGGTAAAGCAGCTTACCGGGAAGCCGTTGGGAGAGCGGCTTTTGCTTCCATGTAATATGCTGCGGGCCAAGGAAGATGTATTTTTAGATGATTTTACCGTTTCTGATGTGGAGAATGCTTTACAAGTGCCGCTGAATATTGTAAAATCAAGCGGTCAGGATTTATTGGACGCAATATTGGGAGAGAACCGGAGCGCTTTTCCGGTTATAATACAGGAAGGATAGAATCAAGATGGACAAACCAGTAGTAGCAGTAGTAGGACGCCCGAATGTGGGGAAATCTACGTTATTCAATGCCTTGGCGGGAGAGATGATCTCCATCGTAAAGGACACGCCAGGGGTGACAAGGGATCGGATTTATGCGGATGTGAGCTGGCTTGACAAAGAGTTCACCATGATCGATACAGGTGGGATCGAGCCGGACAGCAAGGATATCATCCTGTCTCAGATGCGGGAACAGGCGCAGATCGCCATTGATACGGCCGATGTTATCATCTTTATTACGGATGTAAGGCAGGGGCTTACAGACGCGGATTCCAAGGTGGCTGACATGCTCCGGCGCTCCGCGAAGCCGGTGGTCCTGGTGGTGAATAAGGTGGACAGCTTTGAAAAGTTTATGCCTGATGTCTATGAATTTTATAATCTGGGAATTGGGGATCCGATCCCCATATCAGCGGCCTCCAGGCTTGGGCTGGGGGATATGCTGGATGAGGTGATTGCGTATTTCCCTGAAGGATCCGGGACGGAGGAAGAAGATGAACGTCCCCGGATCGCTATCGTAGGAAAGCCCAATGTTGGAAAATCTTCCATTCTCAATAAGCTCTCAGGGGAGAACCGTGCCATTGTATCTGAGATTGCGGGTACTACAAGAGACGCCATTGATACGACCGTGACTTATGACGGAAGAGAATATGTATTTATCGATACCGCCGGGCTGCGCAGAAAAAGTAAGATCAAGGAAGAATTGGAACGCTACAGCATCATCCGGGCAGTGACAGCGGTGGAGCGCGCGGATGTGGTGCTTATGGTCATTGACGCGGTGGAGGGAGCTACCGAGCAGGATGCCAAGATTGCCGGGATCGCGCATGAGCGGGGCAAGGGTGTGATTATTGTAGTCAATAAATGGGACGCCATTGAAAAGGATGATAAGACCATGCGGAACTACGAGGATCAGATCCGTCAGATTCTGTCTTTTATGCCTTACGCGGAGATCATGTATGTGTCCGCCATGACAGGCCAGCGCCTCAACAAGTTGTATGACCGGATTGATATGGTCATCGCGAACCAGACACTTCGGATCGCCACAGGTGTACTTAATGAGATCCTTAGCGAAGCGGTAGCCATGCAGCAGCCGCCTTCCGATAAAGGAAAACGGCTGAAGCTGTATTATATGACTCAGGTGGCTGTGAAGCCTCCTACATTTGTGATTTTTGTAAATGACAAACAGCTCATGCATTTTTCTTATACACGGTATCTGGAAAATAAAATCCGGGAAGCTTTTGGATTCCGGGGTACGGCACTAAAATTTTATATCAGGGAAAGAAAGGAAAAGGGGCGCTAAGATCATGGAACGAATCATCTGTCTGGCAATCGGCTATGTATGCGGGCTTTTGCAGACCGGGTATCTGGTCGGGAAAATGAACCATATTGATATCAGGAAAGAGGGAAGCGGAAACGCAGGTTCTACCAACGCGCTCCGGGTTATGGGATGGAAAGCGGGCGCTATGACATTTGCGGGCGATGTGGTCAAATGCGTGGCGGCAGTTCTGATCGTGCGGTATCTTTACCAGGATTCTGAATATTTGCCATTGCTTGCTATGTATGCGGGGCTGGGCGCCACGCTGGGACATAATTTTCCCTTTTATCTCAAGTTCAAAGGGGGGAAAGGGATTGCGGTGCTGGCAGGGCTGGTTCTGTCTACCAGCCTGGTGATGGTGCCCATTCCGCTGACCGCATTTTTAATTGCTGTCCTGTTGACAAGATATGTATCCCTGGGTTCGCTTCTGGCTTCTTCCATGTTTTTTTTGGAAGTCCTGTTTTATGGACAACTGGGAGGTTTTGACATGGACTTTAAATATCGGATGGAATTATATGTCTTGGTATTCATATTGATGTTGCTGGCATGGTTCCGTCACAAAGAAAATATCAAGAGGCTCCTGTCAGGAACAGAGAACCCGTTTCGGAGTAAGAAAAAATAATAAATGGAAAGGTTTGGTGATAGTATGGCAAATATCGGTGTGATCGGAGCAGGAAGCTGGGGAACCGCGCTTTCCGTCCTGCTGCACAATAATGGAAATCAGGTTACGGTCTGGTCGATCGATCCTGCGGAAGTAACAATGCTGAATGAGAAGAGGGAGCATGAGAAAAAGCTTCCGGGCGTAAAGCTGCCGGAGGATATGAGGATCACGGGAAATCTGGAAGAGACGGTTCGGGAGAAGGATTTTCTGGTTCTTGCGGTGCCATCTCCATTTACCAGGGCAACGGCGAAAAAAATGTCCCCCTTTGTCGCGAAGGATCAGATCATCGTGGATGTGGCCAAAGGAATTGAGGAGAGTACTTTGATGACCCTTTCCCGGCAGATCGAGCAGGAAATCCCGCAGGCGGATGTGGCAGTGCTTTCCGGGCCGAGCCATGCGGAGGAAGTAGGACGGGGGCTTCCTACCACCTGTGTGATTGGGGCGAGGACAAAAAAAACAGCGGAATATCTCCAGTCTGTCTTTATAAGCAAGGTATTCCGTGTCTACACCAGCCCGGATATCTTAGGAATCGAGCTGGGTGGTTTTTTGAAAAATGTAATTGCCCTGGCTGCCGGGATCGCAGACGGTCTTGGTTATGGGGACAATACGAAGGCGGCGCTGATCACGAGAGGAATCGCGGAGATCGCAAGGCTTGGCGTGAAGATGGGAGGCAAGATAGAAAGCTTTACCGGACTGACCGGAATCGGGGATCTGATTGTGACTTGCGCCAGTGTCCACAGCCGGAATCGGAAGGCAGGTTTCCTGATCGGGCAGGGAAAAACCATGGAAGAGGCTATGGAAGAAGTCCAGATGGTAGTGGAAGGTGTATATTCCGCGAAGGCGGCCAAAAAGCTGGCAGAGCAGTACCAGGTATCCATGCCCATCGTAGAGGCGGTGAATGAAGTCCTGTTTGAAGGGATGAATCCCGCGGAAGCCGTAGACGGCCTTATGATGCGGGCATCCCGCAGTGAAAACGCATCTCTTCCGTGGGAAGAGTAAGACAACATGATACCCACGGCAGATTTCATTTGCCGTGGGTATTATGCATAGGGCAGCCACCGGGTAATTCTATCCCGTTCTTTTCCCGAAGGAGTGCCCGTTCATAGATCATTTCTCCGGCAATGCTGATGGCAATCTCTTCTGGTGTGACAGCCTTGATTTCTGTGCCGATGGGGGAATGGATACGGGAAATAACTTCTTCCGGAATCCCGCTTTCACGGAGCTTCTGGTTGATAAATTCTGTTTTGCGTTTAGAGCCGATGACCCCTACATAGGCGAGAGGCTGCCTTAGAATCTGCTCCTGTACATCGAAATCATGACTGTGCCCGTTGGTCATGACCACCACATAATCGGATGTGTGCAGTTTCATATGATCGGAAAGCTTCAGATAATCTCCGCAGATGATCTCTTCCGCGTCAGGGAAAATATCCGGATTACACAATTCCGGCCGGTTGTCCATGACAGTCACGCGGAAACCGATCCTGCTTAACACAGGCACTAATGCCTGGGAACAATGTCCGCCGCCGAAGATAATAGCATGATCCAGGACTGGAAGAGGCATGAGGAAAGAATCCTTCGTTTTCATACACTTACTTTCAGCCGGAAGCGGGATCTCTTCCGGACAGGTGCCTATGACCTGCCTGCCATCTGCTTCCAGGAGCGCTGGAAAGGAGCCGTCCATATGCAGTATGAGCCAGCCCGGCTGATGGGAAGAGAGCAGGGAAAGCAGCCTGGAGGTCAATTCCTTCCATTCTGGTTTTGTGGAATCAATAAACTGGAACAAAACGGAGACATCACCGCCGCAGACCATACCGATGTCCTCCCCACTGTTCTGGCGGAGAAGAAATTCATGGTCGCCGGATTGCTTGTCTTTTAAGAATTCACGGGCCATTTCCTCTGAACGCAGTTCTACGGCGCCGCCGCCGATCGTACCCAGGATACGGCCCTGCTCCCCTACAAGCATTTGCGCTCCGGCCCCACGGGGAGAAGAACCGCTTTTGGAAACAATGGTAACAAGCATTACATCACGATTTGCGTCCAGTTCTTTTGATATTTTCGTAAAAATAGTATTCATTGTTTTTTACCTTCCCTGTTCTGTATCATTTTTTCATGTTGCCGTGTACGGACAAACGATCAGCGGCAGGATTCCCATATAAGGATTTCTCCGGATCCTGTGGGAAAAAATGCTTTCTAAATAGTTCTTGTAGAATTGTACCTGCTTCTTCGCAGAAAGAATCATAATCCTGCATCAGCCTTTCCGCTTCCTTTGTTAAATAGGAAAAACCACCGTCTTTTCCACCCTGGCGGCTTTCAATCACAGAATATCCAAATTGCTGTTCCAGAGTGGAGATTATTTTGCGCCCCTTACTGTAGGAAATCCCCATATGGCGGCAGGCTTTTGACAAAGAACCGGTTTCCCTGACCAGTTTCAGGAGATGATGGGCGCCGGGGCCGTAAAAGGGACGTTCCCGGTTCAGCCGGAAGCGGAAGGAAGGCCATATTTCTGATAAATCATGCTGCATGACCAAATATTCAAAGGAGTCCTGTTTTTGGGTATTAGATAAAACACCCTCATCCTCCACTTCAACAATCTGCCGTTGCAGCCCGGAGGCTCGAATAGCCCCCGCAAGCCCGCCTTCCCCTTGATAGGACAAAATTTCCTGGAAATGCTTTGCCTGGATCAGTATCGGATGTCCGCATTGCCCGTGACAGGAAGGAACACATATGTCACCTTTGGCGGTCATGAGAGACTGCACGGTTTTTACGGAAAACAGAGGAACATCTACATGGGAGACCAATACCTTTGTACATTTATCCGACAGATAAGATAAACCGATCTTGATACCGTCCAGCATTTCGCTGGTGCTGGCAGCGTGTAGGAAAATCAGGTTCATATGGGGAACCAGCTTTTCTGCTTTTTTATCATCCTCACTGCAGATAACGACAATGCGTCGGATACCTGCCTGCTGAAACAGCAGAGCGATACGTTGGATCGCGCTGATCGTACCGATTTCTCTTTCAGGCTGGAATCTGTTTTTGCCGGATTTTTCTCCGGCGGCAATGATTAACGCGGCTGTCATCATAGTACCTCCTGTATGGATCAAACCGTTCCATTATAAACATTTTCAAGCTGTTCATCCGTCAGGTCTACGTGATAGAATAGGCTGAAAAATTCACGGATCTCATCATCCACATTAAAATTCAGATATTCAGGATAAATGAGTCCGGAAAGCCAGCGTATACCGATGATACGGTTTGGTCCTGGCGGACGGTCTACCCAACTGAAAGGCGCGTTCGGAGCACCGTATACCTTCTGTTCCTGAACTGCTTTCAGGGAAGCATAGTCCGGATTTTCGAGAATTGCCGTTGCCGCGCTTTTGCCACTGATAGAAGCTTTCGCTTCCCCGATGACAATGATCACATCCGGGTTCCAGGCAAGAAGCTGCTCTGCGGAAATCTGTACGCGGGAACCGTCGCCCAGCTCCAGGTCTGCTACATTGACAGCATTGACCAAATCAATGATCTGGCCATGTGAGGAACCAGCCGGAGCGGTCTCCAGGGAATCCTCCCCGTTTCCATAGTACATACGTACCTTCTGGTCATCCGGAATCTCCATTTCCGCGATATCATGGAAAGTATCCTCCGCATAGGCCGCCAGCTTTTCCGCCTGCTCCTCTGCGCCGAACAGTTCCCCCATGAAGCGGTAGGATTCTGGGGCAGACATCAGGTCGCTGTCTACAACGACTACGGGAATGCCAAGACGCTCGGAAAGACTGTTGGCATCCGATACGATCGAGTCGTTGATACGGCCGACCGTGAAGGCAATATCAGGCTCTGCGTCAAGAACCGCTTCGTAGTTGATGGCGTCCCCCATGCCGAAATTAGGAAGAGAATGATATTTTTCAAGGATCACGCTCTTTTCGATATCATTCAGCTCGTAATTCCATCCCAACAGTTTGTCCGGAACCAGGGTATACAAAAAGATCGCGGCGGTAGGATCCGTAGAAAATACACGATTGATCTCCGCAGGGACGGTCACTTCCCGCCCGGCCATATCCGTAATCTCACGTGTATCAGACTCGTTAGTGTTTTCTGTCCCATCAGAGGCAGTTTCAAGGTCTGCCGAAGCTCTATTCTGTTCTTTTTGGGACGTATCCCCAGAGTTGTCTGCCTTTTGCCCACAGCCCGCAAGCAGGCTTGCGATAAGGAGCAGTGCTACAGCCATTGAGAAAAAATGTTTTCGTGTTTTCATGCTTCATCTCCTTTATACGATTGTCTCAAGAGTAGGAAAGAATTGACAGGTTCCCCTTTCATATGTTATGATTCGTTATATAATGAAAAACGAATCGTTTTCTAAAATATAACGAATTGCTTATTCAAAGATAACATATTTCAAAAAAAGTGTCAACTATTGCTATATGAAAATTCAGAACTGTTCTGACAGGTTACAAAGGTGGAAATTTATGAATGCAAATCATATTGAAATAGAAAAAGCGAAGATTCAGCAGCGGCGTTCCTGTTTCTTACTGTTGGGAATGCTTTTTATGTTATTTGCGGTTATGATCCTTTCCTTCTGGATCGGATATTATCCGCTGGCGCCGTCTCAGGTGGTAAGCGCGTTTTTGTCCCGATTTGGCTATCAGGGAGAGATCTTGCCCCAGGCGGTCACGATTTTCTGGAATATCCGGCTTCCGCGCATTTTATCCGCGGCTTTTATCGGGGCCTCCCTCTCTGTGGCAGGCTCTGCCTATCAGGGAATGTTCCGCAATTCACTGGTGTCGCCGGATATCCTTGGGGTATCCTCCGGCGCGAGCCTTGGAGCAGCATTTGCGATATTAAGAGGCTCACCCAACTGGATGATTCAGTTAAGCGCGTTCGCGGGAGGAATCCTGGCAGTTGCGTTTTCCTATCTGATCAGTCGGAAGTCCTCATATTCACAGACTCTAAGCCTGGTACTGACAGGTTCTATGGTGATGGCCCTGTGTAATGCCGGAGTGACTATGATCAAATACATTTCCGATCCGAATGATGTATTGCAGCAGATTACATTTTGGCTGATGGGAAGTTTGACTAAGACCGATATGGATTCTTTTTGTTGGAGCGCGATACCTATGGCGGTCGGGCTTGTGGTCATTTTGGCGCTCCGCTGGCGGATCAATCTTCTGACTTTAGATGAAGAAGAGGCGAAGAGCCTTGGAATCAATATCAAATGGTACAGGCTGATATTCATTGCCGCGTCTACGCTGTTGAGCGCGGCCGCGGTGTGCCTGGGCGGACTGATTGGCTGGGTCGGGCTTATGATACCTCATATGGCAAGGGCGTTGACAGGAGTCGATTATGGAAAGCTGATCCCGGCAAGTGCCATGCTTGGCGCCGGATATCTGGTGCTGATGGATGATATTGCACGTTCTGTACTATCTATGGAACTGCCTCTCGGCGTGGTGACCAGTATTATGGGGGCACCGTTTTTTGTGTCTCTGCTCATCAAACGGAAGGGGTGAAGGATCAATGCTTTTGGAAATACAGGATGTGCGAGGCGGATATGGCCATGGAGATATCGTAAAAGGAGTCAGTTGTTTTGCGGATAGTGGTGATATTCTTTGTCTGCTGGGTCCCAATGGCTGCGGCAAGACTACGCTGTTCCGGCTTTTGTTGGGAACGATTCCGCTTACCGGCGGCCTGATCCGGATCAACGGGCAGGATATCCGAAAGCTTTCAGCCAAAGAGCTTGCAGGCCTGGTCGCGTATATTCCCCAATATCACAGGCCGATCTTTTCCTATACGGTATTGGATGTTGTCATTATGGGCAGGGCATCCCATTTTTCCGCGTTTGATACCCCGAAAAGCGTTGACCGGGAAGCTGCGTTCGCTGCCCTGGAAAAAGTGAATGCGGTTGATCTGGCGAACCAGAAATATACGTCCTTAAGCGGCGGCCAACGTCAGTTGGTCTTGATTGCCAGGGCTATCTGCCAGGCCGCAAAGGTATTTGTAATGGATGAGCCTGCCGCCAATCTGGACTACGCCAATCAACAGCTTTTGATGGAGGTGATCGCGGATCTTGCCCGAAAAGGGTATTGTGTCGTCCTGTCCACCCACAGCCCGGAACATCCGGCGTCTGTCGGGAGTAAGGTGCTTTTGATGCGGGAGGGGCGTGTGGAAGGATTTGGTACACCCCCGCAGGTACTTACCAGTGAAAATCTGGAATCCGTATATGGTATCGAAATGGATGTGGTGACGATACAGGACCGCTATGGCAGTAGTCGGACAATCTGTCTTCCGGTGAAAAAGCCCCGGCAATGATGTGTCAGAATGATGGCTGGAAAGTGAAACAGGATGTCGGATGGCGGTGTTCAAAAGAGAAGGATTTGTTGTTTGTTTGGGAGGAACCATGAAACATGCTTTAATTGTTGGGGCACGTGGGATCGGCAAAAGTACGCTGATCCGGAAGGTGCTGAAGGAATTAAACCGTCCTGCTTCCGGATTTTTGACAAAGAAGGAAACGAGCCTGGCGGATGATCATTCCAACAGCCCGGTCTATATTTATGATCCAGGTATGCCGCGTGACCGCTCTTCTAAGAATCAGGTAGGAGTCTGCAGCGCTCATGGATTTATGGTCAAAAAAGGGGCTTTCGACCGTTACGCGCCGAAACTTCTGGCTCCGGTCCCGGAAGGTCATGTGGTGGTCATGGATGAGATTGGATTTATGGAATCAGAGGAAAAGCTGTTCTGTGACGCGGTATTGTCTCTGCTGGATGGAGATGTACCGGTCATCGCGGCTGTAAAAAATAAGGATTTTCCATTTTTGGAAAAGGTCAGGTCTCATCCGAAATGCCGCTGCTTTTTCATTACGGAGGAAAATCGAGACGCTTTGTATCGTGAGGTGATGGATTTTATGGAGTTCCAGATAGAGGAGAGGAAGGGGCGTACAGTGAAGGACGCCGGTAATTCGGGATCGGTTCCGAATAAGGTGGATCTGGATTATTTTATTTCTCTACAAGGCTCTAAGGTATCAGGGCGTCAGGCGTTTTCTTCTGCGAAATGGGATCGCCGGGCGGAGGTTTGGAATCAAGAGCGGGCCAACAATCGCAAGAATGATGAAAGAGTATACAGTGCAGTCGCTTATCTGGAACAGAGAGGGCTCTTAAAGGCGGAATATGATGTAGCAGATATCGGCTGTGGGCTTGGAAGATTTGCGGCGGCATTTGCAGGACGGGTTCGTTCCGTCGTGGGGCTGGATGTGTCGGAAAAGATGATTCGCTATGGCAGAGAATATATGGAAAAGGAAGGTTTGCAAAATGTGCAGCTCCGAACCTGTGATTTTGACGCGATAGACGTGGAACAGGAAGGATATCAAAAGGCGTTCGACCTGGTATTTTGTTCCATGAGTCCGGCAGTCCATAGCATGGAAAGCCTGCAAAAATCTATGGAGATGAGCCGGGCATATTGCTTCAACATTACGCATATTTATAGCCGGAACTACCTGCGGGAGCAGATCCTTAAGGAAGTGTTCCACAAAGAGCCGCCTGTACGCTGGAGCGGACGATGGTTTTACTCTCTGTTCAATGTACTGTTTTTGATGGGGTACTGTCCGGAAACGAGCTACGAGACCCGGCACCAGGAACGGCAGGTACAGCCCGATGCGGAATATGTGGAATTTGTCATGGAGCATATGCTTACGGAAGCGGAATGCACGAAGGAAAATGGGGAAAAGATCTTACGCTGGCTTCGGGAACACATAAATGGGGAAGGCATTTTGACGGAAGTTGTAGATTCCTGCTATGGAAGGATACTGTGGGATATACGCCATCAGACACAGCGGCCGGATTATCGGTCTATGGGGCAGGAAATTTTTTGTTGATTTTATATCATACCCCGCTTTTTTTCTGCATACATTGTTATCAGCAGGAACAAGGGGGTATTTTTATGGATTCATTTCAGTTATACAAAGATATGAAAGCAAGGACCGATGGGGAAATCTATATCGGTGTGGTTGGTCCGGTTCGGACAGGCAAGTCAACCTTTATCAAACGGTTTATGGATCTGCTGGTCCTTCCTAACATGACTGACGAAAATGACAGAGAACGTACCAGAGATGAACTGCCGCAGTCTGCGTCCGGCACTACGATCATGACCACGGAACCCAAGTTTGTTCCCAAGGATGCTGCATTGATCCAACTGTCCGAAGATATGGAAGTGAAGATCCGGCTCATTGACTGTGTAGGGTTTATGGTGGAGGGGGCTTCCGGACATATCGAAAACGATACCGAACGCCAGGTAAAGACACCCTGGTTTGAATACGAGATCCCGTTCACAAAGGCAGCGGCTATCGGAACCCAGAAGGTCATCCATGACCATGCTACCATCGGGCTGGTGGTTACTACAGATGGAAGTATCTGTGATCTGCCCCGTGAAAATTATGTGGCGGCAGAAGAACGGACCGTCCAGGAATTGCAATCCATCGGAAAACCATTTATCATTTTACTGAACTGTACAAAGCCTTATACGGACGAAGTGAAGACATTGCAGGCCGCAATGGAAGAAAAATACGGGACTGCGGTGCTTCCGGTGAACTGTGAGCAGCTCAAGGAGGATGATGTGAACAATATTATGCGGCAGGTCCTGTATGAATTTCCGATTTCCGAGGTGGAATTTTTTGTGCCAAAATGGGTAGAAATGCTCTCCAGAGAGCACCGGATCAAACAAGACCTGTTAGCGGCCGTGAAGTTTTTGATGGCGGAATTGGATGATATCCGCAGTGTCACGGGTGGGATTCCCAAAGTAGAAAGCCCATACATAGAGAAGATTCTGGTTGACAGAATCGAAATGGATACCGGAAAGATCCGGATACTGATCCGGTTTGCGGAGCAGTTTTATTATGAGGTACTAAGCGAATTGACCGGAACCCAGATCCAGGGAGAATACGAGCTGATCTCAGTAATGAAGGAGTTGGCCGCCATGAAAGAAGAGTATACCCAGATCAAGGACGCGTTTGCGGATGTGAAGATGAAGGGCTATGGGGTAGTTAGTCCGAAGAAGGAGGAAATTGCCCTGGAGGAACCAATGATTATCAAGCAGGGTAATAAGTACGGCGTGAAGATACATTCGGAAGCTCCTTCCATCCATATGATCCGGGCCAATATTGAGACAGAGATCGCGCCTATTGTGGGAAATGAAAAACAGGCCCAGGACCTGGTGGAATATATTAAGGCGGAAAGTGAGACGGAAGAGGGTGTATGGGGAACCAATATTTTTGGAAAGTCGATCGAAGAGCTGGTGATGGACGGAATGCGCAATAAGATTACAATGATCAACGATGAAAGCCAGATGAAGCTGCAGGATACCATGCAGAAGATCGTAAATGACAGTAATGGGGGGCTGGTGTGTATTATTATATAGGGTAACTATTCAAAATGGCAGTAGGTATGAAAAAACAGACTATGCAAGTATACTTGTTAAAGTCTGTTTTTTTATACGAAGAGGATAGATCAGATTTTCAAGATCATTTGATTGTATTCATTTTCAAAAGCCGTTTTATATTTGTCTGTGACAACAGAGGTATATAGGTTGGAGGCAAGGATATCATGGGTTAACATTTTTTTCCCCGCGGGCTTTAAATTTTCGTCCTCATAAGGTTTGGTCAGCAGAGGAAGCGTGCTTTTTTTTGCGATCGCGGAAATGACTTTCGCACAGTCACGCCGGAAACCGAGAAGACGGGCATAAAAGTGCGGACCCTTTTCCAGATATTCATTGACTGCGTTCTTTTTGATGCCCAGCATGATATGGAGCAGGGCGCGGTTGATCCGGGTCTGTGTCACCTCTCTTGTTTTTAAAAGCTCGCAGAACTGCTTATAATTAAAATAATTGTTTAGCTGCCCACAGATACGGTTCCCCAGCTCTTTGGACACATCCATATACCGGGGGAGTGTGTCGGGGCGCTTATTCAGCAGCTTGTACTTTAAAATCAGGGAAAAATCATTCTGGTATACCGGATATCTGACCCTGTGATAATCCTTTAAAAGCTCCAGACAACTGTGGGGCACCTGTTCTTCTAATTCTCCCAGGATATTTACAAAGGAAGTATTTTCAAAGGTTCTGCCGGAAGATACACTGCTCAGCACGGAGCCGGAATAAGCCAGCAAAGAGCGGATGGCAGAGGCAGAACCGAAGGAAGATTTCAAATCCTGGTCATGATAATGGGAACCCTTGCGCCGGATGGTGTAGGGGCGGATCTTACTATTCAATTTTTTCAACGCCTTCAGATATTCAACGCCCAGGATGTTGTTTGGATCGTGAAGCAGGAAGGTATAATCCTCTGTCTTCATGTACGCCGCAAGGGCTTCTTCCCGTGCGGAGGGAAAAGACATTCCCTGCTTCAGACAACGCTTTAAATGCTCCTGATATTCTTTGGGCTCGTCCGTCAGTATATCAGCCACCTTTTGCAGACCCTCCAGATCGCTGCATTCGCTTCCGAAACAGAGAGAATCTACGATTCCAAGCTGATCCAGAAAAGACACAGCTCCGTGGGCAAATAGTTCCGCGCTGCCGGTAGCGTAGCAGACAGGCAGCTCAAATACGGCTGCCGCGCCGCATTTCAGCGCCATTTCCGCGCGGAGACGTTTTGGCATGATGGCCGAAGTGCCTCTCTGCACGTAGTCACCACTCATGATAACCACCGCGAAATCTGCCCCGGTGACCTCTTTTGCCATCTGTATATGGTATTGGTGTCCATTGTGAAAGGGATTGTATTCTGTGATCAAACCGACAATTTTCATAAAGAAACTCCTTGTATATCCTTTTGAGAACTATTATACTATAAAATGTAGAAAAAAGCAGTATCCGAAAGATATTGTTTTAAAATGTTATGGTTTACTTTGCGTCATTCTTAAAAATGGATTTTTACGGGTGAACGATAACATAAGCTGGCAGTATTTCAAGAAAGAGGGTGCATGGAATGATAAAAGAACAGATACTTGCATTGCTTGAGGAGCGGAGATTTAAGGAACTAAAAGAAGTATTGGAAACCGTGCATCCCGTGGACATTGTAGAAGTACTTGAGGAGATCAGCAAAAAGCAGATGATTTTGATCTTCCGGCTTTTGGCAAAGGAAGAGGCGGCGGACGTATTTACGGATATGAACAGTGATATGCGCGAATATCTGATCAATTCCCTGACAGATTCCGAGCTGGAAGAGGTCATGGATGAGATGTATGTGGACGATACGGTAGACGTGCTGGAGGAGATGCCTGCCAATGTGGTGGACCGTCTGTTGATGGTGACAGATGAGGATACCAGAAAGAAAATCAATGTATTGCTTCAATATCCCGAGGACAGCGCCGGAAGTATCATGAATGTGGATTATGTCAGCCTGCGGAAGGAGATGACGGTGGAAGAGGCCATTCTGAAGATCCGCCAGGTCGGGATCAACAGGGAGACGATCTACACCTGTTATGTGACGGAAAAGAAGCGGCTTATCGGCGTGGTCGATGTGAAGGATCTGCTGACTGCCGGGGAAGCCAGGCTTATTGAAGAAATCATGGATGAAAATGTTCTTTGTGCCAAAACACTGGATGACCAGGAAGAGGTGGCTTCCACCATTCGGAAATATGGACTTGTCGCGATTCCGATCATTGATCACGAGAACTGTCTGGTGGGGATCGTTACTGTTGACGACGCAATGTACGTCCTGCAGGATGAGACAACCGAAGATATCAGTATCATGGCCGGTGTCAGCCCCAATGAGGATTCTTACTTCGGGACGTCGGTGTTTTGCCATGCGAAAAACCGTACGCTGTGGCTGATGCTTCTGATGCTTTCGGCGACTGTGACCGGAGAAATCCTTCGTCATTATGAAGAGGCCATGTCTGTGATGCCGGTTCTGATCACGTTCATTCCTATGCTGATGGGAACCAGCGGAAACTGCGGTTCCCAGAGTTCCACTATGGTGATCCGCGGACTGGCAGTAGGAGAGATTGAGTTCAAAGATTTCTTCCGGGTCATTTTTAAGGAAATCCGTGTGGCCTGTGTGGTGGGAATCCTGTTGGCCATTGTCAATGGAGTCCGGATCTATATTATGTATGACCAGAATATCATGCTGGCGGTGGCGCTGGGAGTTACGATGATCGCGGTGGTGGCAATGGCAAAATGTATCGGTTGTACGCTACCCCTTCTGGCAAAAAAGATCGGTGTCGATCCGGCTATCATGGCTGCACCGTTGATCTCCACGATCATGGATACCTGTACGATACTGATGTACTTTACGATCATTACAGCGTTTTTTCATTTGGGGAGTTAGAGGTATACTCGGCCTTTTTTTCGTATTGTACTTAAAAATAGACATGGAAATATCTTGTATACAAAAAACGTTTGCGTTATAATGATAGGCAGAAAAAGGAAAGGTGGCTTTTTAATTATGGGATTTATTGATGAAATCAAAGTAAGGGCAAAGAAAGACATTAAGACGATCGTTCTTCCGGAGACAGAAGACGAGAGAACCTACAAAGCTGCGGAGGCAGTTTTGAAGGAAGGGACAGCGAAGCTGATCCTGGTAGGAAGTAAGGAGCAGATCGAGAAGGTAGGAGCCGGATATGACATTTCCGGAGCAACGATCGTAGATCCTGCGACCAGCGATAAGACAGAAAGCTATATCGCGAAGCTGGTAGAATTACGTCAGAAAAAGGGTATGACAAAAGAGCAGGCAAAGGAACTTCTGCTGAACAATTATTTATACTATGGTGTTATGATGGTAAAGATGGGCGATGCGGACGGTATGGTATCCGGCGCGTGCCATTCTACGGCAGACACCCTTCGTCCCTGCCTGCAGATCCTGAAGACAAAACCGGGTACAAAACTGGTTTCCGCGTTTTTCGTGATTGTAGTACCGAACTGCGATATGGGGGCGGACGGAACCTTTATCTTTGGAGATTCCGGCCTCGAACAGAATCCGGATCCGGAAAAGCTGGCGAATATCGCGATCTCTTCCGCCGAGTCTTTCCGTATACTGACAGGCAAGGAGCCGGTTGTGGCTATGCTGTCCCACTCTACAAAGGGAAGCGCGAAGCATGCGGATGTAGACAAGGTAGTAGAGGCGACCAGGATCGCAAAGGAACTGGCGCCGGAATTGAAGCTGGATGGAGAATTGCAGCTTGACGCGGCGATCGTTCCTTCCGTAGGTGAATCCAAGGCGCCGGGCAGCCCGGTAGCAGGACATGCCAACGTACTGATTTTCCCGGATCTGGATGCGGGAAATATCGGATACAAGCTGGCACAGAGACTGGCAAAGGCAGAAGCATACGGACCGCTTACCCAGGGTATCGCTGCTCCGGTCAATGATCTGTCCCGCGGATGTAGCGCGGAAGATATCGAAGGCGTTATTGCCATCACAGCAGTACAGGCACAGGGTTGAGAATAAAATTTAGGAGGAACATAAGGAAATGAATGTATTAGTTATTAACTGCGGAAGCTCTTCTTTAAAATTCCAGTTGATCAATTCTGATTCTGAGGAAGTTCTGGCAAAGGGACTTTGCGAAAGGATCGGCATTGACGGAAGTCTGACCTATCAGCCGGCAGGTGGGGAAAAGGTAAAATCTGACAAGGCAATGCCGACTCATACGGAAGCGATCCAGTTCGTTATTGACGCACTGACAGATCCCGAGACTGGTGTTGTAAAGAGCCTGGATGAGATCGGCGCGGTAGGACATCGTATAGTACATGGCGGCGAGAAATTTGCTTCTTCCGCTGTCATTACAGAGGAAATGAAAAAAGCAGTAGAAGAGTGCAATGACCTTGCGCCTCTGCACAACCCGGCAAATCTGATCGGGATCAATGCATGTGAGAAGCTGATGCCCGGCACACCGATGGTAGGTGTATTTGATACAGCGTTCCACCAGACCATGCCGGAGAAGGCATATATGTATGGGCTTCCATATGCATACTATGATAAATATAAAGTAAGACGTTACGGCTTCCACGGGACAAGCCACAGCTTTGTATCCAAGAGAGTGGCAGATATCGTAGGTGTTCCTTATGACGCGACTAAGACTATCGTGTGCCACCTCGGAAATGGCGCCAGTATCTGTGCGGTAATGAACGGCAAGTCTGTAGATACCTCCATGGGACTGACTCCATTGGAAGGTTTGGTAATGGGAACCCGATCCGGTGATATTGACCCGGCGATCCTGGAATTTATTGCGAAGAAAGAGGGGCTGGATATAGCAGGCCTGATGAAGATGCTGAACAAGGAATCCGGCGTATATGGTCTGTCTGACGGTGTATCCAGCGATTTCCGTGATCTGGCCGCGGCCGCTGAAGAAGGCAGGAAGCCAGCGCAGATCGCTTTGGAGGTATTTGGATATAGAGTAGCAAAATATGTAGGCTCTTATGTAGCGGCCATGAATGGTGTAGACAATATCGTATTTACCGCGGGGATCGGCGAAAATGACGGGGCAATGCGTGAGCGGATCTGCGGATACCTGCAGTATCTTGGAATTGAGATTGATAAAGAGGCAAACGCGAAACGCGGTGAAGAAGTAATCATCTCTACTCCGGACTCCAAAGTAAAAGTACTGGTTGTTCCGACTAATGAAGAACTGGCGATCGCAAGGGAGACAGTAGCACTTGTAAAGTAATTGAGAAATGATTAGAGTTCACGGCCAGTTAGGCCGTGAACTGTAGTGAGAAATTTTATTATTTCTTTTAAAAACAGTATTTTTCTGTTGACAAACCAAATTCTCATGATATAATAGTTTAGGTATGAATAGGAGTAACAGCAATGTTAATGAACCTGTCAGGCGTATTATCAGAACAGCATACACCCATAGACGAAATGGTACTGCCAGAGCTGGAATCTATTCAGCTAAAGTCCGGGACATATCCGGTGATCCGTAAGGAGCCGGTGCATGTGGCTGTTGTGCATAGGAAGGACAGGGAGCTGCAGATTCAGGCGGATGGGAAGGTTACGCTTCGGATTCCATGTGACCGCTGTCTGGAGGATGTGGAGTATGAATTTCAGCTTCATTTAACCAGATATGTGGATTTGGGGTGTTCGGATGCTGAACTGAGAGAAGGATTCGACGAATCTGACTTTATCGATGGATATTACCTTGACGTAGATAAGCTGCTTTTTCAAGAGATATTGACATGCTGGCCGAGTAAGGTACTTTGCAGGGAAGATTGCAAGGGAATTTGTAATGTCTGTGGCCGGAACTTGAATAAAGGCAGCTGTGACTGTGAAGATACAGGGCTTGACCCAAGGATGTCCGTTGTCCGTGAATTGTTTAAGAATTTTAAGGAGGTGTAACCGATGTCAATCTGTCCAAAAAATAAATCTTCAAAAGCCAGAAGAGACAAGAGAAGAGCTAATTGGAAGATGAGCGCTCCGAACCTGGTAAAGTGCAGCAAGTGCGGAGAGCTTATGATGCCTCACAGAGTATGTAAGGCTTGTGGCTCATACAACAAAAAAGAAATCATTTCCGTTGACTAATAGCGGACACAAAGGCTTTCCGGGGAACTGGAAAGCCTTTCTTGTTCTATAGGAAACTTCTCCGAATTTTCCTATAGAACAAAAACCCTCCGGGGGATGCGCACTACGCGCATAAGGGAAATGGCTGCTGGCGCCGCCGCGCTTCGGCGCGAGTGTGCGTCAAGACGCACACTTTTTTATTGGTTTTACATTTTTGAGTCTATTTCCGGACTCGGAAAATCACCGATTCATAAGGCCGAAGTACCGGTCCGCAATAGCCGCCCTCACGGTCATAGGAGGAAAGCAGAACTTCTTTGGTATCATCCAGCAGGGAAGCGGGAATCTCATGTTCCTGCCGGGAAAAATTGTGGAATGCTATCAGCGTTTCTTCTGCTGTGCTTCTGGTCAAAGCCAATAGTTCCTTGCATCCCGTTTCCAGGAAAGTCATATCTCCACGAGACAGCGCAGGGGATTTTTTGCGTAGAGCGATCAGCTTCCGGTAACATTGATAGATGGAGTGAGGGTCCTGCCGTTGGGCTTCCACATTGATTTCCCTGGTATTGGGGTTTGTTTTCAGCCAGGGTGTGCCGGAAGTAAAGCCGCCGTTTTCGGAGCCGTCCCATTGCATAGGGGTGCGGGCGTTGTCCCGGCTCTCCAGCTGAGCCATAGCCAGGGCAGTTTCCGGATCCATGCCGGAAAGCAGGTACTGCTGATATTGGTTCCGGGTACTGGGGTCGTCATATTCTTCGATGGATGGCAGCTTTACATTCGTCATACCGATTTCCTCGCCCTGGTATACAAAGGGCGTACCTGGCAGGCTGTGGAGGAACATTGCCAGAAATTTAGCGGAGACCTCCCAATATTGCCCGTCATCACCGTAGAGGGAAACCTGCCTGGGCTTGTCATGATTGCTGAAGAATCTTGCCCACCAGCCGTCGTCCTTCATTGCCTGATAACTATTCTCAATATCCTGCCATAGCTTTTCCGGCGACCAGGTATCAATCTCGGTCTTGGGCAGCACGAATGGGATGGCCATGTCAAATTCTTCCCGTTCAGTTTTTACATAATTGCCAAGCTCTTCTACGGTGGGAGCCGACACTTCACCCACTGTCAAGATGTTGTGGGGAGTGTAGACCCGCCGGTTCATTTCCCGGATATAGTTATGGGTGCCGGGGCGGCCAATGAGACAGTCGGGAAAGGAAAAGCCATCCGGCTGTGGAGGCAGGGCAGAATCCGGGAAATCCTGCGGTTTGTCCAGGTAGCTGATCGCGTCCACCCGGAAGCCATCCACACCTTTGTCCACCCACCAGTTCATCATACTTATGATTTCCTCCCGAAGTTCCGTGCAGGCCCAGTTCAGATCCGGCTGCTTTTTGGAAAAGTAATGGAAATAGTATTGGCCACGTGCAGGCACATATTCCCATGCGCTGCCGCCGAAAGCCGAAGCCCAGTTATTGGGTTCATGGCCGTCTGCCGGGTCGCGCCAGATATAATAATCGCTTTTGGAATTTTCACGGGATGACCGTGATTCCAGGAACCAGGGATGTTCATCAGAGGAATGATTGACCACCAGATCCATAATGAGGCGGATTCCCTTTTGCTTACAGGCGTCCCGAAGGCGGTCCCAGTCCTCCATAGTACCGAATTCTTCCATGATCTCCTGATATCCGGAGATATCGTAGCCATTATCATCGTTTGGCGAGCGGTATACCGGAGAAAGCCACAGGGCATTAATGCCTAATTCCTGCAGATAATCCAGCTTCTGCGAAATACCGGCCAGGTCTCCAATACCGTCCCCGTTGGAATCATAAAAACTCCGGGGATAGATCTGATATATGACCAGGTCTTTGATCCAATCTTTTTCCTTTCTCATAAAGAGTCCTCCTATTCCATTGTCTTTATTCGTATCTGTTCAATATCCTCACAGATATGAACGCGATCCGAACAGTTACTTTTACTCAATTATATATCCGGCGGATGAAAGCGTCAATGCCAGAGAAGCCGTCATTAATGATTACAGGTTACACCAATTATCATTCAAGCTTCGAATGTTAATGAAGAAGAAAAAAGAAATTTTCAAGAAAATAGTGTTTATATATGGAAAGTCTGTTATAATATGGGACAGATTCAGATAAACTGTCAAGTAGAGGCTTTATAGGAATCTTTGCGGCTACTCCAAAGAGCGGCCATAAGTAAAAAAGAAAGTGTAGGTAGAAAACATGTCAGAAGAAATGAATAACGGCGGATGTACGGAGGAATCCTGCGCGGGATGCGCGCATGCCGGAAATTGCGAAAGCAAGAAGGAAGATCTGAGGGCTCCGGCCAATGCATATTCCCATGTTAAGAAGGTTATCGGAGTGATCAGCGGAAAAGGAGGTGTTGGAAAATCCCTTGTGACAGCGTCCCTGGCGCGTATGATGAGAGGGAAAGGCCTGAATGTAGGAATCATGGACGCGGATATCACAGGCCCGTCTATTCCGAAGATGTATGGCATTCATGAGCAGGCAAAGGGAAGTGAGGAAGGCATTTATCCCTGCATCGCGAAGGATGGGACAAGGATCATGTCCGTGAACCTGCTCCTGGAGGATGAGGATGCGCCGGTTATCTGGCGGGGGCCGATCCTCGCGGGTGTAGTGACTCAGTTCTGGTCAGACGTGATCTGGGATGACCTGGATTATCTGTTTGTGGATATGCCTCCGGGAACCGGGGATGTGCCGCTTACGGTATTTCAGTCCCTTCCGGTAGACGGGGTCGTGATCGTGACCTCTCCCCAGGATCTGGTGCAGATGATCGTGAAAAAGGCATACAACATGGCAAAGCAGATGAACATTCCGGTACTGGGGATCGTGGAGAACTACAGCTATGTAAAATGTCCGGACTGCGGAAAGGAACTGAAAATATTCGGTGAGAGCCATATTGAAGAGATCGCGGCAGACTTAGGGGTTCCGGTACTTGGAAGGATGCCGATCGATCCGGCAATCGCGGAAGTAGTAGAAGAAGAGCGGTTCTATGAAGCAGAGAATCCTTATCTGAAAGAAGTAGAGATATAAATTTATTAAGCGGTGTAACTTTATATTTAGCCCGGATGAAAAATTGAGTGGACATAAAACGGATTTTCAGTAAGAAAGCGGGGAGCTGCTTAGTTACGGCAGATCCCCGCTGTTTATATAAATACCAACGTGCCCAAAAAAGTTTCTTTAAACAAGTCTTTCGGATTGTATTTTTGTATACAAATATACTCTTCTATAGTGCTTTCCAACTGCGGATCAATCAGTAGCGCTATCATTTGCGGAAGCAATGTCAAATACAGACCGGCATGTGATTTTTTGTGCGTTTCCGGCCAGGATTTCAACAGTACGTTCTCCGGCCTCCATATCAAAGAAATTATCAGAAAGCCAAAGATCGCTGTCCACCCCGATGATCTCCACATTTTTTGCATAAGCATCTGCATGAACCGTAATGCAGTTCTCATTCTTTTCACAGCGAAGCCGGGGATCCAAGAAACAATAATGCTTTGGCGGTGTGAAAAGGCAGGTGTTTTCCGAAACAATTTTTCCATTTACCGCAAAGCGATAGTTCAGATGTATTTCTCTTTCTTCGTATATTCCAAAATCCATTTTCTCCAGCCATACACCGTCCAATGCCGGCGCCAGTATTTTCTGGCTTCCGCTTAAAATGACACTGCTGTCCGGCCGGCACAGGCTCCAGGTGACAAGCCCATAGACGTCTTCCATCGTTTCATTTGCCACATGCAGCCTTGCGCTTTTTTCAATCGGGGCAGGCTCGACGATGCAGTAAGGACGTTCGCTCAATTCCCCGATTTCTTCGCAGGAGATCAGGATAGGGGCGAACATTTTCTTTTCCGCGTAATGAAGGGCTTTCCATCTACCGTAATAATCAATGCCGGACCAGGATGCCACGGGCCAGATATCGTTAAGCTGCCATACTACGGTACCCATGCATCTTCCGCGGAAACGGCGGAAATGCTCTACGCCGTATCGGATGGCATCTGCCTGTAGAAGCTGGGACGCATAGAGAAGATGATCAAAATCCTTTGGAAATAAATAGGTGGCGGACAGATAGTTCAGGATTTTGCCATTTGCCGCGGCATTTCTCTGATGCATTTCCATGACTCTGGAAAAAATATTCCGGTCCGAAGGCTCGGTAAAAGCCTCCACAGTTTTCAGGCAGGGAAAGGACTGGAACCCGAATTCGGACAGATACCGAAAATGAAATTTTCGATATTCCGTAAAAGGCTTGTTGCCGTGCCATACATCCCAGTAATGGGTATCTCCCCGGTTCTCATCCCAGGGATTATCAAAATTACCGCCTGATGACGGGGAAGAGGGCCAGTAAAAGGTATCCGGATCTTCGGCTTTTAAGATCTTGGGAATGATATATTCATATAGTTTGATATAATCATATTTCTGCTTGGCAGAGGGCTTCCAGATCTTGTCCAGTGTTTGGGTTTCCATCTCGTTATTGCCGCACCAAAGCCCCAGACAGGCATGGTGACGGATTCGTCTTACATTGTCGATGGTCTCCGCGGTAATATTTGCTTCAAATGCGTCATCCAGCTCATAGGAGGCGCAGGCATACATAAAATCCTGCCATACGATCAGTCCCAGCTCATCGCAGATATCAAAAAAATAATCATCCGGATAATAGCCGCCGCCCCATACCCGGATACAGTTGTGATTTGCCCATGCCGCGTCCTCTAAAAGCTTCCTTGTCCGCGCCCTGGAAATCCGGCCAAGGAGGTTATCTTCGGGAATATAATCCGCTCCCATAGCAAATATTTTTACGCCGTTCACCTCATGGGCAAAACAGTTCCCCCAGGAATCCTTGTCCGTATTTACCGTCATGGTACGAAGCCCGATCCGGCGCTCCCATATATCCAGTATCGTTCCCGCATGGTCTGTCAGCTCCACCTTTGCCAGATAAAGGGGCTGTTTCCCATAGCCTCTGGGCCACCAGAGAGAGGGATTTTTGATCACAAGGCTGCAGTTATGGCCTGCTGCCTTTAGGTTTATGTTTTCCTTTGAAGTGGATGCAGAACCATCCGGGGCAGTAACCGTAATTCGGATTGCCGCGTCAGGACTGGCGGATCTGGCTTGATTTCTGATCTTATCACACAACTCCAGTGCAATGTGATATTGAAGTGTGACCTTTCCCGGTTCATGGACCTGGGAGATCCGTACGGATTCAAATCTGGCTTTTTGGATTCCCAGCAAGTAAGTGTTTCTGAAAATTCCGGCATCGGGAAGCCTGGGACCCCAGTCCCATCCGAACATACAGTGCGCCTTCCGAAGGTGCGGGAACCCTTCCATAGCTTCCGGAGAACAGCCGGTGTATACTTCCTTGTTTTTCTCACGGATATATCTGGTGGGAGAATGGAGGACAACCTTTAGTTGGTTTTCGCCTTCCTGAACAGAGTCATTTTCTAAAAGATCGAATTCCCAGACTCTGTGCATGTTATCCGCGCTGCCGATGTATTTTCCATTTATATAGATATCTGCCAGGGTATCAATCCCTTCAAAACAGAGAAGCAGTCGGTCACAGTCAAGCTGCTCCCTGTTAACGGGAAAACTGGTTGTATAGCAGAAATCATTTTCCATTAGAGGCAAAACCTTCAGTTCATTGTCCCGGTAATAAGGATCCGGGATCAGCTTTTGATCAAGAAGGGCGCCATAGACTGTGCCGGGGACCTTTGCGTCGATCCCTCCTTCCGGCAAAAGCCCGGCGTCTTTCCCGGATATAGACAGCCTCCAGGTTCCGTTTATACTGCTTTTTATCATCATTTTCGCTCCTTCCCAGAGTGCATTTCATACCATCGTATGCAAGAAAGACTGCCAGCGGCAGGTATTCTGTATATAATTATACCTTGATATGAGTGAGAAAAAAAGAGAAAATGCTAAAAATATACCTATCTTTCATAACTCTGGTTACAATTCACGGCCTAACCGTCCGCGAATTGTAACGGCATCTGCCCATTTAAAATTGCCTGCGGCAATGGGGCAGATGCCATCGCACCATCACTCTTTGGCGTCTAACCGTGCAGCGAATGTACGGTTAGACCGTGAACAGTAACTAACTCTGTACGCTTCCGAATTTTTGGCGGATAGCAGTATATAATTTTGTAAGGCACAATGCCCCGGATCCGGAAATAAAACTTGACAACAAAGAAAAAAGTGTTATACTGCGATTTATTGAACGGGATGGGATTTCCGCATTTATAAAATTAAAAAGAAGGGAGCAAAAATAAAATGGAAGCCTCATATCGATTTTTTGAAAATAAAAAGTGCCAATATTTTCCATGCCATCAGGGGCTCACGGATTTTAACTGTCTGTTTTGCTACTGCCCTCTGTATTCCAGAGAACACTGCCCGGGGGCGCCGGAGTATATAGAAAAGGATGGGGAAAGGATAAAAAACTGCATAAGCTGTACATTTCCCCATCGACCGGAAAATTATGACACAGTGATCAGGATGTTGAAAAAAACAAATCAATGATTGGTTTTCAGCTTTAGTATCCTCTCTTTTGGTAAGCGATACGTTCACTGCCGTCTTCCAGATAAATAATCCCACACTGAGTAAACTTATTTTTCTCCAATAGATGCTGCATAACATAGTTGTCACGGTGGGTATCGATTTTCAGATTTCCGCATTGCAGGAGCGCCCAATCCAGACAGAAGGAAGCGGCGCCCTTTATAACACCCTCCGAAGCAATACGGTGGACCACACCGTAAAGGGACTCATCCAGCCATTGACCATTATAAATGTGCTGATAAGTGTCGTCTGTGCCAAAACGGTAATAAAAAGTAGCGATTATTTTTCCATGCTCTTCGCAGACATAACTACAACCGCTTTGAATATCAGATTCCAGAAGCGCGCGGGAAGGATAGGAATTTCCCCATTGTGTCGGATTGTTGTGGGCTGCCATGAATCTTCGGGCATCTTCATACAAATGCACAAGGATTCTTAAATCTGCCATGGTTGTTTTTCGGATTTTCATATGATACCTTCCTTTAAATCGTTATAATTCTTGATTGTCATGGAGGCTCCACAGTCCAGAAGCGTGTTTTGGTCCAGCATGGATGCCACTCCGATGATCATTCCTGCCCCGGCTCTTCTGGCAGACTCAATTCCGGAGCGCGCGTCTTCAAATACAATACAGTCCGAGATATCAACCCGGAGAGCGTCGGCCGCTTTGAGATAAATGTCAGGCGCGGGCTTTCCAGGTATCATGCCGTCATTATATACCACATGCTCCAGTTGGAACCATTGATCCAGACGCAGGTGTTCAAAAAAGAACCGTACATTTTCTAATGCGGAAGCAGTCGCGATCGTATGAGGGATTTTTTTCTCATTCAGTTCATCCAAAAAACAGGGCAGGCCGTCTGCCAGCCGGAAATCTTCACTCTCCAGGCACAGCCTGCGGTAGATGACTTCCTTTTCCTCTTCCAGTTCCATAACCTCGGCTTTCGTAAGCTGCCGCTGCAAAAAGTAGGTAAGGCTTACATCTGCGTTCCTTCCATGAATATATTTCTGAAATTCTTCATCCGAAATACTCCGTCCTGTTTTCCGCTCCACGAATCTTAACCAGGATTCATTTTGAAATTTTTCATCAAAGAACATGGTTCCGTTAAAATCAAAAATAATTCCTTTCATGATGTAAAACCTCCGGTGGGGGATTGTTAATTCTGTCAGTTTGTGTATTATTTGCATTATACCAAAGTTCTGGGAAAAAGTCTCTATTTAATCAATAATAAGAAGATTTCCTATGAAAGATCGAATGATTACAAAGGGAAACTCAAAAGTAAATGCAAGTTGATTTTGCTTGCGGAAAAGGATATACTAGAGGCATGTCCTGTGAGTATTGTATGAAATTGTATTCACTGCCTCTTATTATGTGGATAAGAGCAAGTTGACCGCTGACCTTGTACCTCTTGTGGAAAGGGAAAAGAATATGGTTGAGGATCCGGGAATGAAACGAGGGGGAGGACTCAAATATGTGTGTATAACCAGGCCGCGCCGTTTCGGGAAAACGGTCATGGCAAATATGATTTCGTCTTATTTTACTGGATGAATGGGATTTTATTTATCATCAGGGTTTTGTTACGGATAAAGATAAGATTGCGTTTACACGCTTTTTATGCATTTTACTAAAGGATCCGCCTTATGTGGAATAGATGATCGCGGATATACCGGTTTACGCGGATGTACGGGAGTATGCGGCTACATCTATGGAACTGAAAACAAGGGACGAGATATTCTCGGCAATGGTGGTGTATGGATTCTTAAATTACAAAGATGGATATGTCTCAATTCCAAACAAGGAACTAATGGATAAATTTACAGATTTGGTACAGAAGGAGCCTTCCTTGGGAAATGTCTATCGACTGACGAAAGAATCCGGCAGAATGCTAATGGCAACAAAAGCCCGGGATATAAAGACCATGACGGAGATTCTTCAATTTGTGCATAATACGGAGAGTCCGATGCAGGTTTATAATAATGAAGATTCGGGCAAGAGACATGAATGTAAGGTTGAGGTATTACGGGAAAATTGTAAATCCAGATGCCAACACCAGGAAAGGAAAGCAAAGCAACAGATGAGACTATATATCGTAAGACACGGAGAGACAGACTGGAATAAAGAACGAAAGGTGCAGGGGGGATCCGATATCCCGCTGAATGAATATGGAAGACACCTGGCAAGGCAGACGGCGGAGGGGATGAAAGATATCCCATTTGACCTGGCATATACCAGCCCTCTGATCAGGGCAAAAGAAACAGCAAAGATCATACTTGCGGGCCGGGATATCCCTTTGATTGAAACAAATGGGCTGAAAGAAATGGGCTTCGGGGCATACGAAGGAATGTATTGCGGCGCAAAGACAAACACAGCGGAGAATGAAGCTTTTCAAAAGTTCTTTTCCGATACGGGAAATTTTGTACCGGCCCAAGGCGGGGAGAGTGTCGGGCAGGTGATGGAACGGACAGGGAGGTTTCTCAAGGAATTATGTGAAAATGAAGAACTGCGGGGGAAACATATTTTATTATCCACACATGGAGCGGCAATGACAGCATTTTTGAATCATATCCGGGGAAATCTAAAGCCTGCGGATTTCTGGAAATGGCAGGTGCCTGCCAATTGCGCGGTTACGATCGTGGATGTGAAGAACGGTGTGCCTGTGATTGTGGAGGAGAATAAGATTTACTATAAAGAACCCGTAAAACGATGGAACATGGTATAAAAAATCAGAATACATACAGAGAACTTGCCAGTGGCATGCTTTCCCTATATGATGGCATACAAAAAAGCCGGGAATCTGAAAAATAGGGTTTGTCAAGAGAAGTGTGTAAGTTTTTTTAATTATTTTTTGGTGGCCGGGA
>CAZFXM010000039.1:0-29823 GCA_964523125.1 uncultured Clostridium sp. | reverse complement strand
ATCTCCTGAAGTATATGCCACCAGTTTATCACCAGTATCAATCGACAGGAGTTTTCGGATGCTGACTGGCAAAGAAATTTGTCCTTTGGAAGAAACTGTCAATATCTGTGTACTCATTTGCTTATTCCCCTTTCAAGTAAGAATTTCTTACTTATATTATGCCATGATATAAAAATATATGCAAGAAAAATTGAATTCACCACTTGGCAATGTGGCAAAGAACTTATGAGCCGAGATGAGCTTGCGGCCATGGATAGGCAGCAATCATACTGCCCTATCAACTTTGCGTCACCGTGACGCAAAGTTGCACAGAAAGATAAAAAGAATTTCGGAGGATATAAAAACAATGTAAGAACCAGTTGAGAGCATATAGAAAAATATGTATTCATATGCTAAAATGAGAGCGATACAATAAAATTGGAAGGTACAGGAAACATTATGACGATTCATTTCCTGGATTTTGATACCGGGATGGTTTATATTCCATTTGATAAAAAAAGAAATGTATGTTATGGAAATCCGGTATATTTCGATGATTTTATCTATTTTCTGCAAGGGGATTTTAACCGGAAAGAGATTGCATTATTAAAGTATCTTCCGGATCAATGCTGTGAGCACGTCTGCAGATTTAATATAGAGGATATCAGTCTTTATAACCTGCATTTAGTGACCGGTGACCAGGTATATGTGATCGGCCAGGAGAACGGGTTTGCCGGATATTATCCGGCGAGATTTGTATGCCCGTTGGAACCGAATGAAAGTATTGTCTGTATTGAAAAAAACAGGTTATATATCAACGCATGGATAGAAGAAGGTATTGAAAATGACCGTGTTACAGATAAATACAAGTATTACGAAAAACTGATTATAAAGGATTTTCAGGGAAATGTCATTTCTGAAGAGCTGGGAACTCTGACGCTTTTCCAAAATGGGAATTGGTGGCTGACATAGCAATTTCCTTGAATTGACAGGGAAGGAATAAGTGCGGTTTATAAAAATCTGAGAAAGGCGGAGCGATAGCTTGTCAAGGAAAAATCACCGGATAATAGATGGAAAATTACTCCAGACTAATAAAAAATATTCTCATCTGAAGATTAAACAGAAAGAAAAAATTTATTCGTGGATATTTAGTACAAAAAAATAGGTTTAGTTTGTCGTGCTGATAAATCGGTGGCTGCGGAGGAGATATAGCATGAATATATATGAGTTTTGGAATGTAGTGCTTGCTCAAAATGAGAAAGAAATCAGAAAATATTTTCAAAATGATGCCTGCATAAAGTGGCACTGTACCAATGAACAATTTAATCTTGATGAGTTTATTACCGCAAATTGTGAATACCCAGGCGATTGGGACGGGGTAGTTGAAAGGGTCGAAATACAAAATGATTTAACCATCACAGTTACAAAAGTATATCCTAAAGATAGAAGTTCCTCTTTTCATGTAACATCTTTTATAAAAATTAAAAATGATAAGATTATTTCAATGGATGAATATTGGGCTGATGATGGCAGGGCTCCACAATGGAGATTAGATAAAAATATTGGAAAAGCGATTATATAAAATTCAGTTTGATGAAAAACTGATCAGAAAGTTTTATCAACAAGGCTTACTGCACAAGGATTCATATGCTTAAAATCCGGTATATCATCATAATATCCATCTTGAATTTTCCCGTTTGGATAGCACCATGAAACCCACCAGCCTGCGGGAGTAACAGCATCTTCGTTCATGTATTGTGCAATCTGCCCAATCATCTGTTCCGTTATTTCATCTACCTCATAACCATTTTTTGTATCAAATAATGCAATTCCTGCGTAAAGATTATCCTGCACCTCAATACGAAACCACATTTGGATATTTTTGGGGCGTAACTTTGCCTTTTTTACGATGTAATTTAATCCCGGACAAGTCGATGCATTTCCATCATAAAATTTTTCATTGCATTTTTCTTCGTATGTAAAGTAATGAAATTCTTTTTCAGGCACTAACCCATACTTTGACGTGATTTTCTCCATCTCTTTCTTCAAATCGTCAAACACAAGATGCATAACCGTTGATTTTACCGGCTCGGCTAACTGCGTTGTCAGTTTATTAAGCCATCCGCATATATCTTCCGCCCATGAAATACACTGTATACGGTCAATGGGCAGAATGCCTGTTCCTGATTTCTTTTTCCGGCTGTATTCGGAGGGGGCGTTCCCAAACCTTGTCAGATAGACAGGCCGAGAATTTTTCGCATATTAATAATAGTCGTAGCATTGCCCTTCCTGTTCTCCGGCATAAATTTTGACTTCGATAGGGATAAAAAAGCGTGGATTTTGAATCACGATGTCAATGCGCCGTTCATTATCTATCACATATTCTGCTGCAACCTCTGTACGTGCAAGCAGTATATCGCTCATGGAGTATTCATTTAATACATCATGCATAAAAGATTTTAAAAACGATATTCCGCACCCATGCTGTCCTTCAGGATTTAATAAATCTGCCAAAAAACGGCACATAATAACTTCTTTTTCAATAGGGCTAGAACAATGCCTGTTGAAAAATATTTATAACAGCATAGTAATTAACCAAAGCAGGATAATAATTTGCCGGATGGTAATAGTCTATGACCAGTGTTTTATTATCTGAAATAGTGTCTGTATAATAAAACCAGTTATCGCACCATAGACCTTTAATTTCTTCGCTGTCAGCAAGTGCATATGCTTCTATTTCCCCATAATTTGATGATGATTTTCCGCCGCTTTTTTTCAGGTTCACTACTGCTATGTTGTTAAATAATTCTGTATGATGTTCATAAATATCAGGGGAATATTTGGCAATGTGGTCTGTATTTGTATTTTGTATTCCATAAGTCCACTCAATAACCCGTTTCCAGATAGAAGAAGTCGGCTTTACCCGCAATAGCCATTCTGTCAAATCCCCGATTTCTCCATATGCTTCTTTTAACACATATAAAATTTTCTTCCCATTTTGGCTGTTCCAAACTTCTTCATTTACGATTCCGTCACTGATAAATACATTTTTGTGATTTATTGATACAGTCTTTTGCTGTTTTTTCTCCATATAGTTTTTTGTAACAGGCTCTTTTGCCCTCCATAGTTCTAATAATTCTTTTTCTGTTCTGCAAGCGGCAATATTCTCATAGTAACCCATAAAAATCCTCCTTGTCCTAAATTACCATTCGTCCCAAAGAACCAGTTCTTCGGATAACTGAACTGTTGTAATGCCGGGGCAGCGGTGTATTTTGCTTAATGTCACAATTGCATTTGCCAGTGTGGCACTGAATCCGAGGCATTCTTTCACCTCCACTATCCCAATTGTACCACAACATTACGCCAACAGCTTCCGCTTTGCCGCAATTAATCCGTAAGAAGTAACCTGCATAGGTATATACATCAATGCTGTTATAGTGGATATTGTAGGTTGCAAAAACCATATTCATTTTTATGTGTCCTCTTTTCTTTGTTATTTTGAAAGCATTTCAATCAGTTTACCAATTCCCGTATATTTTGTGCTATAATGTTTTATGTGATTTTTTAATAACAAAATATAAACAGCTAATGCTTCCCTTAACAATCATCAAATCACAATCGGAATTTGGAAAGGAAAAGCATATGTTCAGATACGCGCATACAAATATTATTGCTAAAGATTATCAAAAGTTGATTGATTTTTATAAAGAAGTATTTCATTGTAAAAGTATAGGCGAAAGAAGGGATTTGCGCGGAGAATGGCTTGACAGGCTGACCGGAGTCCCTGATGCGCACATTGTCGGAGAGCATCTTTGTTTGCCGGGATATCAGGCAGACCATCCTACGCTCGAGATTTTTTCTTATGATACAATGGAAAACGCTTGCAGCGGCATAAACAAATGTGGCATAGCACATCTCGCGTTTGAAGTAGACGATGTAGAAAAGACTTTGCGGCTTTTACTCCAAAAGGGAGGCGGTCAAATCGGAGAAGTGGTAAAAGCGAAATATGAGGATGGACGGGAAGCTGTCTTTGTATATGCAACAGACTGTGAGGGAAATATTATTGAATTGCAAAGCTGGTTATAAGTTAATGATATACTTTTAGGAAGTTAATGATATGATTACAGGAAGGAAAACGGGCGCGGTTGCCCCGTGGCAGACGCTGATGTGGTCTCTTATGAAGGACATTGCCCGTGAAATGGGTGTGCGGACGGATGTACCGTTTTGTGAGCTGACGGAAAAAGAACGGGATACTGTATTTCATGGACCGGCGGTCAAGAAGCGTATCATCTACCAAAACAAGACCAGCGGCGCGGCAGGAGATATGGACTTTACTTATTTCAACGCAACCTATACCGTGGAAAATGCGTTGTCCAAAGTAAAGGATGAAAAAGGGATGAAACGGGTAGAGAAGTTCTTGAGGCAGGGAGTCTGTCCGGACTGTGGGGGAACCCGGCTTTCAGAGGAAGCGCGGGCGCCGAGGCTTCGAAGGATTTCGCTTGCAAAAGCCTGTGCCATGCCGCTTTCTGATCTGGCAGCCTGGGTGGAAGGTGTACCGGCTTCTCTGCCGGAGGAAATGCGCCCGATGGCGGAGAGTATCTGTGAATTTTTTCAAAGCGCGGCAAAACGTTTGATTGATTTGGGGCTTTCCTATCTTACTTTGGATCGCGCGGCATCTACATTGTCTACAGGGGAACGGCAGAGGATGCAGCTCGCGAGGGCGGTCAGAAACCGTACGACAGGCGTCTTGTATGTGTTGGACGAGCCGTCCATCGGCCTGCATCCCCTGGATGTGGAGACGCTCTTACAGGTATTTCAGAGATTGATTGAAAACGGTGCCACCGTGATCGTGATCGAGCATGACCTGGATGTGATCCGTAACGCGGACTATGTGATCGATATGGGACCGGGAGGCGGGATTCACGGCGGAAGGATTATTGCAAAAGGCACGCCGTGGGAAATCTGTAAAAATGAGAACAGCGTGACAGGAAAATATCTCAAGAGAGAAATTAATATATACAGCATGAAATGAGGATTTTGCAATTTCGCAAAAAACCATCACAAAAAATTCAAATCAGGGATTCAAAAATAGCTTACTATTAACAATAAGAAATGGGTTTTTACCGCACAGTGTTTTCACTCAAGCGGGCTGCTCGTTTCTTTTTTTATGGCCAGAATATCATACAGATACTTCCTGTCATCATTTGCATGACGGACAAGCATACTTGCCGAATAAATATTATGTCTTGCTGCTTTCCCTGGTTTGTCATCATAATTCGGCTTGTAAAAAAAGACAAGATGAAGTAAGATGGAACAAATGGCTGTGAATAGCCGCAAAGAGAGATAGACCGGAGGCCGCCAAATGATACGGCGCCTCCAACGAGGAGGAATAAAGGGAATGAAAAACACAGCAGATAAAAATACATTTTACGGCCAGATCTTTCAACTTGTACTGCCGATCGTAGTTCAGAATCTGTTGAGTGCGGCGGTCAGCTCCGCCGATGTGGTGATGCTGAACTATGTGGGACAGTCCTCCATTGCCGCGGTATCGTTGGCATCCCAGTATGCCAATATACTGTTTATGGTATTTTACGGGTTGGGAACCGGAGCCACGATCTTATGCGCGCAATATTATGGAAAAGGAGATATGAAAGCGATCCAACTGGTGGAGGGGATCGCCATGCGGTTTTCCCTGTCGATTGCCGTATTGTTTGCCATGCTTGCGCTGGCCGTCCCGAAAACAATGATGCATATCTTTACCAACGACCAGGAACTGATTACCATTGGCGCCTCTTACCTGCGATTCATGAGCGTCAGCTATCTGTGCTGGGGGATCACGGAGGTCTATCTTGCGGTTCTTCGGAGCATCGGCAGGGTCGTGATCAGTACGGCCATGAATGTGCTTGCGTTTTCTTTGAATGTATTGCTGAATGCGGTATTTATTTTTGGCCTTTTCGGAGCGCCCAGGCTGGGAGCCGCGGGGGTGGCGATCGCGACATCCATGTCCAGGCTGACCGAGCTTTTAGCATGCTTTATTGTCTCCTTTTTGAGTCAGGACATCAAGCTGGATTTCCGGTACCTGTTTGTACGGAATAAGCTGTTGTTTCAGGATTTTGTCAGATTATCCTTACCGGCTCTCGGAAATGATATTAGCTGGAGCGTCGCATTTTCCATGTATTCCGTGATTATCGGCCATCTTGGGACAGACGCGGTGGCCGCCAATTCATTTGTCGTTGTGGTGCGGAATTTCGGAACCATACTGTGCTTTGGAACCGCAAGCGCAGGAGGAATTCTGCTTGGTAAGATCATAGGAGAAAATAAGCTGGAAGAGGCAAAGGCCGGCGCGAAGAAGATCATGAAGCTTACGGTAGCCACAGGTGCGATCGGAGGGCTGATTGTCCTGGCGGCAATCCCTCTCGTATTAAAATATGCGTCACTGACCGGACAGGCCATGCATTACCTGAAATACATGCTGCTGATCAATACCTATTATGTGATGGGCGCGGCGGTAAACACCACACTGATCGCGGGTGTGTTCCGTGCGGGCGGGGACAGTCGGTTCGGATTTATCTATGATACCCTCGTGATGTGGTGCTATGCCGTACCGGTAGGCTTCATAGCGGCATTCGTGCTGAAGCTGCCGGTGATGTGGGTGTATTTTTTGCTCTGTACGGATGAATTCGTAAAATGGCCTTTCGTTCTCAGGCATTACCGGAGTTACAAATGGCTGAATAATATTACCAGGGATGAACTGTATGACGCGATGGATGCGCAGCAGGACGGGATACAGAAGTAGCGGCTGTTAAATCAAGGCTTTACACTCAAAAATTCTTTTGTTATAATGAAGTTATCTCATGAAGACAGTATTTTCGTATTACCTATAGAAGGGAGGCGATTTCATGCCGGGTGAAAAAGAAATTAACAATAATCTCTTTGATCAATTAACTTTAATTGAAAGAATTGAGAGAGAACTTGAGAAAAATGGCGAAAAGGGAGCGAAAAGCGAAATTGAAATCGTAAAAAATGAAATCAACCGTAAATTATACCAAAAACCGCCATTAGGTACTGATGAAAAATAACTTGTGGAGATCGTGCAGGATATTTCTCTGATGATGGTTCCATAGAGAAAAAGAAGTAAAACGAAAAGGTATAAAGTCTGAATGATCAAGGGCTTTATACCTTTTTTAGAAGATGAATCTAAAGAAACTGCAATGGTCAAAAATCTTGTCTTTATAAGGTTTTAGCCACCGCTATGCCTGGACAGGCGAAAATTGTATAAAGTATTCCAGATCTTCTTTGGTAATCCCCCTGCCGCAGGCAACAATGCTCTGCGGCCTTTTAAATTGCAGGGGATTCTGCCTTCCATCGGAAATGAAGCCGCCGGCCTCCTGTACGATCAGAGAACCCGCAGCATAATCCCAGGGGCTGAGCCGCAGTTCAAAAAACAGTTCTGCCCTGCCGCAGGCAATATCGCAAAGATCTATGGCGGCAGAACCGCTTCTGCGCAGGTCCAGGCATTTTCCAAAATAGTGGTATGCGATGTCAAAGGAGGGCCTGGCAAGCTCTTCATAGTATGGAGCAGTTCCAAAGAGTACGAGACTATTCGACAAAGGCTCATCCGAAATGTGTATAGGGGTATTGTTACAGAAGGCACCTTTTCCTTTCTCCGCGTAGAATAATTCTTTTCTGTAAGGATTGTATACAACACCGAGCACGCTTTCGCCGTCCTTGAGCAGTCCTACGGAAATGCAGCTGGTGTGATTCTGTCGGATGAAATTTGTAGTTCCGTCAATGGGATCGATGATAAACAGGTATCCTTTGTCGGTGAAGGAGGAGGATGCATCGTCCTCTTCGCCCATAAACCTTGCTTCCGGCAGGAGCTTCGCAAGCCGTTCGAACAATTCTTTTTGTACCTGGGAATCATATTCTGTGACAAAATTGGCATGGCCGCTCTTGGCGTGTGTGCCGATCTTCCCGTCCTCAGCCTCCAGCATGATGCGGCTGGTCTCGATAATGGCAGTTTTTATCTGTTCAAGCATATCATAATACCTCCTCATTTTTCATGGAAAAATGCTATAGAGTCAACAATACGCTCATATCGTATCACAAATTTGAGAAGGAAGCAATTCAATATGTTTCGACCGAATATTCTGATTGTGATTGATTTGCGGGGCTGCTGACGGTATAATGAAGCTGTCGACAGTTCCGTCTCTGGCAAAACGCGCCAGTGACGCGTTTTGTCGGATTTCAGAAAGGGAGCGCGATAGGAACAATCGAATGGACGGTTTAGGTCCCTGAGTTCGCAAAAGGAGGATATGATGGCAAGAGAAGTAAAGATGGTGATTGATAAAGCGTATCAGGTTTCAGCCGTGGATAAACGGATCTTCGGATCCTTTATCGAGCATCTGGGACGGGCAGTGTATGACGGCCTGTACCAGCCGGGGCATCCGCTGTCGGATGCGGATGGTTTTCGTAAGGATGTGGTAGAGCTTGTAAAAGAGCTGGGTGTACCGATCATCCGGTATCCGGGAGGAAATTTTGTATCCAATTTTTTCTGGGAAGACAGCGTAGGACCTCAGGAGAACCGGCCCGCAAGGCTGGAGCTTGCCTGGAGAAGCAGGGAGACGAACCAGGTAGGGATCAACGAGTTTGCGAAGTGGGCCAGACAGACGGGTTCAGAAGTCATGATGGCGGTCAATCTGGGTACACGTGGGATTGCGGACGCGTGCAACCTTTTGGAATACTGCAATCACACGGGCGGGACAAAATACAGCGATATGCGGATCTCCCACGGTGTGAAGGAGCCTCATAATATTAAAGTATGGTGCCTGGGAAATGAGATGGACGGCCCGTGGCAGATCGGGCATAAAACAATGGAAGAGTACGGCAGGCTTGCCAGTGAAACCGCAAAGGCAATGAAGCTGATCGACCCGACGGTCGAGCTGGTATCCTGCGGCAGTTCGTCCCTGGATATGCCCACATTTCCGAAATGGGAATCGGTGACATTGGAAGAAGCGTATGATTATATAGATTATGTATCTATGCATCAGTATTATGGAAATAAAGAAAACGATACCAATGATTTCCTGGCAAAATCGGATGATATGGATGCGTTTATCTCATCGGTGATCGCCACCTGCGATTACGTGAAAGCAAAAAAACGCGGGAAAAAGAATATCAATCTGAGCTTTGATGAATGGAATGTATGGTTCCACTCCAACCAGGCAGATGATGAGACGATGTGGAAAAAACCATGGCAGACGGCACCGGCATTGCTGGAGGATATTTATACATTTGAAGACGCACTTCTGGTTGGCCTGATGTTGATCACGCTGCTGAAGCATGCGGACCGTGTGAAGATCGCCTGCATGGCACAGCTGGTCAATGTGATCGCGCCGATCATGACAGAAGCGGATGGAGGCAGCGCATGGAAACAGACGATCTTTTATCCATTCCTGCATGCTTCAAAATATGGAAGAGGAACCGTGCTTAAGCCTTTGACCCTTTCAACGAAGCACGATACGAAACATCATGGGGAAGTAACAGATGTGGAAAGTGTGGTTGTGTACCAGGAGGAAAAAGACGAGGTCACGATCTTCGCCGTGAACCGGAATCTGGAAGAGGATGTAAAGCTTGACGTGGATATGAGGAGTATGCCCGGATATCAGGTATTGGAACATATTGTGATGGAGCATCCGGATCTCAAAGCAGTGAACGGACCTGGCAGGGAACAGGTAGCTCCAAGGACGGCAGAGCAGTCCAAAATGGAGGGAGGCAATTTAGAAAGCGTGCTTCATAAAGCATCATGGAATGTGATCCGGCTGATAAAAGCATGTTAGGAACTGTGCATCCGTACAAGTTCTGTATTCGCAGTTTCTTAAGATTGCATACGGGAAAGCCGCCACTGGCGGATTTCCCGTAGAAAAGAGTACCCTATAAATTTCCTTTCAAGCCGATCTCCTCTGCTTTTTCTCTCATGCCTTCGATGGTTTCGCGGATGACGTCATCCAGCTCCATCCCCAGCATTTCACAGCCTTTGCGGATGATATCCCGGTCTACACCTGCGGCAAAGCGTTTGTCTTTAAATTTCTTCTTTACGGATTTCACTTCGATATCCAATACACTTTTTGACGGGCGCATCAGACATGCGGCATTGATCAGGCCGGTCAGCTCATCGATGGTGAATAACACCTTTTCCATCTGGCTTTCCGGCTTTGTGTCCGTGCAGATTCCGTAGCCATGGCAGCTCATGGCACGGATATAGACCTCGTCGATCTCATGTTCACGCATGATCTCTACGGCTTTGACGCAATGCTCCTCCGGGAACTGCTCATAGTCCAGGTCGTGCAGCAGTCCGGCCACACCCCAGATATCCTCATCCTCCCCATTCAGGCGGGCAAAATGCCTCATGACTGCCTCCACAGCCAGGGCGTGGGTCTGCAGCGCAGGTGTCTTTGTGTAATCTGTCAGCAGCTTCCATGCGTCTTCTCTTGTTAGTTTCTTTTCCATTTTGAAATCCTCCTATTTTGTAACTTTTCAATGTTTTACGGGCCCCAAAGTCCTGCTTTTTCATGCAGGCATGAGACACATGACCTTTTGACGCATATTAACGAAAAAAGGTTTGTACCAGGAACATATACAGAACCGTTCCGGCTCCAATGCTCAGCAGCGTGTTCTTTTTCCATTTATGGAGTATGATTATAAACAGAATGGCGGCCAGCTCCGGGATGGCAAAATATCCGCTGGTAAATGCATCCTTCAGGCAGTAAACTACCAGCAGGCCGATCACCGCGTAGGGAAGAACCGTTCCCAGATAGGTGATATAAGACGGCAGTGTCTTGCCTTCGGGAAAAATGAGAAAGGGAAGAAATCTTGTCACCATGGTTCCCAGGACGACTGCGAGAATGGTCAGAATACTTTGTGTGACCGTCATTGTACCGCCTCCTTCACCTTTTTTCTCTTATCGATACAAAAGCATAGGATGATCAGGGCCATAGCCGGCAGTATAAAATTCCGGCTTCCGAATATCAACAGGCAGAGCAGCGAACAGCCAAGCCCTGTAAGGGCCGGACGGTGGTCTTTGGACTCTTCCCATTGATTGATAAACATGACAACAAACAGCGCTGTCATAACAAACTCAATGCCTGTGGTATCAAAGTGAATGACATATCCCAGAAGGGCGCCCAGAACCGCGCCTGATACCCAGTAAATCTGATTGAGCAGTGTTACGAACAACATAAACCACCCTTTGTCCACATCCGGCGGCGGTGTCACGGTACAGTTGATGCTAAACGATTCGTCGCACATACCATAGATCAGGTACGGTTTTTTCCAACCGGTATTTTTATATTTTTCCAGCATGGATATGCCGTAAAACAGATGTCTGGCATTGACCATCAGCGCCAGAAGGAACGCATGTAAGGGATTGAAAGCTGACAAAAGCAGCTCCACAGTGACAAATTCCATGGAACCGGCAAAAATGAACATGCTCATAAATAATGGATAAACAAAGGAAAAGCCTTTGCTTCTCATAAAAAATCCATAGGACATTCCCAAAAAAAGAAAGCCTATACAAATTGGAATCGTATAAGGCAGCGCGGCCTTAAATGCTTTGGTTTTCATTCGTATATTCCTCCCCTAATAATGTAAACTCCTTTGGCGGCAGTGTCAATGGATTTTTCCAAAACAACATCTTTTCGCGATGCTTTGCTGTGCATTGTGGGGGAGCGCGTTTCCTTGTATCAAGATCGGGTATCAGATGTTTTCCATCCCGGCGGAGGATACGGCGTCCCAGATCCTGTGTGGGAATCTATGTTGTGAATTATGTGAAGCCGGAGACAAACGAATCATAGAAGCCGTAGTATAATGCAAAAAACAGGCAGGTGAACATTCACCTGCCTTTGTTGCCCATATGATTCAATACATATGCCACAAGATGTTGCCGCTCCCATTCTGCCCCACGGTACTCTAACACGAACTGAATCTCTTCATCTGTCAGATATAGGACATCGTCAGAATCCTTCCTGTGGCAAATATGATAAGGCTCTTTACTTTCCCTGAACTCATCACGAGAGAAGGAAACTCGTACCAACTGGTCCAGAGTGACGGAATATACATCACACAGTTTTGTCAGCAGATCAAGATCCGGGTCTCTTTTTCCCGTTTCATAATTGGAGTATGCCTGGCGGGAGATATTCAGCTTATCGGCTAATACCTTTTGAGTCAGATTATGAGCTTTACGGTATCTTTTTAAATTGGATGTAAGTTGTATATTCGCCACTTTGCGCCTCCGTATATGGGGATAAGTACTTTCGAAAGATTCATAAAACGAACCGCATTATAAAAACCATTTCAATTATACCAAGTATTTTCATATACGAGTGAGTATGCAACAAAACGAATATAATTATAACGATGAAAACAAAATGAAGCGAAATTACTGATTATAGCTGGCTTAATGTGCTATTTTGGTATCGGGAAGAGCAGGTCACATCTTCGCCAAACCAGCTCGGAGGCCGGAATGTGTTTGCGGTGGCTTCATCCGGAAATTCCACTTCGGCAAAAATCATGCCTTCCAGATAACCGGAGAAAAAATCGAGTTCAATATTCAAGCCATTTTCCAAAGGAATGACATAACGTTTTTTGATGATCAGGTGGCCATCCACCTTTTTCTTCATGTGAGAGTAAGCTTCCTGGGTAAGAGGGAGGTTGTATTCTTCCCGGACCAGCAGGCCCTTTGACTTGTAGGTCAGATAATAATCGTTATTGTCACGCCGGATCCTTACGACGGGTTCCGTACACAGGTATCCCTGTTCAATATGGCGGCAGGGATAGTCCGACGGATCAAAAGGGATATTTGACCGGTCGATTAAATATTTACGTTCGATTTCCATGGATGTCCTCCTTAAAGATGATATGCGGTATATTTATTCAGAGCCGTAACGGTTTAGTTCTGAAACAAGTTACAGTTCCCGGCCGACCAGACCGGGAACTGTAACTTATTTCATTGCCGGAGGAAAAAACTAAACGCTTTAAAAGGTGAAACTTTTGGTTGTCATTCTTTTATCTTATCAAGTTCCGTCAAATTAATTCCTGAAGCTGTTAAGATGATTTTTAACTCAATATATCTGTCTTTCATAACCCTGTACGCTTCAGAATTCTTGTCAGACAGCAACATATAATTTTGCAGTCTGGAAAACTCTTCTACGTTTTTTTGAAGCATTTCTTTTTCAGTCATGTCCTCACCTCCCTTTATGAAATATCGCCATATCGTTCAGGATTTCAATACATTCATTATAGCAAAGGTATTTTTAGGTGTAAAGCCTTTATTCAAGGCGCGCACGTGAAAAGCAGCTGTACCTTAAACTTAAAGTTGCTGATTGCAATTTTTTGTGGTATCTGCTACACTTAAATTGCGGATTACAAAAATAAAGAGAAGGTAACACTCATTTGCCTGATATGGGTTTTGACGAAGGAAAGGAATAGAAGACGATGGATGACAGTGTTTTTGGATTTATAAGTATTATGGCTTTTGGCTGTGGGATTTATGGATTGTATGCCTACGTACAGATGAAAAGGGACGGACATATCAATGAGACCCTGCTTCTTGGCAAGAGGCATACGGAATATATGTGCAAGGATAAAGAAGCATTCCTCAAAAAAGCGCTTCCGGCAGTGTTGCTTTTTGGAATCGTGGCAACGGTGTATGGAATGATCGATATGATCCATTGCTTTGTTACGCCGATTCCGGTTCTGGACTATTCAGGGCTGGCAATCTTCCTGGCCATGCTGGTGTGGTATATGGTCTACACAACAAAGCTGAAAAATAAATATTTTTCATAACGATACGGAAAGCCTGCCTCCGGAAACCTTTCAGCATACTATGGTATTCAGAACAGCAGACGTGTTTTACCGGATACTTCGTAATAAAAGGAGTACTGATTTTCATCAGTACTCCTTTCGCATAGTTCGGATTTATAACTGAGGACCAGCGGGAACCAAAGCTTTTCCTGCTTCGTTGCCTTCGTATTTTGCGAAGTTCTTAATGAATCTCTGTGCCAGATCCTTTGCCTTTGCCTCCCACTCAGAAGCATCTGCGTAAGTGTTACGCGGGTCAAGGATATTTGTATCTACACCCGGAAGAGATGTCGGAACTTCGAGATTGAAGTATGGGATCTTCTTGGTCTCGGCGTTCAGGATATCGCCATTCAGGATCGCGTCGATGATACCACGGGTATCTTTGATCGTGATACGCTTGCCGGTGCCGTTCCATCCGGTATTTACCAGATATGCCTTTGCGCCGTTCGCTTCCATTCTCTTTACCAGCTCTTCGCCGTATTTTGTCGGATGCAGTTCCAGGAATGCCTGTCCAAAGCAAGCGGAGAAGGTCGGTGTCGGCTCTGTGATGCCGCGCTCTGTTCCAGCCAGCTTTGCAGTGAAGCCTGACAGGAAGTAGTACTGAGTCTGTTCCGGAGTCAGGATAGATACCGGAGGAAGTACGCCAAACGCGTCCGCTGACAGGAAGATTACATTCTTAGCTGCCGGTGCCGCGGATACCGGACGGACAATTTTCTCAATATGGTTGATCGGGTAAGATACACGTGTATTCTCAGTCACGCTCTTATCAGCGAAATCAATCTTGCCGTTCTCATCCAGAGTTACGTTCTCAAGAAGAGCATTCCGCTTGATCGCGTTATAGATATCCGGCTCAGATTCCTTGTCCAGATTGATTACCTTCGCGTAGCAGCCGCCTTCGAAATTGAAGATACCATTGTCATCCCAGCCGTGTTCGTCATCACCGATCAGGAGACGCTTCGGATCGGTCGAAAGTGTCGTCTTGCCTGTTCCGGAAAGCCCGAAGAAGATCGCGGTATTTTGTCCGTTCATATCTGTATTCGCAGAACAGTGCATGGAAGCGATGCCCTTCAGAGGCAGATAGTAGTTCATCATGGAGAACATACCTTTTTTCATCTCACCGCCGTACCAGGTATTCAGGATAACCTGCTCACGGCTTGTAATATTGAACATTGCCGCTGTTTCTGAATTCAGGCCTAACTCTTTATAATTCTCTACTTTTGCTTTCGAAGCATTGTAAACAACAAAATCAGGCTCAAAGTTTTCAAGTTCTTCCTCTGTCGGCTGGATGAACATATTCTTTATAAAATGTGCCTGCCATGCAACTTCCATGATAAAACGGATCGCCATACGGGTATCTGCATTGGTGCCGCAGAATGCATCCATCACAAAGAGCCTCTTGCCGGAAAGTTCTTTCAGAGCAAGATCCTTTACAGCAGCCCATGTCTCTTCTGAAGCCGGATGGTTATCATTTTTGTATTCGTCAGAAGTCCACCATACAGTATCCTTAGAATTCTCGTCCATTACGATAAACTTGTCTTTCGGTGAACGGCCGGTATAGATACCAGTCATTACATTCACGGCGCCAAGTTCACTTACCTGTCCTTTTTCAAAACCTTCCAGGCCAGGCTTGGTTTCCTCTTCAAATAACATCTCAAAAGAAGGATTGTGTACAATTTCCGTAGTTCCGGTAATGCCATACTTGGTTAAATTAAGTTCTGCCATCTTCATTTTACCTCTCTTCTTCTCTATTTGCCTGCAAAGCAGGCATTTCACTTTCAATATCATATTATACATAATAAAGCAATAAAATCAATAAAAATCCCCATTTTTTTCAAAAGTTGTTAAAAATTTGTTAATCTCCCGGCTCAAAGGCAATCCCCTTTTTATCAAAGAACTTCGGAACCATGGAATCCCATTCTTTTTCCAGGGATTTATCCATGGAAAAGCTTTTCAGGGAAGTGCCTGTGACGCATTGGAGGGAGGTGCCGTCAAAACGGATGTTGAGATACAGGCCCTGTACATCGTTAGCCCGAAAATCCAGGGATTTCTGGCTGATCAGCTTTGCGATGTTTTCAGGAGAAAGGCTGAATACGAAGCGGAAGCTTAACGGGGTGCGCTTTCCTTTGATGATAGAAAAGCATAATTCCCGAAGCTGTTTCCAGGAAGAGTAATCGCCGGTTGTATGGTCTTCTGAATCCGTACTATAGAAATCTTTTTGGACATAACCGTCTATGGTAAAGGTATTGAATGTAACGATTTCGCCTTCTATAAATAAAAAGTTGTCAAATGTATCAGATAACAGAAGGTGTGACATGAAATTTTTGGTATTTTTCAGTTTCAATGCGATCAATACTTTATCCTCCGATCGTTGGAAATTGTGCTATTTCACAGATTTATGCACAGTGGCGCAAAAAAGCATTGTATCTATTCTATCACAAAAAATGTAAGGAGTGAACTACAGACGTTGACTTTTTATGTTAAAAAACGTATTATTATGTTTACAGTTCATGAACTGTATTGAATACATAAGAGAGGTATGACAAAGAACTTTGGATGATAAAAGAAAAAGGATCATAGTGATCGCGGGGCTGTTTTTTGTGGCAGCACTTTTTGTGATCATTATGTCAGTAGAGGGAATCGGAAACCTGATGAAGAAAAAGGTAGATACCACGGAGGGGCTTCAGATCATAGAACGGGCGGAAGCCGCGGAGGTTACCGCGATTGAGACCAAGATACAGAATCTGGAGGAACAAGAGAAGAAGGAAGCAGAGGAAGAGGATACCCGAAGCCTTAAGGAAATATTTACCAGCTCGGTGGTCATGGGAGACTCTATTACGGCTGGATTCGCGGAGTATGATATCCTGAACGCATCCAGTGTCGTGGCCGAGATCGGCGCAGGGCTGGAAGCGGCAAAGGAACAGGTTGGGAAGGTGAAGGAGATCAATCCCCAGGTTGTGTTCCTGTCATATGGTATGAACGATATTCTTTCTACCCAAGGGGATACGGATACATTTATCAATCATTATAAAGAACTGATCAAAGGGCTGCAGAAAGAGGTGCCTAATGCAAAGATATTTGTCAATTCTATTTTCCCGGTATCAAAGCAGGAAAGAGAGCGGGAGCCGGCATTTGAACAGCTGGATATATATAATGAAGCTTTACGGGAAATGTGTGATAAGCAGCAGATTGCTTATATAGATAACACAGAACTTGTGTCGGACCGCTATTATGAGGAAGACGGGGTACATTTCAAACCAGATTTTTATCCTGTATGGGCAGGGCGTATGGCGGAGGTGGCTGCCTTATGACAGAAAGGTATGGAACGCCTTATCGCGGAAATTACGGGGGATATGGAGAAGAATATTCCGGAGGCCGGGGAATCTATGAAGGCGATTACGCGAATGAATATGGAGAATATGATGAAGAGGATTATGGAAGCAGCCCGCAAGGGGACTCTTCTTTCAGCACGGCAGGAATCCTGAAGTGGGGAGCCGCCTTTCTGATCCTGGTATATATTGTGCTGCTTTTGATCTATACCAGCGGGAGCACAAAGCCATTTGATGAGGTGGCCGCGGCTGTTGAGCAACAATTAGATCGGGAAAGCCTTGTCAGGCAGGATGACCGGGCATTGAAACGGTATTATGGACTGAACAGCGCGGATTATGAAGGCGTGATGTATTATTCGGCCGAGTTTAGTATTTCGGCACTGGAAGTACTGTTGGTCGAGGTGAAAACAGACCAGCAGGTACAGGAGGTACGGGACGCGGTCGAGGAACGCCTGGAAAGCAGAAAGAATACGTTCGAGGATTACGCGCCGGAGCAGGCGCAGTTGATCGAACAGGCGCAGATCCAGGTGAGAGGAAGATTTATTTTTCTTGCGGTTTCACCGGACGCGGAAAATTATGTTGCCACATTTGCAAAGAGCCTGTAGAATTTATACGGAGCGTCAGGTCAATCTGCCGCACATATGAGCTTGGGCAGGGAAGAGGATATTTGCATGCTATTTAGTAGTATTACATTTTTGTTTGTATTTCTGCCGGTCACGCTGGCAGTCTATTATCTGGCAGCCCCACAGATGAGAAATCTGGTGATGCTTGCTGCCAGTTTGTTTTTTTATGCATGGGGGGAGCCGGTCTATATCATTTTGATGCTGCTGTCGATCCTCATGAATTATTTCTGCGGATTGGATATTGCGGGAAGGCAGGGCAGCCCGCGGCTTGCCAGGCGGAGCATGATTGCTGCGGTGGTGCTGAATCTGCTTGTGCTTGCCTTTTTTAAATATTATGGTCTGGTGATGGAAACCATGAACAGGGCATTTCCAGTGGAGATTCCTTACAGGGTACTTTCACTTCCGATCGGTATTTCTTTTTATACCTTTCAGGCGCTTTCCTATGTGATCGATGTATATAGGGGAGAAGTGAAGGCGCAGAAAAACTTTATTCATTTCGCGACGTACATCTGTATGTTCCCACAGTTGATCGCGGGGCCGATCGTCAGATATATCGATATAGAAGAACAATTAAAGCAGCGTTCCTTTAGTATCGTAAAATTTGGGCGCGGGGCCATGTTCTTTATGAGAGGGCTGGCGAAAAAAGTGGTCATTGCCAATTCCATCGGCGAGGTTTATGACCAGGTGCTCCAGATGCAGGCCGGTACGGTTTCCGTGCTGACAGCATGGATCGGATGTATCGCTTATGCGTTCCAGATTTATTTCGATTTCAGCGGATATTCCGATATGGCGATAGGCTTAGGAAAGATGTTTGGATTTGAATTCCGGAGAAATTTCCATTACCCTTATATTTCGAAGAGTATTACGGAATTTTGGCGGAGGTGGCATATTTCCTTGAGTACCTGGTTCCGGGAATATGTATATATTCCCCTGGGGGGAAACCGCTGCAGCGGGCAGAGGAACATGCTGAACCTGATGATCGTATGGGCATTGACCGGATTTTGGCATGGGGCAGAGTGGAACTTTTTGTTCTGGGGACTTTATTATGGGCTGCTGCTGATCCTGGAGAAATATGTGTGGGGTTCGCTTGTGGACAGGCTTCCGGGAGTACTTCAGCATATTTACGCATTGCTCCTGGTGCTGATCGGATGGGTGTTTTTTTTCAGCCCGGATCTTGGGTCGGCGCAGAGCTATATCGGCATGATGTTTGGCCTGGGGGCCAGCGGCCTGGCGGACCGGCAGGCAGTATTCTTGCTGACCACGCATTGGCTGCTGTTTTTGCTCTGTATACTGGGCTCTTCCTCTATGGGCTGGTCGCTGTTGCGCGCGGTCACTGAGTCCTATAAAAAGGGCCGGACGCAAAGAGTGATGTCCTGTGTGGTCTATCTGGGAATGTTTTTGGTATGTGTGGCATTTCTGGTGACGGAGACCTTTAATCCGTTTTTGTATTTCAGATTTTAGAGGAGTTCCATATGAGGAATCAAAGAAGATTGAGAAGAATAGAGGGTACGGTGGGAAAAGTATTTATCCTTTGTATGATCGTCTTTTTCCTGCTAAACCTGATCGTGTCGGACAAGGAGATGTCTGAGGAAGAGAACCGGATGCTTGCGCAGATGCCGAAGCTGACATGGAGCAGCCTGGTATCCGGAGACTTTATGACAAAATACGAGACCTATCTGGCTGACCAGTTCGCGGGGCGGAATATCTGGAGAAGTATAAAGGTACGGTTAAGCAGCTTCGGCGGAAGCAAACAGGAAGAGGATATCCTGATCGGCAGGGATGATTATTTGATGGAGGAAATCGTAACGCCGGACCAGGAGGTGCTGTCGGAAAATTTTGAAGCGATCCGGCAGTTTTCCAAAAAGAACAGCGATGTCCAGATGTATATGCTCCTGGTGCCTAACGCGGCAAATATCATGAGTGACCGTCTTCCGGCTTTTGCTACGGTGGCGGATCAGAGCAGAATGTTTGCCCAGGTGAAGCGCGAGTTGGGAGATGAGCTGGAATGGCTGGAAGTTTCTGATGTTTTAAAGAAGCACGCGGATGAAAAGATTTATTATCAGACAGACCACCACTGGACCAGCCTGGGGGCGTTTTATACCTTCAGCTCGGTGGCGGAGCAGATGGATATCAAGGCGGATGTATCCAGCAGCTTTGTTTCCTATCCGGTATCCAGTACATTTAACGGAATGCTGGCCGCAAAGAGCGGATGCAGGCTGGATGTCCGGGAGGAAATCTATATTTATGTACCAAGGGACGCGGATAATGATGTGGTAGTAAACTATGTAGACGAACAGCGCAAGACCGCTTCTTTGTATGATTCCTCTAAGTTAAAGACAAGGGACCAGTACGCGGTGTTCCTGGGAGAGAATACTTCGGTGATAGATATCAAGACGATGTCAGAGAGCAACAGGCGGCTTCTGCTGATTAAGGACTCTTACGCCAACAGCTTTGTGCCGTTTCTGACGCCTTATTTCCGGGAGATCGTTTTAGTGGATCCGAGATATTACAGCGGGACGATCGAAGATATTATGGATACCTATCGCATTTCGGATGTGTTGTTTTTGTACAGTGGCAATACCTTTTTCCAGGACAATAATCTCAAAGGCGTATTGAGCGGGGAGTGAGAGGAAAATGGGAAATCAGATACAAAGGGAATTTCTGCAAAGACAAGAGCCTGTCAGGCTGAATAAGTATCTCAGTGAAGCCGGTGTATGTTCCCGCAGGGAGGCGGACCGGCTGATCGCTTCCGGCAGGGTCACGGTGGACGGGCATCCCGGGGAAACCGGAATGAAGGTATATCCGGGACAGAAGGTGTGTGTCGGGAAAAAAGAAATCTCCAGACAGCAGGAAATGGTTGTGCTGGCGGTCAATAAACCGGTGGGAATCGTCTGTACCGAGGAACGCAGGGAACGAAACAGCATCATCCGTTTTCTGGATTATCCGGTACGGATCACCTATGTGGGAAGGCTGGATAAGGATTCCAGGGGGCTGCTTTTGATGACCAATAATGGAGATATCATCAACAAAATTATGCGGGCCGTAAATCAGCATGAAAAGGAATACAAGGTGACTGTAGACAGGGAAGTGACGCCGGAATTTCTGGAGAAGATGGCAGGCGGCGTTCCCATTCTGGACACGGTGACCCGGCCCTGCCAGGTGAAAAAGATCGGGAAGTATACCTTTTCGGTCATTCTGACACAGGGACTGAACCGGCAGATCCGCAGGATGTGCGAAGCCCTTGGATACCGGGTGAAGGATCTGGTAAGAACAAGAATATTGAATATAGATCTGGGAACCTTAAAAGAAGGAGAGTACCGCAGGGTGAGTGATGAGGAGCTGGATGTACTGTATGAGCAAATCCGGACCTCTGCCAATGATTCACCAGTGAAACGGCCGAATGGCCATCCTGGGATGCCCGGAGGAGATAAGACGAAGAACAGGAGCAGGATTTATGGAAAAGAAGAGACAACGGATGCAGGAGCTGACAGAGCTTCTGAATCGCGCCCGCCGCGCCTATGAGCAGGAAGACCGGGAGATCATGAGCAATTACGAATATGATAAATTATATGACGAACTTGTGGGGCTGGAGCAGGAGCTGGGAACGACGCTTGCCTCCAGCCCGACCATCCATGTGGGGTATGAGGTGTTGAGTGAATTGCCGAAAGAGCGCCATGAACGCCCGATGCTCTCCCTGGATAAGACGAAGGAGGTCGCCCGTCTGCAGGAGTTTCTCGCGGATCAGGAGGCAGTTATTTCGTGGAAGCTGGACGGCCTGACCATCGTGCTGACTTACCGGGACGGAAGCCTTCGAAAGGCGGTAACCCGGGGAAACGGGGAAGTGGGAGAGGTGATCACCAACAACGCAAAGGTATTTAAAAATCTTCCGCTTCACATTTCTTATAAAGGGGAACTGATCCTCCGCGGGGAGGCAATCATCGGATATCAGGATTTTGAACGGATTAATGAAGAAATCGAAGACGTGGATGCCCGTTATAAGAATCCGCGGAATCTGTGCAGCGGTTCTGTCCGTCAATTGAGCAATGAGGTGACGGCAAAACGGAATGTCCGTTTTTTTGCGTTTTCGCTGGTGCGGGCAGAAGGGGTGGATTTTGAAAATTCCAGGTTCCATCAGTTGGAATGGCTGGCTTCCCAGGGCTTTGAGGTGGTGGAGCACCACAGGGCGACGGCAGAAAGTATTGCGGAGGAAGTTGCCTGGTTCGCGGGACAGATTGAAAAAAATGATTTTCCGTCGGACGGCCTGGTGCTGGTCTATGATGATATTGCTTATGGGCAGTCGCTGGGGGCAACGGCAAAATTTCCCAGAGATTCCTTCGCGTTCAAATGGGCGGACGAGATCCGGGAAACGACGTTGAAGGAGATTGAGTGGAGTCCTTCCCGGACCGGGCTGATCAATCCGGTGGCTATTTTTGAGCCGGTGGAGCTGGAGGGAACGACGGTGAGCCGGGCCAGTGTCCACAATCTGAGCATCATGGAGGAACTGGAATTGGGGATCGGAGATTCCATCCAGGTCTATAAGGCCAATATGATCATTCCGCAGATCGCGGAAAATCTGACCCGGAGCGGAAACTGTGAGATCCCGTCTGTCTGTCCGGTGTGCAGCGGGGCGACCCGCATATCCATGGAAAATGATACCAAGACTTTGTACTGCACCAATCCAGAGTGCCAGGCAAAGCAGGTGAAGTCCTTTGCTTTGTTTGTAAGCCGGGACGCTATGAATATAGAGGGGCTGTCCGAAGCGACCCTGGAAAAGTTCATCGTACAGGGATTTATCAAGGATTTTTCCGATATTTTCCATTTGGCCCGTTATGAAGAAGAAATCAAGAACATGGAGGGCTTTGGGGAAAAGTCCTATGTGAATCTGCAGAACAGTATCGAGAACGCAAGGGGCACAACACTGCCGCGTCTGGTCTATAGCCTGGGGATTGCCAATATCGGACTGGCAAACGCAAAGGTCATCTGCCGGGCGCTGGGAAATGACCCGGCAAAAATCCCGGACGCGACGGAGGAAGAATTGGATGAGATACCCGGTGTGGGCGGTGTGATTGCGAAGGCTTATGTGGATTATTTTGCCCAGGAAAAGCATCGGAAGCTTTATCAGAAGCTGCTTCAGGAGGTGCAGATTCCGGAAGAAGAGGTGGCGGCAGACGCGAGTCTGTTTGCAGGGGTGAATTTTGTGATCACTGGCAGTGTGGAACATTTCGCGAACCGGAAGGAAGTCAAGGAGCTGATCGAAAGCAAGGGCGGAAAGGTGACCGGCACCGTAACGTCTAAGACGAATTATTTGATCAATAATGATGTGCAGTCGTCTTCTTCCAAGAATAAAAAGGCAAAGGAATTGGGAGTTCCCATCATCTCAGAGGAAGAATTTATAGAATTATTAGGAAATGGCGGCTTGAATATGTTTTAGGTTTCTATTATACTTTTAAGATGAGAACAGTCTGGAGGATGAAGGATGTCAGGGAATGATTTTATTATAGTGGATTCTGAAGAACACGGGGAATCTGCTCCAACAGAAGAAAAAAAAGATGTGGCGGTTTCGGAAAAGAAAGACGAGAAGCATGAGGATGAGTATGAGAAGGTCTGCTTTATGTGCCACCGCCCGGAGAGCACTGCCGGGAAAATGATCGAGATGCCGAATCATATTACCATCTGCCAGGATTGTATGCAGAGAAGCTTTAATATGATGACCAATGGTTCCCTGGATTTTTCCAAGCTGATGGGAAATATACCAGGGATACAGTTTTTGAACCTGTCGGATTTGGAAAACGCGATTCCAAAGAAGCAGAAGATCAAGAAGAAAAAGGCGACAAAGGAGAAGCCGGTGAAAAAGCTGAATATCAACGATATACCGGCGCCGCATAAGATCAAAGCCCGCCTGGATGAATATGTGGTGGGACAAGAGTATGCGAAAAAGGCGATGTCTGTCGCGGTCTATAACCATTATAAGCGTGTGGCCTCGGACAACGCGGATGATATCGAGATCGAAAAGTCCAATATGCTGATGATCGGGCCTACGGGAAGCGGAAAGACCTATCTGGTAAAAACACTTGCGAAGCTTCTGGATGTGCCCCTTGCCATCACGGACGCTACGTCTCTGACTGAGGCAGGGTATATCGGGGATGATATTGAAAGTGTAGTTTCCAAGCTTCTTACCGCGGCAGATAATGACGTGGAGCGTGCGGAGCAGGGCATTATTTTCATTGATGAGATTGATAAGATCGCGAAAAAGAGGAATTCCAGCCAGAGAGATGTCAGCGGCGAATCGGTACAGCAGGGGATGTTGAAGCTCTTAGAGGGTAGTGAAGTGGAGGTGCCGGTAGGCGCCAACAGTAAAAATGCGATGGTTCCGCTGACCACGGTCAATACAAAGAATATCCTTTTTATCTGCGGCGGGGCATTTCCGGATCTGGAAATCATTATTAAGGAGCGGCTTTCCAAAAAGACGTCCATGGGATTTAACGCGGAACTGAAGGACCAGTTTGACAAGGATAAGGATCTGCTCTCCAAGGTGACCGTGGAGGATCTGCGTAAATTCGGTATGATCCCAGAGTTTATCGGCCGTCTTCCTATCATATTTACACTGAAGGGCCTGGATAAGGAGATGCTTGTAAAGATCCTGAAGGAACCGAGAAACGCGATCTTGAAGCAATACCAGAAGCTGCTGGCGCTGGACGAGGTGAGCCTGGATTTCAACGAGGGCGCGCTGGAGGCGATCGCGGAGAAGGCGCTGGAAAAGGACACCGGAGCCAGGGCATTGCGGGCGATCATCGAAGAGTTTATGCTGGATATCATGTATGAGATCCCGAAGGATGACAATATCGGGCAGGTGACCATCACAAGGGAATATATAGAAGGCACCGGCGGCCCGGTGATTCAGCTTCGAAGCCAAAGTGTGCCGCTGCTGAATTGATTACGGTCCGCTGGCTTGCCAGCGGACCGTAATCAATGCAATCCTTTCTAAATGTTCCGTATTTCATTCAGGGTATTATACAGGTCTAAGAGCCCGTATCCCCAGTCCCGGTTCGGGAACTGTATTCCCGGCGGGCGCCGTGCCCCGATCATAAGAATACTCTTGATCTGATAAGAATCTACAGAGGTATTATTCATTTTAAACAGGATCCATTCCATAAGGAGCGCTACGGCTCCGGCCGCGATCGCTACGGCCGCGCTGGAGCCGGAGCTTGTGATGAAACGGCCTCCCGGAAGGGCTCCCAGCACATTGACGCCGGGCGCTGCCAGGGTGGGTGTGACAATTTCATTCCTGCTAAAGCCCCTTCCGGAATCCAGGGCAACCGCATCGGTATTTCCGTCATAAAAGGCAGTATTGATCGTGCTGACTCCATTTGCGGGATTGGTGATGGTATAATAAGGGTTAGAATTTAAAAAGTAGACCTCCCCGCCTATGAATTCACTGATCGGAAGCCAGATATGGAAAGAACCGTTAAAAATCCGGATGGGTTCGATCGTGACCCTCCAGATACCGGGAGAAGGATCCGCGAAACGGAAGAAAACGAGCTCCGAGCTTTCCAACTCTGACGCAATGTGGTAATCAATAGTCACCCTGGTCGGTTCCAACAGAAACCGGAAAGAGGTACGGACGTTGGCGCGTACTGCCAGCCGGTTCGTGCTCTCGCCGGACGGGGAGGTCAGGGAGATGGAAAGCACATTCGGGATTGCGGTCCACAGTTCCATAGTAAACCCGGGAACCCCTTCTCCTACACGTATTTCGGCTGTATGGGTTGTATAGACATTCGGGATTTCGGCATAATAGTGATGTCGTTTGTCCGCCTCATTGCCGCAGCCAATGACAGGGATCCGATTGAGGGCGGAGCCATAAGAATTCAGGATCAACGGGCAGGGAAGGGCGCCGACATGTCCTCCCGCGCTGGTGCCGAGAGCAAAGCAGAATACCAATGGAAGCTTTAGTTTTTGTGCCAGAAGATCCAGATAGTGCAGCGCAAGTATGATGTCTGTTTCCTGGTGGCAGGGAACATCATCGGGGATAAAATAATAATCCCGCAGATACTTTTTTGCCTGTTTCAATTTTACAACGGCCAGGAAGGATTCCGGAGCCGCCCCTAAAAAGTTTTCCGCGGGACTTCCGCTTCCGGAGGCCAGGCTTGCGGTAAAGGTGCCATGTCCGGATTCGTCTACGGAGGGCACGATTTCCAAAGGATTGTCGCTGAGCAGGGCTTCATTGATCATTTCTTCGGAATATTCGGAACCGTAGCCGAACCATTCCGGCGGGGTTCCGTCCTGGATCGTCTGATCCCAGATGGAAAGGATTCTTGTGGTCCCGTCCAGATTCCGGAAAATCGGATTTTGGTAATCAATGCCGCTGTCCAGAAAGCCGATCAGTACTCCTTTCCCCATCAGTTGGAGAGTCGGATAATTATGAAGCGGTAAAATACCGGCCTGATTCAAAGAGTCTGTGCTGATGTGTGTATAGCATTTCGGGGTGGATGCATAGTACAGCGTTTCCGAAGTGAGCGTGTCTGCCTGCGCGCCGGGAAGATAGATGCAGCGGTAACCTATCCCGGCATCCTGTGTACAGAAGTCTTCCTCCCGGATCCGTGAGAGTAAAGAGGAATTAGCCTTTACAATAAAATCGCGGTAATCCTCAGAAAGAATGGATGTTTTACATATTTCCGGATCATTCATAGATCATAGATACTTTCTTTTTTATTTTACTATATGACATAAGAGAAGGATTCAGAATAGTAAAAAAAATATTATGAATCTATAAAATAAAAAAGAAACCAATTGAAGTTGTCGGAAAATAGAGTATAATGAATTTAGAAAAAAGTGACTATGAGGAGGCGGTGCCTGATAGTTGCAAATAAAACTATACATTGATGAAAGGGGCTGTATTGACATGAAAAATTTTTGGGAAGATTTAGGAAAGAGGCTGGGAGAGACAGCCGAGAGCGTAACAAATAAAGCCGGGGAAGCAATGGAGATCCAGAAGCTGAAAAGCCAGATCCGTACTCTGGAGAGAGAAAACGACAGTGATCTCGCGGAGCTTGGGCTTGCCGTTTATGACCAGTTCAAGGCAGGGACAGAAGTAGGGGAAGAGGCAGTAGGGCTGTGTGAGGCAATCCAGAGCAGGGAAGAAAGTATCGCGGAATGCCTGCAGAAGATTTCAGATGTAAAAGGCGATTCCCAGTGTGAGGAATGTGGAAGGACAGTCGGAAAAGGTATGGCATACTGCCCGTACTGCGGACATAAGATGCCGGAGATCCCGGAAGAGGATATCGTAGATGAAGCCGGGGAAGTTGCGGAAGCTGCAGCGGAGGCTGCCGGGGAAGCTGGGGAAAAAGTAGAAGAGGCAACGGAAGCAGTTGCAGAGGAAGTAAAAGAGGCTGCTACGGCTGACGCGGAAGCTGAGGTAGAAAAGACAGAATAAGGAGTTTTTCCAACCGTACAGTTGGAGGTTTTTGTATAGCCATACCGGATTTTGGAAATAATGATAAAAAGATTCAGGTATGGCTTTTGTATGTCTTAGATTGTATGGAACAGGGGGCAGATTATGGGAATTTTGGTATTGATCAGTATCACAGCAAGTCTGGCGCTTCTGGATATTGCGATAAAATCTACCATAGAAGGATATATGGCCCGTAAGGAAGAACGGACAGCCTGCAAAGGAAAGGTGATACTGCGTAAGGTCTATAACCGTGGTTTTTGTATGGAGCTGCTGGAAGACCGGCCGGAGACCGTGAAGTATGCCTCTGCATATGCGGCGGTGCTTCTTACGATCTATCAGCTGTTTACCCTGATGCGGAAAAAGCATGGTGTAAAGAAAATCGGCCTGTCTTTGATGACGGCAGGAGCGTGGAGCAATACTTTTGACAGATGGCTTCGCGGATATGTGATTGATTATGTAGGATTTCAAACCAAATGGAAAGAGTTGACGAAGCTGACTTTTAATCTTGGTGATTTTTTTATTGGAGCGGGAAGTATTCTGGTACTGCTGTGTTCACTTTTCCATAGAAAAAAGAAATGAATGGTTACTGTGAATGTTACAATTCACGGCCTAACCGTCCGCAAATTGTAACCTGTGAATGCCGTTTTTTGGACAAAGATTAAAAATATTATAGTATTTTTTACCAAGTAGTGTTAGAATAAAGAAAATACATGAATTGGAGGTTCTATAATGGCAAGAGGACGTAAAAAGCAGGTAAATATTTCATTGGAAGAACAGTTGGAAGCGGTAAATAATGAAATCACCGCATGTGAGGAACAGATAAAAGCACTGAAGCAGAAAAGAAAAGAAATAGATAAGATGATCAAGGAAGAGAAGAAGGAAGCATTGTATAAGGCTGTGGAGGAATCTGGAAAAAGTATTGAAGATATTCTTTCTGCTCTTTCATAAGGAAACAAAGAAAAAAGCTGTAAAGAAAGAACAGCGGGCCGCTATGGGAAGATCAGCGTATGTTGAAAAGTTGCCGATGGCAAGCTTTTCGCGTATGGAGGTATTCTGTGGCGGCTTATTCACGCATTCATACTAAGGAGTGGAAGGAAAAATACCATGATACAGGATATTGCGCCGCATCATTTTGATAATGCATACCATCCAATGCCGCCGGATGGAGACAATATCGCACTCTGTTTTGACGGGCGGAATTGCCTGATGAAACATACGGAGGAAGGGATTGTATTTCCAAAGTTTGCGGATCTGGAAAAAGAGAATCCAGAGATTTATAGGAATTATACATATTTATTCCAGATAGATCAGGAACGATATTATCTGGCCGCGAAGTATGGCCGGGAGGATCTGGCTGGGTTTCAGATGGAAGATATCACCGTTTTTCGCCAGGCGGATCCGCAGTATAGGGCATTTGCCGGAATCACGGGGCACCAGCTATATCAATGGTATCAGGCACATCGTTACTGTGGACGGTGTGGTTCGCCTACAAAGCCGGACAGCAAGGAGCGGATGCTGTATTGTGAGAAGTGTCATTCGATGGAATATCCGAAGATCTGCCCGGCGGTCATCATTGGCGTGACGGACGAAAATCGCCTTCTCCTTTCGAAATACGCGGGACGGGCTTATAAAAAATATGCCCTTCTTGCCGGATATACGGAGATCGGGGAGACGATGGAAGAGACTGTGGCGCGGGAGGTCCTGGAAGAGGTCGGGCTGAAGGTGAAGAATATCCGTTACTATAAGAGCCAGCCCTGGGCTTTCAGCGAGACGGTCCTGATGGGATTTTACTGTGACCTGGATGGTCCGGGTGAGATCCGTCTGGATGAGGAGGAGCTGGCGCTCGCGGAATGGTTTGAGCGGGAGGAAATTCCTGTTACGCCTTCCAGGGACAGCCTGACAAATGAGATGATCATGCAGTTTAAAAATGGAAATGTAAAATAGGAATAGTATTTTTATATTCCGGATATATATGAAGAAAGGAAGAAAACGATGAGAGCAGAATTTGATGAAACATTGATTACAGGAAACGAGATGATTGATTCCCAGCATAAGGAACTGATCGGGAAGATCAACGGACTGTTGGATAGCTGTGAGGCCGGAAATGATAAGCTGGCAGCGGTAAAGACGCTGGATTATCTGGCAGAGTATACGGATTTCCATTTTTCGGCGGAGGAAAAGCTCCAGGAGGAAATAGAATATCCGGGGATAAAAGAGCATAAAGCGGAGCATGATAAGCTGAGAAAGGTCGTAGACGAACTCCATGAGATGCTTGTGGAAGAGGAAGGGCCGACGCCGGCATTTGTGGAGCAGGTGAACCAGAACGTGATCGATTGGCTGTATAAGCACATCAAAGGATTTGACCGTTCCGTGGCAGAGTATAGGTTTATGCGTGGAAACAGTGAAAATCTGTAACTACTTAGAATAGTTTCATGCGGTTATGGACACAAAGGAGTGATTTGTAGAAAATGCAGATCACTTCTTTGATTATAGAAAAGAAATCATTATTGTTTACCCTTGGACCGCAGGTGTGAACCAATGTCATTTACTTAAGGAGAAAATTATCCAAGAACTACGTTTAGAAACATAA
>CAZFXM010000038.1:0-31568 GCA_964523125.1 uncultured Clostridium sp. | reverse complement strand
ACAGGCTTTATGCGGCCTGTAGCGATTTTTCCTTTATTTAAGTGTTAAACTCCCGCCCATCCGACGGAATCCGTACCAATATCAAGCCCTAAAAAATAATCATTTTTTACATTCACTCGAATTTTCCTCCTTCTTGTTTTCCCGGATTTTATAATTTTATCTTGACAAATACTTTTTTATCATTTATAGTATAAGCATCTCGAATGAATCACTACCATACGAGATTACACTACAAGTTCAAATAAAAATTTATTCAAATCCTTTTGCTGCATTGTGCAGAGTATTAAGATCTGGTAACAGGTCTTTTTTATTTTTCAAAATTATATCATACTTTCTGTCCAATAATCCTGCCTGAACCTTCGAACATCTATTTGTAACATCCCGAAACCGCGCTCATTTGATTTTCGAACTGCTTCACAACCCTGACCGGACTTTCAATCTTAGCTTTATTTCCCAGAGCAAACAGCCATCCAAAAAACTGTTGACTTACATTAACCTTTACTGTAACCGCAAAAGAATCGTCATTAACAGGATGAATACAAACATCCTTTCCAAATCGGTCAATCATAACGCCCGCCAGTTCATTTTTACATAGTAATCGAATTTTCTCCTCTTCCCCGCCAAACATTCCGAATACTTTCTGCGAATAGCCTACCAGATCAAATCTGGCAAATAATTCTCTTCCTTCTCTTGAACGTCTCATCACATCCAGCTTAACCATTTTATCGACTCTATAATGCTTGATCGCCTGGCCAGCCTTATCATACCCTATCATATAATAATTTTCATCATCCCAGGTCAGCGCCCATGGACTGATCTCATAAAACATGCCTTTCCTTCGAAGCTTCATCTCTTTCGCGACTGTCCATTCATAGTATTGAAAACGTATCATGGCATTCTGTGATATTGCGGTATGAATCTTATCTACATTATAATAAATATTCTCATTCATAGTTTTATTACGATTGAGAACGAAAACCTGTCTCTGAAGTTGAACTGCTTCTGACTTACTGGTAAGAGACTCCAATTTTCGAATTAGTTCTTTTGACTTTTTCTTTGTAATAAATCGGGCGCACTGTACCGCGTCTACTAATAACTTCAATTCCGGAAGTTCAAAATCCCGGCTGGCAACATAATATCCTACCGGCTTCTCACGACGGTTTTCAATATCAATACCAAATTCTTTTAATACTTCAATATCATGATAAATACTTTTCCTTTCGGCTGAAATACCATTCTCAGACAACATCAGAATCAATTCCGTTATTGACAATGGATGAGTTTCATCCGACTTTTCCAATAATTCTCTCATGATCAATAAAATTTTCTTCTTTTGCATACTTGATCTTGCCATAACTCTTCCTCACACAGAATGTCTTTTTGCCCTCAAAGATATTCACCTGTCTACTTGACAAGGGGCATATCATACAAGGCAGGCTTATTTATTTTTGCTTGTTATTCCTATCTATATATCATACTTAAACACAGTTATCTCCCTACTATATTAGCATTCAGCCTTTTCTCCGGCAACCTTTATTTTAGACGATTAATATGGGGATAGATTTCTACCGAAGCTCATATACAGGCACCTATGCATTTCAAAAATGCTCTGAACGCCTCTATATTATGCATTATTCGGAGCATTTTTCAGGACGCGTTTTTTTAGTTAGGTTGCGGACATAGTCCGGCATATGCTATAATGATACATATCTCGATCGGACAGATACCCGCGGGACATCTCTACTCGATCAGAAGATCACATTTCCACAAAACGAGGAGGTTTGTTATGAAGTTTTTTAATTACGACAGTCCCATCATGCAATTCTTATCCAGGGTGACAGATATCATTATACTGAATATTCTCTTTATTGTATGCTCCCTTCCTGTGATCACGGTCGGAGCCTCTGCGACCGCTCTATATTCCGTCACTCTAAAAATGGTTAAAAATGAAGAAAGCTATATCTTCAGTTCCTTTTTCAGCGCTTTCAAAAATAACTTCAAACACAGCACGGTATCCTGGCTGATCCTGCTGGGTACCGGGATCATCATCTGGGTGGACTACCACGTCCTGAGCGTATCGGACGGTTCCTTAGCCCGTATTATTTCCGCGGCCCTGATTCCGGTATGCGTTTTTCTTGTACTGATCGCTCTCTATATCTTTCCATTCATCGCCCGGTTCGAGAACACGATCCGAAATTCCTGGAAAAACGCGTTTCTCATCAGCATCGCGCAGCTTCCCTACACGGTTCTGCTCCTGCTCATCCTCGCGCTTGCTGTCGCGTTTACATTGTTTGTCAATTTCCAGATCACCGGATTCGTATGGTTTGTCATGGGATTCTCCGGGCTTGCGTATCTGAATTCCTTTTTACTGCGGCGCGCGTTCCGCAGGTTTGAATAAAAACGAAAGGCATAGCAGATACTTTACATATCTGGTATGCCTTTCGTTTTCCTTTTTTGCATGTACTTTCAAACTCAGAAAGAAGCAACTTCACCTTGTGCAATCTGTACAAAATTCCCCCTTTATTTTCTGCTTAAAAGCATCCTTTTTTGAAAAGAACGAAAGAACTTTCAGAACACATCACGCCTATTGAAAATATTTTCCGTGGTGTTATACTGAGTGCCAGAAGCCAGAAAACAATGCTCGCCAGAGCAGATTCATCAGCATTCTAAAGAGATGAAAGGAGTAAATCTATGAGGGAATGTGTGGAACAATTAAACGGGAGGCTGGTCGTATCCTGCCAGGCACTTCCGCATGAGCCGTTACATTCTTCCTTTATTATGGGAAGAATGGCGCTGGCGGCAAAGCAGGGAGGCGCCAGAGGGATACGCGCCAACACCAGGGAGGATATCCGTGAGATCCAGTCACAGGTGGACCTTCCGGTCATCGGGATCGTAAAAAGAGACTATGAGGACAGCAGTGTCTACATTACGCCGACGATGAAAGAAATTGAGGAGCTGCTGGAAGTAAAACCCGAAATTATCGCTCTGGACGCGACCGGAGCCCTTCGCCCGGGCAATCTGACGCTGGATGATTTCTTCCGCCAGATAAAAGAACGCTGTCCGGACCAGCTTCTGATGGCAGACTGCTCTACCATAGAAGAAGCAATCCATGCGGATGAGCTGGGATTCGATTTTATCGGAACCACCATGGTTGGATACACCCCCCAGAGCAAAGGAGATCAGATCGAGGCAAATGATTTCGAGATCATCCGTGAGATCCTTGCAAAGGTAAAGCATCGTGTCATTGCGGAAGGCAACATCAACACACCGGAAAAAGCAAAACGGGTCATTGAGCTTGGGGCATTTTGTGTTGTCGTCGGCTCTTCGATCACCAGGCCCCAGCTCATCACAAAGGCATTCGCGGAACGGTTAGAGGATTGAAAGGTAAAAACTGCTGGAGAACATTTTCCGCGCTCATATTAATTAAGAAGAGAAGAAAAAACATGAGAGATTTAAGCAAATACAAAGGAGTCATCCCCGCGTTTTACGCATGCTACGACCAGGAAGGCAATATCAGTCCGGAGGGTATACAGGCATTGACCAAATATTTTGTGGAAAAAGGCGTAAAGGGCGTCTATGTAAACGGTTCTTCCGGAGAATGCATTTACCAGAGCGTAGAGGACCGGAAGATCGTACTGGAAAATGTCATGAAAGCCGCGGAAGGTAAGCTGACCGTGATCAACCATGTTGCCTGCAACAACACCAAAGACAGTATGGAACTGGCAGCGCACGCGGAAAGCCTGGGTGTAGACGCCATTGCCGCTATCCCGCCGATCTATTTCCACCTGCCGGAGCACGCGATAGCGAAATACTGGAACGATATCAGCTCCGCCGCTCCGAATACCGATTTTGTGATCTACAATATCCCTCAGCTTGCAGGCGTGGCGCTTACCATGGGCCTGTTTGCAGAAATGCGCAGGAATCCGAAGGTCATCGGCGTAAAGAATTCTTCCATGCCGGTACAGGATATCCAGATGTTCAAGCAGGCTGCCGGAGAAGATTATATTATCTTCAATGGTCCTGATGAGCAGTTCATCAGCGGATTTGCTATCGGCGCGGAAGGAGGCATCGGCGGGACCTACGGTGCTATGCCGGAATTGTTCCTGAGGCTGGAAGAATATGTAAAAGCCAATGAAATGGAGAAAGCAAGGAATCTCCAATATACCGTAAATGAGATCATCTACAAAATGTGTTCCGGCCATGGAAATATGTACGGCGTCATCAAGGCCATTCTGAAGATCAATGAAGGCCTGGAGCTGGGCGGAGTCAGGTCACCTTTGGCATCTCTGATCGACAGCGATGCGGATATTGTCAAGGAAGCGGCACAGATGATCCAAAATGCAAAAGAAGAATATGGCTGTTAAAGCGGCCTCACCAGAGGAGGAAGGCAAACGCGAAGCATTTTTTAAATGCCTTCCGACGACATGCCCTCGACCGGAGGGAGGGGGCGCTACCTTATTATATTAGGAGGAGAGATTATGCAGGGTTTTACAATCATAGATCTGATTATTTTAGTCGTTTATCTGGCAGCCGTATTATTTGCCGGCCTTCACTTCGCCAAAAAGGAAATGAAGGGAAAAGAGTATTTCAAGGGTGACGGGACCGTGCCATGGTGGGTGACTTCCGTATCCATCTTCGCCACCCTTTTAAGTCCCATATCCTTCCTGTCGCTTGCAGGCAATTCCTATGCCGGAACCTGGATCATGTGGTTCGCGCAGCTAGGCATGCTGCTTGCCATCCCGCTGACCATCCGGTTCTTCCTGCCGATCTACAGCAAACTGGATATCGATACGGCGTATCATTATCTGGAACTGCGGTTCGGGAGCAAAGGACTCCGCGTATTAGGCGCCGTCATGTTTATCATTTACCAGGTAGGGCGTATGTCCATTATCATGTACCTGCCATGTATGGTTCTTGGAAGTCTGACCGGCATCAATGTAAATCTGCTGATCATCATCATGGGCGTGATCGCAATCATTTACTCCTATACGGGCGGATTAAAATCCGTACTCTGGACCGATTTTATCCAAGGTTCCGTATTACTGATCGGTGTAACCTTCTCACTGGTATTCCTTCTGGCACACATTGACGGAGGAATCGGAGCGATCTTCGGCGCATTTGCCGCGGAACACAAATTCCTGGCTCCGGACCAGCCGATCTTTGATATCAATATTTTAAGAGACAGCGTATTTATCATGATCGTAGGCGCGGGCTTCAACACCATGGGTTCCTACGTATCGAGCCAGGATATCGTACAGCGTTTTACCACGACAACAGATACCAAAAAACTGAATAAAATGATGCTGACAAACGGCGCGCTTTCCATTTTCATCGCCACCGTATTCTACCTCATCGGAACCGGACTGTATGTGTTCTATCAGCAGAACGCGCTTCCGCCGGCAGCGGCACAGGATCAGATCTTTGCTTCCTATATTGCCTTTGAACTTCCGGTAGGTATCACCGGGCTGCTCCTGGCAGCGATCTACGCGGCATCACAGTCCACCCTGTCTACCGGGCTGAACTCCGTGGCGGCAAGCTGGACACTGGACATCCAGTCACGTCTCACAAAGAAAGAATTAAGCTTTGAGACCCAGACAAAGATCGGCCAGTATGTATCCCTGATCGTCGGGATCTTTTCCATCATCGTATCTATGGTGCTGGCAAACGGCGGCGTAAAATCCGCGTACGAATGGTTCAACGGCTTCATGGGACTGGTACTCGGTATCCTGATCGGGACCTTCATCCTGGGTGCGTTTACCAAGGTGGCAAATACCTTCGGGGCAACACTGGCATTTATCGCGGCATCCCTGGTCATGGTCGGAATCAAATATTTCGCTCCGGCAGGCGCGGTATCCATCTGGTCTTACTCCCTGATATCCATCGCGGTATCACTGGTGGCAGGTATCCCGGCAAGTATCATCTCCAGAAAGATGACAGGAGACACCTCTGTGCCGGCACCTAATACCACGATTTATAAAAACTAGAAATTTTATACGGAAAGCACAAAACGCGCAATTGGAACAGCAGGCAGTTCTATAGTCTGCTGTTCTCTCTAAAGGGTGAAATGCAGATAGCGGGCAAGCGGTTACATTCAGCAGGCAGCCCATTTGCCGCGCATATTGTTACAAAGAACAGGAGAAAATAAATGATATTTGGAAATATACAAATTTTAAAAGAATATGATTTTCTGGAAAATGCAGTAAAAGAATGTTTTGATTACGCAAAAGAGCATGATCTGTTAAACTATGAAAAAGGAAGCCATGAGATTGATGGTAAGCGTCTCTTCGTAAATATCGTGGAATATCAGACTGTTGCCGCGAAAAAGCGTTTCTGGGAAGCCCACAAGGAATACCTGGATGTCCATCTGATGCTGGAGGGAACAGAGCAGATCGACCTGAATTTCATACAGGATATGGAATTAAAGGAATATGTTCCGGCAGATGATTTTCTTCCCATGGAAGGTGAGAAAAACAGCTCTGTCATCTTAAAAAAAGGAGATTTCCTGATCTGCTATCCAAGCGATAGCCACCGTACGGCAGTTATCGCGAAAAAGCCGGAAATGATCAAGAAGGCTATTTTTAAAGTACATATAATATCTTCTACTCCTTGAACTATGAAGAATGAATACGGTATAATAGAAAGGTACGGATATGAAAAGATATGTAAGCATTGATATAGGCGGCACAGCGATCAAGTATGGTATCCTAAACGAAAATGGAGATTTCCTCTGCCGCGGCAATATGCCGACAGAAGCCTATAAAGGCGGCCCCTCCATTCTTGCCAAAGCTGTCGATATCGTAAAGGAATACGGCAGAGCGGAGCCAATCCACGGTATCTGCATCTCAACCGCGGGCATGGTGGATACAAAAAAAGGAAACATCTTCCACTCTGCTTCCCTGATCCCGCATTACGCGGGAACCTGTTTCAAAGAAGTAATGGAACAACAATTCCAGGTTCCCTGCGAAGTAGAAAATGACGTGAATTGCGCCGGGCTTGCAGAATCTGTGTCCGGAGTTTCCAAAGGCTGTAGTCCCTCGCTCATGCTGACAATTGGCACCGGCATCGGCGGCTGTATCATAACAGATGGCAAAGTTTTTCACGGTTTCAGCAACAGTGCCTGCGAAGTCGGATATATGCATATGATGGGAAGCGATTTTCAGACCCTTGGCGCGGCAAGCATCCTTTCCAGAAAAGTCGCGGAATGGAAAAATGAACCTGCAGAAGCCTGGAATGGCTATCATATATTTGAAGAAGCCAAAAAAGGAGACGAATTCTGCATCCGGGCGATCGATGAAATGGCGGATGTACTTGGACAGGGAATCGCCAACATCTGCTATGTGATCAACCCGGAGATCGTTGTACTGGGCGGAGGCATCATGGCACAGCACGAATATCTGAAGCTTCCGATTGAAAATGCCGTAAAAAAATACCTGGTTCCAAGCCTGGTTTCCCAGACCAGGATCGCATTTGCCAGACACGGAAATGACGCCGGGATGCTGGGAGCATTCTACCATTTTGCGCAGTGCCAGGGGCTATAATATACTGAATAGTAAAGGTGTTATTGCAATGGAGTATTATGTAAAATCTGTAGTGCCGATGATCGAATCCAATTATGATAATTTTACAATGGTGGAAAAGACCATTGCTGATTTTTTCATACAAAACCGCAAAAAAATGGATTTTTCCGCAAAATCCATTTCCGAAAAGCTGTATGTATCCGAAGCCTCTCTGTCCCGTTTTGCCAAAAAATGTGGTTACCGGGGCTACCGTGAATTCGTATACCAGTATGAAGAAACCTTCGTAGAAAAGCAGGAATCCATGACCGGCAATACACGGATGATCCTGAACGCCTACCAGGAGCTGCTGAATAAGACCTACAGCCTGGTGGATGAGGCCCAGATCGCCCGGATTGGAAAATATCTGAACCAGTCCGACCGTGTCTTTGTGTGCGGCCGGGGAAGCTCCGGCCTGACAGCCGAAGAAATGGAATTCCGTTTTATGCGGATCGGCGTTGACATTGATTCCATCAAGGATACCGACCTGATGCGGATGCAGGCCGTATTTCAGGACCGCAATAGCCTGGTATTCGGGATCAGTATCAGCGGTGAGAAGGAGGATGTGCTTTACCTGCTCAAAGAAGCCCACCGCAGAGGCGCCAGGACTGTGCTTCTTACAGCAAAGAACCGGGGTATTTTTGAGGAATTTTGCGACGAGATCGTTCTCCTGCCGTCCCTACGCCACCTGAACCATGGAAATGTCATCTCTCCCCAATTCCCGATCCTGGTCATGCTGGATATCATTTATTCCTATTATGTAGAGCAGGACAAATTCGCGAAAGAGCTCCTTCATGACAATACACTGCGTGCCCTGGAGGAAGGGGACCGGAGACATCTGGATGTGCTGGAATAAACGCCCCCGGAGCAAGCTGCGGAAAATTTCCCGGAGAGAGGAAACATCAGCGGACATCAAAGCACTGTCCGCTGATCCTGCTTTTCTCCCATAGCTATATCCCCATTTCCTTAAAAATCTGATATAGCTCCTCTGCTTCGTCCATCGTACTCACCCAGCCATATTTCTTCAGATCCACCTTCCAGCCCACGTCTGTCTTCTGTACCTGCACGCCCTCGTCCTCCAAAAGCTTCCTCTGCGTCTCCGGAGTCTCAAAAGCCTCCGCGCCGCTTAAAATCCCCTTTGCGTTCACGATCCGATGTGCCGGGACATGCTCCCCCACCCTGCCTTGCCGCAACGCATATCCCACCTGCCGGGCATTGCCCGGCTTCCCACAGAGCAGGGCAATCTGTCCGTAAGTCACGGCTCTGCCGGACGGAATTCTTTCACAGACCAGTTCCATACGCTTATAAAAATTCACAGACACGTTCCTCCTTTATTAATTGCTTTCCCCTTCTATTTTCTGTATAATAAACATTATATTGAGAGAACAAAGGAGGAAAAATATGATTTCACAGATTGTTTCATGGATCAGTAATTTTATGTACGGCAAGCTACTAATCATCTTACTGCTTTTTGGCGGTATTTATTTCTCATTCCGGACCCGCTTTGTACAGTTCCGCATGATCCGGCAGGCCTTCAAGGCAATCATGGAAAAACCAGCCGATGGGGAGGGAAAGGTTTCCAGCTTCCAGGCACTCATGGTTTCCACGGCATCCCGTGTAGGCACCGGCAATATCGTCGGAGTATCCACAGCGATCTGCCTTGGCGGCTTTGGCGCGGTTTTCTGGATGTGGATCATTGCCATCATCGGCAGCGCTTCCGCTTTTATCGAAAGCACCCTGGCACAGATTTACAAAAAGCACGGAGAACACGGCAGCTACGGCGGACCTGCCTATTATATCGAGGCCGCTCTCCACAGCCGCCCTCTGGCACTCTTATTTTCTGTATTTTTAATCCTGACATATGCATTTGGATTTAACATGCTGGCTTCTTACAACCTGCAGTCCACCTTCTCATCCTACAGCTTTTACAACCCGGACCTGACCCCCTGGATCATCGGGCTGATCCTTGCGGTGATCGTGGGCTACTGTCTGCTTGGCGGCGGACAGCGGATCGTAAAGGTAACCAGTGTACTGGTTCCGGTAATGGGGCTTCTTTATGTGCTGGTTTCCCTGGTGGTGCTCATCCTGAACATCACTTATCTGCCGGCCGTACTGTCCCGCGTCTTCAGCGAAGCCTTTGATATCCAGTCCATCATGGGCGGCTTCAGCGGTTCCTGTGTCATGTACGGTATCAAGCGCGGCCTGTACAGCAACGAAGCCGGCGTCGGCTCCGCCCCCAACGCGTCCGCTTCCGCGGATGTCAATCATCCTGCTGCCCAGGGCCTGGTACAGGTCTTGTCCGTATTTATTGATACATTGCTTTTGTGCTCCGCGACTGCGTTTATGTGTATGTGCTCCGGTATCGAGCCTGCCGAAGCACTGTCCGGCGCCCCTTATGTACAGGAGGCATTACGCAGTACTCTCGGAGCATTTGGCCCCATGTTTATCACCGTATCCATGATCCTGTTCGCGTTTACGACCTTATTGGGAAATCTGTTTTATGTAGATCATATTTTCAATTATATGTTCGGCCATACGCCCAGTAAGACTTTTATGGTCGTATACCGCATCATCGCGTCACTCATTATCTTTGTAGGCGCAGGACTAAACGCAGGTCTGTTATGGGATATCGCCGATGTCACGATGGGCGGGATGACCATCATCAACATGCCGGTGATCCTCATTCTCAGCAAATACGCGCTGAGCGCCCTCAAGGATTATGAGAAGCAGATAAAAGATGGAAAGCAGCCCGTATTCCATGTACAGGATATACAACTGCCTCATAAGGTTGATTATTGGAAATAGATTCTGCCCCGGTATATCCGTCACGGCCATATTCATGCCCAATATGACAGACAGCCAGGCCGGGGAGCCTGTTAGCTGGCAGACCATCCAGCCATACGCGATCGCATCCACAGAATCCCCGAATCTGATCCAACCGCTAGTGTTTACTATATTCCTTTCCGTTTTATTTTACAACTGCCTTTTACATTTTCATAAGGGAGTTCCCTCGTTTCCTCTTATGTTTTTTCTCTAAAAAGCCGATATTATAATAAACTCTCGTGTTTAAAAATGAAAGTTTATTTTTACATGTTTACAAAGGAGACTGTATCATATGAAAAGACTTTTTCAAAATGTAAAGATCGGCAAAAAACTGCGTATTCTTGTAGATGTTGCCCTGGTCGGTATGCTGCTGATCGGTATCATCTCAATCCGGCTGATGGGAAGGCTGAATGAGGATACAACGGATATTTCCACAAGCTGGCTTCCCAGTATCGACACCGCAAGAGAAATGGATACCACCATTTCCAATATCCGTCTCAACGAACTGGGGTATCTCACAGCCATATCTTCCGAAGGCGAAAAATCAAGCCTTGAATATTTGGAAAAAGAAAAAAATGAGATGGACAGCCTTCTTGAAAAATACGGCGGTATGATCGATGAGGAGGAAAGATCCTTTTATGAAGCTGCCCAAAGTGCCTGGGCAGCGTATAGCCAGGCGGATGAAGAGCTGATGGCTCTGGCAAAGCAGGGAAAGACGGAAAAAGCCCGTGAGATCCTGGAAGGGGAATGTGTCGGGCTTTATAATTCCGTAACCGCTTCTTTGCAGGATATTATCGAATATAATACACAAGGCAGTGACCAGGCGGCTAAGGACAGCAGTTCTCTTTACAGGACCGCTATTTTTATCCAGGTCGTTGTGATCGTCCTCCTTATGATCATCCTCCTCTACTTTTCATTTGTAATCATACGGGGCATTCGGCTGCCCATATTTGAGATTGAAAATGCCGCGGTCAAGATGGCAGAGGGCGAGCTGGATATCGATATCGCCTATACCTCCCGGGATGAGCTGGGAGTTCTTTCAGACCAGGTACGTAAGCTGATCCACAAGCTCCGGATGATCATTGATGATGAGAATCAATTCCTTGCCAAAATGGCTTCCGGTGATTTTACCATTGATTCTGCCTGTCCGGATGAATACACCGGAGGGTTCCGGCCTTTGCTGGATTCCTTCCGTGGAATTTCAGAAAAGCTGAATGATACCATGCTCCAGATCAACAACAGTTCCGAGCAAGTCGCAAATGGTTCCGAACAGGTATCCAGCGGCGCCCAGGCACTTTCCCAGGGCGCCACACAGCAGGCTAGTTCCATAGAAGAGCTGGCCGCCACAGTGACTGAGATCTCCGAACGTGTAAAGGAAAATGCCGACAACGCGAGGAAGGCCAATGCTATGGCAAATACCGTCAGTACGGAAATGAATACAAGCAACCAGAAGATGCAGGATATGATCCAGGCAATGGGAGATATCAGCCGCTGCTCCGATGAGATCAGCAAGATTATTAAAACCATCGAAGATATTGCGTTCCAGACCAATATTCTCGCTCTGAACGCTGCCGTAGAAGCAGCCCGGGCGGGAGATGCCGGAAAAGGCTTCGCTGTTGTGGCCGACGAGGTCCGCAACCTGGCAAGCAAGAGCGCGGAGGCTTCCCACAGCACGGCTTCCCTGATAGAAAATTCTCTACAGGCGGTAAACAGCGGAACCCAGATCGCGGACGAAACAGCGACATCTCTGTTGGAAGCTGTAGAAGGTGTCAAGTCCATGAACGATATCATCAGCCAGATCTCGGAGGCCAGCACCACACAGTCGGATGCTATTTCCCAGATTTCCATGGGAATCGACCAGATTTCCATGGGAATCGACCAGATTTCCAGTGTCGTACAGACCAACTCAGCGACCGCACAGGAAAGCGCTGCCGCCAGCGAGGAATTGTCCAGCCAGTCCCAGCTTATGAAGAGTCTGGTGGGAAGATTCCGCCTGAAACATGGCATGCGTCATTAAACGCCTACTATTAGGGTAGCGCCCGGCCGCACCTGAAAGGAAGAAAAGCGAGATGTATCATTTTGAAAAGATGGACAAAAAGCTGCTTGGAGAGCAGATTGAAGACGAGCTGATGAATTATATCCTGTTAGAACCGATGGAGATCGGCCAGCGGATTCCCAATGAATTTGAACTGGCGGAAAAGTTCGGCGTGGGGCGCAGCACCATCCGGGAGGCCGTAAAAGGCCTGGTCTCAAAGGGCATCCTGGAGGTCCGCAGAGGCTCCGGGACCTATGTCGTCCGCACAGCCCCTTTGGATGCCGACCCGCTGGGATTGTCCGGATTACAGGACAAGTATAAACTGGCGCTGGAGCTGTTTGATGTCCGTCTCATGCTGGAACCGGAAATTGCTTCCCGGGCAGCGGAATACGCCACAGAGGATGATCTGTCGCAGCTAAAGCAGCTTTGCGATGAAACCGAGCAGACTTATCTGGAGGGGAAAAATCATATTCCCAAGGATATCGAATTTCATACCTGTATCGCAAGGTGCAGCAAGAACCGGGTGGTAGAAACATTGATCCCGCTGATCAATACGGCGGTCATGACATTCGCGAACCTGACCCATCGGTTACTGATGCAGGAGACCATTGAGACTCACCGCGCGATCGTCAACTCGATCACAGACCGGGACCCGGTAGGCGCGCAATGCGCGATGGTCATGCATCTGACCTACAACCGCCAGGCATTGGTTCGACAAATGAAGGAGCAGGAACAAAAACATAAGACTATAGATTAGTCATTATAGACAAAAACAGGGAACTCCAAAATGAGTAACTCCCTGTTTTTTTGTGCATAATATAGAATATAAAATAAATACATCAGATGTATTGACTATTTTTCATAAAAATAGTATATTAATTTCATTAAAACATATGACGTCATATTATTTTATATTTATCTGCAACCAAATTCATAAAAGGTCAGATGTTATCTGTGCCACCAAAAAAGGAAAGAGAGGAATATTTCATGTCTACGGAAATGACAGATTTAAATCCAACAAGACTTATCGCCGCGGCAGTGATCGGGCTGATCATCCTGTTAGTACTGATCATCAAATTCAAGATCCAGGCAATGATCGCCATACTGGTCGGTGCCGTATCTATCGGCCTGATCTCCGGTATGCCCACGGAAGATATTGTAAACGCAGTCAATGACGGTATCGGCAACACATTAAAAGGAATCGCCCTGCTGGTCGGGTTAGGTTCCATGTTCGGCGCCATTCTGGAGATATCCGGCGGCGCCCAGACACTGGCAGTCACTATGGTAAAATGGTTCGGGGATAAAAAAGCTGCATGGGCACTCGGCATCACCGGACTCGTCATCGCCATGCCGGTATTCTTCGACGCAGGACTTATCATCTTGATCCCTCTTGCGTTTTCACTGGCAAAAAGAACCAACCGTTCTTCCCTGTTTTACGCGATCCCGCTTCTCGCAGGCCTGGCCGTAGGCCACGCGTTCATTCCTCCGACCCCCGGGCCGATCCTGGTGGCAACGATGCTCAATGTCGATCTGGGATGGGTCATTCTGGTAGGTATCTGCTGTGGAGTATGTTCCATGATCGTTGCCGGTCCGGTATGGGGCTCCATCTGTGGGAAGAAGTACCACATTCCGGTTCCGGAGCATGTCGCGAATCAGGAAGATTTTGACGAATCCAAGCTTCCTGGCTTCTGGACCATCGTGGGCATTATCCTGATCCCCCTTGTGCTGATCATCCTGGACTCCCTCGCAGGCGTAATTCCCGCATTAAGCGGACTGCAGCCCGTATTCGCCTTCCTCGGCGAACCATTTATGGCATTGCTGATCGCTACCATCGCGGCAATGCTGATCCTCGGGATCGGACACGGATATAGCACGGAAGAATTGGAAAAGATCATGACAAAATCCCTGGAACCAACCGGACTGATCCTGCTGGTAACTGCCTGCGGCGGTGTGCTCCGCTATGTCCTGCAGTACTCCGGCCTGGGAGATGTGATCGGAAATGCCGTTTCTTCCATGTCCCTGCCTATCGTTGTCCTGGCATTTATCGTAGCCGCGCTGGTAAGGATCTGTGTAGGTTCCGCGACCGTAGCCATGACCATGGCAGCCGGGATCATCGCTGCCATTCCTGGAATCGCGGACCTGTCACCGCTCTACCTGGCATGTACGACAGCCGCAGTCGCGGGCGGCGCGACCGTCTGCTCTCATTTCAATGATTCCGGGTTCTGGCTGGTAAAATCTCTGGTAGGAATGGATGAAAAAACCACCCTGAAGACATGGACCATCATGGAAACCCTTGTAGGCGGTACCGGTTTTGTGGTAGCATTAATTATATCGTTCTTCGCTTAAAAACAAAAAAGAGTTTCACTTGCGAAAAAAATGAAAGGAGAAAATGGATTTTATGAGTTGTTTAAAAAGTCAGGAAATGCGTAAACTTGCCCCGGAGCTTGACCCCCTCCGGATCGGAACAGGCTGGAAGCCGGAAGACCTTTCCAAGCCCCAGGTGATCATCGAAAGCACCTTCGGGGACAGTCATCCGGGCAGCGGACACCTGGACCTTCTTGTAGAAGAGGTCCGGAAGGGAATCGAGGAAGCCGGCGGCTACGGCGCCAGATATTTCTGCACAGATATCTGTGACGGCGAAAGCCAGGGAACGGATGGGATCAATTTCAGCCTGGCCAGCCGGGAGATCATCTCCAGTATGATCGAGATCCATGCCAATGCCACTCCTTTCGATGCCGGCGTATACTTATCCAGTTGCGACAAAGGGATGCCTGGAAATCTCATGGGACTTTGCCGGGTAAATATCCCCTCCCTGGTCGTACCAGGCGGAACAATGAACGCCGGACCGGAGATGCTGACACTGGAGCAGCTTGGCATGTACAGCGCAAAATACCAGCGCGGGGAGATTGATGAAGAAAAACTGAACTGGGCAAAGCACAATGCCTGCCCAAGCTGTGGAGCCTGCTCCTTTATCGGGACAGCCTCTACCATGCAGATCATGGCCGAGGCACTCGGACTGGCACTGCCGGGAAGCGCGCTGATGCCCGCCACCAGCCCGGATCTTCTGACATTTGCCAGAGAGGCAGGAAAACAAGCGGTAAAGCTGGCTCATATGGAACACATGAGGCCCAGTGATATCGTGACCATGGACAGCTTTGAAAACGCGATCCTGGTCCATGCGGCCATATCCGGAAGCACCAACTGTCTGCTTCATATTCCTGCTGTTGCCCATGAGCTTGGTCTTGAGATCACCGGAGATACCTTTGACCGTCTGCACCGGAATGCCCGTTATCTTCTGGATGTACGCCCGGCCGGACGTTGGCCCGCGGAATGCTTCTATTATGCCGGAGGCGTGCCCGCCATCATGGAAGAGATCAAAGATTCCCTGCATCTGGATGTGATGACCGTGACTGGAAAGACCTTAGGCGAAAATCTGGCTGACCTCAAGGCAAACGGTTTCTACGAGCGCTGCGACAAGTGGCTCCAGGAATTCAACAAGCGCTACGGCTGTTCCGTAACGAAAAATGACATTATCCGCCCCTATAACCAGGCCATCGGTACGGACGGAAGCATTGCCATCCTGCGCGGCAACTTAGCGCCCGAAGGCGCCGTGATCAAGCATACGGCATGTCCGAAGGAAATGTTCAAAGCCGTCCTGCGCGCGAAACCATTTGACAGTGAAGAGGAATGCCTGGACGCGGTTTTGAAGCACAAGGTTGAAAAAGGGGATGCCGTATTTATCCGCTACGAAGGCCCCAAAGGAAGCGGCATGCCGGAAATGTTCTATACATCCGAAGCGATCAGCAGTGACAAAGAGCTGGGGCGCAGTATCGCCCTGATCACGGACGGACGTTTTTCCGGCGCCTCCACCGGACCGGTGATCGGGCACTGTAGTCCGGAAGCTGCTGACGGCGGCCCGATCGCCCTGGTAGAAGAAGGCGACCTGATCGAGATCGACGTGATGGAACGGAAGCTGAACATTATCGGCATCCATGGCGAAGAAAAAACGCCGGAAGAGATTGATGCGGTTCTTGCGGAGCGGAAAAAGAACTGGAAGCCAAGAGAGTTAAAATATAAGAGAGGTGTGCTCCGGCTGTTCAGTGAACATGCGGTCAGCCCGATGAAAGGGGCATATCTTGGGTATGATGATTAAAAATTGAATTTCGTATGCGGAAAAGCTGCCAATGGCAGCTTTTCCGTATCAAATTCATATTTTCCTTAAAATCATATCTGTCCTGCTATTTTCCTTTATCTGGTTGATACATTTTTCTCCTTATGCTAAAATAAACCACAGAAAACCTGGCATCGGACGCTTTTCTACAAACAATGGCATCCGAAATCCATCCGGCAAAAGGAAGTTTAAAATACGATGAATCATACAGCGCCAACCCCAATGCCCACCGGCTCCTCCACTACTTTCACATACACCATGGCCGCCAGGCTGGAAAGCCTGCCGCTCCTCCACAAGTTCATCACGGACAATGACCGTATCCCGGAATCTTTGAAAAAGATGCTTTGTCTTGCCGCCGAGGAAATTTTTGTCAATATCTGCTCCTATGCCTATGAAGACCAGAACGGCATGGTGGAACTCACGATGGAACTGTCGGACAAGCTTGTCCTGACCTTCTCCGATTCCGGCAAAAAGTTCAACCCTCTGGAACATACGGCCGATATTGCCCACTATGATATGGACCTGCAGATTGGAGGTCTGGGCATATTTCTTGCTTTCGAAATAGCGGACCATGTGGAATACAACTATATCGACCATAAAAATATACTGACTTTGACAAAATTTTTGTGACAGGCTTCCTTCTTTTACCCTTGTAACCGGATATAAAGTGTCACCTTTCCTCCGCCGTTTTCCCCATTCTCAATCATCAGATATCCCCCCTGCGCCCGCGCGAACTCCGAAGCCGTATGCAGTCCGATGCCATAATGAACCTTACTGCTCCTGCTTTTATCTCCCTGGTAAAATCGTTCGGCCGCATGCCTCAGGCCCTCTGCCGAAAATCCCGGTCCTTCATCCATGACCGCAACAGCCAGATATACTTCTCCCCTAAAATCCCGACGAATTATACACAGGTCACATTGTGACCTGGTATAATTCCATAATCTCACGTTGAAATTTGGTTGGGGTTGTTACAAGTTTTTTGCGTTTGCCTTCAACAGATATTTCCTTTAAAGATTTCATTTCACTAAAAATTTCTTGAAGGTTATGGCTGCGAACCCAATCTTGCTTTTCCATAATGCCCCTCAGATAGGTGGTCAATATCAGCGAAACAAACTGAATGAATATACGTCCCTCCATAGCGCTATTCGAATGAATTCCCAGGCGTTTCATATCCAGATCATTTTTGAGGTCATCAAACCCTTTTTCAATCGCATCCTTTTGCCGATATGAACGCAATGCTTCGGTGGCATCCTTAGTCTTGTTGCTTATTATTACAAGCCATCCAATATGATTTTGCTTATGCCTGCGGATCGCCTCTTCATTATACTGTACTTTCCGCTCCCGTTTCGGAAAGTCCCTGACAAAAAAATATTTTTCATAAAATACCTGGTTTTCTGGCCTCTCTTTATGGTTTGTCAGCTCATCATGGCATTGAAGCAGCCTGTGGGTAAAGTTTTTGTTCTCCAACTCCGCTTTCAAACTGTCATAGTATGTATGGAGATAGCATCTGTGCCCCTTCCATTTTATACATTTTGTAACAGCGTATAGGTCATCCTCTCCAATATTGATAAAATGTTCATGGGAATCCATGCCCATCCGGTTTTCTTCTACAGCATCTGTGGCAATGGAGGCGGTGAAAGGAACGCCGACGCTAAAACGGTAATGGCTTTCATAAAGCGCATCAATGTTTGGCCCACTGTAAAACCCTTTATCCATGACCAGATGGACGGCCCTGGCTCCAAGGAATTTAAAGTTGGCAAGGCTTTCATTGATTGTAGCCACGTCCTTGATGCTTCCCGAAAGTATCCTGTAGTATATAGGCAGATGGGTCTCTTCGCTGGTGACCATCAGGAGATTGACCTGCGGAAGATCTTCACCGTCCCGGTTATAGCTCCAACGGATATAGTCAATAAATTCACTATAGGATGAGATACTTGTAATATTGAGGGCAAAGTATCCTTTATTATGGTTGGAAGCCATCCAATCCCCAAAGAATTTCTGCTGCGCTGAAGGTGTAATACGCCTTAAAAGCTCGCTTACGCGCTGGTCTGCAAGTTTGGAATGAAACGGATGCCGGTTACGGGCAGACCACTGCTCTACATGGCAAAGCGAATTCCCCTCACTGGCAAGGTAATAGGCACAAGTAAGGATACGATCCCAGTCTTCCGGGAACGATGCCCGTAAGACTTTATCTATCCCTGTTTCATGGGCAGCTTTATCAAGAAGAAGCGCCGGGCCAGTTGTGAGGACAGTACAAGGTTCTGTTTTGGGGCCGTCCGGGCCAGTTGTTATAGATTTTTTTCTGTTAGGAATGAGTTCATTCGTTTCAGGATGAAGTTTTCCAATGCACTTGCGGTGATGTTTTGTTTTTTGTTCTGCCTTGTCCCAATAAGACTCATTCTGGTATACATAAGTCGTTCCATTTGGATTTTTAACATATACATATGATGCCATTTTTCTATTCACTTTCCTGTGTATAATTTATAGTTTTATTATATCATTTATACACTGCTATGTAAAGGGAAAAATGGAGATAAATCAAGTATTTATGTGGGTTTACGAGGTCTATTAACGAGAGCCTGTGTATAATTTATCGGGAGATTAGGTTCCAATTACTTTTCTGCATACAAAAAAGAGCGCTAAACACAGCGGTTTCAGCACTCTCTGCACATCTTTGATTGATCAATCTTTCATTCTTCTATTATACTGTCCTACTCATACTCCGGGCATGTTCCATACAAGTACCATATTCATTTTTCCTGCCAGCCTATCCACGTCACTTTTTTCAAGGCCGGTATATAATACGATCTTGTCACCCGGCTCATTTGCCCGGATCATCCTTTCAGCCATCTCACAGGCCCTGTCCAGTTCTCCCTGTTCTTTAAACATCTGCATTGTCTCAGCTTCATTATACTCTGTGATACACATTGATTTCACCTCCGCCCTATGGCCAACTAAAAATGTCCTGGTCTCAAAATTCTCCGGGAGCTCATTGATCGCCTGGTCAACAGCTTCCTCTATTTTCATCTTTTTTCCATATTTCCGGATCCGCTGGACCAGCTAAACTTCTGCTGCAGCAGACGCCGCCCTCTTTTCCTAGATTATAGCATGGTATTCCTTTGATTTCCATAAGTATTTACTGTCAATATCCGTGCTGTCAATCATACGGGTTATTTTTCGCTCCCATCCTTTGTTTTCTCATGCAGGTTCGTATTGAACAGCGCGTAGATCGGGTTTTCTTCCTTCCCCATCCGGGAAGACTGCCTTGTTGCAACCTGTGCAAAATCCATCCGTTGTGATTATATTGTTACCCGCAATAAAAAGGACTTTGAGGAATTTGATATTCCCCCTCTTACCCCTTCACAACTCCTAGAGCATTTTTCATAATTTTATATGGCCGCATGAAAAAAGAGTGCCCCAAAGGTTTTCGCACTCTTTTCTAAAATATCCATCTTTCACATCATTCATTGATATATTTCTCAAAATTCTTGATCCGGTCCATCTGCTTATCCAGCAATTCCTTATTCGCCATGATCTTTGGCCCACAGATCGCGCCGAATCCCTGGATCTCCGTCGTATGCTCCCGGAGTCCCGCAAAGGTGCCTCTCGCCCTTGCCTGCTGTGCTTCGGAGAATTCCACATGAAGCTTATCTCCATCAATAGAAATCTTTCCTTCGATCCCGCAGATCGGACATTCCACGGTGGTCGTCCCGTTGACGGTCAGCAGGTTCTGATGGCATACCGGGCAGGTGCCGTTTCCTTTTGGCCCGTAATATTCCACATCCTTCGGGTCCATTTCATAGGCAGCGGCAGTCCGCTTTCCGATCTCATGCATATGCCCGATCAATTCCTCGCTTAAATATGGATTACCGATCGTTCCCATGCTGTTCGCGTTATAGTTGGCTACGACCTGCATCATGACAGGAAAACCAAACAAATGTAAGGTCGCTGTTCCCATCGAGGTCCAGTTCTCCGTGCTTGCGCCGCCTACGGATATGTAAGATACGGTACGTCTCCTCAGGCGTTCCTGCGGGAACGCGTCCGGGTCGCCAGGCGCCTCGCCGTTTCTTCTCTTATCCAGCACCCAGTTGATGGCAGATACATCGTGCCGGCAGGAGAATCTGTCCACCAGGTTCTTGAACTGTCCTACCGGCTGTAATACATACACCGGAGCCGCTACGATGATCGCGTCCGCTTTCCGGATCTCATCCTCCACCATCTGGAAATCATCCTTGATGATACAATCGTTGTCTTTTCCTTTTTCCAGTGCGGTAGAGCAGGCTCCGCAGCCAATACAACGGTCAATGGTCAGCCTCTGGGTATTGATGAATTTGATCTCCGCGTCCGGAAACGCTTCTTTTGCCCCGTACAATGCTTCTTTCGTCAGAATATCGCTGTTCGCGTTCTTCTTGCCAAATGATAAACCTAACACTCTCATACTGTTTTCCATCCTTTCCGCTTTGTTCGTTTGTTGTAACAATATTATACAAAAACACGGTATTTTTTACCTTCCATTTTCTGATTATTTTACAGTGAAAAAAATGACCTTCTTAATTTTCAAATCTGGCCCCGCTTTCCCAATGGGTCAGATCCATATATTCTATTTTGACCTTTTTGCATGGATTTCTGTATTTATTTTTTCTTATCTACTTCATCTCAAACCAGCCAAACTCCGCCCAATTTCCGGATTCCTCCCCATTCCCGGAAGCAAACATCCCGATCATGGTCCCTGTCATACAGCCAACCTTTTCCGGATTGATCTTCTCCCCGTCTGCAACGCAAAGCTCTTTCATGCTCTCCTTCGTCTCCCCATAACGGACAGTAAACCGCTCTCCTTCTATTTGGAACTGCAGCACGGTTTCCTCTGCTTCCCATGGGACTTCCGCGATCACTTCCCGATGGGTCACGCTGGTAAATCCCGGAAAATATGGCGGTACATTATAATCCGCGGTATACAGCACAAGGCGAAGCACCTGTTTTCCCTGGTTTACTGCCCGTTCCAGATGGTATTGGTGGTTCATGGCCTGTACCACCGCCAGCCCGGCGCTCTCCTGCTTCTTTGGCAAAAACCTCATATGACAGGTGGCTGTTGTATGGATACTGCACTGCCTGCACGCCAGAAACGCCGTATCATATTCTTCTGATTTTTCCGCTCCAAAGTTCATGGGACGCAGCTCTTCCACCAAAGACTGCCGGATGCATTTCAGATGCAGCGCGGAATTTTCAATCTTATAAAAATCATGGTAGGGCCGCCCCCAGAATGACCAGCAGAAATCCAGCTTCCCGCTTTCAAAATCCTCCCTGACGGTTTCCATGCCAGGCCGTTTCATTTCTCCGGTCCCATTATTTTCTCCCTGCATATCCTTTTGTGGGGAAATCTCTTCCTCCCACGGGAGGCACTCCGGCGCGTCGTACTCCCACTCTACTTTTCCGGTTTCCGGGCTGAACAACGGCCAGCCGCGCTCCCATACCACCGGACAGATGAAAGTCTCCCGCCCCAGATTTTTACATTTCCCTTCGATCAGGCGGGAGGCCAGCATCACCGCGTACCAGCTTCCATCCGGCAGTTCCACCAGATCCGCGTGTCCCACGTTGATGATCGGGCTTTTGAATCCCATATGGCGGTGCGTCATCACCGGATTGGCAGGATTTCCCTCATAAAACCCAAACAGTTCCTTACTTCTTGCCACCATGACCGCATGGTAATGCTCGGTTCCGCCTTCCGCGATCATCAGGTAATAATATTCCCCGATATGATACAGATGGGGCGCTTCCGGAGCCGCGCCGGTCCGGAGGGCACTGTTGAATATGGTCACTGGTTCTCCCAGCATACGATAATTTTCCACGTCATACTTTGCCAGCCAAATCCCCCGCTCCTTTACACCGGTTCCATTATCCCAGACATCTCCCGTACCCATGATATACGCCTGTCCATCGTCGTCAAAAAACAGGGAAGCATCAATTCCCGGAACGTCCGTCAGCCAGTGAGGTTCTGACCAGGGACCTGCCGGATCTTCTGCCGTAATGATATAATTTCCTTCATCGCTGAAATTCGCGTTAATGATGTAAAAAGTACCGTCATGATAACGCAGAGTCGGCGCCATGACTCCGCCTACCCCAGTGTTTTTCTCCATATGAAATCCATTTTCCGGCGTCATGGCATAGCAGATCTGCTTCCAATGTGCCAGATCCCTGCTGTGAAAGACTGGTACACCGGGGCACAGTTCAAAACTGGAACAGGCCAGATAAAAGTCATCCCCCGCCCGGCATATGGAAGGGTCCGGATAAAACCCTGGTATGATTGGATTTTTTAATTTGTTCTGCATGTCTCTTCCCTCCTATTCTTAGCTTCATCAACACAGTTCGAAAACTACCGGCTCCGCTTTTGTACACGGTTTCCAGATTTCTTCCCCGGTCCCATTTGGATTTCCACTTTTCATAAAGTTTACCCAGTAATCCAACATCCGTTCACTTAAGATCCGGTCTTTCTCTTCCCATGGCCGCCAGCACCTGTCCAGCGTGCCGAACATATACCACAATTCGCAGGAATGCCATGCCCCGAAATCATCTCCCGGCAGATTTCTCGTAAAGTAATACACATACGCAGGCTTTCTTCCCAGCTCCTCCAGTTTTTGGCTGAATCCGATACATCCCTTGTATAATTCGGAAAATTCCCCTTTCTCCGCCATTTCCGTTGTGACCAGGATATCATCTTTGGTGGTTCCCAGCATATAAGGAATGTCCTTGATCCGGCCTTCATCCATCAATTCATAATAACCGCCCTCAAGCACATGCCCATCCAGGGTCGGCGTTAAGAACAGCCCCTTCGCCATGGGCATTACCTTTTCCATAAACTCCCCCATCACGGACTGGATTTCCGCCGGGGTCTTCGCGCGCATTTCCTCCAGGCTTTTTGCTTGCAGCACCCGGGCAAAAATCTCGCCGTATTGCTCCTGCTCCTTCAATGGAATATCCCGGTGCAGTCCCCCGCCGTAAGAACCACCGCTTTGGAGGATTGCTTTTGCGATCATATTTCCTGTCAGTTCCGTGGATACCAGTGTCTGTACACTCATTGCGCCTGCGCTCTGTCCAAATATCGTAATATTCTCACGGTCGCCGCCAAAGGCTTCGATATTTTCATATACCCATTTCAAGGCCGCGATCTGATCCAGAATGCCATAATTTCCAGAAATATGCTGTTCACTTTCCTCTGTCAGCCAGGGATGCGCCAAAAAGCCAAAGATATTACAACGGTATTCCACGCTTACCAGGATCACGCCCCGCCTGCAATACGCCTCTCCGTCAAATTCCATCTCACTACTGAATCCGCCCAGAAAAGCCCCGCCATGGATCCAGAATGCCACCGGCAGCTTTTCCTGCCGCACATTTTCCACTGCTTTATCTGTCTTCACAACTTCTTCTGCCTTCTTTGGCACCCAGATATGCAGATACAGGCAATCCTCATCCATGGGGCGCGCAAAATCCGGATTGCTGTAAAAATCCTTATCATAAGGCGGTGACAAATGATCCTCCTGCATACATTTATTTTTAAAATCAACTGCCTGATAGACTCCTTCCCATGGCTCCGGCTCCTGGGGAGCCCTCCAGCGCAGCTCTCCTACCGGCGGCTTCGCGTACGGCACTCCCCGGTATTCTACATAGCCTCCCCTGTCAATGCCTTCCATTTTTCCATACTTTGTCTCAATGAGGGTTTTGTTCTCTTCGTCCGCTGCTATCATCTGCTCTTCATCCTTTCTTACAGAAAGCTTGCCATTGGCAGCCTTTTTTCATACTATGGTATTCGAAAGAGCAGCCCACCTCCGGCTGCTCCTATTTACAAAAACTCTGTTTACTTCAATTCTCCGGACGCCACTTTCTCCGCGATCTTCACTTCATTTGCTTTCGCCTTTTCCCTTGTCATTCCTACGCACATAAAGAACACTGCCGCCACAACAAAGAATGCCGCCGGCGCGAAGTTGATGACCATATCCATCCTGGTCAGGACATCCGCCGCAAGATTTTCCGCGTTTGCCACATAGCCTACCGCGCTCAATGCCAGGATTCCGACAGATCCGCCGATCGCGTTTCCAAGCTTGGTAGAGAAGGAGATACAGGAAGATATAACACCGTCAGAACGCACGCCCGTTCTCAGCCAGCTATCATCAATGATCTCCGCGCTCAGTGTAAAGCAGGAAATGGACACCAAATTGGTCACCCCATACAGGAACCCGGATGGTACTACCATACTGACAATATTATTTTCTCCGATGATAAAGAAGAATACACAGCACAATGCCTGTAAAATACATCCCGCGGCGCCTACATATTTTTTGCTGAATCTATTCAGCAGGAACGGCGCGTAAAAATTGACTACCAGCATGCCGGCTGACATTGCCGTCGCAAAACCTGCGATGAGTACCGGATTGCCCATAATGTAAATGAAATAATATGCCATGATACCGATTCTTCCGAACAGGCCGGTCAAAAATGTAAGCATTGCCAGCATCAAAAATACCGCGTTACGGTCTCTGAATGTAAATTTGAATGAATTTACCAGGTTTTTCATGGTATCCCCGATACTTTCCTTCTTTCCTGTGCTTCCCAGAATTTCTTTTGTAGAAGCAAAGCATACCCAGAAGCAGGGAACGCATACGATAGAGAATACCAGTGCCGCCATAAAGTATCCCTTCGCGGAGGAAGCTGAACCGCCTCCAAAGTGAAGGATCATCGGCATGGTTACCGCGCTGATGACCATCTGGATCAGGCCGGAACCAACTCCCTTGAATGCGTTCAGCGCTACACGCTCTTCATTCAACGCGGTCATACAGTTCGCTACACACTGTGTGGAAATATTTACCGCTGTGTACGCCATCCCGCATCCGATGTATGTAAATCCACACCAGATCGCTTTCCAGCTTGACGGGATATCCAGATTCAAAAATGTAAGGCAGTTAAACAGCGCAAGGATCGGCGCGCCCCAGAGAATATAAGGACGGAAACGCCCCCATTTTGTATGGGTATTCTCCGCGATTGCCCCGAACATCGGGTCATTGACCGCGTCCCAGATACGCGCGATCAGCATAATGGCCGAGATGACCACCGGGGTCAGCCCCACTACGTCCGTATAGAATACGGTCAGATACGAACTGATCAGTGTCCAGGAACATTGGGAACCAATCTCGCCAAAACTGTAACCGATCTTGGTAAGGACAGAAAGCTTTTTGTTCGCTTCTTCGTTAGCCGGTATGGCTGCATTTGCATTTTCACTCATTTCTCTTTTCCTCTTTTCTTTTCTATATTTGATGGTTTTATCTTATCAGAAGATCCTCTTCTATGCTTATCATGCAGAGTCCTGTTTTCTTCCTGTGGTGACCAAAATCTTACCTATATTTTTATTTTTTACCGTCCATGTGCAAAATATATAGTATGATTTTGACCTCCGCTTTTGGATTTCCTACCTCCCCAGGAGCCTTCTCTCCATTTCCAGATGTCTCTGTGTAAATGTAGTTCCTCCGCAGTACGCTTCATCCTCATATTCGCTGATCAGAAATCCTTCAAAATCAGAATCCTTCAGGAATTCCAGAATTTCTTTATAAGGAATACTTGGTTCCACACAGTCTTCACTCAGGTAGTGGAATTTTCCATGCATTTCAAAGCTGTAAGGCAGGATCTCCTTCAATTCTTCCAAAAGCCCCGGCAGCGCTTCCTTTGGCCGGAACTGTACGAAGCCGTACATCCCCTGGAGCGCTTCCATGATCGCCGGGTGCGCGCCTGCCGCCATCAGTTTCTCCTGCGCTTCCTCGATCGGGGTTCCCGCGTAACGCATCTCGGCAGCCATCTTTAAATGCTCCTCCTTTACGCCGATCTGCAATGCCCGATCCCATTTTGGTTTATTCGGTGCCACCGCGAAGCATCCGAAATCCGGCACAAATCCCAGATGCTTTGACCCGGTCTTTCGGATCACGTCCAGGTATTTTCTCATCAACGGGGACGCCGGTGTCTCCGGATTGTGTACCTCGATCCCCACCTTCACGTCATACAGCTCGGCATAAGGCGCCAGCCGCTCAAATGCCTCCGGTGAAAGCATGTACTGTGCCCGCATCACCTTACAGCCCAGCCGGTTCGCCGCCTTCAGGTCCAGAATGGCATCCGCCAGCATTTCATCGTCCGTCAGGTTCCGATCCGGGCGCATTCCTTTATCATTGTTCGCCCCATATCCTACCGGTCCGATCCCATATTTCTCTTTCAGCTTCCATACCAGCCCCAGAAATTCATCGCTCACATTCGGGTAAGAAGGCATCATCTGTGTCCCTACGATCTCATACCCTTCGGCTCCCGCCAGGGCCGCCTGCTTCACGCACTCTTCAAAATCATATTGATATCTCGCGTATTCCGTTCCATAACAGAACAGAGTCGCGCCCAGTTTTATATTACTCATTTTATCTCCTCCTAATCGGTATCGGCACGCGCCGCTTCGCGTCACCTGCCATGTCGTCGGAAGGCATTCCCAAAAATGCTTCGCATTTGCCTTCCTCCTATTCCGCTACAGTCACTTTTACTTTTTCTCCGCCATCCAGCGGCATGAACTGATGCCCCGGCCCGATCTGCATGTAAGGCACACGCAGCATCAGCTTCAGTTCCAGCTCATGCTCCCCTGCCGAAAGCCCGCCTTTTTTGATGACGCGGATTCTCGCCGGGACTACCTGGCTCCAGAATTCCGTCACAGCATAAGGCAGCTTATATACTGGCATTTCTTTTCCGTTCAGTTCAAATGTAACTGCCTCCGCCGGCATTTTTTCTCCATCCACATACACTTCCAGCAGATCAATATCCGACAGATAATGTCCCCGATAGTAAGCCAACTGCACATCAAATTCGAATCCATTTTTTGCGCCGTTGATATACAGGCTCTGAAATGACTTCTTTTTTATAATTTCTTCATTTAACTGCATCCGCATTGCAAATCCCATGATCATCCCTCTTTTCTATATAGATCGCGCAAAATGCGCGATCTCGTTTTGAATACTAAAACTTGATTTCCTTGTTTTCCTTCGCTGACTTATAAATGGAATCGAGGATCTTTGTTACCATCAGCGCTTCTTCCGGTTTTACAAGCGGCTTAGTCCCCTTTTGGATCGCTTCCAGCCACTGCCTGCAGTCGATGGTTCCCTCTTCTCCGCCGCCCCCGCCGAAGTAAGCCACGCCGCCTACCGGTGACAAGGTTTCTTCCATCAACTGGTTGTTCCGCCCCCGGTTATAGATCAGCTCGTTCTTTGAATGGCTCATTCCAGAACGGATCTCCGCTCCCGCCGCCGTTCCACAAAGCGTTGTAGATGCTTCCCTGGACTCCAGGATATTCAGCGCCCAGCTTGCTTCCAGGGAAATAGCCGCGCCATTTTTCATCTTGATATATCCCATGGCAGAATCTTCCACCTCAAAGGTCTCCGGATCCCATGCGCCGAACAGGTTCCCCTCTGTTGCCTGCTGCAGTCCGCCCAATTTGTAAAATACGGATCCGGTGACACTGTCCACCTCATAGTTACCCATACACCATAGTGTAATATCCAGTGCATGTGTCCCGATATCGATCAACGGACCGCCGCCCTGCAATGCCTTGTTCGGAAATACGCCCCATGTGGGTACACCTCTCCTGCGTACCGCATGTGCTTTTCCATAATAGATATCTCCAAGCTCTCCCTTTGCGCAGGCTTCATGCAGGTTCTGCACCTCCGGGCGGAACCGGTTCTGATATCCTACCGTGAACTGCATTCCGGATTCCTTCCATGCCTGCACCATCTTCTCCGCCTCTTCTGTACTGTGGGACATCGGCTTTTCGCAGTATACATGCTTCTTTGCTGCAAACGCCGCCACCGCGATCTCACTGTGGGATACATTCGGCGTACAGATATGTACCACTTCCACCTCCGGATTTGCCAGCACCTCCCGGTAATCTGTACACACCTGCGCCCCTTCCCTGCCAAATTCCTCTGCTGCCTTCACTGCACGTTCTTCCACGATATCACAGAATGCAACGATCTCATTTAAGTCCCCGTTCGCTTTCAGCGCCGGAAAATGTTTCTGATTCGCAATTCCTCCGCACCCGATCACCGCAACTTTTAATTTTCCCATTGTCATATCCTCCTCGTTCTTTCTTTGTTTTTCTATATATTGATTCTAACGGAAATGGCTCCGGAAAACTGCCTGCCCTGTCACGGGTTTTATGTGCGATTCTGACTCTTTTCCCTGCCCCCTCGTTACAAAGAGGTACAAAAAGTCATATTCATTTTTTACCTCTGCAACACCTATGTCCTGCATACAAATAGTAAGATGTATGTGTTGCCTTTTAAAGTTAGTATCACAAGAGAAAAGAGAAAATCTTGAAAATGAATTTGACAGTATTCTTTTAGAAGTCACAGAACCAGATGCAAAGGACAGCTAATCCGGCGAAATGTATCATTGCTGTGTTTTGCCGGATTTTTCGCACTAAGAAAGACCATATCTCACCTGATCAGGAGATGTGGTCTTTTCATGTTCAATCATTTACGGGTACGATTCCCCGCAGTCTGCCGCGTGGAAGTTTATTTTCTGTTTCTAGTCTACACTTTCCAAAAATGTATCTGTGCCCGATATATAATACGGTGCCATCTTCGGGATATGCTTTTCAAATGCTTTCCCCTGTATATGTGCTTCAAAATCTGCTTTGGAATCCCAGCGTGACAGATATACTACCCTGTCCTCTGCCTCCGTATCCCGCAGCACCTCCATGCTTTGGCATCCTTTTTCCAGAAGCACATCCTTGGCAAATGCTTTTGCCAGCGGAAGATATGCTTCCCTCTCTTTCACCCTGTTGTCTGTGACCACTGTGATCATTTCTTTTTCCTCCTAATTCATGTGGCAGCGCCCCTCCCTTTGGGCGGGGGCATGTCATCGAAAGGCATTTTTTCTACCACTCAAACACTTTCTTCGCCTCTGCCTGTTCTTCAAAGTCTAAATATTGCTTTTCTTTTATCGGAATCTGGTTTTTTTCTTTCATCGCGATCAGTACCCAATCCTGTTCCGGTCCATAGGCCGGTGCTTTCACGGAGACGATTCCATTCTCCAGTAATTTTTCTTCCGCCTGATCCGTCACATGTTCCTGCTCGGAATAGAATTTCCCGTCACGCGGATTATACCACCAGAAATATGCCGTTTCCTGTCGAAAATCTTTCAAATTCAGCGTCGTCTCTCCACCACTCGGAAAATATACACAGAAATATTCCTGATTTTTGCTTCCACATGCCTGTACATGCAAATCCAGCACATCTTCGCCAACAATTTCCGGAAGAATATCCTGACGCGGCTGGCAGGACGCGATCTGCAGGGCATCCATCAGCTCCCGCAGATATTTCATCTGCCCTGCCCCTTCCGAGTGCAGCGCGTCATACCATGACAGCTTATTCATGGCATTTTTCTCTTTCTCCGAAATCGAACACCACACGGAACAATGACCATACGTAAATCCAAACGCGCCTGCAAACAGACTCCAGTACGCCCTCTTCCTTACCATCCACGAGCCATGGAAGTCCTTAAAATCCGGCCAGCTTGTCGGCATCATCTCATAGGCGGGCTCCCCGTCCCAAACCGGCAAGGTTCGTTCCCGGTCGTATTCCTTTTTCACCAGCTCATAATTCTTCGGTGTCAGCCCATGTCCAGACTGCAGCATAATAAAGCTGATCCACGCCTCATTGTCATCCCAGTAAGACATCGTAGAACACTCCCCGGTCTCCATCTCATGACAGGTATGGTACGTGATCAGAAGTTCTTTCCACAACGGATCCGGCCGGTCATATTTCAAGTCCTTGCCTGTTACTCCTTTCGCGATCCCTTCTGCCATCAACCGCCAGACGTTCTTATAATCGACTCCCAGATGTATCGGCTGCCTGTCCCCGCCCAGGCACCATAAAATATGCTTCTTATCCTTATACCTGCTTCCGATCCATTGCCCATACTGCCTGGCATTCTCCTCTGTGACAATTTTTGTGGAAAATTCGCCCATCCAGTTATGGCCTACGATCAATTGCCCCCATGCGGGCAAAAGCAAAACATAGAATCCATATTCCTCCGCCTGATCAATGATCCAGTCCAGATAGGCAAAATAACGTTCGTTCGGTGTCTCTATATCGTCATTCAACAAGGCTTTTTCCCCCGCAGGATTCCGCATCTCCGGGTCCTGCTCCGGATCCAATGCCACAATCTGCAATACCGAATACCCCTGGCTCTTCCTCTTCTTCATAAAATAGTCCACGTCATCCCATTTCAGCCTCTGCGGCATCGTCCATGCCGTATCTGCAAGCCAGGAAAACACCGTCCCATCCGGGTTTAAAAAATATCTTCCGTTCTCTGATATCCTCAACTTCTCCATATGATCACTCCCTTACTTATTTTCCTTCTGCTTTTTTCTTTGGCTTCAATTTTAGCAGAAATGGTTTCGGAAAGCTTCCTGCCCTGTCACGTCTTTTATGTTAGATTCTGACTTTTTCCTGACCTCTTACTTCAAAGAGGTAAAAAAACATGTCCATTTTTTACCTCTGTCTTATTCAACATCCGGCAAAACGCGTCACTTGCATGTTTTGCCGGATACTTTGTAATGAGAAAGACCACATCTTACCTAATCAGGTGATGTGGTCTTTTTATTTTCAATATCCGTATCTTCAGTATTATTCTGTAATTCTTCAATCATTGGTTCATCTGGCCGTAAATGGATTCTATCGTCTCTGGCTTCTACCCAGCCACAATTCCATGCGACAATTGTAATATACAATAAAACAATTATAACAAGATTTGAGATAATAAGAGGTACTATCTTTTTATCTTTATTAACCAGTGAGTTAATATAGTAAAATAGTCCAAATAGAACATTAATAAGCACAAGTCCGATCAACAACGAAATAACAACCGTTCTATAAATGCTTGCCTGCGCAATATTATTGTCTGTATAATGGGGTTA